>JAIXWJ010000074.1 GCA_027491335.1 Actinomycetes bacterium | reverse complement strand
TCGACCAGTCGTCCGCCCGACACCAAGCCGGCTCCGACGCCGGTCCCCACCACGACCGCCATGAAGTCCTGATGATCCAACGCGGCCCCCAACCAGCCTTCCGACAGCGCCAACGCCTTGGCGTCGTTGTCGACGTGCGTCGCCAAGCCGGTGGCTTCGGCGATCGAACGACGAAGCGGAAACTGGCGCCACGACGGAATGTGCAAGGGCGATGCGGACTCTCCACCGGAACTCATCGGTCCCCCGCACGCCACACCGCACGCGACGAGCTCGATCTCGGATGTGGCGGCCTGCATGCGACGCATCAACGCCACCAGCGCGCTCCACGGGTCGCGTTGGGGGGTGGGGATGCGATCGCGTCGCACGATCGTCCCATCTCGGGCCACCACCGCGGCCGCCAGCTTGGTTCCACCGATGTCGACCGCGAGCACTCCGGCGTTGTCCAGCATGACCGTCACGGTATTCCGGGATGTGGTGGGGACACCGTTATAGGAGGTGACCGTCGGCGGCCGTCCGATCCGAACGTCTAGCGTGTCGAGGATGACCGCGTCCCCCTCCCGATCGTTCGCCGGAATGTTCGATTCGATCGTCGACAATGTCGGAACAGTTCTGCGCGGAAAGCGATCGGTGATCGAACTGGCCGTGGTCAGCCTGTTGGCCGATGGCCATTTGCTGATCGAGGACGTTCCCGGCGTGGGCAAGACGAGCCTGGCCAAGGCTCTCGCCACCTCGGTGGACTGCACGTGGCAACGCATCCAGTTCACGCCCGATCTCCTGCCCTCCGACGTGGTGGGTGCGTCCATGTGGAGCCGCGAACGCGAACGATTCGACTTTCAACCGGGACCGATCTTCGCCAACATCGTTCTGGCCGACGAGATCAACCGAGCGTCCCCCAAGACGCAGTCCGCTCTGCTCGAAGCCATGGAGGAACGTCAGGTCACCTCCGACGGAACCACCCGAGCGCTTCCGCGGCCGTTCTTCGTGATCGCCACCCAGAACCCCGTCGAGCACGAGGGCACCTACCAGCTTCCCGAGAGCCAACTGGATCGTTTCCTCATGAGGGTGTCGATCGGCTATCCGGACCGCCGCGCGGAGTTCGACATCCTCGACGACACCTCGGTGAAAGAAGTCCGTCTCGAACCGGTCGTCGACAGCGACCAGGTGGTGCTGATGATCGAGGCCACCGAGCGCGTTCGCATGGTGGATTCGTTGCGCGAGTACATCGTCGATCTGGCCCACGCCAGCCGCCGCCATCCCGGACTCTCGCTCGGCCTGTCGCCTCGCGCATCGGTGCAACTGGCGCGCGCGGTGAGGGCCCTGGCCGCCGCTCGGGGTCGCGACTACGCCACACCCGACGACGTGAAGGAACTGGCGGTTCCGACTCTGGCCCACCGCGTCATGGTTCGACACGAGGCCGTCGCTCGCGGATTCGGCGCCGCCGACATCATCGGCGAAATCCTCGCGTCGGTACCGGCACCCTCGGGTCGCTGAACATGCCGACCCGCGCGGCACGGACGTCGCTGGTCCTCGGAGCGATGGCGTTGGTGGCGGCCCGACTGTTCGGCCTGTTCGAACTGTTCGTGCTCGGAACCGGGATGTTGATCGCCCCCCTCATCGCGATGGCTCTGGTCCGACGACCGTTACCGATCCCCGACGTGGACTGCTCCACGACGCCGCGACAACCGCGAGAAGGTGATCGACTCCGTATCGAACTGAGTTTCGATGCGTCGCGTCGCACGCCGGCCTACGACGTGAGGCAGTTCGTCGACGGTCGCATCGTGGCCGGCACGCGCGTTCCCCCACTCAGCGCGGGATCGCATCGCACGCTCACGGTCGACCTCGCGGCTCGCGAGCGGGGCGAGATGGTGATCGGCCCGACCAGTTTCATGTACCTGGATCCCCTGGCACTGGCACGACGCGTCGTGCCGGTCGACGATGTTCGTTCGATTCTGATCCACCCCGATCGCGTGGTGACCATCGCCCCATCGCTGCGAAACGGAGAGGGACGCCTGATCAATGCGTTGCGACGCGCGCGCGGGCGCGCCCCCACCGAACGCGATTTTCGGGGCGTGCGGGACTACCAACGTGGTGACGACATCCGACGCGTGAATTGGAAGGCCAGCGCGAAGAGGGATTCGTTGCTCGTCAACGAATACGACCCCGACAGCGACGTCGTTCTGCAGGTGATCGTCGACACCCGCCATGATCGCCATCGCGACGACACGTTCGAAGTCGCGATGCGCGTGGCCGCATCCTTGATCGATTGCTCACCCGACGCCGACGCACGTGTGGTGCTCTGCGTGGGCGACGCCATCACGAGGATCGACGCGGCCACCGTCGGCCTCGATCTCCTCGCCTCGGCCAGCACCCACCCCCAGCCGACTCTGACCGCCCCGGACTCCCCCGACCCCACCGCCGTGCTCGCCCGCGTGGTGATCACCGGTCGCGTCGACGCCGAACTCTGCGCGTCCCTCGAATCGGTCACTCCCACGAACGGGGCCGCGGTGGTCATCGCGTGCGACACCATCGATGCGGCGCTTCCGCGCGAATGGATGTCGATGGTGTGTCCGACCCTCGACGATTTCGCTCGACGTTGGCCCGACTTCGTGCGTCCCGTGGGTCGGGGAATCTGACATGACCGCGACCAGTCGAGCCATCCGGTCGTCGACCACCCGACCCGTGGCCACGTTGCTGTTGGCGACCACGTCCGTGGCCCTCGCGGTGTCGTTCTCCCGCGTGTTCGAAGCCGGGGAGTACCTGCCCGGATTGGTGTCGGTGGCCTTGGTGGCCCATGTGGTCGCCTTCATCATGCGACAGCGGACCGTTCCCACGCTCGCCGCCCTCATAGTTCAGTTGGCGTTGGTGTACGTGTTCAACGCTTGGATCCACGTGCGCGACACGCTGTGGTTCGGTCTACCGCTCGGCCGAACCTGGACCGAAGTCTCCGCGCGCATCGGCGAGTCCGCGGACCTGTTGGGCGACGTGACCCCGCCTCTGGAGTTCGCCACCGGTTTCGGCTTCGTCGCGGGCCTCGCGGTCGGAGCGGCCGCGGTGCTGGCCGACGCCTTCGCCTTTCGCGCCGCCGGGCGGGGCGAGGCACTGGTGCCGTCATCGGTGGTGTTCGCCGTGGCCGCGATCGTGGGCGAAGACCGACACCGCCTACTCGTCACGGTGCTCTGGTTCACCACGGCGATCGTCGCCGTCGCCACTCTTCGCCGATCCCGTGCGCTCCCCGCGACCATCGCGCTGGCCGCCACGATCGCCATCTTGTCGGCATGGATCGGTCCGCGACTTCCGGGCGCCGACGCCGAAGCGCTCATCGGACGAGACGCGGACTCCGGGCGGATCGTGGAACCCCTCGTGGATGTTCGAGGTCGACTCGGCGATCGATCGGACACCGTGCTGTTCCGAGTCGTCTCCGATCGCCCGGCGTACTGGCGACTCACCTCGCTCGCCGAATTCGACGGGACCACTTGGGGAATCAAGGACGAGGAACTCGACGGCGCGGGCGGACGACTGGCCATCGGCGCCGATCCGAGTTCCTCGTGGTTCGTGACCCAGACGGTGACCATCGAGAACCTGCGCGGCAACCTGACGCCCGCCGCTCACGAGGCGACGGAACTCCGAGCCGCGTCGCGCAGCCTCTATTACGCGCTCGAGTCCGGAACCCTGCTGGTGAGCGGCACCGATCTCGCGACATCGGATTCCTACACCATCGTCTCCGCGGTGGCCGATCCTCCACCATTCGTGCTCGACTCCGCGTCGTCGCTGGCGCCACCCTCAACGCGATACCTGGACTACCCCGACAACGACGAGATGCGTGCTCTTGGAGACATCGCCCGCGACATCACCGCGGGATCGGCCACCGGGTATCAAGCGGCCATCGATCTGCAGACGTTCTTCCGCGACAACTTCACGTATTCGTTGGATGTGCCGGCGCTCGAGGGCGACGACGCCTACCTCGACTTCCTCGAACGCGGTTCGGGCTATTGCGAACAGTTCGCCTCCACCTTCGCCGCCATGGCGCGGGCCATCGGGCTTCCGTCGCGCGTCGCCATCGGATTCACTCCCGGAGAGAGCAACGGTCAGGGCTCGTACACGGTGCGTAGCCAACACGCCCACGCGTGGCCCGAGGTGTGGTTCGACGGACTCGGCTGGCTGATGTTCGAACCCACTCCCGGGCGCGGGGCTCCGGATCGTGGCTACACCGGTGTCGAACCGCAACAGGACGAATCGACTCCGGCACCGGTGGCCACCACCGTGGCACCGACGACCACGATCGCGGTCGCGCCATCCACCACCGTTTCCTCCGGCGCGACCCCCACCACGTTGCCCGGTCAGTCGAACAACGACCTCGTTGCGGCACCCTCGGATTCGGGACCAAACGGTCTCGTGGTGATCTTCGTGATCCTGATGTTGGTGGCTCTGGCGTGGCCGGTCGTGGTTCGCCTGTTGGTGTCCCGGGCCGCTCGCACCACGACGGTGCCGCCGCTGCTGATTCTGTGGCGACGATTGCTCGCCGAGGAAGGCTTCGGCCGTGGCTCGGAATTGACTCCGTCGGAGATCGCCCGAGAACTGAACCGAACCGGCACCGATGACGACGTCGCCGATCGGGTGGCGTTGGCAGTCGAACGACTGCTGTTCGCCGAACGCTCTCCGTCTCCCGATGAGCTGGAGGCCCTCACCGCGGCGGTCGAAGCGCGAATCCAACATCGGCGAACGCTCAAGGTGTTGCCCGCGCGGCGACGCGTGATGCGCCACCTGTCGCCATCCGCGGCAATGGAACTGGCCGGTTTACGTTCGGCCACAGAGATCTAGGACACGTTCCGCGCTCGCGGAGATTCAACACCGTCCGCTCGCGCGGAGATTCAACACAGTCCGCTCGCGCGGACTATGACCTCGGTCCGCTCGCGCGAACTATGACCTCGGTCCGCTCGCGCGAACCTTGCGAATCGCGCCGGCCACGTCCTGAAGTCCGGCCTTGCCCATGGCGCGCGCGTTGCGTTCGATCACGCCCAGAAGAGCCAACATCACCACGAAGACCGCGAACGCGGCGATGTAATGGAAACGCAGGCCCACCACCAGAAGAGCGAGGCTCGCAACCAGTCCGACGATCGCCCATCGAACCGTGCGCACCGAGTGCGTGTACAGACCCGCGGGCGACACCGCCTGAGCGAAACGCTCGTCGTTCTGCAACTCGGCTTCGATCTGACGAAGTATTCGCTGTTCGTCCTCGGACAGGGCCATGGGTCACCTCCTGCGATCATTGTCCCAGAACGCGCGGCGCTTGGCAACGCACCACGCGGAGGTATGTCACAGTCCCGTGGGCCCCTCCGACTCGTCGGGCGTGTTGGGGCCCCACGGCCGTGAACCGGGAGCCGATCCCTTCTCGCGCAACACACTGGCCGGATTGATGGCGTCACGTCCGAATCGATCTCGTATCCGATCGACGGCGGAACTGGCCGGCGACCAGTCGCGATCGGTGTCGGCGGTCGATCGACGGCCGTCCTCATCCATTAGATCCAAAAGAGACAACTGTTCGACCGGCTCCACGAAGCCCGAGACCCCGACCCCCACCAGTCGCACTCCATTGGATGGATCGATGGCCTCCAGAATCTCGTCGAGGGCCCGCACCAGCGCCGGTGCCGACGACACCGGGGAGCCCGGAGTGATGGACCGAGTGATGTTCTCGAAGTTGGCGAAACGCACTTTCAGGTGAATGGTTCGCGCGGCGGAACCGTGCCGTCGCAAGCGAGTCGCCACCGCATCGGCCAAACGCACCACCTCGACCCGCATCGAATCACGATCGACGATGTCGTGCGTGAAAGTCTCCTCGTGGCTGATGGACTTCACGTCGCGCGTGGACTCCACGGGCCGAGCGTCCACGCCGTTCGCGAGGTCGAACAAGTGCCGGCCGGCCGCACGACCGACCGCCACCTCCAGTGCGTCACGACCGAGGGCCACCAGGTCGCCGACGTGTCGAACTCCGATGCGATCGAGCTTGGAGAAGGTCACCGGCCCGACCCCCCACAACGCTTGAATCGGGAGTGGATGAAGGAAGTCCAGCTCGGTGCCGGGTTCGATCTCCAGGACCCCGGGCCCCGGGCGGACCCCACCATCGGTGACGATCGGCTTGGCGCGCTTGGACGCCAACTTCGCGATGAACTTCGACGTCGCCACCCCCACGCTGCACGGCAGATCGAGTTCATCGGCGATGCGATTCCTGATGAGGTGCCCCATCGCGGTGCCATCGCCGAAGAGGTTGCGGGAACCCGACACGTCGAGAAACGCCTCGTCGAGGGCGATGGGCTCGATGTGCGGTGTGAAGTCGGCGAAGATCGAATGCACTTGCCGACTCACTTCGGAGTACAGCGAGTGATCACCCGAGAGAAACACCGCGTCCGGACACAATCGTCGGGCCTTCGACGACGACATCGCGGAGAAGACTCCGTATCGACGAGCCTCGTAGTTCGCCGCGGCCACCACTCCTCGGGAGCCGGATCCGCCCACCACCACCGGCCGACCCGCCAATTCGGGATGGCGACGCATCTCGACCGACACGTAAAAGGCGTCCATGTCGACGTGCAGGATGATGCGGTGCGTCGAGGCCGACATGAGGTTCGGTTACGACGATCGACTCGACCGAAAGCGACCAAGCATCCGGTCCGTGAACCACAGGCGATTCACCAGCCCGAAGGCCTCGTTGATGATGTGGTGACTCAACTTGCTCTCCCCCACCACCCGGTCGACGAACGTGATCGGGACCTCGACGATGCGAGCGCCACTGCGAACGGCACGATGCGTCATCTCGATCTGGAATCCGTACCCCTCGGCCCCCACCGAAGCGAAGTCGATCCGACGCAACAACTGCGGCGAATACGCCCGAAACCCACTGGTGGCGTCGTTGACCGCGAGGCCGAGCATTCCGGCCGCGTAGCGGTTGCCCCAACGCGACAGGAACAGTCGAAGTTTCGGCCAGTTCTCGATGCGGCCGCCGGGAACGTATCGACTCCCCAACGATGCGTCGGCACCCAACTCGACGGCCGAGATCAACGCGGGAAGGTACGACGGATCGTGAGAGAGGTCGGCGTCCATCTGCACGCAGATGCAGTCCCCCGAGCGAAGGGCCTCGGCGAAGCCGGCCCGATACGCGGTGCCGAGTCCCGACTTGCTCGGTCGACGCAGGACCCCTACCGAGTCCCCGTTTCGTTCGGCGTACCGGTCGACGATGTCGGCGGTGCCGTCGGGGCTGGAATCGTCGACGACGAGAATGTTCGCATCGACGACCGCGCGAATTCCGTCGAGCAGTCGTTCGATGTTGCCGGCCTCGTTGTACGTGGGGATCACCACGACAACCCGACGACCGTTCGAATCCACGGCTCCGAGCCTACGATGTCGAGATGGCGACCGAACGACCTCTCTCCGCCCTTCCCTCACCATTGGCCCGAATCCTCGCGTTCGTCTCGATCCTGGTGGGCGGTGTGGCGGGAGCCCTGATCGGTTACGCGCTCGTCGACATCCAAGCCGAGAACGCCAGCGACGTCGCCCTGGGAATCGGCCTGTTGGTCGGAGCGATCGTCACCGCCGGCGGAACCGCGATCGTGGCCATCCTCGTGCTGCGCGCCATCGGCGAATGGCGCACCATCAACGACCGCACGAGCTGATGGACGCGCCCACGAGTCTCGTCAATCTCGCCGCTCGACTCGCGCGCGAGGCCGGGGATCTCGTGGCGAACGGACGTCGTTGCGGAGATCTCGACGCTCGCTCCAAGTCGACCGCGACCGACATGGTCACCCGCTGGGACTCGGCGTCCGAGACGCACATCGTCGGCGCGTTGCGCGCGGCCAGACCGACCGACGGAATCGTCGGCGAGGAAGGCTCCCGCATCGAGGGCACCTCCGGTATCGACTGGTACATCGATCCGATCGACGGCACGACGAATTTCCTCTACGGACTCGGCGGATACGCGGTCTCCATCGCGGCGGCCGATCCGACCGGACCGCTCGCCGCCGCCGTGTACCTACCGACGTCGCGCGAACTCTTCACGGCCGCGCGAGGCAAGGGTGCCTATCTCGGTTCGACCCCCATCTCGTGCTCCACGAGTTCCGAACTCTCGACGGCACTGGTGGCGACCGGGTTCTCCTACGACGCATCACGTCGCGCCGTCCAGGGCGCGCGCGTGGGCGCTCTGCTTCCCCACGTGCGGGACATTCGTCGATTGGGTGCCGCGGCGGTCGATCTGTGCCACGTGGCGTGCGGTCGCGTGGATGGCTACTTCGAGGAACACCTTCAGTCGTGGGATCTCGCCGCGGGTCTGTTGATCGCCACCGAAGCGGGGGCGATCGCGAGTGATTTCCGAGGTGATTCGGTGCGGCCCGAGCAAACGGTCGTCTGCGCACCCGGCATTCACGCGGCACTGCTCGAACACTTGACCTGACCGCCGAGCTTCAACGAGGTCCAACGAAGTCCTTCGAAGTCCTACGGAGTCCACGGGATCCGGCAAGACGCACGGCGAGGTCCTCCATCGGGCAAGATGGAGACGTGGGCACACGAATTCTGGCGGTCGAGGACGACGAGCGAATCCGCACCGCCGTGAAACTGGCCCTCGAAGACGAGGGGTGGATCGTCGATGAGGCATCCAGCGGAGAAGAAGCCGTGGTGCTCTTCCTGCGCGAGCCCGCCGACGTCGTTCTGATCGACATCATGTTGCCCGGCATCGACGGCTTCGAGTTGTGCCGCACGATTCGACGCTCCAGTGACGTGCCCATCGTGATGGTCACCGCCCGCGCCGACACCCACGACGTGGTCGCCGGCCTCGAAGCGGGTGCCGACGACTACCTCACCAAGCCCTTCGCTCCCAAAGAACTGTCGGCTCGTATTCGCGCGCTCCTGCGACGCGCCCGCCCGGCGCACCCGGCTCACCCCAAACTCATTTTCGGTGACCTCGAAGTCATTCCCGACGAAGGCAAAGTGGTGCGGGGTGGAACCGAGATCCACCTCACCAAGACCGAGTTCAGGCTTCTCTGCGAGTTGGCCCAGAATCCCGGACGGGTCTTCAGCCGCGAGCAACTTCTGGATCACGTCTGGGGATACGGCTATTTCGGTGATGGTCGTCTCGTCGACGTTCACGTTCGCCGACTGCGCACCAAGGTCGAGGTCGATCCGGCGAACCCCCGTCACGTCGTGACGGTGCGCGGTCTCGGCTACCGACTGCAGGCCTGACGACCGTGGAGGCCGTCGCCGCCCCGTCGTCGGACGACTCGATCCCGAACGCACGTGGCCAGCGTCGGCCGCGACGGAGGCGACGCTCGTTCGGACTGCGAACCCGAATCCTCTCCACCTTCGGTTTGGGAAGCCTGGCGTTGTCGACGTTTCTCGCGTTGTCGACCTACAACTTCACGCGATCGAATCTCGTCGACGAGCGCGAGTCCACGGCGATCGCCCAGGTGTACCAGGACGCCGAACGTCTCCAGTCCGATCTGACGTCGAACCCCACGAACGTCCAGGCCGCCATCGAGCGACTCGGCGCGGAACGGCCGCTCGTCTATTTCCGTGGCACCTGGACCGGCGACGACGCGCGGTTCTCCTCCACCGCGATTCCGCCGTCCCTGCTCACCGCCGTCCTCGAGCAGCGACGACCGTCCGTGATGCGCACCGAGGTCGACGGCGAACTCGTGATCCTCATCGGCGTTCCCCTCACCGACGTCGACGGCGCCTACTTCGGCTTTCCCACCATCGACGACATTCGCTCCACGCTCAACAGCGTCGGTCTCGCGTTGATCTTCGCCGCCGGAATCACGACTCTCGTCGGAATCGTCCTGGGAGCCATCGCGGCCTCGCGAGCGGTGCGACCACTGGTCGCCGCGAGCCAGGCCGCGCAGGCCATCGCCGGCGGGCGCCTCGACACGCGACTCGTCGACTCCAACGACCCCGACCTCTCGGCACTCACCGCGTCGTTCAACGCGATGGCCATCGCACTCGAGCAACGCGTCGAGCGCGACGCTCGCTTCACCTCCGACGTGAGCCACGAACTTCGCTCGCCCTTGCAGACCCTGAAGGCGTCCGTCGAGGTGATGCAGGCTCGACGCGACGAACTTCCCGAGCGGGCCCAAGCCGCACTCGATCTGATGGTGGCCGACGTGGCCCGATTCCAGGGCTTGGTGGAGGACCTTCTGGAGATCTCGCGCCTCGACGCCGGTGGCGTGAAGCTGGTTGTCGAGGAACTGTTGGTGGGCGAATTCGTCCGACAAGCGGTGGGAATCAGCAGTGCCGCCGAGACTCCCGTGCGGGTGGCCTCCGACGCCGAGGACGTGGTGATTCGGGGCGACCGTCGGCGACTGGCGCGCGTCATCGCGAATCTCATCGACAACGGGCGCGCGTACGGCGGCGGCGACATAGAGGTCAAGGTGTTCGTCCCCGACGACGAGGATCCCGTCACACAAATCTGGATCACTGTCGAGGACCACGGTCCGGGCGTGGCGCCATCGGAACGCGATCTCATCTTCGAGCGATTCGCTCGCGGTGGCGTGGCGGGCCGACGCAGCGGATCGGAGGGCGCCGGTCTCGGCTTGGCGCTCGTCGACGAACACGTGCGACTTCACCGTGGCCGCGTCTGGGTCGATGATCGCCCCGACGGTCTCGAAGGGGCGCGTTTCGTGATCGAGCTACCGGCGGAGCGAGCATGAAACCTCGAATCCTCGGCCGCACCGGCGCGCTCCTGTGTGTCATCGCCGCGTCGACCGGCTGCGCCCTGGATGCCGAGTCCACCCCGAGGCAAATCGCCGAGGATCCGATGCGCCAGTCGTCCGACGGATCCGACGACGAAGGTCGAACATCCGGCATCGGACGCGTGTATCTGCAGCGATCCGATGCCTCGGGCACCTCGGTGCTCGTCGCGGTTCAGCGGGATCTCACCCTCGATCCCAACGAAGCGTTGCGGGTGCTGTTCGATGGACCAACCAGCGACGAACAACGGTCGGGACTGCGTAGCGCGATCCCCCGAGACACCGAGCTTCTCTCGACGCGTTTCATCGCCTCGGGCACCGTGGAAATCGACGTCACCGCCTCGATCTTCGATGCGACCGGCGACGACCTGGTCGGGGCCGTTGCTCAGATCGTTCTCACTCTGACCGACCTCGAAGGCATCGACCGTGTGTCGTTGACCGTCGATGGTGACTCCACCGAATGGCCCCGAGGGGACGGAACGCTGACCTCGCGGGCACTGACCGAGTTCGACTTCCCCGGCCGTGCGGTCAGTTCCCAACCCGACTATCCGGCGATCGTGGAGACGATCGACTGATCGCGGGTCCTGCGTCAGCCGAAGAAGATGCTGGCCACGTCGCGATACAGATCGAGATCCACGGTTCGCGCGCGACCATCGACGTCACCGAGAGGAACGGTGACCACCTTCGAGCATCGCAATGCCACCATGGAACCGAACTCCCGTCGGTGCATCGCCTCGACGGCGGCCACGCCGAAGCGCGTGGAGAGAATGCGGTCGTACGCCGTGGGGGTTCCGCCCCGTTGCACATGACCGATCTGCACGACGCGAGCCTCGAAACCGGTTCGGGTTTCGATCTCGCGAGCGATCTCGACGCTCACGCCACCCAGTCGAGGGCGACCGATGTGGTCCGTTTCGTAATCGGGGACGACCATGGTGCCCGGAATCGGTTGAGCGCCCTCGGCCACCACGACGATCGATGCGTAACGACCCCGCTTGTGTCGTGCGGACACGACCTCGCAGACATCGGCGATGTCGAAGGGGATCTCGGGGATCAGAATGACCGTCGCACCTCCGGCCATGCCGGCGTAGGTGGCGATCCAGCCGGTGTCGCGACCCATCACCTCGACGACCATCACTCGATCGTGGCTTTCGGCGGTGGTGTGCAGACGATCGATGGCGTCGGTGGCGATCTGAACCGCGGTGTGGAATCCGAAGGTGATGTCGGTGCCGACCACATCGTTGTCGATGGTCTTGGGAACTCCGACGATCGGCAGTCCGGTCTCGGCCACCAACTTGGCCGCCACCGTGAGCGAACCGTTGCCTCCGATCACCACCAGCGCGTCGAGGTGCTGTTCGGCGAAACAGGCCCGCACGCGCTCCACACCGTCGGGTCGGTCGTAGGGGCTCCCACGCCGAGTCCCGATCACCGTCCCACCGCGCGGCAAAAGACCGCGAACGCTGGCCACGTCCAGTCGCACGAAGCGCTGATCCATGACGCCGTCCCACGAATCGAGGAAACCCCACACCTCGTCACCGTGTTCGACCTCGCCGGCGCGCACGATCGCACGAATCACCGCGTTGAGCCCGGGGCAATCGCCACCGCCGGTGAGCACGCCGATCCGCATGGTCGGAGCCTAAACCGTTCCGATACCCGTCGGTCTTCGGCCCGCGAAGTGGTGACGACGAAAGCACGCGTGGAAAGATGGACCGCATGGCTTGGGATGCATCTCGTACGGTTCCGTGGGGTCGACTCGTTCGCGAGTGGCTGGTGTACGTGGCGGTCATGGCGATCGTGTTCGTGTTGTTCCTGCGTGACACGGTGACCACCGGCTCGATCGTGGGATTGTTCGCCTCGTTACCGATGTACTTGATCGCCGGCTACGTGCTGGCCAAGTTCGGATATCAGCGCAAGACGTTGCGCGACCTGAAGTCCGTCGCCCGAACGACACAAACCTCGTCATCGTCGTCGACGTCATCTCCGGTTCGATCCAAGCCGGCACGCACCAGTCGAACCTCCACCGGGCCGTCGCAACATCGCCCCAACAACAAGCGCAAGCGTCGATGAGCAACTCCTACGTGCTGGCCATCGACGCTGGCACGACCGGCGTTCGGTGTCGCGCCGTCCATTCCGACGGTCGCCCGAGCGTGTCGTCGTATCGCGAGTTCACCCAACACTTTCCCGAACCGGGTTGGGTGGAACACGACCCCATCGAGATCTGGAACGCCGTGCGAATCACCTTCGCCGAGGTGGTGGCCACCGAAGGCGTTCCGGCGGCCATCGGAATCACCAATCAACGCGAGACCGTCGTGGCGTGGAATCGAGCGACCGGAGAGGTGCATGGTCGCGCGATCGTGTGGCAGGACCGTAGAACCGCAGAGCACTGCGAACGACTCGCGCGCGACGGCGCCCTCGACACGGTCCGCTCGATCACCGGCCTCGTGCTGGACCCGTACTTCTCGGGCACCAAGATGGCATGGATGCTCGCCAACGGCGTCCCGCGACATCCCGACGTCGTCTTTGGAACCATCGACAGTTGGATCTTGTGGAACCTCACCGGCGGCGACGTTCTGGCCACCGATCCATCGAACGCCAGTCGAACCATGCTGTTCGACATTCGAACGTTGCGGTGGAGCGAGCCGCTGGGCGATCTGCTCGGAGTTCCCGTGTCGAACCTTCCCGACGTGTTGCCCTCCAGCGGTCGATTCGGGGTGACCCGAGCCGAAGGCCTGCCCACGGGCGTTCCGGTGTCAGGAATCGCCGGTGATCAACAAGCCGCACTGTTCGGACAAGCGTGTTTTCGCCCGGGCATGGCCAAGAACACCTACGGCACGGGCAGTTTCGTGCTCATGAACGTGGGAGCCGATTGTCCGGCTCCGTCGCCGGGTCTGCTCACGACCGTGGCATGGTCCGTGCGTGGTGCGGATGGCACCGTCGACACCGCCTACGCGTTGGAAGGCTCCATCTTCGTCACCGGAGCCGCGGTGCAGTGGCTCCGCGACGGTCTGGGAATCATCGCGTCATCGGCCGAGATCGGACCACTGGCCGAAACAGTGACCGACAGCGGCGGCGTCTTCGTGGTGCCGGCGTTCACCGGTCTCGGTAGTCCTTGGTGGGACCCGTACGCTCGCGGGAGCATCATCGGCATCACCCGAGGATCGACTCGCGCGCACATCGCGCGCGCCGTCGTGGAGGCCATGGCCCTGCAGACTCGCGACGCCATCACGGCGATGGAGTCGGCCAGTGGTCGACGCATCGAGGATCTGCGCGTGGATGGTGGAGCGTCGGTGATGGATCTGCTTTTGCGCCTACAAGCCGACCAGTTGGGCATCACGGTCCGTCGGCCCGTGGACCAAGAGACGACCGCCTTGGGCGCCGCGTATCTCGCCGGTCTGGCCGAGGGAATCTGGCCCTCGATGGACGCCATCGCCGAACGTTGGCGGACGGATGCGGTGGTCGAGCCGAACGGACCGGGATCGACGGAGCGAATCGCCGCCGACGCGCTGCACGCGCAATGGCTGCGAGCCGTGGAACGCTCGCGCCACTGGGCCGATCACTGAGTCGACACGGCGGCGGCCACGATGCGCGCGATCAATGTGAGGTGACGTCGCTCACGAAGACGAAACGCGCCCTTCACTCGCCCGCACACGATCGTCGCCCCCGCGTCGCGCAACCGAGCCCATGCCATGTCGCTCGGCGTGTGTTCGTGCGCCGCATCGTCCGATAGGTGCGCGGCACCCTCGATGAACGCGGCCAGCCAAGCGAGGTCCGGCACCTCGCCGCTGGAGGCCAACGGTTCGTCATGGCCGTCGACGACCATCACGCACCAATCCGACTCCAACATTCCGCGAACGGCTTCGCACGCGGTTCGCGCCCGATCGACGGGAGCCGACTCCATGATGCGTGCCGCCACCTCGAGGGCCAGCACACTCTGGTCCGGTCGACCCGGGGCCACGGCGTGCACGTCCTCGATCGCAACCCCCTCCACCGTGGCCACCTCGGCGATCAGGGTCTCATGGGTCACCTCATCGGGAAGAACGACGGTCAATTCGTCGATCGCCATTCCCGCTCCGCGCTCCAGGATTTCGATTCCGATGACGTCGCCGTTGGCGCGACCGATCGCCGCCGCCACCCGACCCAACGTTCCCGGAAGGTCCGGAAGCCACAGACGCATCACCACGGTGGACACGTTGCGAGACTAACCAGCCCCGAGCATCGAACTGGTTCGACTTTTCCGACCGTCGACGACGACGGACGACGACCGACGATGACGGACGATTACACGGCTGGCGACATGTTCGCGAGCGACGCCGCCCCCACCGCACCGGCCACCTCGCCGAAACGAGCGACCTCCAGTCGGGGGTGAGGCCGAAGTTCGGGGGAATACAACAACGCGGCGAAGTGGCGCCGCACCGGTTCCATGAGCACCTCGCGCGACGCGGTGAGTCCTCCCCCGATCACGATGCACGACGGATCGAGGATGTTGGCCAACCCCACCAAACCGAGCGCCACCCAATGAGCGAACTCGTCGATGATGCCCACCGCTTCGGCGTCGCCACGAGCGGCCAATTCGCAGATTTGCTCGCCACGAAGGTCGGCGACGTCATCGACCAGGGATGAGATCGCCGCCAAACCGCCCCCGCGCACCACGGCTCGCCCCATCGCCCCCAAGGCCGTTCCGGAGGCGAATCGCTCCCAGCAGCCCCGGCGACCGCACGGGCACGACGGGCCGTTCGGGTCAACCACCATGTGGCCCACCTCACCGGCGAAGCCATTGGCGCCGCGAACGACCCGATCGTCGACGATGAGCCCACCACCGATTCCCGTCCCGAGAGTGACGATCACCGCGTCCCGATGACCGCGCGCGGCACCGGCGCGCCATTCGGCGACGGCGGCACAGGTGGCGTCGTTGTCCACGGCCACCGCTCGCCCGAGTTGGGCCGACAGCAATCCGGCCACATCGAAGTCGGCCACATCGGTCAGATTCGGCGAGGCCCGAATGACACCCTCGCGCGTCACGAGACCGGGCACCCCCACTCCGACGTTGGGCAGGTCACCGAGTTCGCGAACGATGGACGCGAGGGTGTCGATGATTCCCATCGTGGACCGCGGCGTCGGGTGGCGCACCTCGGCCACCACGCGATCGTCGTCGAGGACCACACCCAGACATTTCGTGCCACCGACGTCGATGCCGATGGACGGCTTCGACGGCTTCGACGTCATCGGCGAGCTTCGGCGCGAACCTTCAACTCCTTGACGGTGTTGAGAATGCGCACTTCGGCGCGCCGCTTCACGAAACCGGGCAGAGGAATGATCAGTTCGATCGACAGGTTGTAGGTGAGCACGACACCACCACTGGTGTCGGGAGCGAACATGTACGCACCGTCGACACCACGCATGATGTCACCCTTGATCAGACGCCACGACAAACGATGTGGCGCGGCGCTGTAGTCGTATTCCAAGGTGTAGTGCGTGCTGCGACCGAGCGCGGACGTTCGGTACTCCACCTCGGTCGCCCGACCCTGATCGTCGCGCGCCAACACCACGGCCGACTTCACGTCGGTCCACTCGGGGTAACGCTCGTAATCGGTGGCGATGGCCCAACATGTCTCGAGGGGTGCATCGATGGAAATCGTCAGTGACGCCGTGTCGGCCATGTTCTATTTCTAGCCGATCTCGTCGTCATCGGAGCGCTTCCGACGCGGGCCGAAGTTCCCGTGCACCGCGGCCCACAAACCGTTGAGACCCAATCCGAACATCGGCACCAACACCCCGAAAGCCAACGTGGAGCCCGCCGACGAACCCGAAGATGCGGTGTCCGACGGTGTGGTCAAACGGGTCATCGCGGTGGCAACGGCCACCACGGTCTGAACGAGCAAACACAGGTTCATCGTTCTCTTGACGTCGCGGGGAATGGCGGCGCCGAGAAGAAAGTAGAGCTCGGCGACCGACAACTCGTCCTGACGACTCCGCTGCACCGCCACCCAGTAGCCCCACAAGAACGCCGCCACTCCGATGGCGAACAGCGCGAGGTCCACCACGACCCCTTGCACCTTGGCCGGGCCGTCGAACACCACGGCCGCCAACACCGCCGACACCGTGAACAACACGGTGCCGATCACATCGAGGCGCACGATGCGCCGACTCGACAAGAACTCGGATCCACTCATTCCCTCACCCCCAGTGCGTCACCGAGACGCGTGGCCAACATCTCGTAGGAGAACTCGGCGATCGCTCGCGCCCGCGAAGCACGACCCATGGCCGCGCGCAATTCGTCGTCGTCGAGGAGTTGGGCGATGCGACGCACGACCTCGTTCACGTCGGACGGGTCCTCGACCACGAATCCGGTCTCACCGTGCGCCACCGCCTCGGCCGCCCCGCCACTCTGTCCGGCGATCTGCGGAACACCGCAGGCGGCGGCTTCCACGAACACGATGCCGAAGCCTTCCTGCTCCAGCCCTCCCCACCGGTTCCGACACATCATCGCCGAGACGTCGGCGCACCCGTACAGACGGGGAAGGTCGTCGTGGGACACCCGACCGAGGAACCGCACCGGCGCGGACAACGATGCGGCCAATTTCTCGAGTCGCTCGCGATCACGACCCGCCCCGGCGATGGCCAACACCAACGAGGGACGAAACGGAGCCAAAGCGGCCACGGCGCGAATGACCGTGTCGAAACCCTTGCGGGGAACGAGGCGGCTGATTCCGACGACGATCTCGGCGTCGGCCGCGAAACCGAAATGCTCACGGGTCGCTCGTCGCTCGTCGTCGTTCAACGGTCGAAAGCGCTCGACGTCGACTCCCGGTGGCACCACGGTCATGGGCAACGAGCGACCCGCGGCGTGCTCGGCCTCGCTGGCCGGATAGCCGCCGGCGGCGATGACATGGCGCGCCCCGCGCAACACGCGACCCAGCACCTGTTTGGATCCCGGCAGTCGCCCCGGCACGGTCACCTCGGCACCGTGCAACACGACGTCGTACGGGCGATCGATCCATGGGCCGACCAAACCCAAGGGCAGTGCCGGGTCGAGCACCACCCGTTCGGCCCCCACGCGATCGGCCATCTCGTTGATGCGACGCACCATGAAGGGTTGGGGAAGCAGAACCGGCTCGCGCGTGCGTTCGATCAAGAACGGCTGGGAGGCATCGAACTCCTCCGAACCCTCGTAGGGGCTCGTCAACACCGCGAAGGATTCGGGAGGCAAGCGTCGCCACCATTCCCACAGCAACGACTGGATACCACCGATCTTGGGCGGGAAGTCGTTGGTGACCAACAAGTGCTTCACGAGACGCTCACCTCGGGGTCACCGCGGAGTCGCATTCGGCCCGGACCATGGGCTCGGGATCGTCGCGCATGGAGTCGACCATGTTGACCCAACCGACTCGTCTCGCCGCCCACAGGGCATGGGCACGCAGGACCGGAACATCGCTTCCAAGGTAGTGGCGAAGCACCGATCGAACCGAGTCATCGACGGGGACGGGTGCCACATTGCCCAGGATCACGAGGGCGTTGCGTCGCAACCACACGGGGTCCCGGTCGGCCAGATACCAGCGTCCGTACATTTCGATCAATCGTTCATCGTCGGCCCACAGCAGTTCGAGCAGATCGACGAACTGACCCGGTCCGATCGCCGCCGGAAGATCCGCCGAGTCGCGGGGCCGATGACGCGCCGACAACCGAACGTTGGGCGGGCACGTGCTCTGACAGTCGTCGCACCCATAAATGCGATCGCCCAGGGATTCACGGAACTCCACCGGGAAGACCCCCGGCTTTTGCACCAGCCACGCCAGGCACCGGCGCGCATCCACGACCCCGTTGTCGACGATGGCCGCGGTCGGACAGGCATCGATGCAGATGCGACAGGTGCCGCAACCATCGGGGGCCGGCTGAGTTGCCGGCGGGAAGATCGCGGTGGTGACGATCGAGCCGAGGCTGAAGAAGCTTCCGGCTCCGGGCAACAACAAGTTCGCGTTCTTTCCGAACCAACCCAACCCGGCCCGATGGGCCACCTCGCGATCGACGAGATCGTTCTCGTCGGCGAACACCACGGCTCGATGACCATCGGCTCGAAGTCGCAACGCGATCTTTTGCAGCGCCTGACGCAAGGGTGTGTACTGATCGACGCGCGCGTATCGAGCGATCGTGGCCACCAACGATCCGGGAGCCTCGGCGTCGGGGACGTTGTAACTGCGCGCGGCCACGATGACCGAACGTGCGCCCTCGACCGCCCGTCGCGGATCGGTGGAGCGCTCCGGATTACGGAACGTGAAGCCCATGGTGTCGCTGAGACCACGATCCTTGCGGTCGTGCAACGCCACCCGGGCCCGTTCGAGGACCGATGCGTCGGTGAATCCGATGCGGTCCAGACCCAACGCGCGGGCCATGTCGACGATGGAGGCCGCGTACTCGGGCGACACCGATTCCGGTGAGGAGTTCTGGTCAGCCCGATGCACGATGACGAAGCGTAGGCACCAAACCCGCGTCGCCGAGCGCCTTCAAGGCCCGAATCTCGTTCAGGTCCAGTACGACCGCCGTGGTTTCGACGGAATCCCGATCGAGGAGGAACGACACCACGCAATCGGCGCAGGCGTCGGACTCCTGCATGACACAGGTGTCACAGTCGATCACGAGCGGATCGACGGGATTGCCATGTTCGTCATGAACACGAGAAGTGGATTCGACGGGGATGCGGCGCGGGAAGCTGCTCATGGCCTCACCATGCCAACGGGGTGTGGCAGGAATTCGACGACCAGTTCCCGGTCACCAGAGCGGTCACCAGCGTCCGGCCACCATTTCGGCCGCCATCATGACCGGAAAGTGAGTGTTGGCCCGGGGCAAACTCGGAAAGATCGAGGCGTCGCACACCCGCAGACCCGCCACTCCGATCACCCGTGCGTCGGAATCCACGACGGTCGACTCCGAGCGGGGGTCACCCATGGCGCATGTGCCCGCGGCATGCACGTAATCCCCCGTGGCTTCGCGCATCCACGCGCGCACGGAATCGGGAGAATCGGCGATCTCGGCCAGTGCGGTGCCGCGATCGTCGACGAAGAATCCCCGAGCCAACGAGGCCAAGGAGGGTGACTCCAACAACTCCAACAGCACACCGACTCCGACCGTCAACGATTCCACGTCCTCGTCGCGGGACAACAGATCGAAGTCGACGAACGGCTCCGCCAACGGATCGTTCGGGTTCAGTCGCACCGATCCTCGTGACGAGACCTTCATCAGAGCGACGCTGATCGACCCGTAACCGAGCGCATCGGGGCCGAGATGATTGATGGGTAGCAGTTGCAGATCGGCATCGTGTCGTCCGCTGCTGAAGCGCGTGATCGCCGACACCGCCAACGAATGCGGGTCACGCTCATGTTGCAGCCCCACCGTGACGGGCACCGAGGGATGATCCTGTAGCCCACGCCCGATACCGGGCCGGTCGATGCCACTGCGCAAGAGAATCGTCGGCGAATGGATGGCCCCGGCGCACAGCACGACCTCGCGCGCCCCGATCTCGGTGCCGTCGACCAGCAGCACACCGACGGCCCGATCACCTTCGAGCACGACCCGATCCACGGCCACGTCGGTGCGCACGACCACGTTGCCCCTCTCGCGCGCTCGCTCCAGATACGCATCGGCCGCCGTCACCCGGCGACCGTTCGCATCCCGCGTCAACATCGCCGGGCCCGCGTCGGCGGGGATTCCCGCCAAGGGGAACGGACCCCGATGCAGGGCCCATCCGCTCATGATGCACGCCTCCACCAACGAACCCGCGACCGAACCCGGCCCCTCCGGTTCGGCGCGCCGCAACGGCACCTCGATCCGACGGAAACACCGCTCGACGTCGCGCCATCCCCATCCGACGCACCCGAAGTCGCGCTCCCAGGAGTCGTAGTCGTCCATCTCGCCCCAGAGCCCCACCATGGCGTTCACCGCCGAGGAGCCACCCACTCCCCGACCTCGTAGATACGGCCGTGGTGCTTGACCGTCGACGCGACGCGCCTCGAGGTCGCGATGGATCAACCCGGGTTCGGCCAGGGCATCGAAGAACGATTCTCCGGTGATCGAAGCGGGGGTGGTCGCCGATCGCAGATCGGGCCCGGCCTCCACCACGCACACGGAGAGTCCCTTGGACGACAGACGGTCGGCGAGAACGCAACCCGCGGATCCGGCGCCGACGACGAGCACGTCGATCATCGATCGACTCCCGGATCCATCGGCGTTCGCCACGGGACTAGTGGGAGTTCGTGGACGCCGGCAAGCCGGCCAAGTGCGCCGCGTCGTTGTACCGAATCAGTCGCCAACGACCGGGTTTCACAAGTTCGACCTCGGTGATCGAGGTGTTCTTGGTCCATACCTCGAAGATACCCGTGCCGGACGTGCGCAACGATTGACGCAACACGGTGTCGATCACCCCGCCATGGCAGAAGACCACGATCCGACCACCGGGATACCGCTCCATCACTCCGCGGACCGCATCGCCCACCCGCAACTGGAACGCGGCGATGCTCTCGCCACCCGGGAACGTCTCGCCATGGGGATCGTTCTCCCAGTCGGGGTCGCCGAAACGTCGCTCGAATTCGTCGTAGGTGAGACCGTCACAGATCGGACCGGGATCGTGCTCGCCGAAACCCGATTCCTCGACCATCTCGGCGTGTCCGAGAGCCGGCAACACGATGTCTCCCGTTTCGCGGGCGCGCGGATAGTGGCTCGCGTACACCGCGTCAGCTTCGATCTCGGGGTGCGCGGCCCAACGATCCCGCAGTCGTTCGGCCTGCACGCGACCGAGGTCGGACAGCCCGACACAACTTCGAGGACCACCCACCAACCTCTTGACGGTCACCTGCGACTCACCGTGACGCACGAGGATCAACCGAGTCACCGGATCACACCAACTTCTCGACGAAGGCTTCCAACTGCCGCAGATTGCGACATTCGTAGGTGCCGTCGGTGTGCGCGCCGTACTCGCCGACGATGGAGTCACCGGTGTTCCAGT
The DNA here is from genome assembly GCA_027491335.1 of Actinomycetes bacterium. Lineage (GTDB taxonomy): Bacteria > Actinomycetota > Acidimicrobiia > Acidimicrobiales > Ilumatobacteraceae > Casp-actino8. The sequence continues at coordinate 123,017 of JAIXWJ010000074.1, read as the reverse complement.
AGGAGCGGGGCTCCGGATTCAACCAGTACACCTGACGGGCCTTCTGGCGGATCTCCTTGATCACCCAGGCCTGCGATGCGTGGTAGTTGTTGCGCGCGTCCCCGAGGAACAGAACCGTGGTCTTGGGTCCGACGTCCTTGCCGTACTTCTCCCAGAACACCTCGAAGGCGTGCCCGTAATCGCTGTGTCCGTCGACCCACACCACGTCGGCCTCGGTGTTCACGCGATGGATGGCTTCGCTGATGTCCTCGGTGCCCTTGAAGAAATCGGTGACCTCGTCGATGCCGTCGATGAACACGAACGAGCGCACCTTGGAGAACTGATTCTGGATCGCGTACACCAACATCAAGGTGAAGCGGGCGAACGCCGCCACGCTTCCGGAAATGTCGGCCACCACCATCAACTCGGGCTTGGCCGGGCGCGGGTACTTGAACTTGGGTTCGGCCGGCGTGCCTCCGTAGGACAGCGAGTGCCGAACGGTGTTGCGGAAGTCGAGCGGGCCCTTGCGTCCATGACGACGCTTGCGAGCCAACCGAGCGGCCAACTTGCGTGTGAGCGGGTACAACGACTTCTTCAGGGCCTGCATCTCGTCGCGGCTGGCGTGCATGAACTCCACGTCCTCCGGCAACGGCTTGCGCAGCGTCTTGGCCATGGCCTCGGCGCCGCGATCGGCCACCAGACGACGACGGATCTCGGCCTCGATCTCTTTCTTGAACTGCTCGATGCGGCTCTCGTATTCGTCCTTCTCGAGACGCTCCTCGAGGGCGGTGAGTTCGCCACCGACTTCCTGGCGGCTGGCATCCATCAACTTCTGCAACATGCCCTCGAGATCGAGGTTCCGCAACGTGCGATACAAGTAGTAGGTGCCGCCCACCGGTCGGCCGGGCTCCATGCCGGCGAAACGTTGCACCGACTGCTTGGCCAAAGCGCGCATGAGCGCCTGGTCCCCGTTCATGAGGGCCTGCATCAGCATTTGCGCGATCTCTTCGGGGGTGAGCGCGTCCATGCCGCCCGACGAACCACGGCCATCGCCCTGCTTCATCTGCTCCTGCATCTCGCGCCACATCTGCTCGAGTTCGTCCTCGGAGCCCTCGACGAGCTTGTACTCCGGGCCGCGCATCGAGAAATAGACCTCGAACACGGTCTCGAACGAGCGCCAATGCGCGCTGTTCTTGACCAACGTGGCTCCCAACGCGTACTTGAAGGCGTCGCGATCCTCGATCGGGATGTGCTGCACCGCCTCCATGGCGTCGAGATTCTCGGTCAACGACACCGGAAGCCCGGCGTTGCGGAGCTCTGTGACGAAGCCGGCGAGAAGGTCGAGCACGGTGGCGGTCCTGGCCTCAGACGAGGTCGACGGACAGTTCCTTGGCGGCCTTGGCGATGTCCGTCTGATACTTCAGCAGAACGTGCAAGGTGTCCTTGGCGACCTGAGCGTCGATGGTGTCGATGTTGAGCAACATGATGGTGCGAGCCCAGTCGAGGGTCTCGCTGACACTCGGCGACTTCTTCAGGTCCAACTGACGGATGCTGCGAACGATGCGAGCCACCTGATCGGCCAGATTCTCGGTGATGCCCTCGACCTTGGTGAGGACGATCTCCTTCTCGCGCTCCATCGACGGGTAGTCGACGTGCAAGTAGAGACAACGGCGCTTCAAGGCTTCGGAGAGCTCGCGGGTGTTGTTCGAGGTGAGGAACACCATCGGGATCTGGGTCGCGGTGATGGTTCCCAGTTCGGGGATGGACACCTGATACTCGGAGAGGATCTCGAGCAGGAGCGCTTCGGTCTCCACTTCGACGCGATCGACTTCGTCGATGAGCAGCACGACCGGATCCGGCGCGCTGATGGCCTCCAGCAACGGACGGGTGAGGAGGAACTCGCGACTGAAGATGTCGTCGTGGATCTCGCTCCAGCCGTCACTGTTCTTGTCGGCCTGGATGCGGAGCAACTGCTTCTTGTAGTTCCACTCGTAGAGCGCCTTCGACTCGTCGAGACCCTCGTAGCACTGCAGACGAATCAACCGCGCTCCGGTCATGTCGGCGATGCTCTTGGCCAGCTGGGTCTTGCCCGTACCGGCGGGACCCTCGACCAGGATCGGCTTGGCGAGACGATCGGCGAGGAACGCGACCCCGGCGATGCCGTCATCGGCGAGATAGTTGACGTCGCGCAATCCCTCGCGGACCTGTTGAACCGATGTGAAACGGGGAGCCATTCCCCGCACCCTACTGTCCCATCCGAAGCGCCAACCAGTTCGGACGAACGCATCGAGGGGTCAACGTCGCGTTCTGGGACCTAATCTGATCGCCGTGGGGGAAACGGTGGCGAAAAGCGCCGACGAAGGCGTCGACGAACATGACGGGATGAGCAACATCCTGCGTAGCAACGCCATCGTCGCCCTCGGCACCGGCCTGTCGCGATTCACGGGAATGTTGCGGGTCATCGTCTTCGGCGTCGTGATCGGCCAGACCGCCCTCGCCGACGCGTACGACGGAGCCAACAACTCCCCCAACGCCGTCTACGAGCTGTTGTTGGGAGGCGTGCTCTCGGCGGCCCTCGTTCCCATGTTCAGCCGCATGCTCGAGGAGGACGACCGCGAATCGGCCGAGGCCATCGTGGGCACGGCCATCATCGCCCTGGCGGCGCTCACGGCCATCGCCACGTTCTTCGCCCCGTGGGTGTTCCGCGTCTTCTCGCTGAATCCGGCCGAGGGCATCGACGTGAACCAATTCCGCACGGTCGGCACCGCGCTCACTCGAATCTTCCTGCTTCAGATCTTCTTCTACGGAGTGTCGGCGTTGCTCGGCTCGTTGCTCAACGCGCAACGACGATTCTTCGCCGCGGCGTGGTCACCGGTGCTGGCCAACATCGTGATCATCTGCACGCTCCTCTACGTGCCGATCCTGCTCCATCATCCCGACGACGGCATCCCCTTGGCCGAGGTGCTCAACAGTCCATCGTTCCGCTGGTTGCTCGGACTCGGCGCCACGGGCGGCATCGCGTTGCAGGCACTCGTGCTGCTCCCGGCCATTCATCGCGCCGGACTGAACTTCCGATTCCGTTTCCGACCCCGACACCCGGCGGTGAAACGACTGATCGCACTGTCCGGATGGACCTTCGGCTACGTCATGGCGAACCAGTTGACCGTCATCGTCGTGAAGAACCTGGCCGAACCGGGTTCGGGCGGCCAGGACGCCTTCGCCAAGGCTTCCACGTTCTTCTACTTTCCCCACGGGCTTCTGGCGATGAGCATCGCCACCACGTTCATTCCCGAGATGGCTCGCGCGGTCTCACGGCGCGACAAGACCGCGTTCATCGAGCGCACGAACCTGGGCATCCGCTTGGTCGGTTTGCTCACTTTCCCGGCGGCGTTCGCGTTCCTCGTGTTGGCTCGCCCCATCATCGGACTGCTGTTGCAACACGGCGAGTTCGACGCCGTCGCCGCCGACACCACGGCGCGGGCTCTGGCGGGTCTCGCTCTCGGTCTCGTCGGGTACTCCATCTACCTGTTCGCTCTTCGCGGCTTCTACGCGCATCAGGACACCCGCACGCCGTTCGTCATCAACTGCTTCCAGAACGTGCTCAACATCATCCTGGCCTTCGCTCTGTCTCCCGCGTTCGACGTGCTCGGACTCGGAATCGCCTTCTCGGTTTCCTACGTGATCGCCGCCATCGCCGCTTTGTACGTCCTGAAGGTGAAGGTTCGTGGCTTCTCGGCTCTCGAGGTGCTGTTGGGTCTGGCCCGTTTGGTGATCGCCGCGGCCAGCATGGGCATCGTCATGTGGGTGGTGCTGCGACCCATCGGTGCGAACTCGGGAGGCGGAGCTCTCGTGAAACTCGTGGTGGGTTCGGCCGTGGGCGTGCTCACCTACATTGGAGCGCTCACGGTTCTACGAGCGCCCGAAGTGGAACATCTTCGCGTGTTGCGGGACCGGGTTCGGTCCTTGCGACGCGGCGCGCCCTGACCGGAACGAATTCAGCGGGGCAACAACACGAGTTCGTCGCGGTGCACAACGACCGACGGCGAATCGTCGTCGAGCTGCGACGACCGACGACCCATCGCCTCACGTGCCTGTCCCGCCGACATCTGCGCCAGGCCGCGAGCCAGAACGGTTCCATCGACGCCACGGATGTCGACGGTCTCTCCGACTTCGAAAGCCCCGTCGACGGCCACAACGCCGGCCGGCAACAACGACACCGTGCCCTTCAACAACGCTCGGGCCGCCCCGTCATCGACCGTCACCGCTCCGCGCACCTCACTGGCGAATGCCACCCACAACTGACGAGCGGACAGGGCGCGGTCGGAACCATGGAAAGTGGTGCCGATCCCCGAGGTGCCCTCGACCGCGGCCCGAGTGACGGACACCAACACGTCGGCGATGGTGGCTCGTGCGATCACCGCACGGATTCCCGACCACGAGGCGATGCGGGCCGCCGAGAGCTTGGACGCCATTCCCCCGCTTCCCCGGTTCGAGCCCGTGGACCCGGCGGTGACGCTCATGAGGGGGTCGCTCTCGTGAACGTCGGTGATGAGAGTCGCGTCCGGATCCATCCGAGGATCGCTGGTGTAGAGGCCCTCGGTGTCGGTGAGCAGGATGAGCAGATCGGCCCGCAACAAATGCGACAACAGCGCCGAGATGTGGTCGTTGTCGCCGAACCGAATCTCATCGTTCGCGATGGCGTCGTTCTCGTTCACCACGGGAACGCAACCCAACTCCAGCAGTCGCTCCAGCGTGCTGCGCGCGTGCAGGTACTGGGTGCGGTCGATGAAATCGTGAGGAACCAACAACACCTGAGCGGCCACCAGAGAGTGGGACGCGAATTCGGAGTTGTAGACCTCCATCAAGCGGCTCTGACCCGCGGCCGCCAGGGCCTGCAGCGTGCGCATGTCGGAGGGTCGTTCGGACAGACCCAACGCCGACACCCCGGCCGAGACGGCACCCGAGGTGACCAAAACGACCTCGTGACCCTCGGCGCGCAGCCGAGCGATCTGACGGCACACGTCGGCGATGATGGCGCGATCGATGACGCCGAGGTCGTCGGTGAGCGACGAACTTCCGATCTTGGCCACGATGCGCATGACGAGGACGGTACCGGTTGGGCCGATCAGTTGTCGGGCGAATAGTCGAACGAGAAGTCGGCGATCCAGACCACGTCACCCTCGCGGGCGCCGGCGCGAGCCAACAAACGCGGAACGCCGAGCTTCTTCAGTCGTTCCTCGATGTAGGTCATCGCTTCGGGTGTGGTGACGTCGTTGAGGTGAACGGCGCGTTCGGCCTTGCGGCCATGCACACGGAAACCACCGGTGGCGAGACGCTCGACCCAAGCCCCGTCGGATTCGGGCTTCAGGATCACGCGACCCTCGGTGACCGGCTGGTCCTGTCGAGCATCGTGAACCAAGCTGGCCAACCGACCCACGAGATCGCGCACGCCTTGATTGGTCACCGACGAGATCATCATCTCGTTCCACGACTCGAGCATCTCGGGGGTGGCCGAGTCGGTCTTGGTGCCCACGATGACGCGCGGACGTTCCAGCAACGTGTGGTCGTAGCTCTCAAGTTCGCGCAACAGGATCTCCAACTGCTCCGCCGGCGACGTGTCGTCCACGGGAGCCAGGTCGATGAGGACGCACAGCGCACGCGCGCGCTCGATGTGCCGCAGGAAACGATGACCCAAACCCTTGCCTTCTGATGCTCCCTCGATCAGACCGGGGATGTCGGCCACGACGAACTCGGTGGTGTCGTCGAGTCGCACAACGCCCAGGTTCGGCTCGAGGGTCGTGAAGGGATACGCGGCGATCTTGGGCTTGGCCGCCGAGATCACCGAGATCAAGGTGCTCTTGCCGGCGTTCGGGAAACCGACCAAGGCCACATCGGCCATCAGCTTCAATTCGAGCTTCAGCCAGCGCTCCTCGCCATGCTCGCCCTGTTCGGCGAACGATGGTGCACGGCGACGGTTGGTGAGGAATCGGGCGTTGCCTCGGCCACCGCGCCCGCCGTGGGCGGCCAGCCACCGGTCGCCCGAATCCACGAGGTCGGCCAACACCTCTCCGGTGTACATGTCGCGAACCACGGTGCCCTCGGGCACCTTCACCTCGAGCGTCTCGCCGCGCTTGCCGTGCTGGTCTTTGCCCATGCCGTGCACGCCGTTGCCACCGATGCGGTGCGGGTGATCGCGAAACGCCAGCAACGACGCCACGTTGCGGTCGGCGACCAACCAGATGTCGCCACCACGTCCGCCGTCGCCGCCGTTGGGTCCGCCCATCGCCACGGGACCTTCGCGACGGAACGACACGCATCCGGCTCCACCGTCGCCGGCTTTCACGTTCAACTGGCACTCATCGACGAACTGGCTCATGGGACGACCTCGACGCTCACGCTACCGATCCGAAACGGTGTTTGCCGGCGAGCGTCGCCACCGCATCGATGCCGTGTCGACGCCGCATCGATGCCACAGCGGTGTCGTATCGTGGAATCGTGAACGAGCCCGACCGCGACATGCAAGAGCGAGCCGAGCGTTGGGCGAGCACCATGTCCGGATCCGATTCCGCCGACGGAATCACCCTCGCCCACGCCGACTCGTGGGCCGGAACCGGCGAGACCTCCACCCTGCCTCGCGAGGCGCGCGAGAGCACCGAAGACACCATGCTCAGTCGGCTCGCCACCCGAGCCGTGGGTGGCGGTGATCGCGAACGCCCCGAAGAGCCCGACGAGTTCCGCACGTGTTTCGAGCGTGACCGCGACCGCATCTTGCACGCCCCCGCCTTTCGTCGTTTGGCCGGCAAAACGCAAGTGTTCGTCTTCCCCGACGATCATCAACGCACGCGACTCACGCATGCGCTCGAGGTCGCTCAGGTCGCCGTGGCGGTGGCCCGACCACTCGGATTGAACGTGGCTCTCACCGAGGCCATCGCCTTGGGCCACGACTGCGGCCACGGGCCCGGTGGACACGCGTCGGAAGATGCGTTGGCGCCGTACGTGTCGTCCGGATTCGATCACGCCGTGTGGGGAGCCGACGTCACGCTCAGCCATCTCAACCTGTGTCGTCAAACGCTGGACGGCATTCGCAACCACTCCTGGAGTCGTCCCGCTCCGCGCACCCCCGAAGGCGAAGTCGTCAGTTGGGCCGATCGCATCGCCTATGTCTGCCACGACTTCGAGGATGCCGTCGACGCCGGAATCGTCGATGCGGATCGATTGCCGGCTCTCGTCCAATCGCGATGCGGAACCGCTCGTGGGTCGCAATTGAGCGCCTTCATCACGTCCATGATTCGAGCCGCCATGAACACCGGACGCATCGGAATGGAGCCCGCGGTCGCCGAGGCGTTGGCAGAATTCCGGCGCTTCAACTACGAGCAGGTGTACTTGCGTCCCGAGAGCAAGGCTCAAGCCGGAGCGGTCATCGACCTGCTACGGGCCTTGGTCGAGCATTACACCGCCACACCGTCATTGCTCCCCGCGGGAGAAAACCTCGAGAGTGGCACGGAATCCGCCTGCTTCGCCGCGGTCAGCTACGTCGCGGGAATGACGGACCGATTCGCCTGTCGACAGGGCATGGCCCTACTGGGTTGGGACGCCGACCGCCTCCCACGAGGCATCGACATCTGAACGAGCGAGAGAAGAAACTCTCAGCTGGCGGGAATGACGTCGATGACGCGACGTCCCTTGCGCTCACCGAACTTCACCACACCATCGACCAAAGCGAACAACGTGTCGTCGCCACCGCGACCGACGTTCTTGCCGGGATGGAACTTGGTGCCACGCTGACGGATCACGATGGTGCCAGCGGTGATGCTGGTGCCCGCGAATGCCTTCACGCCGAGGCGCTGTGCGTTGGAGTCACGACCGTTGCGGGTTGAGCCGCCGCCCTTTGTCTTCGACATGTCTCAGCCTTTCGCGATGGAGGTGATCTCGACCACCTGGTAGTGCTGACGATGACCGTAGCGACGACGCTGGTTGGTGCGACGCTTGTAGGTGAAGCCATCGATCTTGGGGCCCGCGGCCGAGCCGACGATGCGACCCGAAACCTTGGTTCCGGCGAGTTGGGTAGGTGTGGCCAGAACAGTGTCGCCGTCGACGACCAGCACGGCCGTGAAGTCCACCGTGGCGCCCTGTTCGGCACCAAGAAGCTCCACATGCACTTGCTGGCCCTCGGTCACACGGACCTGCTTGCCACCGGTTGCGATCACTGCGTACATAGCGAATAGCGACTCTACCTGCCGGAATGGGAGCAAACCAACGCCCGCCCGGGATCTCTTGTCCGATCAGAGCAACAGATCGTGATTGACCAGCACACCGCGCCCATGACAGTCCGGACATTGGCCGGCGAAGCTGGTGAGCAGGCCCTCCCCGATCCGCTTGCGGGTCATCTCGACCAGGCCCAACTCGGAGATGTCGAACACCTGCGTGCGGGTCTTGTCCCGCGACAGGGCCGACCGGAACGCCTCCACCACCTTGCGGCGATTCTCCTTGATCTCCATGTCGATGAAGTCGATGACGATGATTCCACCGATGTCACGCAGACGCAGCTGGTGGGCCACCTCCTCGGCGGCCTCCAGGTTGTTCTGGAACACCGTGGCTTCCAGGTTGGAGGTACCCACGTTGCGACCGGTGTTGACGTCGATGACCGTGAGGGCCTCGGTGTGCTCGATGATCAGCGACCCACCCGACGGCAACCAAACCTTGCGATCGAGTGCCTTGTGGATCTGCTCGTGGACGTGATGCTTCTCGAAGATCGGAAGCCCCTCGGCGGTGGGGTCGAAGTACTCCACTCGATCAGCCAGTTCCGGATTGAACGCCTGCACGTAGTCGCGCACGTCCTCGAACAACTGTCGATCGTCGATGACGACGCCGCGGTAGTCGCTGTTGAACTCCTCGCGGATGACGCGCACGGCCAACGGAGGCTCGCGGTAGAGAAGCGTCGGGCCATTGGCCTTCTTGGCCTTGGCTTCGATGTCGTTCCATTGCTCGACCAAGCGGGTCATGTCGGCCCGCAACTCGTGCTCGGTGGCGGTTTCGGCCGCGGTGCGCACGATCAATCCGTGCTCGGCCGGCTTGACGCGATCGAGGATGTTGCGCAAACGCTTGCGTTCGGCATCGGGAAGACGCTTCGAGATGCCGTACGTCCTGGAGTTCGGAATCAACACCACGAAACGTCCGGGCAACGACACCTCTTGGGTGAGACGCGCACCTTTCACCCCGATGGGATTCTTGGTGACCTGACACACGATGAGCTGCTTGCCCTTCAGGATCTGCTCGATGCGCGGCTGACTGTCGACGATGTCCTCCGCGTCGTACTGAACGTCACCGCGGTACAGCACCGCGTTCTTCGGTGTGCCGATGTCGACGAAGGCCGCCTCCATTCCCGGAAGAACGTTCTGCACCTTGCCCACGTAGATGTTGCCGTGGATCTGGGCCACGTCGTCGGCGGGGCGACTGACGTAATGCTCGATGAGACTGCGCCCTTCCAACACCGCGACCTGGGTGAGGTTGGGTCGGACCTGAACGCACATGAAATGGCGCCCAATGGGGCGACCGTTGCGCTCGCGACCCCGGCGACGCTCGACCACGTCGGCGTCGGTGGATCGGGTCGTGCCACGATCTTCGGAACCCGCGCCACGACCTCGTCCGTTACGACGACGCTTCTTGCGCGCTCCCCCGTCGGACCCGGCCCCGTCGGTGGACCCGGAACCCGGGTTCGATGCAGCGGTGTTCGTTGCCGCGGTGTTCGAAGCCGCGGTGTTCGATGATGCGGGCGAAGCCGCCGCACTCGCACCGGCGCCGGATGCGGCCGAGGACTTGGGGCTCTTGGCTCCCTTGCCCCGACCGGATGCGGGGGCACCGGCGCGCGTGCCGCCGGGCATGGTGACCGCCGGGCCCGACGGCGGGGCCGGTCGGGTGTCGCCGATCTTGGGACGCGGCACCACCGCTCGGGCCGCGGCCTCGGGAGACGGGCGGCCCTCGCTCATGCGCTCGGGCAACTCGACCGGGTTCGCACCCGCCCCGGGCGCCGCGTCGCCGGACACGACATTTCCAGAAACGTCATCACCGGAAACGTCGTCCTGCTCGTCATCGACATCGTCGTCGAAATCATCGTCGAGTTCGTTCGATGCCGCGTCGCCGCCAGCCTCGCCGGTGGAGGCCGATCCATTGGCTCGGGGACGGTTGCGTCCACCGCGCGAACCACGTCGACGCTTCTTGCGTGCTGCCACGGCCGCGACGTCAGTCGCGCCACCATCCTCAGCCGCGACGTCAGTCGCGCCACCATCCTCAGCCGCGACGTTCTCGTTGCCGCCGGCCGGTGTTTCAGCTGTGTCGGGTGCCTGAGGTGCCGTGTTCGTCTCCGGTGCGTCGGAGGCGTTGGTGGTGTCGGGGGTCTCGGGGACGTCGGACATGATGTTGTTCCTTTCTCATGCGCACACCGGTGGGTGCGCAGGGCGGGCGGTGAGCACGTCGACGCGCTCTCCTTCCCGCTCAATCCATTGGTTGATTCGGAGCACCCGGGTGAGGTGATTCCACGGCTCACATCCGGGCACCAGGGCTTCGATTAACTCGGTCGGCCGAATTCCGCGGCCGGCGGTGGTGAGGACTGCTTCGATGAGTTCGCCGCGGGACTCACCCAACCACTGCGGCGGAAGAACGTCGGAATACTCGGCCAAGCTTGCGGGGCCGAGGTGCAAGATGCCGGCCCGTATGTCGTCACGACGGGTCTCGCCCTTGCGTTCGCGGTCGAGCCACACCTCGGTCGAGGCGTTGACGCGATCCATGTGGGCCATGACATCGGGGGCGTCGACGGCCATCAGCCACGTGGTGGCCACCACGTCTTCTTGCAACGAAGCCTCCGACGCGGCGCACTCACGCACGCCGGTCACCGACATGCCGACGGGCAAACTGGCGTCGATCCGGCGGGCCACTTCGTCGAGGTCGTCCACGCCCAGACCGGAATCCTCGGCGAAGGTGACGTCGAGCAACTCGACCAAGGACTCGGCGCCGGTGGGCAGAGCGAGTCCGAAAGCCATCTTGATGCGCGGCGTGAACCCCGTGGACATGGCCACCGGAACCTCGGCCTTGCGCAGACTGCGCTCCCAGATGCGGGCCACGTCGCGATGACCCGTGAAGCGGATCTTTCCCAACTTCGAATAACTGATGCGGGCCTTCACGACGACACCTTCGCCATGGGCGCGGGATCACGCAACGACTTCGGCCGCAAACTGATGGGCACCGACCCGCCGAGAGCCAGATTCTGACCGGTCCCCTGGCTACCGCCCGCCGGTGCCACCGGTGAGGCCACGATGTGTTCCAGACCGTCGCCGGTGCACACGCCACAGTCGTAGCACGGAGTCCAACGGCAGTCCTCGAGGCCGGCTTCGGCCAGAGCCGAACGCCAGTCCTGCCACAAGAAGTCGTGGTGCAAACCGGCCGAGAGATGGTGCCACGGGAACACTTCGTCCTCGTCGCGATGCCGCGTGACGAACCAATCGGGCGACAGCCCTTCGGCGGCCATGGCGTCGAGCCAACGGTCGAGCACGAAGAACTCGGACCATTCCTGGAAGACGCCACCTTCGCGCCACACGCGTTCGATCACCGCGCCGACGCGACGATCACCGCGGCTCGCGATGCCCTCGGCCAAGGTCGCCGCCGGATCGTGCCACTTCACCTGCACGCCTTTGGCTCGTCCGGCCGCTTCGCGCACCAGACCGATCTTGCGACGCAATTCCGGAACACCGTTCTGACCGAACCACTGGAACGGCGTGTGCGCCTTGGGAACGAACCCTCCGACGCTCACCGTGACGCTGGCACGGTTCGTGTACTTCTTGCCGATCGACACGCATCCCGCGGCCAGGTCGACGATGCCCTCGGTGTCGATGTCGGTCTCGGTGGGAAGTCCGGTGAGGAAGTACAACTTCATGCGCGACCAGCCCGACGAGAACGCCGACTCGACGGCACCGTAGAGATCCTCTTCGGTGATGAGCTTGTTGATCACGGTGCGCAAGCGCCACGTGCCCGCCTCGGGCGCGAAGGTCAGACCACTGCGGCGTCCGCTGGCCACCTTGGCCGCCAATCCCACGGTGAACGCGTCCACGCGAAGCGACGGAAGACTGACCGTCGGTGCACCGCACGCCGTAGGGTCGGGGACCACGGAGGTGACCACGGATTCGATCCCACTGAAGTCGGCGGTGGACAACGACGTCAGGCTGACTTCGTTGTAGCCGGTGCGCTTCAGACCCTCGGTGATCATCGTGCGAACCTGCTCGGCCGGGCGCTCACGAACCGGTCGGGTGATCATGCCGGCCTGACAGAAGCGGCAGCCACGGGTGCAACCACGGAAGACCTCGACGGCCAATCGATCGTGGACCACCTCGGTGAGCGGCGCCAGTGGGCTCTTGGGGTACTGCCACTGACCGAGATCGGAGACCGTGCGCTTCGTGACCAATTCGGGCACGTCGGGGAATGCCGGCGTGATGCCCACCACCCGATCACCGTCGAAGGCCACCTCGTACATCGAGGGCACGTACACCCCGGGGATCTTGGACAATTCACGAAGCACTGCCTGACGCGAGCCTTCCGTGCGACCCGACGCCTTCCACTCGCGCACGATCTCGGTGATCTCGCCGATGACCTCTTCGCCTTCGCCGAGTACCGCGCAGTCGATGAAGTCCGCCATGGGCTCGGGGTTGAAGGCCGCATGCCCGCCGATGATGACGAGCGGGTCGGTCGGTCGACGGTCGGCGGCGCGCACCGGACTTCCGGCCAGGTCGACCATGTTCAACACGTTCGTGTACACCAGCTCGGCCGACAGGTTGAAGGCCAAGATGTCGAACTCGTCGGCCGAACGGTGCGTGTCGACCGAGAACAACGGGATGCCCCGTTCCCGCATGAGGGCCTCGAGGTCGACCCAGGGCGCGTACGTACGCTCGGCGACGGCGTCGGGGCGCTCATTCAGGATCTCGTACAGGATCTGCAAGCCCTGATTGGGCAGGCCGACCTCGTACACATCGGGGTAAGCGAGGAGCCAGGCCACTTTGCCGTGACCATGCTGGGGCGACGCTGCCCCGTCCTCGCAGCCGATGTAGCGGGCTGGTTTGCGCACCCTCGCGAGGAGCGGTTCGAGCCGCGGCCAGAGGGATGACATGACCTCCGAAGTGTACCGGCGACCCCGCCCCGCGGGAGCCCGAACCTGTGGATAAACCGCTACCGGAGTCGCCGCATGTGGACGCTCTCGACCAGCCCGATCATGATGGCGAAGGCGATCAGCGATGATCCGCCGTAGCTGACGAAGGGCAGGGGCACGCCGGTGACGGGCATGATGCCCATGGTCATTCCGATGTTCTGGAACACGTGCCAGAGGATGACGCCGAAGATTCCCGCGCAGAGATACGACCCGAAAGTGTCCCGAGCCAGGTTGGCCACGCGCCAGATTCGGAACAACATCAGGCCGAACAGGCCGACCACCAGTCCCCCGCCGAGCAAACCGAACTGCTCGGCCACCGCCGAGAAGATGAAGTCGCTCTGCTGCACCGGGATGAACTTGCCGTTCGTGAGTGGCCCCTGCAAGTAGCCCTTGCCGAACCAACCGCCCGTGGCCACCGCTCGTTTCGCGTAGCGAACCTGGAACACGTACTGCTGCAGGCTCTCCTCGGTGGAGTTCTGGTTGATGAAAGCCTCGATGCGACGCAACTGATAGCGATCGACGATGCCCGCGATGATGGCGGCGGCGATGGTGGCCACGGTGAGCATCGAGATCAACGCGAGATATCGCAATTTGGCGCCGGCCATCACCAGCACACAGATGGCTCCAACGATCATCACGAAGGCCGAACCCAGGTCGGGCTGCACGATGATGAGCGCCACCGGCACGCCCACCAACAAGAGCCCGGTGATGAACTGCGAGTAACTCATGACCGATTCGCGCGACTCGCTGTAATACGCGGCCAACGCCACGAGAACCGCCGGCTTGGCGAACTCGGCGGGCTGGAACGAGATCGGACCGAGGTCGAACGACAGGCGGGCTCCCCCACGCAACGCACCCGCCGACAACACCAACAACAACGCGATGACCGAAACGCCATACAAGAAGTACGCGCGGTCGTTGAGCAACGTGTAGTCGAACGACATCACCACGGCCAACACCACCGCCGACACGATGAGGAACACCACCTGGCGGGTGGCGAACCAATACGGGTCGGCGTCGATCTTCCAAAAGGTGGCGCTGTAAATCGAGAAAGCCCCAACGACGGCCAGGATCACGACCGTCGAGATGAGAACCCAATCGATGTTGCGCGTCGGCGAGCCGAGGCTCGAACGGATGTTGCCCAATCCACTGTTGGGACGGCGCTTCATGATGGGGAGCGCCATCAGTCGCGTCCGCCGTAGGCCGCGCCACCCAGACAACGCGTGCTCGGAAGTCGACGTTCGGGCGCCGCCACCAAGGACTCGGTGTTCAAGGGATTCGACGGCACCACCGGCCCCATGGTCGCGGCACCGGCGACCGCCATGAACATGCACTTCACCACCGGCGCGGCGGCCTTGGCGCCGTAACCGGCCTTCTCGAGGTAGGCCGACACCACGATGGGGCGCGTGGGATCCAAGCTGAACGCCCCGAACGCCGACGAGTCGTTCCAGGGAAGGCTGGCCGCACCCTGTGCCGTGCCCGTCTTGCCCGCGATGGGCAGGTCCTTGTAGGGGTAACTCTTGAACAGTCTTTCGCCGGTGGTGGCGTGATAGCTGCCGTTGTCGGTTCCCGGCCCCGTGATCACGCGGGCGAGCCCCTTCACGATGGGGTCCAACACATCGGGCGGAATGTTCAACGACCGGATGGTGTTCTTCATCCCGAGGTTCAACACCACCGAGGACTGCGACAGATCGGCCACACCCACCTGATCCGAATCCGGGGTGCTGGGCGACAGAAGAGCCAACGCGATCAACGGACGATTGACGTCACCCCCGTTGCCCAAAGCTCCGTACGCCTGAGCCAACTGAATGGGCGATGCCGCCAACAGACCCTGGCCCACCGACAACTGCACGTTGTCTCCGACCAAGTAGTTCGGACTCTCGCCCTCCATCAGCACGCCGTCCTCGACGAGTTGACGCTTGCTCTCCTTGTCGGGAACGCGACCGGCGGACTCGTAAGGGAGGTCGATGCCGGTGCGCGAACCGAAACCGAACTTGCGGACTTCCTCTTGCATGATGGGCTGGCCACCGCGCTCGGAGAAGATCTCCTCGCCAATCTTGTAGAAGAAGGTGTCGGTGGACACCGCGAGCGCGTCCTCCACCGTGACCGAACCGTAACGACAGGCGTAGTTTCCGCCGCCACACAACGCGTTGCGGAACACGCACTTGACGACCTGACACGTGTCCTGGTCGATGCTGACCAAGGTGTACGAACCCTGGTCCAGATAGCGGTAGCTGGCTCCACCGGGCAACTGTCCGGTGGCCAACGCGGCGTAGGCGACGAACGGCTTGAAACTCGAACCCAAGTTGTACTGACCCGAGATCGCGCGATTCACGAGCAACGACTGATCCGGATCCTTGGTGTTGGGGAATATCTGGGCGAACTTGTCGCCGGAGATTCCGGAGTTGAACCATCGATTGTCGAAGGTCGGATAACTGGCGAGAGCCAACACCTCGCCGTTCGAGTAGTCCATCATGACCACCGAGCCCGCCGGGGCCTTCAGATTGGCGCACTCCGGGAACTGGGGCTTCACCAACTGCTTCTTGTCGTCCTTGGCCTGACACGCGACGATGAAGCGGTTCAAACGAAGCTGGGTCTCCAGAGCCTGCTCGGCGAACTGTTGGTAGTCGAGATCGATCGCGAGCTGCAGGTCGTTGCCCGGGGTGGGTTCCACTCTTTCGACGACGCGAAGGATGGCACCACGAGAGTCGACTTCGTACCGCACGAATCCGGGCGTGCCACGTAGGTAGGGCTCGAATATCTTCTCCACTCCGAACTGTCCGACTCGCTCGTTGAGGTCGTAGCCGAGGTCCTTGTATTGCGCGGCATCGCTCTTGGTGATCGCCCCCAGATAACCCACCACGTGGGCCGCCAAAGGCGCGTACGGGTATTCGCGCTTCCATTGAATGGTGGCGTCCACGCCGGGAAAGTCCTCGGAACGTTCGAGCAGATACGCGACCGTTTCCTCGCTCACGCCCTCCTTCAGCGGCATCGGGAGCAAGGGGCTGTAACGCGAACCCGTGCGCTCACCGGTGGACCCGATCGGCCCCGCGTAGCGGGTCTCCATGTCCTCGACCGCCATGTCGAGCACCGGAGCCAAGCGGGAGAAGAGTTCCAGTCGGTCCTCGTCGTTGCGCATGGCTTCCCACGCCACCGTGACCGCGACGATGCGCTCGTTGTCGGCCATGATCCGACCCTCGCGGTCGAAGATGCGGCCTCGCTCGGGAAGCAACTTCACGGTGCGGGTCTTGTTCGACTGCACCTTCAACTCGAGGGACGACGAATCGACGACCTGCAGGAACCACATGCGCAATCCGAGCGCCGTGAAGATGACGGTGGCCACCACGCCCAGCGCCACCAGACGAGAGGATCTCCGATCAGTCGCCATGCGAACAGCCTGCCATCGATGAGTGGCTCGGGGAATTCACCCGACGCACGACGCTCACAGGAACACCTCCGACGGAGGTGCGAGACGCTGTGATCGCCGCACCGCCAGGCACCATCTCATCGCGGGCACGACCGCGTAACTCGCGATCCCGTTGAAGATCGCCACAACGATCATCACCTTCACGAGACGAGCCGAAATCCACCCTTCGACCCCGATCCAATTGGCCACCACGGGCTGAACGAACATGGCCATCGCGGACAGACCGGCACAGGTGACCGCGTTCAACCAACGCGGGTTGGCCAACGACGCGGAAAATGCGAATCCTCCGACGAATCCGGCGAGACCGTAGACGAGTGCGGACAAACCGAGCGGAGACGTGAGAACGAAATCGAACATCAGACCGAGAACGAAACCGGCCAGCGCGCCGCCTTCGGGTCCGGCCGCGACCCCCGCTCCGATCGACATGCACAACAGCAACTGAATGACGATGCCGAACGGCGTGAGTTCGGACAACAAGGTGGTTTGCAACGCGAGCGCGGGCAGACCGACCATCAGCAGCCGTACCAACGGGCGATTGACGAGATCGATCATCCGCCCGACACCACCGGCTGGTACAACAACACGCGCACGAAGTTCAACGTGGTGAGACGAGCGGTGAGGCGCACCTCGAGAACCGCTCCCGCCGTGCCGGTGCGCTCGACGATCTTGATGACCCGACCGACGACGATGCCACGAGGAGCCAAGCTGCTCGATCCTCCGGAGGTGATGACGAGCGCACCCACGCGAACCTCGCCGAATCGAGCGTTCTGATCGATGAACTCCACCACCGGCGCCTTGTCCGGTCCGCGGCCACGGAAGATGCCGGTCTCCACCGAGGGCAGATTGTTGATGTCGATCGTGGTGGTGGGCGCCTGCGTGGTCTCGCCCGGTGCGATGGTCGACACCGACACCGACGATGGTGGGGGCGTCAACGCACCGAAGTCGACACCGCTGAGATCCACGGTCGTGGTCGTCGTGCTCGACGGCACGGGAACCGTGGTCACAGCGGTGGGTCCGGTCGCGACGCTGGCCACGGGACGGGCCACCGTGGTGGTGGTCGAGGTCGTGGTCGTGGTCGATGTGGACGTGGATGTCGTCGTGGTCGATGTCGTCGTGGTGGTGGTCGTCGTGGCGGGGTCCTCGCCCTGGTTCACGATCTGCACCGGAATGGCGTACTGAACATCGCTCGTGAGCATCACGACCGATCGATTGGGGAAGACCTGGGTGACCTTGCCCACCAGTCCGGCCGCGTTGACCACGGCCATACCCACTTGCAGACCCCGATCCGATCCCTGGTTGATCTCCACCGTCTGCGAGAAGTTGGACGGCGATCCGCCGATCACTTGGGCGGTCACCGACGAGACGTCGGCGAGGTTGTCGATGCCGTTGAGGGCCAGCAATTCCTGTGCGTCACGCACGATCGCCAAGGCGGCGATGAACGCGCCCTCTTGCTGATCGAGCTGGTCGCGCAGACGCTCGTTCTCCGCTTCCAACTCGCCGTAGTTGGTGACACCACGCCACGCATTCTGGATCGGTCGGGTGACCACGCGCGTGGCCTCCTCCACGGGATGGAAGACGAATCCGAAGACGTTGCGCGCTCCCCCGACGATGCCGTTGCCCTGCTGATCCAGCGTGATCAACAGAATCGACGTCAGGGCGAGCAGAGCCACGGCTCGACGTCGGCTGACCGAATAGATCGGCATCGGTTCGCTCGCCCCTAGTCGCCGCTCTGGGAGAGCAATCCGCCCATCATCTCGATGTTCTCGAGCGCGCGTCCCGAACCGATGACGACCGAGTACAACGGGTCGGGAGCGATGTTGATGGGCATTCCCGTTTCGTGGGCCAATCGCCGATCGATGCCGGCCAGCAACGCACCACCGCCGGTGATCGTGATTCCCTGGTGCATGATGTCGGCCGCCAGTTCGGGCGGCGTCTTGTCGAGCGTGGTGCGCACCGCGTCGACGATGGCCGCCACGGGTTCGGCGATCGCCTCACGCACCTGGTCGGTGGACAAGGTGATGGTTCGCGGCAATCCGCTGATGAGGTCGCGACCACGGATCTCGGCCTTCATCTCCTCGGCGAACGGCCATGCCGATCCCATCTGGATCTTGATGTCCTCGGCGGTGCGCTCGCCAACGGCGAGCGAGAACTCCTTCTTGAGGAACGCCACCACCGCTTCGTCGAGTTCGTCGCCGGCGACGCGCAACGACTGGGCCGTGACGATTCCGCCGAGCGAAATGACGGCCACTTCCGTGGTGCCGCCACCGATGTCGACGATCATGTTGCCGCTGGGTTCGTGCACCGGCAGATCCGCACCGATGGCGGCCGCCATGGGCTCTTCGATGATGTGCACCGGCTTGCGCGCTCCCGCGTACTCGGCGGCGTCCTGGACGGCGCGTTGCTCGACGCCCGTGATTCCGGATGGCACGCAGATCACCATGCGCGGCTTGCTCCAACGGCTGCTGTGAACCCGCTGGATGAAGTAGCGAAGCATTTTCTCGCAGACCTCGAAGTCGGCGATGACGCCGTCCTTCAGGGGGCGCACGGCTCGGATGTGGCCGGGCGTGCGGCCCATCATGCGCTTGGCCTCTTCTCCCACCGCGACCGGCCGGCCGTCGGCCACGTCGAGGGCCACCACCGAGGGCTCGTTCAGCACCACACCCTGTCCACGCACGTAGATCAGGGTGTTGGCCGTCCCGAGGTCGATCGCTATGTCGCGCCCGAGGGCCAGCGGGTTACTGCGGGCCATGGCCTGAGCCTCCTACGGTGTCGAGACCGGGTCGAGTGTCGACGCCGGGAACGGCGCCGGCGAACCGGGTGAATCCCCGAAATGTTACAGATTGGGGAAGAAAATGCTGATCTCGCGGGCCGCCGACTCCAATGAATCGCTGCCGTGGACCAGGTTTTCGGTGAAAAGGATGCCCAAATCGCCACGAATCGTGCCGGGAGCCGCCGTCTTGGGGTTCGTGGCGCCCATCATCGTGCGCACGACCTCCCAGGTGTTCTCCGGACCCTCGAGTACGAGAGCCACCACGGGGCCCCGCGACATGAACTGCACCAGATCGGCATAGAAGCCCTTGCCCACGTGCTCCTCGTAGTGACGAGCCAACGTGTCGGCGTCGAGGCGACGCAGTTCCATGGCCACCAGCGTGAGTCCCTTGGACTCGAAACGGGACAAGACGGAACCGACGAGGCCCCGTTCGACGGTGTCGGGCTTCAGAAGAACGAGGGTGCGATCAGACATGGGGTCAGGCTACCGGCGCCACCCGTTGCGCCCTCAGGGAAGGGCCTTGGCCACGTGGGGACGGGCCGCACCCACCACGTAGAGCGACCCGGTCACGAGAATCGCGTCATCCGGGCCGGCCTCGTTCAACGCGCGGTCGATGGCGCGCTCGACCGAGACCGCCGACTCCACGGTGTCGCAACCCACACGCCGGGCGGCCTCCACCAGGTCGGTGGCGGGCATCCCGCGTGGCGACGGGGCCGGACAACACACCACGAGATCGAACTCATCGGCCCGCAACGCCGACAGCATGTCGTCGGGGTCGCGCCCCTTCAGGCATCCGACCACCAAAACTCGACGACCGGCCGGGTCGAAGTCCTCGAAGAAAACGGCCGCGCACACGTCGGCGCCGGCGGGATTGTGCGCACCGTCGATGATCACCAATGGTTGATGACCCATCACCTCGAACCGACCCGCCATGCGCACGGATGCCATGGCCTCGTCGATGATCTCTTGATCGAGAGGTCGCGCGAAGAACGTCTCCACCGCGGTGATGGCCACCGCCGCGTTGTCGGCCTGGTGACGACCATGAAGCGGAACGACCACGTCGGAGTAGATAGTGGTGGGAGTCCGCAATGAGACGAGTCGACCACCGAGCGCCAATTGATTGCTGTCGACGTCGAAGTCGGTGCCACGAACCAACAACGACGCACCACCCGCATTGGCGAAGATATCCACGATCTCGGGAGCGGTCTCGCCGCACACCACCGCACTGCCGGACTTGATGATGCCGGCCTTCTCGCGGGCCACGTCGGCCTTGGTGGGTCCGGCAAATTCGGTGTGATCCAGACCGATGTTGGTGATGACGGCCACCTGAGCGTTCACCACGTTCGTCGCGTCCCAGCGACCGAGTAGCCCGACCTCGATCACCATGACGTCGACCGCCTCGTCGGCGAACCAACGGAACGCGGCGGCGGTGCAGATGTCGAAGTAACCGGGCCGGATTCCGGACAACATCTCGAGGTCGGAGACCGCGGCGATCTGCTCGGCGAACGCGTCGTCGGAAATGGGTGAACCATCAATGGTGAAGCGTTCGTTCACTCGCTCGAGGTGCGGGCTGGTGTAGGTACCCACCCGTAACCCGCTCGCCATCAGCAGACGCGTGATCATCTGAGCCGTGGAGCCCTTGCCGTTGGTGCCGGTGATGTGCACGACGGGCGCACAATGCTGTGGATCGCCCATCAACTCGCACAGTCGCGTGATCACGTCGAGCGACGGTGACTCGATTCGCCCCGTCTTTTGGTACGAGGCACGATCGTCGAGATACGCTAGGGCTTGCTCGTACGACACGGCGATCGAATCGGAGGTCAGCTGGCCGCGCGACGCGGACGCGCCGCTCGAGTCGCGGTGCGCAACACCAACTCGGGCGCCGACTTGTGACGCACCGAACCCTCGTCGATGACGACCTTGGCCACGTCGGCACGACCGGGAAGGTCGAACATGACGTTGAGCAACGTCTCTTCGAGAATGGCGCGAAGGCCGCGAGCACCGGTTCCCCGTTCGAGAGCCTGCTCGGCGATGGCATCGAGGGCCGCGGGCGTCAACTCCAGTTCCACGTCCTCGAACTCGAAGAACTTCTGGAACTGCTTCACCAACGCGTTCTTGGGCTCGATCAGGATCTGCACGAGCGCCGCCTTGTCGAGGTTGTGCACCGCGCCGACCATGGGCAAACGACCCACGAACTCGGGGATGAGCCCGAAGGCCAACAAATCCTCGGGCAGCACCTGGGCGAAGAGATCACCGGCGTCCTTCTCGGCCTTGCTGCGCACGGTGGCATGAAAACCGACGCCCTTGTGGCCGATGCGCTGTTCGATGATCTTGTCGAGGCCGGCGAACGCTCCACCGCAGATGAACAGCACGTTGGTGGTGTCGATCTGGATGAACTCCTGATGAGGATGCTTGCGTCCACCCTGCGGCGGAACCGAAGCCACCGTTCCTTCGAGGATCTTGAGAAGCGCCTGCTGCACGCCCTCGCCGGACACGTCGCGCGTGATGGAAGGGTTCTCGCTCTTGCGGGCGATCTTGTCGATCTCGTCGATGTAGATGATTCCGGTCTCGGCCTTCTTCACGTCGAAGTCCGCGGCCTGAATCAACTTGAGCAGGATGTTCTCCACGTCCTCGCCCACGTAGCCGGCCTCGGTGAGAGCCGTGGCGTCGGCGATGGCGAACGGAACGTTGAGCATGCGCGCCAACGTCTGAGCCAAGTGTGTCTTTCCGCATCCGGTGGGACCCAACAAGAGAATGTTGCTCTTGGCCAGTTCAACCTCGTCGCGACGCGAGACGCCGGTCTCCTTCTGATACTGCAGACGGCGATAGTGGTTGTAGACCGCCACGGCCAGAACCTTCTTGGCCTGTCCTTGTCCGACGACGTATTCGTCGAGGAACGAGCAGATCTCACGCGGCTTGGGGAGTTCTTCGAGCCGAAGATCGGCGGCCTCGCCGACCTCTTCTTCGATGATCTCGTTGCACAGGTCGATGCATTCGTCGCAGATGTAGACGCCGGGACCGGCGATCAGTTTCTTGACCTGCTTCTGCGACTTTCCGCAGAACGAGCACTTCAGGATTTCTCCGGTGTCTCCGAATTTCGCCACGATCGCCCTCCCTTCAGGTCGACAGCCTTACACATACCGACCGATCATCGGTTGGATACCGATGTGACTTGAGGATTCCCGAAAGGTCGGCGAGAACCGCTGGTCAGCGGATGGGGCCGGTGCGGTCGACGACGGTGCGCGAGGAAATGACGTCGTCGATGATTCCGTAGGCCAGAGCCTCGCTGGCTTCCATCACGAAGTCACGATCGGTGTCGGCGTGAATGCGCTCGATCGGCTGGCCGGTGTGCTGGGCCAGGATCTCCTCGAGGATGTCACGCATGCGGAAGATCTCCTTGGCGGCGATCTCGAGGTCGGTCACCTGGCCGTAGCCCACCTGACCGTAGGGCTGGTGCAACAGCACACGGCTGTGCGGCAACGCGAGGCGCTTGCCCTTGGTGCCCGCCGCCAAAAGCACGGCCGCGGCACTGGCCGCCTGGCCGAGACAGATGGTGGCGATGTCGTTCTTGATGAACTGCATCGTGTCGTAGATCGCGAACAGCGCCGTGATGTCTCCACCGGGGCTGTTGATGTAGATGTTGATGTCCTTGTCGGGATTCTCGCTCTCGAGGTGGATCAACTGCGCACAAACGAGGTTCGCGATGGTGTCGTCGATGGGCGTGCCGAGAAAGAGGATGTTCTCCTTCAACAAGCGGCTGTACAAGTCGTAGGCGCGCTCGCCACGGTTGGTCTGCTCGACCACGGTGGGCACGTAGTAGTTGAAGGCCTCGAGGTTCATGATGGTCCAGTCAGTCGTGATCAGAATGGTCGTGGTTGTGGTGGTCGGCCTCGGAATGTCCGATCACGGTGTCGCGATCGAGCACGTTGCCGGCGGGATCGACGTACTCGACTCGGTGGATCAACCAGTCGAGGGCCTTCGACTTGGCGATCTCGGCGGCCAGATCGACGATGGCGTCGTTGGCCTGATACGCCGCACGCACCTGCTCGGCCGAGTACAAACGGATCTTCTTGTTCTTGCCGCCGCCCTGCATTTCGGCCTGGCGGATGGCGGCCTCGTTGCTGCGGTCGGCCATGCCCTCGAACTCACGCTCGATGTCGTCCTCGCTGGCCTCGAGTCCCTCGGCCAACACCACCGCGCGCAACGCCAAATCGACCTTGCAGGCCTTGATGCTCTGCGGACGAATGCCCTCGACGAACGAGGCCGCGTCCTGACCGGTGGCCTGGAGCCACTGATCGATGTTGATGCCCTGCATCTGGAACTGGCGAATGGTGTTCTCGACGCGACGCTGCAGGTCGGCGGCCACCATCGATTCGGGAGCGTCGATCTCGACCAACGCCGCCAGGGCATCGGTGACCTTCTCCACCACGCTGTTGCGCACCTGGTTCAGACGGTTGTTCGACAAACGGGTTCGCACCGAGTCGCGCCACGCTTCGACGGCGTCGTGCCCATCGATGTTCTCGGCGACCCACGCATCGGTGGCTTCGGCGATGACCAACTCTTGGACCGCGGTGACCGTCACCTCGAAGTCGGCCGGGGTGTCGGTGCCCGACGGGGTGTCGGTGAACGACAACTTCGTTCCCGCGGTGCTGCCCACCAGCTGGTCGTCGAACGACGGGGCCACCCACTTCTTGCCGATCTCGTACGACCACTCGTCGACGGCCAATCCGGCCACCGGCTCGCCATCGCGACGTCCGATGAGGTCGACCACCACGTAGTCGCCCACCGCGGCCACG
Organism: Actinomycetes bacterium; assembly: GCA_027491335.1. Taxonomy (GTDB): domain Bacteria; phylum Actinomycetota; class Acidimicrobiia; order Acidimicrobiales; family Ilumatobacteraceae; genus Casp-actino8. The sequence goes on along the minus strand of JAIXWJ010000074.1, from coordinate 98,856 downwards.
CGGTCGACGGTCGTGAGCTTGCCCAGACGACGACGCTCGGCGTCGACGACTTCGTCGACTTCGGCATCGGTCACTTCGATGGCCGAAACCTCCACGCGGAGTCCGCCGTAACCGGGAACCGTGATCACGGGACGCACCTCGCAGGTTGCGTCGAAGGTCACGGGACCGAATTCCTGACCGCCGGTGATCTCGATCTCGGGCGTGGCGATGATGTCCACGTTCAGTTCGCGCACCGCCGAGGCCAGATGGCGGGGCACACCGTCGCGCAACGCCTGCTCGCGGGCCGCGGCGATTCCGATTCGGGCCTCCAGAACCTTGCGGGGGGCCTTGCCGGCACGGAAGCCGGGCAGGCGCACCTCCTGGGCGATCTTGGAGAATGCGGCATCGATGTCACGGGCAAAATCAGCCTCGTCGACTTCGACGGAGAGCTTGACGCGATTGCCCTCGAGGGTTTCACTTGTCGTCTTCACAGGGAGCCGAGTGTACCGGCGGTGTCGCATCGGGGCCCCACGGTGGGGCATGATTGGTGTATGCCCACGTGGAAGCCCCATGCCCTCGCCAAGCCGCACTCGGACCAGATCGACCTTCGACTGGGCGACAAGGTGGTGGCGACGGTGGATTTGGCCGACGTGGTGGCCGGAACCGAGGGCAAGGTGATTCTCGCCAACGGGTTCAACTGGCAGCGCTATCGCGTGTTGTTTGCCAATGGGGTGGAACTGGGCGACCTTGATCACCGTCATCTCGCTCCGGTGGGCCGCACCGCCAAGCGTTTGGCAAAGAAGGCCAAGCGGGGCTGAGGGCCCCGACGACGCGACCCGACGCGTGAACCGCTCGGACGAGAGCACCGCGCGACCCCTACACTCTCGCCGTGCCCCCCAGCGCCCAACCCCAACAAGACGCCATTCCCCTCGATGGTCGCCGTGAGCGCGGTGCCCGCAACAAGGCCGCCGTCGTGCAAGCCCTGCTCCAGTTGTACGAGGCCGGCGAGATTCAACCGTCGGCCGCGCGCATCGCCGAGATCGCCGGGGTCTCCGAACGTTCCGTGTTCCGCTACTTCGACGACATGGAAGATCTCGCCGCCACCGCCATCGTCATTCAGTGGGAACGCATCCATCAGTTCTACGAGGGCCTCGATGGATCGGGCGATTTCGAACAGCGACTCGACGCCATGATCGAACACCGCTTGCGCCTCTTCGACAAGACCATCGGCGTCGGACGAGCCTCGGCGGTGGTTTCCGCCCGGTCGGCCACCGTGGCCACCGCCATGAACCAGCGGCGCACGATCCTGCGCAATCAGGCCATCGAACAATTCGCCCCCGAGATCGCGGCCAGCACCCAACCCGACGCCGTGTCGCGCATCGTCGACTACACGTTGAGCATCGAGAACATCGAGTACCTGCGCTCGAGCGTGGGCCTGTCGCGCAACCGCACTCGTGACACGTTGATGACCGCGTTGCGTCTCGCGCTGACCTGACGCACCCGACGGGAGCCGATCAACGTCGGGTTCACCCGAGGAAGTCGAACTTGCGACGCCATTCGTCGAGGGCGACGTCGATCTGCACGGGCGCCACCGGCGCCGAGATCAAGTAACCCTGCGCGGCGTCGCACCCGATCTCGCGAACCATGCGGAATTGATCGGGCGTCTCCACCCCTTCGGCCACCACGTGCAGTCCGAGAGAGTGCCCCACCTCCACCCCCGACTTCACCATCGGGTCCGGCTCGGCGGCTTCGATGTCGAGTCGCCCCACCATCGCTCGGTCGATCTTGAGTTCGGTGAACGGCGCGGCCAACACCCGCTCGTAATTGCTGCTGCCCGTGCCGAAGTCGTCGACGGCCAGACGAAACCCGGCGAGTCGCAGACGGGTCAATATCGACAACGCCGGCGCGGCCTCGGTGATGGGCGCGGTCTCGGTCACCTCGAACGTCCATGCCTCAGCCGGCGCCGCTTCGGTGAGCATGCGTTGCGCGCGACGCGGCAACTCGTCGTCGTTCAGATCCAGAACCGAGATGTTCACGCTGACGTCGGGCATCGACCTGAGGGCCCGATATCGCAATCGATCCCTGGCCGCCATCGTCATGACCGAATCGAGCAACTCCGACGTTCGTCCCGCTTCCTCGATGAGGGCGACGAACACCGACGGCGACACGTCACCGTGCGTGGGGTGTCGCCACCGAACGAGAGCCTCCACTCCGGTGACCTCTCCGGTCGCGGTGGAGACCTTCGGTTGATACACCAGATGGAGGAAGTCGGGATTCAGCAACTCGTCCGGACCCACCATGATCTTGGGTCCGGTGGGGTCGTTGGCCTGATCGGACACCTGCGACCACTCCAACATCGCCGTGCGCAGAACGTCGAGCGAGAACGGCTTGGCGAACGTTCCGATGACGCGCAACTTGTGCATCTCGGCGATCCGGCCGGCGGTGTCCAACAGCGATTGATCGGCGCCACTCACGAGAATCACGGGCATCCCACGATGCAGTGAGCCCAAGCGACTCATCACCTCGATGCCATCCATTTCACCGAGCGACAGGTCCAACACCACCAGATCGAAGCGACCCTCGATCGCTCGCTCGATGTCGGTGGGGGTGCTCGCCGACCGGGCGCTGAAACCCGCGGACTCGGCCACGGCCTCGATCAGTTCGCAGATGGCCTCTTCGTCGTCGATCACCAACACTCGTGCGGCGTCAGCCATGTTCCTCACCTCCCGGCACAGCGGTGGATGTCGCGTTCTCGTCGGCCACGAGGGGAAGCACCGCCGCGTAAAGGTCCTCGCGGGAGAACGGTTTGGCGAGCGTGCGCTCCCCCAACTCTTGCAACTGCTTCATGCTGGACGAGTAGCCCGTCATGAAGATCACGGCAAGATCGGGTTGATCCGCCGTCGCCAGTCGCGCCAGGTCGAGGCCATCTTGTTCCTCACCGAAGTTGGCGTCGGACACCAAGACGTCGGGCCGGAACTCCGAGATCAATTCCAGAGCCTCGCGCGGCGAGAGAGCGAACCGCGCGTCGATTCCGACGTCCATCAACCACGCCGCCACCATCTCGGCCAGAGCCTGCTCGTCGTCGGCCACCACCACGCGGCGACCCGCGCGTCGGGCGGACGTCACCCGCTCGGATGCGGCCCCCGGCACGTGCAAGGGAAGGACCAAAGTGACCGTGGTTCCCGCACCGGGTCGACTCTCGAGGGTGGCGGTTCCACCGCTTTGCTGAGCGAACGCGTACACGGTGGCCAGACCCAGACCCGTGCCGCTACCGGCCTTCTTGGTGGTGAAGAAAGGTTCGAAGGCCCGCGCCACCACGTCGGCCGGCATGCCGGCACCGTCATCGGACACGGACAGTTCGATCATGTCGTCGCGTCGTCGCGCCGCGATGCGCACGCACCCGGTGGGCCCCATCGCGTCGCGCGAGTTGAACGCCAGATTGAGAATGCAGCTCTGCAAGCGACCGGCGTCGACCATGAGGTGGAGATTGGGGTCGGGAATGTCCACTTCCACCGTGCGCCCCGCGCCCACGGCTTGCTTCACCAAGGGCAACAAGCCCTTGATGAGATCGGCGAGAGACACCGCGGTCTCCTCCAGTGGCTGACTGCGTGCCACCGCGAGCAACGACTTCGTGATCTCCGCACCCCGCTCGACCGCGGCCATCGAACGCGAGAGGAACTTGGCCAACTTCTCGTCCTTCGTGACGGTCTCGTTCATGGCCATCAACTGCAGATTTCCCAACGTGACGAAGAGAAGGTTGTTGAAGTCGTGGGCCAGTCCACCGGCCAATGCTCCGAGCGACTCCATTCGTTCGGCTTGCGCCGTGCGCATGGCCATGCTGCGACGCTCGGTGGCGTCCGCGACGTGGAGAAAACCGATTCGTTCGTCCCCCGGAACCGACACCGGATACGCCTCGAGTTCGAGAATGCGCATCTCGTCGCCTTCACCCCCCGAGACCTCGGCGTGACCGCTCTCCCCCGCAAGAACCTTGGCGAGCAGTTCTCCGGCGATGCGCGCTCGCACCGTCTCGGGTCCGAAGCCGAGCACCTCGATGACCGGGATGCCCGGAATGCGCTCGCCGAAGTCGTCGCGCACGGCCCGATTGCCCGCCAACACGGTCATGTCGTCGTCGAAGACGACCGACAGACCGGGCGTGGCGTCGAGGGCGGCTTCCAGCAACGACTCTCGACGACGTCGTTCGAGCGCCACGCGGACCTGTGACGACGCGCCCAGCAACAACACCGCCACGATCGCCGCACCGAGCACCACCTCGAAGGCCAGAACGAGTGTCGCTTGCTGCCCATCGACTCCGAAGCCCGAACCGGGGCGCGCGGTCATGAGCAATCGAACGCCATCGACGACACCGACGGCGGTCACCGAATCCGTCGGCGCGGCGAACGTCACGTTCACGTCACCGAACGAAGCGTCCAACGCATCGTTCACACCCGCGAGCAATCGTTCGGCGTCGATCACCAGAAGGAACCAGTTGTCCGACGTGATCGCGCCACCGTCGAGGACCACTTCCAGAACCAACACGTTGCGTTCATCGACGAGGATCGGACCGTCGCCGAGCAGACGGGTGCCCGGACCCGACTCGTCGGAGCGCTCGCTCGCCTCCGGAACCGCGGAGATGACGTCCGCGAGAAACCGCTCGTCTCCGACGAGAACCTCGTCGTCGGTTCGCTCACCTCGCAACATCAACGCCGCCACGGAACCGAGCGAATCGAGAGAGTCGAACGTCTCGACGTCGGCTTCCAACGCGACGATCACCCCGTTCACCTCGGACGTGAGGTCGTCGAGGAATCCCGCCATCGTGACTCGTGCGGCATCACGCAACCGTTCCTGATCGGCCGACCGCCACAATTCCCCGGTCGCTTGCAGAGCCAGAACCACCACCACGAGAGCCGCCAGCGGTGCCGCCAACTCGTCGAAGGAAAGCCCTCGGTAACGGAACCACCGCCCGCGCACGAGAATGGCGCCGCACAATCCGAGAAGCGCGCCCACGACCACGGCCGCGCCGCGCTCCCAGAAAGACGTGGTCGGCCCGTCCAGAACGAGATCGGCCACGAACCACTCGAACAGCGCCAGCAACAACGAGGCCGTCACCAACGTTGCGGAGAGCACGAAGAATCGCCGAACCGGCCGTTCACGACGCCCGACACGATTCGTCAGGAACAACACGAGATGCGACAAGGCCACGGCGTGGATCACGAGAAACAGCGTGGCCAACACCGCCGGCGTCACATCCGGCTCCGACGACAAGATGTGACCGCTCACGACGAAGGTGACCACGGCGCCCGACACCAAGGCGAGCGCGCCGGCGGGCAGGCCATGCAACACTCGCGCCACGATGACCACCGCCAGAGCGAGTCGCACATCGAAGCCGAGCGACGCCACGAGACCCGCGCTCGCGGCGAGGACGATCCACATGATTCGAGTGGCGAATCGAGACGCGAAACGCGTCCGGGAGACGTTGCGATAAGCGTTGGTCGTCCCGGTTTCGTCGACCGTGTCGGAGTCCAAGGCTGTGGCGATGCCAAATCGTACGCCCGCGTCCCTCGCGCATGCCGGATGTCGCGAAGCACTCGTGGGTCGACCTCGCTAGGCTTGCCCTCCGACCGGGGAGTGGCGCAGTGGTAGCGTTCCTGCTTTGGGTGCAGGCGGTCGGGAGTTCAAATCTCCCCTCCCCGACCACATTTCGAGTTGGATTCCCGTGTTCGGGACCACGTCTCCGGTGTGCCACGCTTAGGCATGAGCATTCTGAGCCAATCCATCAACACGCTGTCCGGCCAACCCACGACGTTGGCCGATCTTCCGGCCAAGGTCATGCTGGTCGTGAACGTGGCCAGCAAGTGCGGGCTCACTCCGCAGTACACCGGGCTCGAGCAACTGCACGAGAGTTATTCGGCTCGCGGATTCTCGGTGGTGGGCTTCCCCTGCAACCAGTTCGGCGCACAAGAGCCCGGTTCGCCCGACGAGATCGCCACGTTTTGCTCCACCACCTACGGAGTCACCTTCCCTCTCATGGAGAAGATCGAGGTGAACGGCGATGGACGTCACGCCATTTACGACGAACTCACGGCGGTGGCCGATGCCGAGGGAACCAGTGGCGACATTCGCTGGAACTTCGAGAAGTTCGTGATCGCCGATGGCGGCAAGACCATCGTGCGATTCAGCCCCATGGTGGCGCCCAATGACGCCAACTTGGTGGCCACCATCGAGAAGTTTCTCGACGCCTGACCGTTGCCGATGATGGGAACAACGCGCGTCGCGGTCGTCACCGGTGCGGCCGATGGCATCGGCGCCGGTGTCGTGCGCCGATTGGTGGAGGACGGACTTCGCGTCGTCGCCGTCGACATCGACGAAGAACGTGGTCGTGCGTCGATTCTCGACCACGGTGACCGCGCGACCTTCGTGCGCGCGGATGTCTCTCGAGAAAGCGACGTGGTCGACATGATCGCCCACGCTCGCGAGGCTTTCGGGTCGGTCGACGTGCTGGTGAACAATGCTTGGGGCGGCGGTGGCATGGGCCGCGTGGAAAAGAAGACGAACGCCTTGCTGCAACATGGCTTGGACATCGCGTTCTACGGCGCCTTTTGGGCCATGCGCGAGGTCTTCCCCGACATGAAGGCCCGTGGCTGGGGCCGCGTGGTCAACATGTGTTCTCTCAACGGAGTCAACGCCCACATGGGAACCCTCGAATACAACGTGGCCAAGGAGTCGTTGCGCACCCTCACCCGCACCGCGGCCCGCGAGTGGGCTCCCACCGGTGTGGTGGTGAACGCCGTGTGTCCGGCGGCCAAGAGCGCGGCCTTTCACAAGGTGATGGGCGCCCACCCGGAGTTGATCGCGGCCGCCGATGCCAGCAACCCCATGGGACGCATCGGCGATCCGTACGCCGACATCGCGCCCGTGGTGTCGTTCTTGGCGGGCGACGACTGTCGCTACATGACGGGAAACACCTTGTTCGTCGACGGTGGAAGCCACATCAACGGCTCCGCGTGGGCTCCCGATCTCGGCGACTGATCGTCACGTCTCCAAGACGCCCGCGTCACTTCTCCAGGACGCCCGCGTCTTTGGCCCACTTCCAATGCATGCGGCCATGATCTGCGTTGGCCGCCAACACTCCCCCGATCGTGCCGTCGGCCCACGGCGCACCCGGCAAACGCTCGTTCAACTGCTCGTCGGTCAATTCCGACAGCAACTGCAGAGTGACCGCCCGCGCCGAGGCGCCGAGTGCCACCACCTCGTCGAACGACTTACCGTGGTGCTCCCTCTGCCACTCCTCGGTCATGGCGTGCACCGAGGCCATGATCTGCTCCATCGTGCGCGGGCGACCGGCGTCGTCCTCGCGCAAACCGACCGGATTGTGATGACCTTCGATGTGTCGACGGATCATGGCCGCGAAGTTGCGTTCGATCAGAGCCAAATGGGCCAAATGGTCCAGCGCCGACCAGTGGTTGGCGGGGTCGTGCTCACTGGGCGTCAGGTCGCCGAACAGTTGCTCGTCGGACAATTTCGAATACGTCTCGAGCAACCACGCCCGGTCGTCGTTCAACTTCTTCTCGATCACCCATCGCTCCATGCCTTTCCGTCTACCATGCCCACGCCCCTCGCGCCCTCTTTCACGAACGGATGTGTTCACCATGAAACGACTTTTCGGACGCATCGAATACAAGTGGCTCGTGGCGATCTGCTTCGTCACCGGGTTGTTCATGGAGATCCTCGACACGACGATCATCAACACCGCCATCCCGACACTCACCGAGGAATTCGACGCCACACCGGCCGGCATCGAGTGGGTCATCCTGGGGTACCTGCTGGCTCTGGCGGTCTTCATTCCCGCGTCGGGATGGATCGGTGACCGTTTCGGCACCAAGAAGACGTTCCTCTTCGCTCTCACGGTGTTCACCGGCGCCTCGGTTCTGTGCGGCTTCGCTCAATCGTTGGAACAGTTGATCGGCTTCCGACTTCTGCAAGGTGTGGGTGGCGGAATGCTCACCCCCATCGGGACCGCCATGCTCTACCGAGCATTCCCACCGGAAGAGCGAGCTCGCGCGTCGGCCATTCTCATCGTCCCCACCGTGATCGCTCCGGCCCTCGGACCCCTCGTGGGCGGATTCATCGTCACTCACTTCTCGTGGCGATGGATCTTCTACGTGAACATCCCGGTGGGCGTGTTCGGAATTCTGTTCGCCGCCACGTTCCTGAAGGAACATCGCGAGTTGCGATCGGCTCGCTTCGACGGGGCCGGATTCCTATTGTCCGGTGCCGGACTGGCCGGACTGCTGTACGCACTGTCGCACGCACCCACGCACGGTTGGTTGTCGGGACCGGTGTTGATCACCGGCCTCGGTGGACTGATGCTCTTGGCGATCATGGTGAAGGTGGAGACCACGGTCGCCGAACCGATGTTGGCGCTACGGCTGTATCGCGACCGCATCTTCCGCAACGGCAACATCGCGGGCACGCTGTCGTACGGAAGCTTCATCGGCTTCATCTTTCTGTTGCCGCAGTTCATCCAAGGACTGTTGGGGGCGTCGGCTTTCGAGTCGGGGCTCGCCACGTTTCCGCAAGCCATCGGAGTCATCGCGATGAGCCAGTTCGTCGGCCGCTGGTATCACACCATCGGTCCGCGCCGCTTGATCACCTTCGGCATGACCATGGCGGCCATGGCCACGCTGCCGTTCGCTCTGTTGGATCAGAACTCGTCACTGCTCGTGGTCGCCGTGCTGATGTTCCTGCGCGGTTGCTTCATGGCGTTCTGTTTCATGCCCATTCAGGCCGCCACGTATTCCAACATCGACGCACCCGACACCGGCCGAGCCTCGGCCATCTTCTCGACCCAACGACAAACGTCGGCCGCTCTCGGGGTGGCGATCCTGGCCACGGTGTTCATCAGTCGAAGCAACCACGAAATCGACGCCGGGCGCGACGTGGTCGACGCGACGCTGAGCGGATACCACTGGGGCTTCGTCGGTGCGTCGATCATCTTCCTGATCGGTGCGGTCTGGAGTTGGACGCGCATCCGCGACACGGACGCGGCCCGAACCATGCGGCCTCGTCCGCGCGCGAGCGCGACCTGATCAACCCAGCGAGTCGAGCGGAATGTCGCACTCCATGATGAGGCCGAGAATCTCGTCCTCCATGGCGGCATCGGCTTCGGTGCTATCGGCACCGGTGATCTCGGCGGTGAGAACCTGACCGAATCCCTCCGACGACGCGATTCCGTCACCGATGCACGATGCCTGCTCTTCGGTAAGCGCCCCATCGGATTGCTCCATCATCGTGTCGGCCATCATTTGCCCCATGTCGACGCACTCTCCGTCGAGGAAGACGTTCACCAGGTCGGTGTTCTGCTCATCGGTGAGATCGGGGAAGTCGAACTCGGCGTCGGCGGTGATGTCCTCGGCGGACACACCGGCGTCGACGAACATCTGCAGTCCCATCACGTCGACGATCCCTTCGGAGATGCACAGCGTTTCCTTCTCATCGAACGGGAAGTCCGCATCGGAGCCCAACGCCACCGCCAGAGCTTCGGAGTAGGCCTTCTTCTCCGCGTTGTCGGCACCCGAGGAACCGGAATCGTCGCCACCGCAGGCCGCACCCATGAGGGCGATGGCCGCGACCGCGGCCCCGAAACGTGCTGTCGTCGAATTCTTCATGTCATTTCCTCTCGTTCGTCGACCGCACCCTACGTCCACGGCCGACTCGAAGTGGCGGATGCGCGAGCCTCCTGCCCGTCGGCGTGGACTTTGCCAGGCACACGGTGATACGAAGTGGCATGCGCGGACCCGTCATGTTGGCGACGATCCTGATCGGCGCCACGAGTTGTGCGAACTCCCCCCAGGGAACCCCAGCGTCCACGACGGCGACACCGTCCGTCGCGACGACATTCGTCACCACGACAACAACAGCAGCAACAACGACAACAACAACGGTCGATCCCACGACCGTTCCCGGAGTCGTGGAATCGACCATGTTGGCGAATTTCGCCGAGCCGGCGTCGATCGAGGGATGGTTCGTGCAGAACGACACGGTGATGGGCGGCGTCTCCAGCAGTTCGGTGTCCCTCGACAATGGCGCGATGGTTTTCTCCGGAATCCTCTCCACCGACAACAACGGCGGTTTCACCTCCGTGCGCGGTCCGCTGTTGCTCGACGGGCCATCGGCCGGACTCGGAGCGATCGCCGTCATGGCCGAGGGCGACGGGCGCACCTACCTGATGCAGGTCCGGACCACCACCGACAGCTACATCCAACGTTTCACGCCGTCGAATGTCATGTCGACGTCCGCACTGCCTCTGGCCGACTTCGTCGCCACCGACTGGCGACTCGCGCCCATCGCCAATCGGCCGCCCCTGACGTCCGAAGCGGTGCGACAGGTGTCCATCTATTTGGTGGACAAACAGGAGGGCGAATTCGTCGTGCGGGTGGAGTCGATCGCTCTCCGATAACGACGATGACCGCCCCCGTGGAGCGGTCATCGAATCCTGAACGAATTGGAGCGGGTGACGGGAATCGAACCCGCATAGCCAGCTTGGAAGGCTGGAACTCTAGCCATTGAGCTACACCCGCAACGGGGGAAGATTGTACCGGCATGTTCCGGTCGCGCCATCTTCGGGTGTCGGCATGTTCTCGGAACTTTCCGACCCACCATCGTGCCGGACTACCGTTCGGGCGTGACGTCGCGCGGGGGTCGACCATGATTCCGGTCATCGATGCGTCGAGCGCCGATTGCGCTCGACGGATTGCCGCGGCATGTGAGGGCTGGGGGTTCTTCGGTCTACGAAATCACGGGGTCGACCAAGACCTCTTGCGCGCGGCCTGGACCGACGCCACGACGTTTTTCGACCTCGCCCGGTCCGAGAAAGAACTGGTGGCCATGCCCCGACCCGGCTATCCCTACGGATGGTCTCCGATGTCGGGCGAAACACTGGCCAAATCCCTCGGTCGCGTGGCGCCACCCGATCGCAAGGAGAGTTTCGCGATCGGGCCGATTCAGCCACCCCAACATTCGATCCTCGATCCCGATGAGGCCTTCGCTTGGTCACCGAACCTGTGGCCCGACCAACCCGCAACCATGCGAGCGACGTGGTCGGAACGATACGTCGCGATGGCCGACCTGTCCGCGCGACTGCTGTCGATGATGGCCGAGTCACTCGGACTCGCCGATGACCACTTCGCGCCGCTCATCGACCGACACACCAGCGCCATGCGAGCATTGAACTATCCCGGTTCCGGCGACACGACGATTCCCACCCACGATGGTCAATGGGGAGCAAGCGCGCACACCGATTACGGAACGCTCACGATTCTGGAGGTCGACCCCGAGCAGGCGGGTCTGCAGGTTCTCACGAGTTCGGGATGGGTGGACGTTCGCCCGGAGCCCGACGTCCTGATCGTGAATCTGGGTGATGCCATGGAACGTTGGACCAACGATCGTTGGAAATCCACCCTGCACCGCGTCGAGATTCCGCGTGGACGTCGACAGTCGATCGCCTTCTTTCACAACGCGAATTGGGATGCGGTCATCGAATGTCTGCCCTCCTGCATCGCGCCGGGGGAGAAACCGCGACATGCCCCGATCGCCGCCGGTCCGCATCTGATGCAGAAGTTCGCTTCCACGGTGAACACGATCTGATTGCCGATCGTGATTGGCCGATGCGACCGCTCAGGCCGAGGCGAACGCCACCAGATCCACCTGAGCGGCTTCGGTGATCTCCGGACACGCGATGGGCATCAGCTCGATGCCATGGGTGGTGCCCAGGATCGTCTTGGCCCGCGCCGGCACACCGGCGCGCAACAACAGTCGGAAGAAGTTGATGCCTTCGTCGCGCAGGGGATCGCATTCGTTCACGCTGATCACGGTGCGGGGCAAGCCCCGCACGTCGTCCTCGGTGGCGAAACTGGGCCAAGCCAAAGGATCGCGTCGATCGAACGCATCGATCCCGTAACCCATGCGGCCGTTGTTGTTGTGCAGATTCAGGAAGATTCCGTTGTTCTCCGTCGATGACGGGCACTCCGGCGTGGGCCACTGCCCGGCGATGTACGGACAGAACGCGTAGAGACCGGAAATGGTGCCGATGTCTCCGTCCCTCAGAAGTTTCATGCCGGTCGACAAGGTCAGGTTTCCGCCACCACTTTCCCCGGCCACCACGATGCGGCGAGGATCAATGCCCAACGCCGATGTGTTGGCCACCACCCATCGAACTCCCGACACGCAATCGTTCAGACCGGCGGGGAATGGTGCGACCTCGGGCAACGACGACGGAGTCACCGCGTTGCGGAATTCCACCATCACGACGACCACGCCCTTGGCCGCGAGCAACTTGCCCCAACCGCTGTAATTGCCGTCGAAGCACGACAAGGACGCCATGCCACCACCATGGATGTAATAGATGCAGGGCAGAACCTCATCGGTGTCGGGGCGCAGAACACGAAGAGTTATGGAGTTGCCATCGGGTTGCGATGTCACGGTCTCGTTGTGAATGCGCAGGCCCTTGGTGGGTGCACTCTCTTCGGTGTCGCAGATGGCCATCATCGAGCGGTACATCTCCGCGGCCGCCATCCCTTCGGGCGTGTTGCTTCGCTCCAACAACGCCTCGCGGTTCGGCACGTCCGGCGCTTGGAAACTCGGCATCAGGGCCAACAGGGCCTTGATGCGCGGATCGATGCGCGGGTCTTCGGCTGGATTGACGGTCATGGCTCCCCCTCGAGTCGCCAACACACGTAGGGCGACACACTCGTGACGTCACATTAGTGAGACGTCGGCGCCCGAGAATCAACCTCTAGTCTTGGCGCGTGCCCAATCAGACTCGCATCGCTCTCGTTCGACGCCCCGGCCCCCGATTGACCGAGGGCATCGTCACCCACATCGATCGCTCGCCCATAGATATCGATCTTGCGCTGACGCAATGGACAAACTACGTCGACGCCGTGCGCGACGCCGGTTGGAGAATCATCGAGGTTCCGCCCGCCGACGATTGCCCCGACGCCGTCTTCATCGAGGATCCGGTGGTGTTGTATCGCGGCACGGCCATCATCACCCGTCCCGGCGACGATGCGCGCAAGCCCGAAACCATCGGCGTGGAGCCCATCGTGACCGAATTGGGTTGCCGCATCGAACGCATCGTCGCCCCCGGAACCATGGACGGTGGTGACGTGCTGAAGGTCCCGCATCCCGATGGCGACACCATCTACGTCGGTCTCGGCGGCCGCACCAATCCGGAGGGCCTGCGTCAATTCGCGGCCATCGTCGAACCGATGGGTGCCAAGGTGATCGGGGTTCCGCTCACCAAGGTTCTGCATCTCAAGTCCGCCGCCACCGCCCTGTCGGACGGCACCATCGTCGGTTGGGAGCCGGGGCTGGACTCCACCGAAACCTTCCCCCGCTTCGAAGCCGTCAGTCAGGAATCCGGCGCGCACGTCGTGTTACTGGAACCCGATCTCATCCTCATGGCCGCCGATGCCCCCGACGTGGCGGCCTCGTACCGCGCTCGTGGCTATCGCACCATCGAGGTGGACATCAGCGAGTTCATCAAACTCGAAGGTTGCGTGACCTGTCTGTCGGTGCGGGTTCGCGAACTTCCCTGAGGTTCGACGACGTTTTACTTCTTGCGCGCCGAGAGATAACTCGCCGATGCCCGTCGACTTTCGGGATCGCGCATGGCGTACACCAAAGAATCGGCGTCCAGCACGCTGCGGCCGGTGCCGATCATCTCCTCGGTCACCGCGTTCACGTGGGCCTTGGTGGTCCGCAACGCATAGAGCGGCTTGGCCGCCAGTGAACTCGCCAGATCGGTGACGTGACGATCCAACTCGTCACGCGTCACGACCGTGTTGATCCATCGCAACGAACGGGCCTCGTCGGCCGTGAACGGGCGGCACGTGAGCACCAACTCCTTGGTGATGGCCGGACCGAGCTCGCGCACCAGACGGGGAATTCCACCCCACGCCAACGGAATGCCGAGATCCACCTCGGGAATGGAGAACAACGCGTCCTCGGACGCAACCCGCAGGTCGCACGCCGCGACCAACACCGCTCCACCTCCGATGCAGCGTCCGTGCACCGCGGCGATGGTGAGTTGGGGGACGTCGGTGAGCGCGTTGGTCGCCAATCGACCCAGATCGGCTCCATCGCGCGGGTCGCCGGACGCCGGTGCGGAGAAGTCGCCAAGATCGAAACCCGCCGAGAACGCACGACCCTCACCGGCCACCACGACCACCCGAATGTCGGCGCGTCGATGCAACCAACCACACAACTCGATCAACTCGCCCAGCAGCCGCGCCGACAGCGCGTTCAGCTTTTCGGGTCGCGCCAAGGTGATCCGACCGACCGGGCCATCCTCCGACCAACGCAGACATTCCAGCGTCGGAGTCGCAAGGGATGTCGAGGCCGCGGAGTCGCTCATGATCGTCAGTCAATCATCCGGGAATTCACACGATGCGTCGATCAGAGGAAGCGTCGCACGGCCTGAATGCGCGTGCTGGAGGGCAACTTGCCGATGCGCACGACCGAACCGGTGTTGGGAGCCTCGATCCAATGCGTCGAGCTGATCGCGATGCCCACGTGACTGATCACCGTCGGGCTCTTGCTGGAGAAAGTGAAGACCAAGTCGCCGGCCTGAATGGGAGTGGTCTTCCAGTCGATGGCCGTTCCCAACTTCGATTGAGCGAGGCTCTGATGCGGCAACTTCACACCGGCGATGGCCAAGCTGGCCTTGGTCAAACCGGAGCAGTCGTAACTGACGGGGCCCGCCGCGGCGAACTTGTACGGCTTGCCCACCTGGGCGTGAGCGAAGTCGAGGACCTGTTGCAACTTCGTGGGTGTCGACGTGTTTGCCGACCCCGACGCCGACGACCCCGACACCGACGACGCATTCATGACCGATGCACTCGCGGGCAACTTGATGACCTGTCCGGGGACGATGACGCTCGTGCGGGTGAACTTGTTGGCGGACAAAAGCGCGCTCAGCGACACCTTGTTCTTCGATGCGATCAACGAGAGCGAATCGTTGCGTTGCACCACGTAGGTCGGGCCCGCCACCGACGACGAGGTGGCGCTCGCGGAGACGCTGGAGGAGGCGACGGACGCGGCCGAGGTCTGATTCGCCGGTGCATTCGATGCGGTGTCGGGGAGCTTGATCACCTGACCGGGAACGATCACGCTCGAGCGAACGAACCCGTTGACCGCCAACAAATCGTTGATCGGCACATTGATTCGCGAGGCGATGCGACTGAGGGAGTCGTTGTTGACCACCACGTAGGTGAGACCCATCGAGGACGTCGCCGATGATGAGGAGGAGTTCGAACCACGACCACTCTGGGCCATCGCTCCGGGGACACCGACGAAACCGAGAGCCACCGCCGACGACAACGACAACAGTGCCGCGCGTCCGAGTCGAGTCATCTTCCGTTTCACGAGCTGAGGTATCGGGCCCGTCTTCGCGGACCTTGATCGATTTCTTCTATGAAGAGGAAAAATCGTGTTCTGACCACGATGTTCGTGCCCTCGCGCACCACGTCGGCAAGAATCGAAACATGTCCGACTCTCTTCGTTCGCGCTCTCTCGGTGGTTCTCGACGATGCTGCTGATCGCCGGAATGAGCGACCGCGTGCCGCTGACCGAGGTTGGGGCGTACGCGAGGCGGGTCGAAGCGCTGGGCTTCGACGTTCTTCACGTGCCCGAGACGGTGCACGACTCCATGGCGGTGTCGTTGCTGGCCCTCATGTCCACCGGACGCTTGCGCGTGCAGACCAGCCTGACCTTGGCCTTCCCCCGCAGCCCCATGTTGTTGGCACTTCAAGCGTGGGATGCCTCCGCCGCCGGCGGCGGTCGATTCGACCTCGGATTGGCCACGCAGATTCGCCAAAACATCGAAGGACGCTTCGGCGTCGCATGGACCGATCCGTTGCGACGAATGGAGGACTACGTCACGGTCGTGCGCGCGATCTGGAAGTCCTTCACCGACGGCTCGCCCCTGAACGTTCGCACGGACTCGTACACACTCGACCGGCTTCAGCCGTTCTTCAACCCGGGGCCCCTCCCCCACGATCCTCCGACGATCCTGCTCGGCGGCGTGAATCGTGGGGCCATCGAACTGGCCGGTCGCTGTGCCGATTGGTTCGTGACGCATCCGACGAACTCGCACCCGCGATTCGTTCGCGAGTTGGCGATGCCCGCACTCGAATCCGGAATCGAGAGCGCGCGACGCGGCACGTCACCTCGAATCATCACCGCCTCACCGCTCATCACCGGCCCCACCTCGGCCGAGGTCGACCGCAGTCGCGAGGCCCAGCGCGCGGTGTTGGCGTTCTTGTACTCGACGCCCGCCTATCAACGTTCCCTCGAATTGTTCGGGTGGCCCGAGCTCGGACCCCGCCTTCGCACCATGACCCGCAACGGGGATTGGGGTTCGCTCGGCTCTCTCATGACCGACGAGGTCTTGGACACCGTGCTACCCACCGGAACGTGGGACGAACTCCCCGCCATTCTCGAACAGTGGTACTCGGGCCTCGTGGACGGACTCCTGATTCAACCGCCCGACGACCCGGCGCTGGACGAACGCTTCGGCGAAACCTTGCGAGCCATCGGCTCGATTCGTCCGCGACTCGGTTGATCAGGCCGTCGCCAACACGTCGTCGATCAACGACTCGAGTGACTCCGCGTCCAGACTTCCCTGGACTCTGGTGACATCTCCGTTTGCGGCGATAAACACCCAAGCCGGCTGGAAAGGAACGTCGTAACGAGCGAAGACGTCACCCGCGTTGTCGCGCAGGCTGGGGAACGACAACCCATGACGGGAGATGAAGTCGAGCATGTACTCGTCGGATCCGTTCCATGCGACTCCGTAGAAGTCGACCGACTCGCCGTACGTGGTGTGGGCCTCCTCGACCGAGGGGGCTTCGACGTTGCACTGCGCTCAACCGGGCGCCCAGAACCACAACACCACCGGACGTCCCGACGCAACGAGATCCACGGTCGGCTCGATCAACAACTCGCTCGAGATGGACCCCGTCGATGTGTTGTCGGACGATGTGATGTCGGAGGTGGCACCCGAGTCGACGGGATCCGAGCCGCATCCGGCACCCATCATGGAGAAGCCGGTCATCGCCACGACGACCGACACGGCCATCGAGAACGTGCGCATCCGACTCATGACGTCACGCTAGACGCATCCTCGCGGGTGGTCTCGGTGGACGGCCGGGACGCGTTCGTGACGATGGCCACCCCGACCAGAATCACCGGGAGCGCCATCGCCATGTTGGCCGACACCGATTCGTCGCTGAACACCACCCCGAGCAGCACCGCGATGGCCGGATTGACGTAGGCATAACTCATCGCGAGTGGACCACTGACGTTGGAGATGAGATACGTGAATGCCGAGAAGGCCACGATCGAACCGAACACCACCAGATACGCGACCGCCAAACCACTGCGCAAGCTCGGGGCCTCGATCCCCTCGCCCGACACGAACGACAAAACCATGAACGCCACCGCCGCGGCGGCCATTTCGAAGGTCGTCGTCATGGGTCCGTCCGGCATGTCGATCCGTCGACTGAGCGCCGACCCGAAACTCCATGACACGCAGGCGACGAACACCAACGACACACCGCTCCACGAGCCGGACAAGCCGTCGTCGGCCACGAGAATGGCGACGCCTCCCATACCGATGAACATTCCGACCCACTGCATTCGATTGGGCCAGGACTTCCAGAGACCACCCCACATCGCCATCATCATGGGCTGGATCGCGATGATCGTCGCCACCAGCCCGGAGTCCACTCCGCGATCCTCGGCCAACGTCACCATGCCGAGACCTCCGATGAGCAGCATCACGCCGATCATCGACGCGTTGCGCATTTGGCGACGCGTCGGCCAGGCATGGCCGCGCGTTCGCAGGAAGATGGCCATCACCGCGGCGGCCACGACGAAACGGCAGCCCTGCATGAAGAACGGAGGCAGAGTCTCCAAACCGATCTTGATGGCCAGATAAGTCGATCCCCAGATCACCCAGACCGCCGCCAGCGACAGCAGGGTGAAGCGACCGAACGAACGAGACATGAGTTCATTCTCGCCCACGGTCACGTGGCGCGGAGAATCCCCGCCGATACCGTACGCATCGTGTCCGAACACGGTGTCACGTCTCCGCCCTTGTGCGTGCTGGGCGACTTCGCATGGGACGTCCTCATCCGCACGAACAGCGAGTTGTTGCGTGGCGGCGACACATTCGGCGAGGTCATGCTCACACCCGGTGGCAGCGCGGCCAACGTGGCCGTGTGGGCCAGTCGTTGCGGAACTCCCACGCGATTCGTCGGCAAGATCGGACGCGACCGCTTCGGCCAGCTCGCCCAGGAAGACCTCGAACGAGAGCGCGTGGTGGCGCACCTCGTGGAGACCGAGGCACATTCCACCGGATCGGTGGCCGTCTTCGTCGATCACACCGGACAGCGTTCGATGGTGTCCGGACACGGCGCCGACTTCTATCTCATGCCCTCGGAGTTGCCCACCGACGCCATCTCGTCGGCGCGACACCTTCATCTCACCGCGTGGTCGTTCTTCACCGATCCCCCTCGTTCGGCCGCGCGTGCCGCCGCGCGCACCGCTCGCGCGAGTGGCGCGACGGTTTCCTTCGATCCCGGCTCGTTCCAGATGATCATGGAGATGGGCGTGCCGGCGTTCCTCGCCGCGTGCGCCGACCTCGACTTCGACGTGGTTCTGCCCAACAAGGAAGAAGGTCAGGTTCTCACCGGCGAGACCTCCACCGAGGCCATCGCCGAGGGCCTCACCAAGATCTTCCCCGATGCCCTCATCGTGTTGAAGCTCGACGCCGATGGCGCCCTCGTTCATGATGGTCGCTCGAGCACCCACATTCCTCCGGCCACCAACAACCTCGTCGATGCCACCGGCGCCGGGGACTCGTTCGCCGGTGCGTTCCTTTCGCACTATCTGGAATCCGGTTCACCGATCGATGCCGCCCGCTTCGCCACCCGGGTGTCGGCATGGGTGATCGAGCACATCGGTGCCCGGCCGTCGGCCGACGCGCGACTGCGCGGCCTGTTGTCCGGCCCACGCTGAGAAAGGACCAGACATGGATCTCGGAATCTCCGGACGTCGCGCGATCGTCACCGGCGGGTCGAGCGGACTCGGCTTGGCCACGGCCAAGGCCCTGGCGGCCGAGGGCGTTCGCGTCGTCATCGTGTCGCGCGACGCATCGAACCTCGCGCGCGCGGTCTCCGAGTTCGCCCCGGGGACCGCGGTGGACGCCCTGGTGGCCGACGTCGCCGATCCCGAACGGGTCGTCACCATGGTGCAGGAGGCCCGCGACATCATGGGAGGCGTCGACATCCTGATCGCCAACGCCGGCGGACCGCCGCCGGGCACCTTCGCCTCCACCCCCTTCGAGGCGTACGACGCGGCATTGAAGTTGAATCTGCTCTCGACGGTGGCCATGTGTCGCGAGGTCGTCCCGATCATGCGCGAGTCCCACTGGGGACGCATTCTGGCCATCACCTCCACGTCGGTGCGCGAACCCATCGAGCATCTCATCCTGTCCAACACGGCGCGGGCCGGACTGACGGGTTTTCTCAAGACGCTCGCTCGCGAGATCGCCGCGGACGGCATCACGGTGAACACCTTGCAACCCGGCCTTCATCTCACCGGCCGATTGGCGGCGCTCTATCCCGATCCTGACGCTCTCGGCGCCACCATTCCCGCGGGCTTCGTCGGAGATCCCGACGACTTCGGGCACGTCGCGGCGTTCATGTGCTCCGCGCATGCCCGATTCATGACGGGCGTGTCGGTTCCTCTCGACGGAGGAGTTCTGCGCGGACTGCAGTGATGGTCAGGCGCGAGCGCCCGCGACCCGGCGCACGACCTCGACCACTTCATCGGCCGGCGCACCCGGTCCGAGAACCGCGGCGATGCCAACAGCGGTGAGTTCTTCCACGTCCTGGTTGGGAACGATCCCACCCAGCACGACCGGAATATCCGATCCGCGATCCCGAATGGCCTTCACCACGAGAGGTGCCAGAGTCATGTGCGCGCCGGACAGCATCGACAAACCCACCACGTCCACGTCCTCGTCCACGGCGGCGGCGGCCACCGTCTCGGGGGTCTGGAAGAGACCGGAGTAAATGACCTCGATGCCCGCATCGCGCAACAAGCGGGCCACCACCTTGACCCCGCGGTCGTGACCGTCGAGGCCAACCTTGGCCACCAACACGCGCAACGCGCCCGAATCCGATGTCATCGATTCCTGTGTCATGAATCCCCTCCCCCTCGATCAGATCGTCGGCACTTCGACGTGACGGCCGAACACACCGGCCATGGTGTTCATCATCTCGCCCACCGTCACGTAGGCCTGCGAGGCCTCGATCAAGGCGGGCATCAGATTCACCTCGGGGTCGACCGCGTCCTTGGCCAGACGATCCAAGGCGTCGCGCACCGCATCATCGTTGCGATCGGTTCGCACCTTCGACAATCGCGCGCGCTGCTTGCTCTCGTCCTCGTTGGTGATCTTCAGAATCGCCAGATCGTCGTCGTCGTTGCCTTCGAGGAAACGATTCACACCGACGACCACGCGCTCGCCTCGGTTGAAGTTGCGCTCCAGTTCGTAGGCGCTGTCGGCGATGCGACCCTGGAACCAGTTCTCCTCGATGCCGGCGATGCAGCCTTCGAGCATGGAGCCTCGACCCATCTCGTCGATGGCCGCGAAAATCTCCTCGGCACGACGTTCCATCTCGTCGGTCAACGACTCCACGAAATACGAACCGCCGAGCGGATCGGCCACGTGCGCCACGTTGGTCTCGTACGCGATCACCTGCTGCGTGCGCAAGGCGATGCGAGCCGCTTTCTCGGTGGGGAGCGCCAGAGCCTCGTCCATGGAATTGGTGTGCAACGACTGGGTTCCGCCCAGAACACCGGCGAGCGCCTCGATCGCGGTGCGCACGATGTTGACCTCGGGTTGCTGCGCGGTGAGCGAGACTCCCGCGGTCTGAGTGTGGAATCGCAGCTGCATGGACCGCTCGTTGGTGGCGCCGTACCTCTCCTTCAGCCAGCGCGCCCAGATACGACGCGCCGCGCGGTACTTCGCGATCTCCTCGAAGAAGTCGATGTGGGCGTTGAAGAAGAACGACAAACGCGGGGCGAAGGCGTCCACCGGCAGACCGGCTTGCCGCGCCAACTCGACGTAGGCGAATCCGTTCGCCAACGTGAATGCCAGTTCTTCGGCGGCCGTGGAGCCGGCCTCGCGGATGTGGTAGCCCGAGATGGAAATGGAGTGCCAACGAGGCATCTCGGCCGCCGTGAAGGCCACCGTGTCACGAACGAGTCGCATCGACTGCCGAGGCGGGAAGACGAACTCCTTCTGAGCCTGGTACTCCTTCAGAATGTCGTTCTGCAACGTGCCACCAAGTTTCGCGCGCGGCACACCGGCGTTCTCGGCCTGAGCGACGAACATCGCCAACATCACCGCGGCCGGCGAGTTGATGGTCATCGACGTGGTGATGCCACCGAGGTCGATGTCGGCGAAGAGATCGCGCATGTCGGCCAGGGTGTCGATGGCCACTCCGCAACGACCGACTTCGCCGAGCGACATCGGGTCGTCGGAATCCAGACCGAGCAGCGTGGGCATGTCGAAGGCGGTCGACAGTCCGTCACCTCCGGCCTTGATGATCTCCTTGAAACGCTGATTGGTGTCGATCGCGGTGCCGAAACCAGCGAACATGCGCATCGTCCAGAGCTTGCTGCGATACATCGACGCGTACGGTCCGCGCGCGTACGGATATTGACCGGGGAACTCGCCGTCTTCGGGGCCGTACACCGGCTCCAAGGGAACTCCCGACATCGTCTGGAAGGTTCCTTCGCGCAAACGAGACTCGTCGTAAGCCTGTTGCCACTGTTGCCGGGGAGTGTTCACGTCCCCATTGTGTCGGGGATTCAGAGCGTTGCTCCACCCGAGCCGTCCGGGCGAGGGGCCTCGGCCGTGCGCTCGGCCGCGGGGAGCACGCATTCGGCGGTTCCTCCGGGCATCCGGTGACGATTCCGGGCCACCCAGCGGTACACGAGGGCGGCCACGGCATCGATTCCGGGCAACAAGATGAGGTGGCCGAGCACCCGCCAACCACGACGACCATGGATGAGAGTGCGTGCGACGGCCCGATGACCCGACGACACCTCGCCGTCGACTCCGACCCATTGCACCGCCGTCTCGCACATCTCGCGCGTGAGACCCAATGGTTCGAGTTCCGTGTGCTGCCACGCGACGATGCGGGGATGCCGCGAAATGCGTCGCTCGATGAATCGAACCGACCGAGTGCAGAACGCGCAATCACCGTCGTACACGAGCACCGGTGCTCCGACAACCGATCTGGACGCGCTCACCGCCTCAGTGTGCCAGTCTTCCCACGTTCGCGCACATCGTCCGCGTCAACGATGACGAAGTACACGTAGACGAAGAGTGCGGATCTCGAACGGGCGAAGAGTCAGGTCCACCGTCGTCCCCGAAACGTCGATGGGGGGCTCCGTCGTCGGATCCTCCAGCGCGTCACAGTCGACGATCGACGACACCGGATGCTCCAGGATCAACCGCGCCGTCGTGCGTCCACCTCGGGATTCCCACAACCGGACCACCAGATCACCGGAACCGTCGTCGGCCAGCTTCACGGAGCTGACGAGGGCACCGTCGGACTCCACTCGAACGCCCGCCGAGAGAACGTCGGGTGTCCCCCGAACCACGCGCGACGGATGGGCCACCAGTGCGGCCTCGCGCTCCAACGATCCATCGACGATCGGGTCGTGATCGAACGCCAAGTACGACCATTCGAGTCGTTGACTGCCGCGGTCCGCCATTGGATCGGGGAACAACGGTGCTCGAAGAAGAGTCAAACGGATGGCGTCGCCACGAGTGTCGTAGCCTCGCGGTCCGTCGGCGACGATGGCCATGGCCGCTCCGGGTTCGCACACCAACACGTAACGGTGGGCGCAGGTCTCGAATCGGGCCACGTCCCACGAGGTGTTGCCGTGTCGCGCTCGACGCACGTGCCCGAACTGGGTTCCGCACACCGCTTCGCGTGCCAGAACGTCGACCGGAAAGTTCACCTGGACGCGCTTCTCGGTCTCGCGCCAGTCGGCGTCCATCGCCACGTCGACCCGCGCCGAGTCGGCCACGACGGACCACCGCACCCGAAAACGCGACGTGCCATGAGCGAAGTCCGCCACAACCACCACGCGTCGATCGTCGGCGGATTCGACGCGCGGCGGAGTCACCGCGCCGATGACGGTGGTGGGCGCATCGGCATCGGCCATGTCGATGTCCCATGCGTCGTACTCGGCCGGGATGTCGCGTCGAATCGTCAGGGCCACCGACGAACCTCCGCGCACCATTTCGCGACCGCTGGCGACATGAGCGAACGAAACGATCGAACCGTCGGCGGCCCACGCCACGCGCACCAGGCCGTTGTCGACGACGAGAGTCGTCGCATCGTCTCCCTCGAGCACCCGCACCGGACGTTCGATCTCCCGACGCGCGCGAGCCAACTCCGTGATGGTCATCGCGGGTACCACCACCCGCTCGGGAACGCCGTCCACGTCGACCACACCATCCAGATCGACCGGAGCCGAGTTGGCCAGCCACATCGATCCGTCGAAACGAGGAGACAGCACCCCGTCGATCGCCTCCTCGATCCCCCGCGCCACGTCGGCATGCTCGGCCTCGGCATCTCGGTGGACCCAAGCGATCGACGAACCCGGGATGATGTCGTGGAACTGCTGCGTGAGAACGCGTCGCCACCATCCATCGAGCCCATCGACCACGCTTCCCGCCGCCGCGGACCACAACTCGATCTCGTGCAACAAACGTTCGCTGTTCCGGTTGCCCTGTTTGGTGCCGATCTGGGAGCTGTAGGTGCCACGGTGCTTCTCGAAGTACATCTCACCGACCCACACCGGTGCCCGTTCGGCGTACTCCGCGATCGCCTCCTCGAAGAACCCCGACACGGTCCCGAACGTGACGGCCGGGACCGAATCCATCGTCCCCGCGAAACGACCACGGTCGATCATCTGTTGGGTCGGTCCACCACCACCGTCGCCGTGTCCGAACAAGGCCAATGAGACGGTCGCGCCGGCATGATCGGTGAAGTTGCGTTCGGCGAACCGCAACTGCGCCGGAGAGAGCAACGCGTTGTAGGTGTCGATCGGACTGAAGTGAGCGAACAATCTCGAGCCGTCGATCCCTTCCCACCAGAAACTGTGATGAGGCATCCGATTGGTTTCGTTCCAGCTGAGCTTCTGCGTGAAGAACCAACGGCCGCCACCGTGTCGAACGATCTGGGGCAACGATCCCGGATAACCGAAATCGTCGGGCAGGAAGGCTCCGTCGCATCGACGCCCGAACCAATCCCGGAACGCCCGCTGGCCGTGAACCATCTGCCGCAGCAGGCTCTCTCCCGATGGAAGGTTCAAGTCGGTTTCCACCCACATTCCCCCAACCGGTTCCCATCGTCCCTCGGCAACCAATCGACGGACCTCGTCGAACAATTCAGGCGCATCCTCGCGCACCCAGTCGTAGTGCTGGGCCTGACTGTGCGAGAACACCACGTCGGGATTGCGTCGCAACAGGTCCACGGCGTTGGCGAACGTTCGCACCGCCTTGCGACGCGTCTCACGAATGGGCCACAACCATGCCGTGTCGAGGTGCGCGTGACCGGCCGCGACGATTCGATGTCGCGGCCGAGGACCGGACGAGTCGAAGACCCTCGAGATGGCCGCGAGAGCGGCGTTGCTGGTCGCCGGAACGTCGTCCACGTCGATGGCGTCACCGACACGTTCGAGAGCATCGAACAATCGGGCCCGCGCGGGATCGCCGTCGGGGGTGTCGAGGATCAGGTCGATGACGGCCTGCATCCGCAGAGTCAACTCCTCGACCGCGTCGTCCTTCACCGCCACGTCGGCCCGACGCAACACGTACAACGGAACGTTCGGGGCGGTGGCCGGGTCTCCCAATGGCGTCGGACCGTACCCGGAGGCATGACCCGCGATCACCGGTGTGGCCGCCGCTTCGATCCAGATCTCGATCACGTCACCGATCGAGCGCTCCCCCAGATCGACCAAGCGACGATCGGGTTGCACCGCACGCACGATCCGACCGTCCATCCATGCGATGGCTTCGGCTTGAAAGCCGTCGTAACGTCCGTTGAACCCGATGTCGATGGATGCGACGAGAGGCCGACCGGCGTGACGTTCATCGACGACGTGCGAGAGACGGAACCAGGTCGTGTGCCAGGGGCGCCCCCATGGCGTGCCCGGGACGACGGGACGACGCGGGGCCCGCACCGCTTCGGCGTGGCTCGGCGCGTCGAAGGCTTCGTCGATGGCCTCGACGCTCATCGCCACCTCCGACGACAACACGTGCGGTCGAATTCTCTGCGACAGCAACCGTTGCGCCCGTTGCATCGCCGGTGCCGTCACCCGATGAGCCATCAGTTCGCTCCCCCGACCCGTCCGATCACCGGTTGGGCGGCCCGCACGGAGGCGTCGAATCCGGACTCGTGAGGCAACCATCCGTTGCGATCGGGCCACAACAACTGAACCATCGGAAACGTGTCGACTCCGTGCCACGCCACCCCGGTGCGGAACATGTCGGTTCGTGACGACACGTCCACGCTGGCGAAAACGCAACGCAGTTCGTTGTCGAACAGCCCGACGAGCTCGACATCCACCGGAATCTCGACGCCGGACGCCAACTGCTCCACCACCATGTCGAGCAAACCACTGATGGCCACCGGTGTCAGACCGAACACCACGATCTCGGGAAATCCGTGCAACGCGGGCAGGCCGATGGTGTAGCAGTAACCGGGCATCGGCGGGTCACCGGTGACGTCGGCCACCACCGGCTCGAGGGCCCAGCCCTTGGTTTCGATCATCCACTCGATCTTCTCGGCGTGGGGAATCCGGAAGTTCGGCAAATCCGACGGCATGGGACCCATACCCCCATCGTTTCACACCGCTACGTTGTCCTCGTGCTCCGGTTCCTGACGCGCCCCAAGTGGATCCTCTTCCATCTTCTCTGCTTGATCGGCATCATCTCCATGGTCCTGCTCTCGCTCTGGCAGTTCGATCGCATGGTCGAACGTCGGAACTTCAACGACGAAGTCCGGGACCGCACGTCGCTTCCCTTGATCGACATCGCCGACGTCGATTCCGCCGACTTGAATCCGGCCGACGTCGAATGGCGTTCGGCCGGCGCCAAGGGCGTGTACCTCGTCGACGAGCAGGTGACGATCGCCAATCGCAGCCAGAACGGACGCGCCGGCTCCAACGTGGTCACGCCCCTGCGACTGGACGACGGTCGCATCGTGTTGGTCAATCGCGGATTCGTGGCCCTCACCGATTCGGCTCCCGACGCGCCCGCCGGCGAGGTGCGAGTGGTGGGCACCCTGCGCGCCGGTGAGTCCCGTCGCACCGGTCAGCCCGCCGATGCCCCCGGAGACCTCGACGAGTTCCTACGACTCGACATCGATCGACTCGACGACCAGATCGATGGGGACCTTCTCGACGTCGTGCTGGCCCTCGAACAATCCGACCCCGCCGAGAGTGCGCTCCTCGAGTCGGTTCCGCTTCCCGAACTCGACAGCGGGCCCCACCTGTCGTACGCGATTCAGTGGTTGATCTTCGCCACCGCCGTGGCCATCGGTTGGGTGTTGGCCGTCAGGTGGAGCCTGCGACGCCGCGACCCTCGATCGACGCCATCCTCCTGAACTGCTCCACGACGTCGGGGCTCGCGTGCCCCGCATCCAACGTGCGGTACACCGTCTCGACGTTCACGCTGACCCGCCCGAACTCGCCCCAACTCGCGAACGAGCGACCGGCGACACCCATCGCTCGCGCGATGTCGCGCGCGGCATCGAACGCGTCGACTCCGGCCGCGTGTCGTGCCGCGGCCTCGGCTTCGATGAACGCGAGATAGTCGCGCACTTCGACCACCGCCGACTTGTCGGTGACGGGACCATGACCCGGCACCACGGTGTCGATGTCCATGCCGAGCATCAGATCGCACGCGGCGATCCAGTTGGACAACGGGCCCGCCCACACGATGGGCGTGCCCCCGACGAACAAAATGTCGCCGGTGAAGACGGTGCGCGCGTCCGGAACATGGGCGATCACGTCGCCACCGGTGTGCGCCGGGCCCACCTCGATGAGCTCCACGACGCGACCACCGACCTCGACGTCGAGACGACCGTCGAACGTGCGCGTGGGCAAGCGTTGCTCGATGCCGTCGAAGCGAAACTCTCCGAAGAACGAACGAAACAGTTCTCCCAGTTCGCCGGGCGCCGCGTTCAACGCGGCCAACATCGCCGGCGGCACCTCCGACATCTCGCGCGCCGCCGCCGAGGAGGCGATGATCTCGGCTCCGTCGACGAGTTGGTTCCCGTAGCAATGGTCACCGTTGGCGTGCGTGTTCAGCAACGTCGAGATGGGTGCCGAGCGCGTGTGCGGGGCGAAGGCCGTCAGCATCTCGGCGGTCAGGTCGAGATCGAACAAGGTGTCGACGAGCAACGATGCTCCGTCACCCACGATCAGTCCGGCGTTGCTCCATCCCCAACCGCCGTCGGGCTGCAGGTACGCCAAGCAGCCCTCGCCCAATTCATGGGCTCCCCGCTCGAACGCCACGTCACGCATCGGCGACCGTTCCCCCGGCCACTCCGTCGGGGCCCGCACCGACAACGGCGGCGTCTTCGCCATCATCGCCCTCGAACTCCTGCACCCGGCCCACCGGACCGCACCAACGACAGGTGATGCTCTCCACCTCGTCCTCCAGAACCACCACGTCCTCGACCTCGAGGTGGCCACCGGTGCTGTAGTGATGGAACGCCGAGGTGCGGGTGCGTCGCACGACGTCGAAGCGGGTGAGATTTCCGCAGGAGGTGCAGCGCAATCGAGGGGTCATGGTTGGAGCGTACGGTGCGATCGACCAGCGAGTTCACACGGCGCGATATAGCAACGATTTCACACGGTGCGATTTGGCAACGAGTTCACACGGGGCCAACGTCACGATCGCACGATGCTTGACGGGGAACATCTGTTCGGGAACACTTGACGGGTGCCCGACCGAGTCCTCGCTCCTTCGACCCCGCGCGAGCGGCGCGCCGTGCAGCGCACCTTCGACGACATGGGCACCCCGCTGAGCGACGTGACGTTCTGCATCATCGACTTCGAGACCACCGGTGGGTCCACCGACACCGATCGCATCACCGAGATCGGTGCGGTCAAGTATCGCGGTGGCGAGTGCCTCGGAACCTTTCAGACGCTCGTGAACCCCGGTGTTCCCATTCCTCCGTACATCACCATGCTCACCGGCATCACCGAGTCGATGATTTTCCCCGCTCCACGCATCGAATCGCTCCTCGGAACGCTGACCCACTTCATCGGCGACGCCGTGATCGTGGCGCACAACTCGCGCTTCGACATGGGATTCCTCAACGCCGCGTTGATTCGCGACGATCGCGATCCCCTCACGAACAAGGTGGTCGACACCGTTCCTCTGGCCCGCCGATTGGTGGGAAGCGAGGTCCCCGATTGCAAGCTCGGCACGCTCGCCGCACGTTTGCGATTGCCGCACCAACCCAGCCACCGAGCACTCGACGATGCTCTCTCCACCGCGGACTTGTTGCACTTCCTTCTCGAGCGCGCCGCCGGGTTCGGAGTGTTGGGCTTGGACGATCTCATCGGCCTGCCTCGCCTCGACACGCACCCGCAAGCGTCGAAGCTACGCCTCACCGAGGACCTACCTCGAGCGCCCGGGGTGTACGTGTTCTCCGATGCGAACGGTCGCATTCTCTACATCGGTAAGGCCACGAACCTTCGCCAACGGGTTCGCAGTTACTTCAGCACCGGCGAGAGTCGACGCAAGGTCGGTTCGATGCTTCGCGTCGTTCATCGCGTCGATCACATCGAGACTCCCGACCCCGTCACCGCCGAGATCCTCGAGATGCGTCTCATCCAACGAGTGATGCCGCAGTACAACCGGGCCGGCACCACCAGCAACAAGTACTGCTACGTCCGCCTCACCCTCGAGGAGGAATGGCCCCGACTCGTCATCACCAAGAACCCCGGCACCGGAAAAGCCGCCGGGAGCCTGCACATCGGCCCGCTTCCCAGTCGTACCTCGGCGCGTCTCGTGGTGGAGGCGATCGAGTCGGTGGTTCCTCTTCGTCGTTGCACCGTCCGCATGGGACGCAAGTACTCCGCACCCACGGATGCTCCGGTGTGCTCGGCGGCCCAACTCGGCGTGGCCATGTGCCCCTGTTCCGGCACCGCCGACCCCGACGCGTACGCCGAAGTCGTGCGATTCATCGCGTCGGCCCTCACGTCGGACTCCTCGCCCCTCTTTGGGATGCTCGACGAGAAGATGAAGTCGCTGTCGATCGCCCAGCGGTACGAAGAGGCCGCCAACGTGCGCGATCGCATGCACGCTCTCTCGCAGGCGCTCACGCGGCAACGTCGATGCGAGCAGTTGCGCGCCGCCGAGCACCTGCTGATTCGCCATCAGGGCGTCGTGCTCGAATTGGACCACGGAGTCCTCGTGGGCACTCGTCTCGACGATCAGATTTTCACGCCGTTGACGACCAACCCCGGACCGGTCCTGGCCACCATCGAGCCGTTGCTCGCTCCGGCGGATCCACCCACCATCTCCGGAGTTCCTCTGTCCCGCGATCTGTACGACGAGTTGATGTGCGTCTCTCGATTCATCGAGGCGAACGCCGCGCGTATCGACGTCCTCGAGTGTTCGGGGATCCTCTCGTCGCCGCGATGCCCGATCCCCGAGCCGGGCGGATCGACGTTGCGTCAGGTGGCCTGACGGGCTCCCGACGCGTCGATCGTCAACTCCATCACGCGACCGTCGTCGTTACCCATTGCTTCGCGCACCCTCTCGACCACAACCGAGGATTCATCGACGGTGGACAGCGCGGCCACGCTCGGCCCCGAGCCCGACAGCCAGACGGCGATGGCTCCGGATTCCTCGAAGGCGTGCAGTGCGGCTTTGGATCGTGGGGCCGCGGCGAGCCGAGCGTCCTGGTGCAATCGGTCGTTCGTGCCGAGTCGCAGCAAACGACGATCCCCGGATCGCAGACCCTCGGCGAACAACAGCACTCGACCCAGATTGAAGACGGCATCGTCGCGATCGACGGTGCGACCCAGCGTGGCGCGACTCTTCGCGGTGGAGGTACTCGATGCGGGCACCCACACCGCGAGGCGGGCATCGAACCCAACCGGCAGATCGATCACCGTGCGATCCGCGACGGCGATGACGCCTCCGTGAAGGCTGGCCGCGACGTTGTCGGGGTGCCCCTCGATGGTGGCGGCTCGATCCAAGATCTCGTCGCGATGACGATCGATGAACGCGTCCACGTCGGGTGCCCCCACGTTCTCTCGCGAGATCATCCCCACGATGGTTCCGGCCACGATCGCCGCACCCGAGAAGCCCAGACCCCGACCCGACGGGATGTTGCTCTCGAACCACACGTCACCCCGACCACCAGCCGAGAGGAAAGCGACCCGCGCCGGATGCTTGTCCGACAACTCGTCGACATCGGACCCCGGAGCAATTCTCGGGCCCACACCCATGCGAACATGAACTCCGACCGCCATGGCCAGCACGTCGAATCCCGGACCGAGATTCGCCGATGATCCGGGGACGACGACGGCCGGCCCCGCGAGTTCACGCACCACAGTCGGCCAGAGCAGCGCGAGACTCGGCGACCAGGCCCTCCAGCACCGATCGCGCCGCACCGGAATCGATCGACTCCGCCGCGCGCCGTAGACCGTCCTCCAAGCTGGTGACCGCGTCGGCCACCATCAGACCAGCGGCGGCGTTCAGCAACACGATGTTGCGCACGGGACCTTGCTCACCGTCGAGTAGTCGGCGCACGACATCGGCGTTGTGATCGGGCGTGCCGCCGACCAACTCGTCCATGATCGCCGGAGCCAATCCGAGCGACACCGGATCCACGACGAAACTGCGCACCGCTCCCCCGCGCAACTCGAGGACGGTGGACGTGCCCGTGGTCGTCAATTCGTCCAGACCTCCGCCGTGAACCACCCACGACGACACCGACCCGTGCAGACGCAACGACGCCAACATGCGATCGGCCACCAACGGGTTGGCCACACCAATGAGTTGGCGCCTCACACGACCGGGATTGGCCATCGGTCCGAGCAGGTTGAACACGGTGGGAATCCCGATCTCGCGTCGGGCCGGCGCGGCGAAACGAAAGGCCGGGTGGTAGCGCGCCGCCAGGCAGAACCCCATGCCCACGCGTTCGACGCAACGCTTCACGCCCTCGGGCGACAATTCCACCACCACTCCGAGGGCCTCCAACACGTCGGCCGTTCCGCATTGCGACGACGCGGCACGCGCGCCGTGTTTGCACACCGGCACCCCCGCACCGGCCACCACGATGGCCGACATGGTGCTGACGTTCACCGAATGACTGCGATCACCACCGGTGCCGACGATGTCGATGGCTCGTTCGCGCACCGAATCCTCGAGCGGCACGATGGTGGCGGCGTCCAACACCGCGTCCAACAGTCCGGACAACTCCTCGGGCGTCTCGCCCTTGGCGCGCAGCGCCACGATGAATCCGATCAACTGCGCCGCCGTCGCGTCACCCTCGAGAATCGTGGTCATGGCCGCGCGAGCGTGACTGGCGGGAAGATCGTTGCGTTCGAGCAAAGACGACAACAATGCGGGCCAGCCACCGATGGCGTCCAAAGAGGGTGTCTCGTCCATGAAGCGGTCAGGCTAGCGAGCCTCGCTCGCGGCACCGGAGGGGATTGTCAGGCCGTGCGACGACGTTGCCGCACCATGCGCCGCCGTTCGCGTTCGGTGGCGCCACCCCACACGCCCACCTTTTCGCGACTGGCCAACGCGTGTTCGAGACACGCCACGCGCACGTCGCAACCCTCGCAGATGTTCTTGGCCACCACGGCCTCGTCGTCGGTCTCCGGGAAGAACACCTCGGGGTCCAGACCCCGACATGCCCCCAAGTTCCGCCAGATCACTTCGCTCGCCATTTCCCCCACGCACTTTCCCCGTGGCGGACACTAGGACGAGGTCGTGCTTTTGTGAAGAGGTCGTGGAAAAAGTGGCCCTGACCTGCCTCTCAGGGCAGCAGATCGCTCAAGAACTCCTCGCGGTTCGCATCGCTGAGGGTGATCTCCTCGAGATACGACGGGTGGTCGCAGGCGAAGACGGTCTCACCGGCATCGAGCGCGTTGACGTCCTCCGGGGAGAACTGGAACTGCACGTAATGCACCGCCGCCGTGATGGTCTCGCGGGTGAGCTGACTGGCGTGTTGGGCCTCGGTGATGGCGCGCACCGTGCGACCGCCGGGAAGACGGAACACCAACGACGACTCGATGCCCACCAATTTGGGCAACCACTCGCGCATCTGATCATCGGAGGTGAGTTCGATGAACAAGGTGGCGCACAACTGACCGGCCTCGGGGATCATCGGGTTGTAGATGTCGAGCTCGGTCTGAATCTCCTCGTCGGTGGCCAGACGCTCGACGCGCGCCATCTCCTGAATCTGATGACGAATCGTGTCTCGGTTCTCGAAGACGACGGACACGAACGGTCCGAGCGCCAAGCGACGACGCTGCTTCATCGCGATGACCTTGGCCTTGAAGGCCTCGCGCTCGCGTTCGTAGGCGCGCACGTCGGCGATGTCGTCGAGGGTGAGCTTGCGGGGGGTGATGGTGTTCATGTGTTGCTTCCTCCTCTGTTCAATCTTCGGTGGTCACTCTTCGGGGATTCCGTAGGCGCGAGCCACCACCTGCAACGGGTGCAAGGAGATCTGGCCCGTCTGCTCGTTGATGGCGCCGTTGGCGAGGTGACAGTCGCCGGTGACCACGTCGCCAGCGGCCTTGATGATCTCGTCGCCCAACTTGCGTCCGATCGGGATGGACAACTCGGCGTTCTCGGCGCGCAGACCCCACATGCCGTCGATGCCCGAACACTGCTGCACCAACTTGATCTTGGCGCCCGTCAGCTTCATCAGGTCTCGGCTCTTCAAGCCGATGTTCTGCGCTCGCAAGTGACACGGAGTGTGGTACGTGATCGTCTCGGGAATGTCACCGGTGAACTCGGTGTCGAGCGACGTTCCCTCGGCCTTGTGCAGTTTGATGAGGTACTCGCTGGCGTCGTAGGTGTGCTCGGCCACGAGCTGGGCGTCGGGACCACCCACGTAGTCGAGATAGTCCTTCTTCAGCACGTATCCACAGGTGGGCTGCGGAACCACGATGTCGTTGCCCTTGCGCACCGTGTTGGCCAGAGCGGCCACGTTCTTCTCGGCGATCTTGGTGAAACTCTCGATGTCACCGCTGTGCAGGAAAGGCGCGCCACAACACTGCGTGGTGTCGGCCAAAGTGCACTCGACACCGTTGCGCTCGTAGACCTTCACGAGGTCGTGACCGATACCGGGAGCTTGGTACTCCACCAAACACGTGGGGAACACCGCAACGCGACCCTGGCGCTTGCCGATGCGCAACTTGGGGCGACGCTTGAACCACGTGGTGAATCGCTGCTTGGCGAAGGGCGGCAACACGCGCTCACCGGACACGCCGGCGGTGACCTCGATGGCTTTGCGAACGAGTGATCCGGGCTTGGCACCCATCATCTTGTTCATGACCGGAGCGGTCTTGGTGGCCACCTTGCCCAGAAGGTCGGTGCGACCCATGACGTTGGTGGTGACGCGATCTCGCAAAGAGACTTGCTTGTTGGCGTGGCGCATGGCGTCGGCGCGCAACATGAGGCGCGGGAAGTCGAGTTCCCACTCGCTTTGTCCGGGGATGTACGGACAGTTGATGTAACAGAGCTTGCACTGGAAGCACTCGTCGATGACCTGGTCCTGCTGTGCCACGGTCAACTTGCCCGCGTCCTGGTCGTCGTGCTGATCGATGAAGTCGAACAACGTCGGGAACGACGTGCAGAACTTGAAGCACAGACGGCATCCGTGACAGAGGTCGTACACGCGCGTGAGTTCGTCGCGAACGTCCTTCTCGTCGAGGTACTTCGGATGCTTGGGATCGTAGGTAATGGTCATCGGGGGTTCCTTGCTGTCGACTCGGGTGGCCGCCTCGCTCGAGGCGACCACCCGACGTCAATCATTACGGGCTTGTGGGCCCTCAACTCACAGAGCCTCGAGACTCCCGAAACCGGGCCCCTCAGCTCTGAAACTCACAGAGCCTCGAGGCCCTGCTGAAAGCGGCCGGCGTGGCTCTTCTCGGCGCGAGCCAGAGTCTCGAACCAGTCGGCGATCTCGGCGAAGCCCTCTTCGCGAGCGGTCTTGGCGAAGCCGGGGTACATCTGGGTGTACTCGTAGGTCTCGCCGGCGATCGACGCCTTGAAGTTGGCCTCGGTGTCACCGATGGGCTCGCCCGACGCGGGGTCGCCGACCTCGGCGAGGTACTCCAGGTGGCCGTGAGCGTGACCGGTCTCGCCTTCGGCGACCGAACGGAACAGCGCGGCGGCGTCGGGGTAACCCTCGACATCGGCCTTCTGGGCGAACCAGAGGTAGCGGCGGTTGGCCTGGCTCTCGCCGGCGAACGCCTCCTTCAGGTTTTCATGTGTCTTGGTGCCGTGGAGGCTCATGACATTCTCTCTTTCGGGTTGGTGGGTTTTCTTGCTTATCCCCGAGCCGAGGCTCGAGAAACCGTGTCGGACGCACAAGTGACGCACGTCCCGCTGAACAAAATCGACGCTTCCTCGATCCGAAAGCCGTCGAGTCCGTCCACCTTCAATCGATCCGAGCCCGCGACGTACACGTCACGAACCTCGCCGCACGACGAGCACACCACGTGATGATGGTCGTCGGTGTTGGGATCGAACCGCGTGGCGCCGGTGCCCACGTCGATGAGGCGAAGCTCGCCCATGGACGCCAGATCGGTGAGGGTCTGGTACACCGTGCGCAGCGAGATTCCGGGCATTCGCGCGCTCGCCTCGGCGAACAGTGCCTCGGCCGTGGGATGGACGGTGTTGCCGTGCATCAGCCCGAACAGCAACTGACGCTGCGGAGTGACCTTGAGCCCGTTGGCCCGGAAGGTCTCGGTGAGTTCGGCGGGAGACTTCACGAGGGGAAAAATAGACGCATCGTTTCTCAATCTGCAAAGAGTGCGAACTAGCACCGAGTGAAATCGGTCTCAACCCCCAACCCCGTCCCCTCTACCCCTCTCCCCCGTCCCCTATACCCCTCTCCCCGGTCCCCTCTCCCCTGTGGGCCGGTCGGGGGTACTGTCGCGGGCATGGTCCGACCCACCTCGATCGTGCGCTCCGACCAGATCTCTCGCCTGAAATCGGGTGGCTTCGACGTCATCGTCATCGGCGGCGGCATCACGGGTGTGGGCGTGGCACTCGATGCCGCGTCGCGCGGTTTGCGCACCGCGTTGGTCGAGCGCGACGACTTCGCGTCGGGTACGTCATCGAAGAGCTCGAAGTTGGTGCACGGTGGTCTGCGCTATCTGCAACAGGGCGAGGTTCGCTTGGTGTACGAAGCACTCCACGAACGTCAACGACTTCGTCGAAACGCACCGCACCTGGTGTCGTTGTTGCCGTTCATGCTTCCCATCCTCACCAAGGACGGATTGGTGTCGCGCAAGATCGCGCGCGCGCTCGGATCCGCTCTGTGGATGTACGACATCACCGGTGGCGCGCGAATCGGCCGCATTCACCGACGCCTTCGAAAGAAGAAGGCACTCGCTCACATGCCCACCATGCCCTCGCAACGTCTCGCGTCGGCGTACATCTACTACGACGCGCAAGCCGACGACGCTCGACTCTGTCTGTCGGTCGCATTCACCGCCGCCGATCATGGCGCGGTCGTCGTGAACCGTTGCGCCGTCACCGCGATCACGCGCGACGCGTCAGGGCGCGCGAACGGCGTGTCGGTTCGATGCGACGGCGAGAGTTTCGACGTTTCCACCAAGGTGGTGATCAACGCCGCCGGCGTCTGGACCGACGAGATCCGCACATTCGAAACCGGTGTCGACCCCGACACCATTCGTCCGGCCAAGGGCGTGCACGTGACGGTGCCGTGGGAGAAGGTTCGCAACGACATCGCCGTGGTGATTCCGGTTCCGAAGGACAAGCGAAGTCTCTTCGTGGTTCCGTGGGGTCCTCGACCCGACGGAACCTTCACGCACACGTACGTCGGAACCACCGACACCGACTACCGCGGACCCGTCGACGATCCGCAATGCACCAAGGACGACATCGACTACGTGTTGCGGGCCCTCAACGCCAGCGTCACCACCGGAGTCACCGCCGACGACGTGACGGGCGTGTGGGCCGGACTGCGCCCGTTGGTGAAACAAGTGAACGCTTCCGACGGAACCGGCCAGGGCGGAAAGGCCGCGCGCACCGCCGATCTGTCGCGTCGACATCTCGTGCATCGCGGCGAGTCCGGGATCATCACGGTCACCGGAGGAAAGCTCACGACGTATCGCGAGATGGCCCAAGACACGGTCGACGCGGCCCTCGAGTTGCTCTCGGGAACGAGCGTTGGTCGCTGTCGAACGAAGCGCCTGAAGTTGCGCGGTGCCATGCGTCCGCGAACCGACGGGTCACTCGATGCGCATCTCGAATCCCGCTTCGGCAGCGAAGCCCACCTGATTCGCGCCATGATCGCCGCCCAACCGAACCTCGCCGAACCGCTCGTGAGCGGACTGCCCTACGTGCGGGCCGAAGCCATACATGCCGTCACCCATGAAATGGCCACGACCCTCGACGACGTTCTCGTGCGCCGAACTCGTTGCCTGTTGTTCGACCGCGAGGCCACCTTGGCCGCGGCCCGCTCGGTTGCCGAATTGGTCGCCCCCGTGGCCGGTTGGGACGCGACGCGCGTCGACGCCGAAGTCGCCGCCTTCGTCGAAATCTGCGCCCACGAATCCACCGCGGCGCTCGTCACCGAGAGCGAGATGTACCCATGACCACCGAGATCACTCCCCCGATCGAGCTCGTCACCGACGGCGACGTCACCAATCGCTTCGACCACCGCACCCCCATCGTCTCCCCCGAGCATCTCGAACGGATCGCCTCGATCTGCCCCACCGACGTCTCCGTTCTCGGCACGGCCGAGGCCAGCCGGGATTGGTGGCCGTTGAGCATGCATTGGGCCCTGCGTGGCGAGGTGCCCATGCGCGCCGTCGCGGTGTGTCGCCCCGAGTCGACGAACGAGGTCTCCCGACTGCTCGCGTACTGCAACGAACACGTCATCCCGGTCACCGCCGCCGGTGGTCGAAGCGGTGTCTGTGGAGCTTCCACACCGCTTCATGGCGGCGTGTTGCTCGATACCACCGCCTTGCACGGTGTCGCTTCCGTCGACGACGAGTCGTTGATCGTCGAAGTTCTTCCCGGAACGTTCGGGCCCGATCTCGAAGCGCATCTGCGACCACTCGGTCTCACGGTCGGCCACTTCCCACAGAGCTTCGACATCGCCACCGTCGGCGGATGGGTCGCGTGTCGCGGTGCGGGGCAGTACTCCACGCGATACGGGAAGATCGAGGACATGGTCGTCGGCCTCGAGGTGGTGCTGGCCGACGGATCGATCGTGCGCACCGGTGGTGCACCACGCGCCGCGGCCGGACCCGATCTCGACCAGATCTTCATCGGAAGCGAGGGAACCCTCGGCGTCGTCACTCGCGTGTGGCTGCGTTGTCATCCACTGGCCACCAGCGAGCGCCGCGCGGCATTCGGTTTCGCCGACTTCGAGAGCGGGCTCGACGCGTGTCGACGGATTCTTCGTCGCGGTGGCACGCCGGCGGTGTTGCGTCTGTACGACGCACCCGAGAGTCAGCGCGGTCAAGGTGGCGACGGCACCGTGTGCGTGCTGTTGGTTCTCGACGAAGGTGATCGCGCCAGTGTGGACGCCTCCATGAGCATCGTGGAGGAAGAGTGTCTGGCCACGCCCGGATGCGCGCCCCGCGACGTCGAATTGGTGGAGCGCTGGATGCACCACCGCAACGACACCAGTGCGTTGCAGGCCCTCACCAAGAAGGGGTTCGTGGTGGACACCATGGAGATCGCCGCGCCGTGGAGTCGATTGAGCGAGATCTTCGACGCCACCCGCGCGGCCATGCTCGCCGTTCCCCATGCCCGCACCGCCACGTGCCATCTCTCCCACAGTTACGTCGACGGTGCGTGCCTCTACTTCACGTTCGCCGCCAACCCACCGGCCGAAGCCGTGGAATCCACGTACGCCGCGCTGTGGGACGCCGGAACGCGCGCGGTGCTCGCCCACGGCGGAAATCTCAGCCACCATCACGGTGTCGGCATCAATCGTGCGCGCTTCGTGCGCGAGGCGCTCGGCTCGGGCTTCGCCGTGCTGTGCGCGCTGAAGTCGGCTCTCGACCCCAACGGAATCCTCAACCCGGGCAAGATGGGACTACCCGTGCCATCGGGCTGGGAAGGAGTGCAGTGGCCATGAATTCATCGGCATCATCATCGGCGTCATCATCCGACGGACGTTGGGATCGCTCCGCGATTCGTGCCGGTGGCATGGTCGCGTTGGTGTTCGCGGTCCCGTTCTCGGTGGCGGCTCGCCTCATTGCCGGCGACCAAACACCCGAGGGAGGCAAAGCAACGCTCGTCGTGTTGTTGTCGTTGTGCGCCGCCATTGGTTTCCTCCTCGGTGCCGGCGTGGCCGCGTGGCATCAACAGCGCGGAACCCCGCTCTCGCATGGCATCGTCACCGCCGCGGTCTCCTACATCGTCCCGCAGGCCGTTCTCATCGTGATCAAGATCGCCCGTGGCGGCGAGGTCCGCTGGACCGGCGTGATCTTCAATCTCACCATCATGATCACGATGGGAGTTCTGGGCGGACTTCTCGGCTCGTCGATGCGCAAGCACGGCGCTCGGCCGAGAGGTCAACGTTGACGTGACAGACTCTCCTCATGAGTAGCTCCGTTCTCGTCATCGACATCGGAACGAGCGGACTGCGGTCCGCCGTCGTGCGCGCCGACGGGTCCATCGATGGGCTCCACCATCGATCCTTCGTTCCGTCGACGCCGTTCGCCGGCCTCGTGGAGTTCGACGCGGTCGAGATGGCTCGCCTGGTGCTCGAGGTTTCGCGCCTCGCCCTCGCCGATGCCGGACCCGTGGGCTCGGTCGGCATCACCAACCAGAGGGCGTCCACCATCGTGTGGCGTCGGAGCACCGGAGTCCCCATCGGCCCCGCTCTCGGTTGGCAGGACCTGCGCACCGTGGGTGAGTGCATCATGGCCAAGCTCGAACACGGACTCGGTTTGGCCCCCAACCAGTCGGCAACCAAGGTCGCATGGCTGTTGAAGAACCACGTGGGCGACGCGGCCGCGGTGGCCGCCATCGCCGATGACCTCGCGTTCGGAACGGTCGACACGTGGATCGCCTGGACTTTGTCGGGTGGAACGTTGCACGTGACCGACCATGGGAACGCCGCCGTCACCGGACTCTGCGAGATCACGGCCGATGGTGGACCGCGTTGGCACGCGAGGGCCTGCGAAGCCCTCGGGGTTCCGATGGAGATCCTGCCCACCATCGTGGCGTCGTCGGGCGTCGTCGGACACGCCACCGCTCTCGACGGTGCTCCCCCGATCGCCGCGTTGGCCGGCGACCAACAGGCGTCGTTGATGGGCCAGTCGTGCGTTCGCCCGAACATGGCCAAGTGCACCTTCGGCACCGGCGGGATGATGAACGTCTTGCTCGGTTCGCAGGCCCCGGACAAACCCGAACGACTCGCGCACGGAACGTTTCCCATCGTGGCGTGGAGCCGGGCGGGAACTCCGGCACCCGACGTGTGGTGGGCGTCGGAAGCGATCATGTTGTCCGCGGGCACGAACGTCGAATGGTTGCGCGACGATCTCGGCATCATCGCCGACGCCGCCGACAGTGATGCCATCGCCGCCTCCTGTGCCGACACCGACGGGGTCGTGTACGTGCCGGCGTTGCTCGGGCTCGGAACGCCCCACTGGGACTACGGGGCACGCGGAGCGTTGCTCGGGCTCACGCGAGGTTCGGGGCGCGCCCAGGTGGTGCGCGCGGTGCTCGAGGGCGTGGCCCACCGCGGCGCCGACCTGCTCGAGGCCATCGAGGCCGACCATCCCGGCATCCGGGTCCCCGAGATTCGCGTCGACGGGGGAATGAGCCGGAACCGGACCTTCGTTCAGGCATTGGCCGACGCCACCGGTCGCCCGGTCGCGGTGTCGCCCCTGAGTGAGGCCACCACCCTGGGCGCGGGGTACTTGGCGGGGCTGGCCACGGGCACCTGGGCCACCCTCGACGAGATCGCCGATCTGTGGCGTCCCCTGTCGCTCGTGGAGCCCCGAACCGACACGGACCGCGCCCGCCAACGGGAGAAATGGGCCGATGCTGTGACCCGCGCCTCCGGTTGGATACCCGAGCTATCGAGCCTCGACTTCTAGAGTGTGGAGTTGTTCGGACGCCTCGACGGTCTTCGTCGGGCTTTCGGTTTCGAAAGGACACTCGTGAGCACGACCCCCGTGACCAGTACCAGTGACAAGAGCGCGGCCACGCCCCCGCGTCGGCCCACGTCGGCCGACATCGAGTTGCTGGCCTTTGCCCAGGCCGCCGAGCTGACCGCGCGCGATCTGTACGAGCAGGCCGTGGCCGAGGGTGCCGGCGGAGATCAGATCGGCAGCCTCGCCGCGTTGGCCGCCCACCACGATGCGTACGCGCAATCGTTGTCGGCTCTGCTCGGCACCGACGCCCCCCAGGCCCGCAACGACGAACTGTTCTCCTCCTTGAAGTCCGGCTTCGGCTCGAACACCGAATCGACCGCTCTGGCCGCGCACGAACTCGAGAACACTCTGGTCGTCACCCACACCGACCTGCTCGGTCGGCTCGACGGAACCGAGGGCGCCGCATTGGTGGCGTCCATCCTCATCGGCGAGTCGCGCCATTGCGCGGCGCTGGCGGCCTTGGCCGGCAAGTCGCCGGTGAACGACATCGACTTGTTCCTCACGACGTCCGACGTCGAGTCCCTCGCCCCGCAGGCCTGATCCGGAGATGACCATGAACGATTTCAACCGTGATGAATTGCGTCGCGCGCTGCGCACCCCCTCCGATCATGGCGCCGATGCGTTCGGCTCCATCGTTAAGGCCACCAGTGGCTTGAACTTCGCCCGCTCGTTGTCGCGCCGTCGTTTCTTCGTGGCCGGCGGAGCCACCGTGTCCTTCGCCGCGTTGGTGGCGGCCTGTGGCGGCTCGGAGTCCACCGGTATCGCTCGCTTGGGTGACGCACCGACTCCGAACAAACTCGTCGAGGCCGAAGTCACCGACATCACCTTGTTGCGCACGGCGACCTCGCTCGAGCACAACGCCATCTTCGTGTACGAAGCCGTCGCCAGTGCGGGCTTGCTCACCGGTGATGCCGCCGAGATCGCCAAGCGTTTCCTCGACGACCACCGCGCCCACGCCGAGGCCACCGCATCGCTCACCACGGACTTGGGTGGCAAGGCCTACACGCAGCCGAACCCGCGTTTGCAATCGGTGTACATCGAGCCGGCCTTGAAGCTCATCGTCGGTGACGAGGCAACCGGAATCCCGCCGACCGATGACCCGGCCGCCGACGTTCTGGCTCTCGCCTACGCGCTCGAGACCATCGCGGGGTCCACCTATCAGGCGTACGTGCCGTTGCTCGCGGACAAGTCGTTGCGCGTGGCCGCCATGGGAATCGGCGACCAGGAAGCCCGTCACGCGGCACTTCTCGGCGTCGTGCTCAACCCGGCTCGTTTGGTCTCGTCCATGGGTCTGTCCATCGCCGCCGAGTACCAGGAGGAGGGCGAGACTCAAACCGCCTATGCCTCGCCGTCGGCCTTCGGAACCCAGGCACCGGTTCCGGTCACGCTGGGCGCCGCCAACGAGAGTGGCATCCGCACCAACGTGAACCTCGAGACCCCGAGCCTGAACTCGATGGTCTACGAGTACCTCGACGCCGAGGGCTGAGCCCGCCCGTACACTTCCCCTCGACGGTGAGTCGGTCGGGTGACCGCGGCGGGGAAACCCGTCGAGGAAAGTCGGGACTCCACGGGGCAGGATGCTGGCGAGAGCCAGGTGGGGGCGACCTCACGGACAGTGCAACAGAGAGAGACCGCCGATGGCCGGGCAACCGGATCAGGTGAGGGTGAAACGGTGCGGTAAGAGCGCACCAGCGCGGCGAGTGATCGTCGTGGCTCGGCAAACCCCATCCGGAGCAAGGTCAAGCAGAGGAGACGGGCGGCCCGTCCAGCCCGGGTAACCGGGTCGCTCCTCGGGTAGGCCGCACAGATGGATGGTCACCGAGTCGGGTTCGCCCGGCTCACAGAATCCCGCTTACAGACCGGCTCACCGTCGCCCACCAACGAGCGATGATCCCTCATTCGCCGCGGGCCACCGCCGCGGCGATCACACGGTCCAGTTCGTCCAGTTGCATGGGATCCTTCACACCCAATAGTCGCGCGTAGAAACGCAGACCTTTGGGGGATCCGACCACGCGCACCGGAATGCGATCGCCGAGATCCGCACCGAAAGCGGTGGGGATGTCGACGGACTCCACACCCGCGTCGAACAGGTCGGACTCGTCGGCCGCCAACGCCGCGGCTTCGAAACCGCCCAAGCCGTAACTGTCCGCGTCGACGAAGAAGGTGTACTCGGCCATACAGGAAGAGTAGGGGCAGGGAGAGTCGGGACAGAGAGTGCGACACCGGCTGGTTGGCGTCTCGTTGGTGCTCGGTTCGGACGTGGGCACTAACTTCTCCCCCATGAGCACGAGCCTGCCCCACGTTCCGCTGAGCGAGATCGACCTGTCGTCGCCCGAATTCTGGACCGCCGACCGCGCGTGGCGCGAAGGGGCGTTCCGCACCCTGCGCGACGAGAAGCCGTTCGCGTTCTTCGAGGAGCGCGTCATCGAGGACGCTCCGTTCCCTCCGGGGCCCGGCTACTACGCCGTCACGCGTCACGACGACATCTGGCAGATCAGCCGCAACCCGCAGCTCTACTGCAGCGGCAAGGGCAGCAACATCGGCGACCTTCCGGTGGAGATGAACGAGTTCTTCGGGTCCATGATCAACATGGACGACCCCAAGCACTTCCGCCTGCGCAACATCGTCTCGCGTGGATTCACCCCCAAGGAAGTGTCGCGCATCGAGGATCAGGTGCGTGACCGAGCCGCTCGACTGGTGACCGAACTCATCGAGCGTTTCCCGAACGGCGAGTGCGACTTCGTCGAAGAAGTGGCCGCGGCCCTGCCGCTCGCGATCATCTGCGACATGATGGGCATCCCCGAGGAGGATCACAAGAAGATCTTCCACTGGACCAACGTCATCCTCGGCGTGGGCGACCCCGAGTTCGTGGGTTCGTACGAGGACCTCATGACCGTGGCCCTAGAGATGTTCATGTACGCCCAAGCACTGGGTGAAAGTCGTGTGGGCAACCCGCAGGACGACGTCACGTCGGCCATGATGAACGCGGTCGTCGACGGCGAGCGTCTCACCGCCCAGGAGTTCGGATCGTTCTTCATCCTGTTGGTGGTGGCCGGCAACGAAACCACCCGCAACGCCATCAGCCACGGCATGAAGTTGCTCACCGACAATCCCGACCAACGCAAGATCTGGTTCGACGACTTCGACACCCACACCCGCACCGCGGTGGAGGAGATCGTGCGTTACGCCACTCCGGTCATTCACTTCCGCCGCACCGTCACCGAGGACACGGTTCTCTCGGGTCAGGAGCTGAAGGCCGGCGAGAAGGTCGTCATGTTCTACGCCTCGGGCAACCGCGACGAGCGCGTGTTCGACAACCCCCACAAGTTCGACGTGACGCGCGCGGTGGCCCCGGCCCAGGTGGGTTTCGGCGCTGGCGGACCGCACTTCTGCCTCGGAGCCAATCTGGCGCGTCGCGAGATCCAGGTGATGTTCGACGAGATCCGTCGTCGTCTGCCCAACATGCGCATCACCGGAGAGCCGGCCTACCTGCAGAGCTCG
The DNA here is from genome assembly GCA_027491335.1 of Actinomycetes bacterium. Taxonomy (GTDB): domain Bacteria; phylum Actinomycetota; class Acidimicrobiia; order Acidimicrobiales; family Ilumatobacteraceae; genus Casp-actino8. Next base: position 54,864 of record JAIXWJ010000074.1, on the reverse strand, counting down.
TTCATCAACGGCATCAAGCGCATGCCGTGCGCCTGGAACTGACCACGCGAGACTGAGCGTTCGGGCTCAGTCCATCTCGCCGGCCAGATAATGGCGGCGACACAGCAACTCGTAGCGCACGATGTCGCCGAACATCGGCTCGGGTGCGTCACCCGTGTCGCCCACGACCACCGTCTCTCCCTCGTACACCACCGTGCCGTTCACCACGCGGGCGTTGTGCGTGGCTCGCGATCCGCACCAACAGCGCGCCTCCACCTGCATTTCGACGCGCTCGTCGGCCACCTCGAGCATGCGCCGTGTTCCGTCGAACAACAGGCCACGGAAATCGGTGATCAGCCCGAACGCGTACACGTCCACACCGAGCTCGTCCACGATTCGTGCCAACTGATCGCATTGATCGACCGAATAGAACTGCACCTCGTCGCACACCACGAAGTCCAATGGCGATCGCGATCGCGCCAACTCGAACAGGTCGAGGTCGGCCGACACCTCCACGGCCGGAGCGGAGACACCCAATCGACTCGTCACCTGGGTCCCGTCACGATCGAGCTTGGTGAGCAACAGTCCATTTCGATCGCGGACCGCGAGGTTGTGATGGATCTGCAGGGCGAGGGTGCTCTTTCCCGAGCCCATCGTGCCGAAACTGAATCGCAACGTCGCCATGCCGAGGCAAAACTAGTCGCCCGCGCTAACCAACTCGGAAGTCCGCCACCACCGCGGCATGATCGCTCGGCTGCACGCGCCGACCATCCACATCCTCGGACTCGACTCCGGCCAACCACGCCCGACGCGCGTGCCCCATCGGCTTGGGACGGGGCCACGTCACGAACAAGTAATCCAATCGACGATTGGGCCAGTTGGCATCGGCTTGATACTCGTTGTCCGATCGCCACGTGAGCCCGCTTCCGTCTCCGCACTGCTCCCACACGTCCGACAACACCAGATTGGCGTGTCGTGGTTCGGTGCGCCCGGTGAGACGACGAATCTCGTCGCTGTCGGGCACCGCGTTGAAGTCTCCCCCGATGATGACCGGAAGGTCGGAGTCCGAGTTTCCACGCAGGTCTCGAATCAGGTCCGCCAACGCGTCCACTTGACGAACACGAACCGCGGATTCGTCGAAGCGATGATTCAGATGCGTGCACACGAAGGGCCAAGCACCCCACGGAGTGTTCACTCGCGCGTGCACGGCCTTGCGGTAGCCGGCGTCGGAGTCCTTGCCCGGAAGCGTCACCTGACCGTGGGATTCGATGGGCCAACGGGAGAGGATCGCGTTCCCCATCGCCCTTTCCTCACCGACCTCGCCACCATCTTCGTCCGACGACCGACGCGGAAACCACGGACCATCGGAGACGAAGCAATTCATCCCCAGATCGCGCGCGAGTTCGTCGGCGAAGGTGCGCACCTCGGTGCCGACGCGCACGCAAATGACCTCCTGCAGACACACGATGTCGGGGTTCTCGCGTTCGATCACCCGACGAATGGCCTCACGGCGCAGCTCGAAGGGTCCGAACTCGTACCACAGGTTCCACGTCATCACCCGCACGGGGCGAACCTAACCGACGAGCGTGGATCAGCCGGCGTTCTGACGCGAATCGAAACGTCGTTCGGCGTTCATCGAGACGAACCGCAGATCGCCCGTCGACGAGAACGAACCCTGAATGTCGACGATCATGTGGGTGGCGGCCGACGTGAACAGACAGAACGAACCGTCGGCATCCACCGGGACGACCGCCAGGTTCGCCGCCGTGCGTCCGGGCACCACGTTCGCGTTCGACGCCGTCTCGGTGCTGGGTTTCAGAGCCGAGCACTTGTCGGCCTGCACGTACCCCGATCCGAGGCTGTCGGTGAGGGTGATGTTCACCAACACCGCCGATGCGCCGGCCGGAGCCGTCAAACGAAGAATTCCACCGGCCGGACGACGCACACCGCAGCCATCGACGTGACATTTGCGGGTGTCGACCAGGCGGGTTTGGGGCGTCAACGTGAGTCCCCACTGCCCCGCCGGAGAGAACGCACCCTGCACGTCGATGATTTGGTGCAGGTCACCGGTGGTCGCGGTGCAAAAGCCGCGAGTGGCGCCCACGTTGCCCATGGTGACGATGGCCAGATTCGACACGATGTCGTTCGAACCGAAGTTCAGGTTCGACGACGTTTGTCCACGCGCGGCGAGCGACTCACAAGAATCCGCGGTGAGGAATCCGCCGTTGGCGGCGGTGTCGGTCACGGTCACGTTGGCGAGCAACGACGTCGATCCCGCGGGGGCCTGGGGAACCGGAACACCATTCAGCGACGTGGCGCTGGCCCGCCCACCCAATCGACACGCGCCGGCCGCGTCGCAACGGTCGCCCTTGCGAGTGTCGAGGACGCGCGTCGGTGTCACCAGAGTGAATCGACCCGAGGCCGGTCCGGCCACTCGAGAGGGAAGGAAGAAACCCTGCGCGTCGACGATCACGTGCATCGGGTGCGAGTTGTAGATGCAGAAGCGACCGAGCGAATCGAGGGGGACGACGGCCAGGTTGGCCACGGTCGCACCCTTGCTCACGTTTCCGTTCGACCACGCGCGCTCACCGGAGACGGCGACATCACAACGCTCGGCGGTGACGAAAGCATCGGTGGACGAACCGGTGAGGGTGATGTTCACCAGCGCCGCGGTGGCGCCGGCCGGAGCCTGCAACACGATCGGGGTGCGCCAACCGGCCTGGGGACGATCGGCCCACGCACACGCGCGCACGGTCGTGGTTCCCTCCACCTGATTGCTGCAATAACGGGTCACCGACGCACCGTTGAAGCGGGCGATGGCCACGGCATCGTCGGTGGTGCCTCGGAACTCGAAGTGCATGGGGTCGCGCAGGATGCTCGACTTCTGGGCGGACGGCGTCGCGCATCCGCCGTTCCAGCCGTAACCGCCCCACAACAGACCCCACTTCTGCGCGACATCCACGACCCACTTGGGAATGTCGGTGCGCATCGGAACGGCGCACGCGGTGGTGGCGCCGTTCTCCGCCGACGGTGCGTAACGAATCTCGGGGTTGGCGCCCACGTTGAAGTCGATGGCCAGACCCCACGAGTGATTCGACAGCGACTTGGCGTCGAGTCCGACGCAGTCCTTGCGAGTGTTCGACGTGCAGCGGAAGTTGTATCCGATGACGTCGCGAATCTTGTAGCCCTTGGCCTGGACCTCGGCGAGAAAGCCCTCGAAAAGCACGAGGGCCCCCGCGGGGGCCTGCACTGCTCCGGCTTTGATTGATCCGATTCGTCCGGCGTTTTTCCAGAGCGCCTGCTCCCACGCCCGCAACGCCGTGGATCCCGTGTACGACCAACCGAGCCACTTCCAGCCCGGGTTCGCCGAACCATCGGCGTTGAAAGGCATCGGTGGTGTTCCCCAACCGCGCTCGGCGGGCTCGGAGAACTTGGAGACCACGCACGACACCACGTCACCACTGGCGATCTGTGCGTCGGTGCATCGGGCGGGCATCGAGGGAGTCACCCATGGCGTGGAGTCGGAGGAATCGATGTTGGCGCTTCGAACGCTGGCCGGTGCGGGACTCGCTTTGGCCGAGGCGGGTGCGGTCAACATCGCGAACATCATCACCGCGTACACCACGAGTCCGACGAGGACGACGAAGGGAGCGATGCGGTTCGCTCGGCGGGGTCGTCGCGCGCCGCCGTTCGGGGGGTTCATGATCGACTGGCTCATCACGGGGAGAGGTATCGGAGCCAGCCCGGCGGGCCTTGAGAAATTCGTGTCGATTCACCCTCTCAACTGGGCGAACGCACACTTCGCACCCCGGGCGACGTTTCTTGTATCGAGCCACCCGATGTGGCCAGAAGGAGACATCATGAAGCCCACCATCAGCCTCGATCATTCGGTGATCGTCGCTCGTTGCGACGAGACGATCCACGCCCTCTTGGAGTTGACCGCTCCCCCGGCGCCGGCCCTCGACCGGCCGCCGCTCGACATCGCCCTCGTCATCGACCGCTCGGGTTCGATGGAAGGTCGTCCCCTCGACTCCGTACGCAAGGCGGTTCTCGAACTGTTGCGCGTGGCCGGAGCCAACGACCGCATCGCCGTGGTCACCTTCGACACCAAGGTGGACACCGTTCTGCCGCTCGAGCACCACGACGCCACGGCGGTCGCCGGACGCATCCGCGCCATTCACAGCGGTGGATCCACGAACCTCTCCGCCGGCTGGCTGAAAGGCGTCGAGATCCTCACCGCCGCGAAGCGTCCCGACTCCGTGGCCCGCGTGGTGGTGCTCACCGACGGTCACGCCAACGCCGGAGTCACCGAACACGATGCCCTGTGCACGATGGTGCGCGGCGCCACCGACCACGGGGTCACGACCTCGCTCATTGGATTCGCCGATGGCCACGACGAGAACCTCATCGCCGCTCTGGCCGACGCTGGTCGAGGCAACGACTATTGGTGCGCCGGACCCGATCAAGCGTTGAACGTCTTCACCGCCGAGTTCGCCGGCCTCGCGTCGGTGGTCGCTCAGAACCTCTCGGTCGAGGTTCGTCCCACCGTGGCCACCGCCGCGTTCGAGTGCCTCAACGAGTTCGACACCACACCGGTTCCCGGCAACGAGGCCGCTCGCGTCATCAACATCGGCGACGCGTACGGCGACGAGGTCCGTCGTTTGGCGCTGCGCTTCGCCTTGCGACCGGTGAGCACCACCGACGAGGTGTTGGTCGCCGAGTTGGTGGTTCGCTGGGCCTCGACGGTGGGTTCGGTCGCTCTCCACGAGATGATCATTCCCATCAGCGTGAACAGCGTGGCCGATGCCTCGACCCGACCGGCACCCGACGCGCGCGTGGTCGAGCACGTCGTGCGACTCGAGGCCGCCGACGACCGACGTCGGGCCATCGAGGCCGCCCGCCATCGCCAGTTCGATGAAGCCCGTCGTCTGGCGCACCGCGCCGCCGACAAACTCATCGGAGTCGGTGCCGACCCCGACGAGGTGCGCGAGTTGATGCGGTTCGCCGCCGACATCGAACACGCCGACGAAATGACCATCAAGGGGATGCGTTCGGCCAGTCGCCAGACCAACAAGGGGCGTCGTTCGCGCTTCGATCCGAACAACCCGTACTGAACCCACCGACCTCATCGGTTACCGTTTCCCTCGGGTCCGGCGCACGTCCGGGCCCGAGGGGGAACATCATGGGTGATCGCTTCGAAGACGGTTTCGCCGGCCGCGTGGCCGTCGTCACGGGTGGTGGCACGGGAATGGGTCGCGAGTTGGTGCGCCAGCTGACCGCCGATGGTTGCGACGTGGCCACCTGCGACGTGATCGCCGAGAACCTCGACGAGACGGTGGCCATCTGCGCCGCCGACGGCAATTCGGGCCAGATTCTTCCGTTCATCGCCGACGTGTCGATCGAATCCCAGGTGTTGGCCTTCCGCGATGCCGTGGCCGCCTGGCGACCTCACGTGAATTTGCTCTTCAACAACGCCGGCATCGGTGGTGGCGGAAGCATCGTGCTCGACGGTCGCGAGGAATGGGAGAAGACCTTCGGCGTGTGCTGGTACGGCGTGTACTACAACACGCGCGCGTTCCTTCAGTTGCTGTTGGACGCACCCGTGGGTCACGTGGTGAACACCAGCTCGGTCAACGGATTCTGGGCCTCGCTCGGACCCGGTATTCCGCACACCGCCTACAGCGCCGCGAAGTTCGCCGTGAAGGGATTCACCGAAGCACTCATCACCGACTTCCGCATCAACGCTCCGCATCTGCGCGCGTCGGTGGTGATGCCCGGTCACATCGGGACCTCCATCGCCATCAACTCGCGGAAGCTTTTGGGCGCCGATCCCAAAGAGATGACCACCGAGCAGGTGGCCCAGGTGCGAGAGCGTTTGTCGCGCGCCGGACTCGACGTGAGCGGTGCCAGCGACGAAGACCTGCGAGTGGGAATCCAAGCCCAAGGCGAGGCGTTCCGCGATCAGGCTCCCACGTCGGCGGCCCAGGCGACCACCATCATCCTCGACGCCGTGAAGCGCGGCGAGTGGCGCATCCTGGTGGGTGACGATGCCGTGATCCTCGATGAGATGGTGCGCGAGAACCCCACCGACGCCTATCTGCCCGATTTCATGACGCGCGTGCATGCGCGTGGGGCGTTGCGCTTCACCGACAACTGACGCGCCTCGGCGAGCCCGAGGTGCTCCCGTAGGCTTTCGTCATGTCGTGGAATTCCGAACAAGTCGTCGGCGTGTTGAAAGAGGTCAAGGCCCACGAACGTCGGGTGGCGTTGACCCCTGACGGAGCGCGAGCACTGGTCAGCGATGGTCGCACGATCATCGTCGAGCGGGACGCGGGAGTCGGAGCCGGATTCGCCGATGATGAGTACCGCGACGCCGGTGCCACCATCGTCGACACCGCCAACGATGTAGCGGAACGATCCGGGCTTCTTCTTCACGTGAAGGAACCACAGACGTCGGAGTTCGGTTTGTTCCGCGCGCATCACACGCTGTTCACGTATCTGCATCTGGCCGCCGCTCCCGAGGTGGCTGCCGCGCTGCAGGCCTCCGGTTGTCGGGCCATCGCCTACGAATCGGTGGAGGTGGGTCGCACCTATCCGCTGCTCGCACCCATGAGCGCGGTCGCCGGCCGCTTGGCCGCCCAGAGCGCCGCCATGTACTTGGAGGCCCGCAACGGCGGCCGCGGAGTGTTGTTCGGAGGCATCCCCGGTGTTCCTCCGGCGCGCGTTCTGGTGATCGGAGCCGGCGTGTCCGGTCGACACGCGGCCGACGTGGCCGCCGGTATGGGTGCCGAAGTGATCGTGGCCGACCTGAACGAGGCGCGCGCCGTCGCCGTGGCCACCGAGGTCGGTGGCAACACGCGCGGCATCGCATCGGGCCCCGGTGTCATCGATGAATTGGCTCCGACGTGCGACGTGATGATCGGTGCGGTTCTCATCCCCGGTCGCAGCGCTCCGGTCGTCATCACCAACGCCACGCTGGCGTCGATGCCACGGGGGTCGGTGATCATCGACATCGCCATCGACCAAGGCGGTTGCGTCGAAGGCGTGCAGTCCACGACGCATCAGGACCCGATTCGCGCCATGGGCCACGTGCGGGTGTCGGCCACACCGAACATGCCGGCCGCGGTTCCGCGCACGTCCACCGCCGCCTTGACCGCGGCCACACTGCCGTACGTTCGTTCATTGGCGGCCGGCTGGACGTCCGCGGTGGATCATCACCCCGAACTGGCCGGTGCCGTGAACGTGGAGGGCGGTCGGGTGGTGCATCCGGACGTGGCCGCCTCGTTGGCACTCTGACGACGTCGCGCCGGACCCGAGTGCCGGGTCAGTAGCTCGGGCACCTCGGCGGGTCATCGTCGCTGTGTTTGGCGAAGGCGTATCCGCAGTCGTCGCAGATGTCGTTGTGGGCCGGGACACCCGCGCGACGGCGACGACGTTCCTCACGGATGTCTTCCAATTCGGCTCGACGCTCGGCCTTCTTCTTGCCGTGCCGATAGGCCAAGTACGCACCAAAAAGTCCCATGTTCGATCCCTCTCTCGAGCAGTTTCTGCCACTCGGAACGACGGAATCGAGCCCGAGTGTGCGCTCTACTTTGCGAAATCGACCCCATCACTGGGAGACTTGTTTCATGACGAGCGCCACCATCACCGACTCCGCCCGCTCCACCGTCGAGGCCGCCCTCGACGCCTTCTTGGCCGCGAACGACCCGAAGGCGATGGACAACATCGCGTTCCGTGGCGCCCGCTTCGACGCCGGTTTGGCGTGGGTGCACTTCCCCGTCGGACACGGAGGGTTGGGCCTGCGTCCCGAACTGAATCGCATCGTGGAGGAGCGACTGCGCAAGGCCGGCGCCCGCCCGCAGGACCCGTCCACGTTCTTCATCGCGCTCGCCGGACCCACGATCGTCACGCACGGCAGCGAGGAAGTGAAGAAGCGATTCCTGCGACCGATGTTCACGGGCGAGGAGCGTTGGTGCCAGTTGTTCAGCGAGCCCGGCGCCGGTTCCGACTTCGCGGGCCTTGGCACCCGTGCGATTCGTGATGGAGACGAATGGATCGTCAACGGCCAGAAGGTCTGGAACACTCTCGCCCACATCGGAGATTGGGGAATGCTCGTCACGCGCACCGACCCCGATGCCCCCAAGCACAAGGGCATGACCTACTTCTCCATCGACATGCACTCGGCCGGCGTCGAGGTGCGCCCCCTGCGTCAGATCACCGGCGAAGCCGAATTCAACGAGGTGTACATGACCGATGCGCGCGTGCCCGATTGGCAGCGCATCGGCGACGTCGGCGAGGGCTGGCGCGTGGCTCTCACCACGTTGATGAACGAGCGCACCGCCATCGGTGGTGGTGGTGGCGGAAGCACACGCAACCGTGGGCCCATCGACGAAGTGATCAAGTTGTACCAGCGCGAGTCGCGTTCGGCCGCCACTCGCGACAGCTTGATGAGCCTCTACTGCAAGAGCGAGGCGTTGCGTCTCACGAACGTGCGCGCCGCCCAGGCCGCCAAGGCCGGCAACCCCGGACCCGAGGGTTCCATCGCCAAGTTGATGATGGCCGAGTTCAACAAGAAGGTCACCGAATTCGGTGTCGATCTTCTGGGAGCCGAGGGCATGGTGGACTACGACTACACGTTCCGTCGCCCCGAGGACCTGAGCACCGACGGAGCGGACGGCGGCATTCGCCACTCGTTCCTGCGCGTGCGCGCCAACTCCATCGAAGGTGGCACCAGCGAGATCATGCGCAACATCCTGGGCGAGCAGGTGTTGGGTCTACCCGGCGAGCCGCGCGTGGACAAAGACCTCCCCTGGATCAAGGTCCCCCGCAACTAACCCGCCCCCGTTCTGGGTAGCGAAAGTGTCGGTTTTCGGCACTTTGACGTACCCGGATCGGGGAAACTGACACCGTGCGCACTCCTCGTGGTCTGGAAGTCCCCGACGAGTGCATGCAGTGGACCTTCGCCCGCGCCACCGGAGCCGGTGGTCAACACGTGAACAAGACGGCGTCGAAGGCCACGCTCACGGTTCTCACCGCCGATGTCGCCGGATCACCCACCAAGGTGTCGCGGGTGCGCGAGCGACTCGGGGAATCGATCGTGATCACGTCTCAGGAAAGTCGCAGCCAGTGGCGCAACCGCCAGATCTGCGTGGAGCGACTGTCCGCGATCATCGACGAGGCCGCGGCACCGCCACCGGCGCCACGTCGTGCGACCAGGCCGAGCAAAGGTGCCGTCGAGCGTCGCATCGCCAGCAAGAAGAAGCATGGCGACAAGAAGGCCGGACGTCGCGGCGACTGGTGAGCCCGATACCGTCGCGGGCATGCCCAGTCGTTTCACGCTGAAGTCCATGAACGCCATCCACAAGACCTTGCTCGCCGTGTCGTTCGGTCGCATCGGTTGGAACGCCGGAAACATGCCCGTGCTGAAGCTCACCACCGTCGGCCGCAAGTCCGGCGTGAAGCGTGAGGTGATGCTCACCTCTCCCCTGCAGTTCGGTGACACCTGGGTGATCGTGGCCTCCAAGGGCGGCGACGACGATCACCCGGCGTGGTATCTGAACCTGTTGGCCGAACCGCGCGTGGAGGTCGACATTCGCGGAACTCGCTCGGTGCGAACCGCTCGCGTGGCCAACGCCGACGAGCGCGCCAGCATGTGGCCGAAGATCACCGCGACGTACACCGGCTACGCCGGATACCAGAACCGCACGTCACGCGAGATTCCCCTCATCTTGTTGGAGCCGGCGAACTAACGACCGATCCATTTCGGTTCGCGCTTCTCGAAGAAGGCGCGCAATCCCTCGTGCAGATCCTCGCTGGCGCCAATGGCCTCCTTGGCCCGCGCGGTGGCCTGCCAACCGCTCTCATCGTCGGCGTTCAGCGCATCGTTGATCTCGCGCACGCACGCCTGCACCGCCACCGGTCCATTCAGGCACACCTTGCGGGCCAGGTCCACGGCGGCATCCAACGCACCGCCCACCTCGGTCACCACGTTCACGAAACCGACCTCGTATCCGCGCCGCGCCGACATCGGTTCACCGGTCAGGATCAGTTCGCGGGCCACGTTCACCGGCAACGACGATGGCGCACGGAACAGTCCGGCCGAGGTGGGAACCAGACCACGGCGCACCTCCGGCAAACCGAGGCGAGCGTTCTCGGCGGCCACCACCATGTCACAGGCCATCGCCAATTCCAGACCGCCGCCCAACGCGAAGCCTTCGATGGCCGCGATCAACGGCTTGCGACGGCGACGTCGAATGAGCCCGTACTCGCCACCGCGTTCGGTGTCGTAGTCGCCCCGCGAGGTGAGATCACTGCCCGCGGAGAACACGACGGGAGTTCCGGTGAGCACGCCCACCCACAAATCGATGTCGTCGTCGAGTTCGTTCAATGCCGCGTCGAGGGCATCGGCCAGGGCTCGGTCGAACGAGTTGCGTTTGTTCTCCCGACACATGCGGATCACCAGGATGTGGTCGATGCGTTCGGTGGTCACCAGCTCGGTCATGCCCGAACCCTAGAGGACGTTCGTTAGCCTCGTCCCATGCCCTCGGTCGAACGTGCGCCCATCGCTGGTGCCTTCGGAGGCGGCGGACTGTTCGGCATCGGTTACGCGTTGGGCATCCTTGACACCTTGCGCACGCGCGGCGTCGATCTGTCCACGGCCCCCATGATCGGAACGTCGGCGGGTTCATGGGCCGCGGCCGCGACCGCTCTGGGCGTGAACTACGAAGCCCTCACCGCGCTCGAGGTGCCCCGATTCCCCAACCCTCGCGCCGGCGTGTTGGCCCGATCGGCCCGTCGTGTCTTCGGCGCCGGAAACGTGGCCAATGTGACCGCAGTGGCGTGTTCGTTGCCCCGTTTCAAGCGAGTGGAACTGTTCGGCGCGGCCACGCCCATTCATCAGATGGTCGCGGCCTCATCGGCGGTTCCGGGCTTGCTGGCACCCCAACGCATCAAGGGCACGTTGTACGTGGATGGCGGCGTGCGCTCGGGCGTCAGCGTGGATCTGGCGGCGCACGCCGATGTGCTCATCGTGATCGCACCGTTGGCGGGGGCCATGTTCGGTCCGTTCAACGACATCGTGGAACGCAACACGCACGAAGAAATCGCTGACTGGAAGGCCGCCACCGGCGGGCGCACCATCTTGTTCGCGCCCTCGATCGTCACCTCACGAGCGGCGACGCTGCCCCATCACTTGTTCGACAAGGACCGCGCCATGGCGGCCTACGAGTTGGCGCGCAACGAAGCCCTCAACACACCGCTGTAAAGCAAAACGAACGATCTGGGTAACCGAAGTGCCCGGTTTCGGGAACTTTTGCTACCCAGATCGCTCGTGCGCGCGTCGAGCGCTCGGTGAGGTCAGCTGCAGCCGCTGGTGCTACCGCACGACGGGCAGGCGTGGCAGGAACCGGCGCGGTTCATCTGCACACCACACTGCATGCACATCGGCGCATCGCTGTGCTTCTGACCCGGTCGCTTCATCTCGGCCGAGATGTCGCTCACCGGAGCCGTGGGCGCGATGCCCAGTTCCATCTGGGTGACCAACTCTTCCACCGAGGGGATGCTCTTGGGGTCGGCGGCCACTTCGGTGCCCTGCACCGACTGGATGCCCGACTCCTCGACGCCGGGCAGCGTGGGCTGCAGGCGCTCGTCGATGGAGAAGATGCCCAGTTCCTCGCGCTCTTCGTACGTCATGTACTCGAGGGCGAGACGGCGGAATAGGTAGTCCATGATGGAGGCGGCGAAACGGATGTCCGGATCGTCGGTCATGCCGGCGGGCTCGAAGCGCATGTTCACGAAGGCCTCGACGAAGGCCCGCATGGGCACGCCGTACTGCAGGCCGTAGCTGATGCTCTTGGCGAAGGCGTCCATGATTCCCGACAGAGTGGAACCCTGCTTGGACACGGTGAGGAACACCTCACCGGGACGACCGTCTTCGTACTCACCGATGGTGGCGAAGCCCTTGCAGTCGGCCACGCGGAACTCGAACGTGCGACCACGACGGCTGCGGGGAAGCTTCTGGCGCACCGGCTTGGTGATGACCTTCTCGACGATCTTTTCGACCACGGCCGACGCGGTGGCCGCCGGAGCGTCCGCCTTGTCGTCGTCCTTCTTGGCCGTCGAGAGGGGCTGGCCCACCTTGCAGTTGTCGCGGTAGATGGCCACGGCCTTCAGACCGAGTTCCCACGACAGCATGTGCAGGGCCTCGATGTCTTCGATGCTGGCCTCTTCGGGCATGTTCACCGTCTTGGAGATGGCGCCCGAGATGAACGGCTGCACCGCACCCATCATGCGCACGTGACCCTCGTAGTGGATGGTGTTGTCACCCATGGAGCACGCGAAGATCGCCACGTGCTCGGCCTTCAAGTGCGGGGCGCCCAGGATGGACTTCTCCGTGTCGATGTAGGCGATGATGTCGTCCACCTGCTGCGGGTTGTAACCCACCTTGCGCAAGGCGCGCGGGATGGTCTCGTTGACGATGACCATGTTGCCGCCACCGACGAGCTTCTTCATCTTGACCAGACCGAGGTCGGGCTCGATGCCGGTGGTGTCGCAGTCCATCATGAGACCGATGGTGCCGGTGGGCGCGAGCACGGTGGCCTGCGCGTTGCGCACGCCGTACTCTTCGCCGTCGCGCACGGCCGACTCCCAGGACTCCTGGCCGGCGCGCAACAGAGCCGCCGGAACGATGCTCTCGTCGGCGATCTCGTAGCTGGCGTCACGGTGCATGCGCAACACGTTGAGCATGTGGCGCTCGTTCTCGGCGAAGCCGGCGAAGGGTCCCATGCGGCTGGCGGTGCGCGCGCTGGTGGCGTACGCGTGGCCGGTCATGAGGCTGGTGAGACCGGCGGCCCACGCACGACCCTCGATCGAGTCGTAGGGCAGACCGAGTGCCATCAGCAGCGCACCGAGGTTCGCGTAACCCAAGCCGAGCTGACGGAACTTGCGGCTGTTCTCGCCGATCTTCTCGGTCGGGTAATCGGCGCGACCCACCAGGATCTCCTGCGCGGTGAACATGGTCTCGATGGTGTGCTTGTAGGCATCGAGGTCGAAGTTGCCCTCTTCGTCGAGGTACTTCAGCAAGTTGATCGAGGCCAGGTTGCACGCCGAGTTGTCGATGTGCATGTACTCCGAGCACGGGTTCGAGCCGTTGATGCGACCGGTCGCGTGCGCGGTGTGCCACTTGTTGATAGTGGTGTCGAACTGCAGACCGGGGTCGGCGCATTCCCACGAAGCGGTGGCGATCTGACGCCACAAGTCGCGCGCGCGCACGGTGCGCACGGGCTCGCCGGTGGTGACGGCGCGGAACGACCAGTCGGCGTCGTCCTTGACGGCCTGCATGAAGTCGTCGGTGACGCGCACCGAGTTGTTGGCGTTCTGGTACTGAATGCTGAACGCATCGGCGCCGTCGAGATCCATGTCGAAGCCGTTGTCGCGCAACACGCGAGCCTTGCGCTCTTCTTTGGCCTTGCACCAGATGAACTCTTCGATGTCCGGGTGATCGACGTTCAAGATGACCATCTTGGCGGCGCGACGCGTCTTGCCGCCCGACTTGATGGTGCCGGCCGAGGCGTCGGCGCCGCGCATGAACGACACCGGACCCGAGGCGGTTCCGCCACCCTGCAGCAGTTCGGCGCTGGAACGGATCTTGGACAGGTTGATGCCCGAACCCGAACCGCCCTTGAAGATCACGCCTTCCTCGCGGTACCAGTTCAAGATGGCGTCCATCTTGTCCTCGACGGCCAAGATGAAGCAGGCGCTGGCCTGCTGGGGCACGCCCTTGACACCGATGTTGAACCACACCGGGCTGTTGAAGGCCGCGCGCTGGGTGACGAGGATGAACTTCAGTTCGTCACGGAAGTTGTCGGCCTCGGCCTCGTCCACGAAGTAGCCGCCCTCGCGACCCCACGTGGTGATGGTGTCGGCCACACGGTCGATCACCTGACGCAACGACGACTCGCGCTCGTCGGTGCCCGGGGTGCCGCGGAAGTACTTCTGGGCCACGATGTTGGTGGCGTTCAGCGACCAGGTGACCGGGAACTCCACACCCAGCTGTTCGAAGGCGACCGAGCCGTCCTTCCAGTTGGAGATGCGGGCGTCACGCTTCTCCCAGACCACCTGGTCGTACGGGTGCACGCCCGGGGTGGTGAAGTGACGACGGATGCCAATGGCGAGGCGGTCCGGAGCGAGTGACATGGGATTCTCCTGATTCTGTGAACGATGCGGTGAAGGCTGGGTAACGAAAACTGTCGGAAAGATGGTTCCGACCCGAGCCGATGACCCCCGATGAGGGGTCGCCGGAGCGGGCCGGGAGGTCTGCTATGAGCACAAGATGTGGTGTCTACGGTCCCCCACCGCTCTTTCCACCACAAGTTGTAGTGAGATTACAGCAGTGTAGTTACGTGCTTGTCAACGATTGTCGCGTCATGCCTGCTAGCGGGGGTGAAAACCGGCCCTCGACGAGCAGTGGAGGCGGCACGACCGCGCAGGTTCAGGATCTGTGAGGTTCCCAAGCTGCCCCGCACACACTCTCTGCGAGCCACTCGCCACACCGCCGTACCGCCTCCGACTTGGGGTGAACACTAGGCAGGTCGTCCTGTGGAGAACGAGAGGATAACCCTGTGAATTCTGGGCATTTATCAGGGGAAAACCCTGTGAATGGGGTGTGCAGAAGCCTGTGGGAAACCCGTCGCCGTCGCCCGATCGGGGCGTCACCTCACTGAGCAGGGGCGATGTCGACGGGGATGCCGTTCAGGACCGAGGTGCCCGACAAGGGGTCCAGGGCCCGATCATCGCTGAGGATGTTCGAATTCACCCCCGCGCGGGCCGCGGCCACGCCCATCTTGGTGCCCGGCGACGAATGTCCCCATCCGTGGGGCAGGCTCACGACGCCGGGACGAATGTCCGTCGTGATCTCGACGGGCGCCACCACCGATCCGACGCGTGACGAGATCGTTGCAAGTGCATCATTCTGTAAACCGAGTCGATCCGCGTCGATCGGGTGCATCTGCAACGAACAACTCATCGACCCCTTCATCAGCACGCCGATGTTGTGCATCCACGAGTTGTTCGACTTCAGGTGACGACGTCCCACCAACACCATCGAACGCGCGTTCAATTCATCGATCGCAACACGCAATCGCGCCACATCGGCGATCAATGGCTCGGGCGCCAACTCGACCTTGCCCGTTCGCGTGCGCAACGCGTCCGGCAAACGTTCGCCGAGTGCACCGAAGTCGACGCCGTGCGGATTCGCGAGCAACAGATCGAGACTCGCACCACCGGGATTCGCACCGAAGGCCGCGCCGTACGGGCCGGTTTGCAACATCAAATCCAACATCCGCGCGGGTCCACGCCGACCGGACGCATCGAGCGCCGCACGAATCTCGGCGGCATCACGGCCGTGAACCGGAGACGATGCGTCGGACACCGCGGCGCGAATGAGACTTTCGATTCCTTGATCGTCGGCCACCGCCGCATCGGTGTCGGGACCAAGTCCCGCCGCGATCAATCCGAGCTTGGCCAGAATCTCCCATTCGTCGGGCTGACCCTCATCGCGCGCGAGCACCGCCTCGCTGTAGTTGGCCACGTTGCGCACCGCGTACTGCAACAAGAACACGTCGTAGTGATCGCGTTGCAGTTGCGACGGCGGAGGAAGAATCACGTCGGCGTGACGCGTGGTCTCGTTCAAGTAAATGTCGACGCTGATCATCAACTCCAACTTCGCCAGAGCCGCGTCCAACTGGTTCGAATGTGGCGTCGACAGCACCGGGTTGCCCGCCACGGTGATCAGAGCGCGAATGGAGTCGTTGCCGGCGTGGGTGATCTCTTCGGCCAAAGCCGCCGCCGGATACTCCCCCATCACCTCGGGATAACCCGACACCTTGGTTCGTCCACCTCCACGGCCCACACGAAAACCCGAACCCTTGCCGCTGGTTCCCTTGGTGGTGGGACTTCCGAGCGCGGGCTTCGTGAACATCACGCCGCCCGCACGATCGAGATTTCCCGTCAGTGTGTTCACCACGTCGATGAGCCAACTGGCGGTGGTGCCGAACTCGGTGGTGGTGGTTCCGATGCGTCCGTACACGGCCGCCGATGGTGCGTCGGCCAACTCGTGGGCGATGCGGCGAATCACGTCGGCCTCGATTCCGGTCGCGGCCGACACCACCTCGGGAGCGAAGTCCGCACTGGCGACCCTCATCTCGTCGATGCCATCGACCATCGAAGACAGACGCTCGGGCACACGCACGAGGTCGTCGGCGAACAACACGTTCACGATCGACATCAGAAACAGAGCATCGGATCCGGGGCGGATCGCCACCCATTCATCGGACTCCTCGGCGGTCTTGGTGCGCCGCGGGTCGACGACGACCACCTTGCCGCCGCGTTCGCGAATGGCCTGCAAACGGCCCGGGAAGTCGGGAGCGGTGCACAGGCTGCCGTTGGACGCGTAGGGATTCGCTCCCAACATCAGCAGGTAGTCGGTGCGATCGAGATCGGGCACCGTGACGCTGGCCCCGGTGCCGAACATGTATCCGCTGGCCACTTGCTTGGGCAATTGATCCACGGTGGACGCGCTGAAGCGGTTGTGCGTGCCCAGGCCGATCAGCATCGAGCGGTTGTAGAGCATCGCCGACAACGAGTGCGCACTCGGATTACCCAAGTACACCGCCACGGCCTCGCGACCATGACGTTCGATGAGATCCTGCAAACGTCCGGCCACCTCGGCCCATGCCTCGTCCCACTCCACCTCCACGTGCACACCGTTGCGCTTCACGAGAGGTTTGCGCAGGCGATCCGGATCTTCGTGCAACTGCTTGAGGGCCGACCCCTTGGGACAGATGAAGCCGTGCGAGAAGACGTCGTCCATGTCGCCCCGGATGCGACCCACCGATTCACCACGATCGGTGATGTTCACCGTGATCTCTAGGCCACATCCGGCCTCGCAGAGCGGACAGGTGCGATAGGCGGTACGAGAACCTTGGGAGCGAGAAACGGTGGTGTCGGTCACGACCCGACTTTACGTCGCTCCCGTCGGGTCAGACCACGGGCGACTTGTCCAGCAACGCCGCTTCGCGCTGGAAGTCCTCGGCGGCGTCGAAGTTCTTGTACACGCTGGCGAAACGCAGGTAGGCCACCTCGTCGAGGGCCCGCAGTCGATCGAGGACCGCCAAACCGATGCGGGTGGACGGGATGTCGCCCCCGATCTGGCGCAGTTCTTCTTCCACCGAATCCGCCAACGCGTTGATGGCATCCTCGTCGATGGGGCGACCTTTGCTGGCCGCCCGCACTCCGGAGGTCACCTTCACCCGATCGAACGGCTCGCGGCCACCGTTGGTCTTGGCCACCATGAGCGGCACTTCGTCGACCCGCTCGAAGGTGGTGAAGCGATGGTTGCAGGCCGGGCATTCGCGACGACGACGAATCGCCGCCCCTTCTTCGGCCATGCGCGAATCGACCACCTTGGTGTCCTCGTGGCGACACATCACGCAACGCATGAATGTCAGAGTACCCGTGATGGTGACGCCGTGTTCGGCGTTCACGCGAACAAATTCGTGACCCACGAAACGTGCGTCAGCTTTCGGGAATCACCAAACGCTGTCCGACGGCGATGGACGCTCCACCGTTGATATCGACGAGTTCGTCGACGAACGAGCCGATGTTTCCGTCGGTGAGCGAAGATGCGATGGACCACAGCGTGTCGCCGGGCCGCACCACGTAGAAACCCGCGCCCTGTCCGTAGACCGACGGATCGATCATGGAAACGGTGGGGCTGCCGACCGAGAGAGGCGTCACCGTGGGGATGGAGGCAGTCGCATCCCCACGGCTCGCCAGGGCACGGACGCCGAGGCAGGCGGCGGCCGCGACACTGAGTCCGATGAGCGCCACCATCAGGCGACGGCGCAAGTACACGTCATGGTTCACACGCGGGTTCACACGCGGGTTCACGCGCGGGTTCACACGCGGGTTCACACGAGAACCCGAACGGCCACGACCCGACGCGGGGGTGACGTCATGGGAGTGGATCTCGATCACGTAGCGGGGGTCAAGGGCCAGGGCCATGGGATTCCTTTCGGGTCGGGTGCTTCGGTTTGTTCGGTTGATTGCTTCGGTTGATTGCTTCGGTTCGTGCGGCGGTCGTGTTCTCGACCTGTGCTCACCGTGCCAAGGGGGTGTGGCACGGTTTCAAACAGGTGTTCGCAACACCGGTGTAGTTCAGAACACCTGTTCGCTTGATCGCACACTATGGAGAACACTTGTTCGGTGTCAACCCTTCCCTGCTCCGAGGCCCAAAATGGTCTTCTGAGCAGGCACTGTACGAACAGGTGTTTGACTCCGAGGGCGAACACCCGTACGATGCACGCCATGACCGACGCCCGCAAGAGCTCCTCCTCCTCGTCCGCCCTCACCGCCCGTCAGCGCGGCATCTTGGAATGCATCGAATCCAGCATGGCCAACCGAGGCTTTCCGCCGTCGGTGCGCGAGATCGGCGAGGCCGTGGGCCTCACCTCCCCCTCCACCGTGCACAACCACCTCAGCACGCTGCAGAAGTTGGGCTTCCTCGAGCGCGACCCCAACTTGCCCCGTGCCATCAAGGTCTGTTGGGACCGCAACAGCGGCGCCAAGATCGAACGCGCCCGCGTTCACCACGTTCCGTTGGTCGGCGATGTTGCTGCTGGCACCGACGTGTTGGCTCAACAGAACGTCGAGGATCTGCTTCCGCTTCCCGCGGACTTCACCGGCGACGGTGAGTTGTTCATGTTGCGCGTGCGCGGCGAATCCATGATCGATGCCGGCATCCTCGACGGCGACTACGTGGTCGCGCGGCAACAAGCGTCGGCCGACAACGGAGACATCGTCGTGGCCGGCATCCCCGGCGACGAAGCCACCGTCAAGACCTTCAGTCGTCGCGGCAACACCATCGTGTTGAAGCCGGCCAACGAGCGTCTCTCCCCCATGGAGTTCGACGCCGACGACGTCCGTATCTTCGGCAAGGTCGTCACGGTTCTGCGCCGACTCTGATCATCAATCACTGATCAGTTCGACGGCGAGGCTCGGTCCTCCGGTCGAGGTGGCGCCCAGGTCAACGACGGTTCATCGGAGCCCGTTCCGTACATCACCACCGGTCCCGTGCTCTGCGGACGTCGGCGTCGTCGTACCGTCGTGATGAGTGCGATGGCCATCATCAACAGGCCCACCAATACGCCCATCACCGCCATCAGAACCAAGCGATTCTTTTCCACGGCGGCATCGGCCCCCACCGTCACCACCGCCGTTTGCGTCGCGGATCGCACCTCGATCACGAAACGGCCCGGCTCGGACACCTCGAAGCTGCTGATCGATCGCCCCACTCCCGACGGCGTGCTGTACGACACCGCGTCGTCCGATGTTTGGTCCACCACGTCACCGGCACGATCGAGGATCGTCACCTCCACGTCGGGCGCTCGATCCGTGTTGTAGGTGCGCGAATCGTTGTCGCATCCGTCGATGGCATCGACGCGCCCCTTGGTCTCCACGTACACGAAGTACGTTCCCGACGCCGACACGTCGACCGTGGTGGCGCACCCGGCCGGCACCCGCACGAGATCGGCCACCAATCGATCGTTCTGTTCCACACCGCGCATGGCCACGACGAAGGCCGCCACCGTGATCACGATGCCGAGCAACCACAACAGCGCGTTCGCCCGCGCTCTCATCACCGCACCCCGAGGCGAGTCGCCACGCGTTCGATGGTCTCATCGGTCTGCACGACCGCAACCCGCACGAACCCGGATCCGGCCGCACCGTACAGATCACCGGGGCTCACCAACGCTCCACCCTCGCGGGCCAAACGCTCGGTGAAGGCCCACGCGTCATCCACCGGGAACCACAGGTAGAAGCCGCCATCGGGAAGGGGCACGTCGATGCCGGACCACGTGGACAGGATCTGCGACATCCGTCGAAGTCGCGCCTGATAACGCTCGCGTTGCTCCGTCACGTGCTCGTCGTCGTTCAATGCGGCCACCGCGGCCGCTTGGGCCGGGCCGGGCACCATCATGCCGACGTGCTTGCGCACCTCGCCGAGATAGTGAACGAGATCGGGGTCACCGGCGTACGCCCCCACCCGCAGACCGGCCAGGTTCGATCGCTTCGACAGCGAGTGGACCGCGATCACTCCATCGGAACCGTGCTGCAAGATCGATCGGGCCGGTGAGGCCCACGTGAATTCGGCGTAGCACTCGTCGCTGAACACGGGCACACCGCGCGACCGACCCCACGTGGCCGCGGCCTCGAGGTCGTCCAACGCTCCGGTGGGATTGGACGGGCTGTTCACCCACAACAACAACGCACGCGCGGCGTCGTCCTCGCTGATGGCGTCGAGGTCGATACCGCCACGCGCGTTCATGGGCACGGCGACCGCGCGACATCCGGCCAACGTGGCGCCCATCTCGTACGTGGGATACGCGATCGATGGATACAACACCGTGTCGAGCCACGGCGAGCGCAACTTCATCCATTGCGGCAAGGTGCCCACGAATTCCTTGGTGCCGATGCACGCGGCGATGGCCGAGGTGGGCACGCTCACCGCGAAGCGGCGGTTCATCCATTCGGAGAACGCACGGCGCAAGGGTTCGTTGCCCACCGAGGGCGGATAGCCGCGCTCCGAGTTGCTGGCGGCCAGCGCCGCCACCACCGATGCCGGGGGCGGATCGCACGGGGTGCCGATGGACAGATCGACGAGTCCGCCGTCGAACGATGCCCCCAGCGGCTTGAAGGAGTCGAGGCGCTCGTACGGGTACGGCGGTGGCTCGAAGCCGCGTCGGTCTGCTCCGGGGTTCATGAGACGCCCATAGTAGGCGCGGTCACGCTCGCTCGCCCACGACGAACTCGCTCAAACGGCCCGCCGAGGCTTCGGCCAATCGGGCTCGCACCCGAACGCCATCCTGCTCGTGCGTGGTGGAGACCACCTCGCCCTCGCGATGGATCGCGGCCAACACGTCGCCCCGCTCGTACGGAACCAACAATTCGACCACCGTGCTGAGCGAACGAAGTCGATCGGACAAGGTCTGCAAGAACACGTCGATGCCCGTTCCGGCGTGAGCGCTGATGCCCACCGAACCGGGGTGCCATGTGACGGCGTCGGCGACCGCTTGCGGATCGAGGTCGGCCTTGTTGAACACCAACAGTTCGGGGACCGCGTCGGCTCCGATCTCGCGCAGCACCTCGCGCACCGCGTCGATCTGTCCATCCGGATCGGGACCGCTGCCGTCGACGACGTGAACCAGATAGTCCGCTCGCGTGGCGACTTCCAGGGTGCTCTTGAACGATTCCACCAAGCCGTGCGGTAGTCGCCGCACGAAACCCACCGTGTCGGTGAGCAACACCGGCTCGCCACCGGGCAACGCCAGTCGACGCGTGGTGGGGTCGAGGGTGGCGAACAAGCGGTCCTCCACCAGAACTCCGGCGTTGGTGAGACGGTTCAACAGCGTGCTCTTGCCGGCGTTCGTGTAACCCACGATGACCACGTTGGCCAGACCACTGCGCGAGCGACCCTTGCGCTGCAGATCGCGGGTGTGACCCAACTCCACCAGTTCCTGCTCGAGACGCGAGATGCGATTCTTGATGCGACGACGATCGACCTCGAGTTTGGTTTCACCACTACCGAACCGCGAACCCACGCCACCACGCTGCTGCGAGAGTTTCGCGGTCGCGCCACGGCGCAAACGCGGCAATCGATATCTCAACAGCGCCAGTTCCACCTGGGCCTTGCCCTCCAGCGTGTGCGCGTTCTGCGCGAAAATGTCGAGGATCACGGCCGTGCGATCGATCGCGGTTCGCCCCAACAACTTTTCCAGGTTGTACTGCTGGCCGGGTGACAACTCGTTGTCGAAGACCACGGTGTCGGCGTCGACCGCCAGACACAGATCGCGCAACTCCTCGGCCTTGCCCTTGCCGACGTACCAGGTGTGGTCGGGCGTGTCGCGTCGCTGCACCAGACGCCCGGCCACGTCGGCTCCGGCCGTGTCGATCAACAAGGCCAACTCATCCAGGCTGGTCTCGGTCTCTTCGTCGGCGTGACCATCGAGAGTGACGCCGACGATCACGATCTTTTCTCGGACCGACCGCTCGATGAGCGTCTGGCCCAGGGCCTGGTTGTAGGGCGAGTTCGGGTTGCTCACGTGGCGACCGTGATCGTGGCGACGAACGTCGCCTCGGCGATGAGGGTGATGCCACGAGTCTCGCGGTCGACCACGACTCGGGCGTCACCGCCGTCCATGTGCACGAGCACCTCGGGTGCGTTCGCCGGAACCAGACCCCAGGCAACCGCGGCCTCGGCTGCGGCACAGGCACCAGTGCCACACGCCATCGTGATTCCGGCGCCGCGTTCGTGCACCCGCATCGTGATCGCATGGGGTTCCGGGCCGGGTTCGATGATCTCGAGGTTCACGTGGGGAACGAGCGAGCCGAGAGCCTGCAGATCCACGGCGTGAACATCGTCCACTCCCACCACCGAATGCGGGTTGCCGAGCGACGAATGACGCACGGGTCGATCGGGGTGACACTGCAATGCTTCCCAGTTGCGAGGTTGCTCCAAATCGGACACCGAACCCATGTCGACGCTCAGAAGATGCGTGTCGGCATCGACGCGGTCGACCACGCGCACTCGGCGCGGTCCGGCATCGGTGTCCACGAGATACTCGGTCACCTCAACGCCATTGGCTCCGTCGACACCATCGGCGCCGTCGCGATGAGCCGCCTGCACGAGACAGCGAATTCCGTTTCCGCTCATCTCGGCGCGACTGCCATCGGCGTTGTACAGCGTCATACCCAGACGACCGTCGTGCTTGCGCTCGAGCAACAACAACCCGTCGGCACCCACGCCCGTGCGACGATCACACCACGCGCGGGCTCGATCGGCCCATTCGGGGGCCGACACATCGTCGTTCGCGCCGATCCGGTGGACGAGGAAATCGTTGCCCAAACCGTGATGCTTCGAGAGACGGTGTTCGGTGAGATCGCGGTGCATACCGATGCCACCTTAGGTCAACAGGTCGATGATGACGGGGGCGACTTCCGTAACCGGATCGACCTCAACCCGCACCCACCGAACGCGCGGATCCCTCCGAAACCATCGCTCCTGCCGCACCGCGAACTGGCGCGTGCGCAGAATCGTCGTCGCCACGGACTCCTCCAGTGAGGCACGTCCCTCCAGGTGATCCACCATCTCCTTGTAGCCGAGAGCCTGCAACGCCGTGCGCGACAAACCCCGCTCCATGAGCGCGGCGACCTCGGCCACCAAACCCCGATCGATCATGTCGTGCACCCGACGTTCGATGCGCTCGGCCAACACCGTGCGATCCCACAGAATCGCCACTTGACGAACCGGACTGTCGGGATACGTGTCGACACCCGGCCCGAACGAGGAGAACGGACGTCCGCTCCCCTCGCACACCTCCAGCGCTCGCACGATCCGTCGTCCGTTCGAGGGCTCCATCTTGGAAGCCGCCGCCGGATCGAGGTCGAGGAGACGGCGATGAAGGCTCTCGGGACCCTCCGTCACGAGCTCTTGCTCCAATCGCGCGCGCAGATCGGGCCACCGTCCGGGAATGTCGAGGTCGTCGACGACGGCCCGTAGATACAGCCCGGTTCCACCGACGAAGACGACGGTGCCGTCTCGGGCCTCGATGTCGTCGACCACGGTGGCGCACGCCGTTTGGAACTGGGCCACGGTGAAGGTGTCCGATGCGTCCACGAGGTCGATCAGATGATGAGGCACCAGCGCCAGTTCATCGGGTGACGGCTTGGCCGTTCCGATGTCCATGCCGCGGTACACCTGCATGGCATCCACGGACACCAGTTCCACGCCGCGTTCTCGACCCACATCGCACGTGGCCACCGCCATGGCCACCGCCGACTTGCCACTGGCCGTCGGCCCCAGCACGGCCACGCGCGGGCGCGTCACGGTTCCCTCACTGGGTCGAGACCGGAATGCGAATGCGATGCGCCGGTTCGGCCAACAGTTCGCGGAACTCGCCGCGCAGGTGATGCGGCGCGGCACCGGTGACCAGAACCGTGGCGTAACTGCCGGCGCGAAGCGGTCCGGTCGCCGGGAAGTGAACGAGCTTGTTCTGCCGGGTTCGACCCGAGATGACACCCGGGTTCTTCTTGGATGGCCCCTCGATGAGCACCTCTTCGATTCGACCCACGCGCGCCTCGTGCTTCAGCAACGCGGACCGTTCCACCACCACGCGCAAACGCGCGAAGCGTTCGGCCACCACGGCGGGATCCACGAAGCGATCGACCATGGTCGCGGCCTCGGTGCCCTCGCGGGGAGAAAAGATGAACGTGTACGCGTAGTCGTATTCGGCGGCCGCGGCGACCTCGAGGGTGCCCACGAAATCCTCCTCGGTCTCGCCGGGGAATCCCACGATGATGTCGGTGCTCACCGCAAGGTCCGCGACATGACGCCGCGCCTCGGCCAAACGCTCCAGATAACGCTCGGCCGTGTAGCCACGGTGCATCACCGCGAGCAGGCGATCGCTGCCGGATTGCAACGGGTAGTGAAGGTGTTCGCAGACCGTGGAGGTGGAGCCCATCGCGGCGAAGGTCTCGGCACGCATGTCCTTGGGATGCGGACTGGTGAAGCGAACGCGTCGGATACCGGGAACGGCCCCGACATCTCGCAACAGATCGGCGAACAACGGTCGCGCCGCCACGTCGTCTCCGGCCCGCCGTCGTTCCAGTTGGATGTCACGACCGTAACTGTTGACGTTCTGGCCGAGCAGAGTGACCTCGGTGACGCCCTCGGACGCCAAACGCCGAACTTCGTCCAACACGTCGTCGTACGGCCGACTGATCTCGGCACCGCGAACGCTGGGAACGATGCAGAACGCGCAGGAGTTGTCGCATCCGATCTGAATGGTCACCCACGCGTCGTAACTGGTGGACCGCTTGGCCGGCAACGCCGATGGGAACAGGGCTTGGTCATCGAGAACGGCTTCGTCCAGGATCTCGGTGATCGGGCCCCCGGTCACCGAATCGTTCAACAGATCGACGGTGCGATGAACGTTGTGGGTGCCCAGCACGACGTCCACCCATGGTGCGCGGTCGCGAACGATCTCGCGGTCCTTCTGGGCCAGACAACCCGACACCACGATCTGACGGCCCTCACGTTCGTTCTTCCAACGCCGCATGGTGCCCAAGGTGCCGTACAACTTGTTGTCGGCGTTCTCGCGAATGCAGCAGGTGTTGAGCACCACGACGTCCGCATCGTCCTCGTTCTCCACCGGGCGCAATCCGTCACCCTCGAGCAACCCGGCGATGCGCTCGGAGTCGTGCTCGTTCATCTGACACCCGAAGGTGCGAACGATGTAGGTCCGTGTCGGGGCCTCGGCCATGGTGAGTGAGGCTACCGGTCGGTCGCGGTCAGGGTTCGACGAAGTCGCGCAGGACACGGCCTCCGGCCATGTGGCGCAAACGGAAGAGGGTGCGCACTTCGATCTGACGGACCCGCTCACGAGTGATGTTGAAGGCCCGACCCACCTCTTCGAGGGTGGCGCCCTCGTCCCCGTCCAATCCGAACCGCATGCGCATCACTTCTTGCTCGCGAGCGGGAAGGTCCACCAACACCGCGCGAACCGCCTCGCGCATGTCGGCGATCTCGATGCTGTCGCTGGGGTCGGCGACGTTCGTGGCCGCCAGATTGTCGGCGAAGGTCACGTCGCTGTCGTCGCGAGTGGGCTGGTCGAGGCTCATGGTGTCGGCGGCCAAACTGAACCATTCCGCCACCCGGTCGGCCGGCTCGCCCACATGCGCGGCGATCTCGGCCAGGTTGGGCTCGCGCTGCAACTTCTGCGCCAGGTCGCGTTGGGCGCGGATGGCGCGGTTCACGTTCTCCATGGCGTGAGCGGGCAATCGGATGTTGCGACTCTCTTCGGCCACCGCGCGCGAGATCGCCTGCTTGATCCACCACGTGGCGTAGGTGGAGAACTTGAAGCCTCGACTGTGGTCGTACTTCTCGACCGCCTTCATCAAGCCGATGTTGCCGCTCTGAATGGCGTCGGCAAGTGGCATGGTGGTTTTGGTGTATCGCTTGGCGATGCTCACCACGAGTCGCAGATTCGCTTGGGTGAGGTCGTGTCGCGCGCGTCGTCCGTTGTCGATCATGCGCTTCAATCGGCGGCGCTCGAGATTCGATGCCGCGTCGCCGAGTTCGGCCAACTCTCTCTCGGCCGACTGTCCGTCGGCGATGCGACGACCGAGGAACCGTTCCTCCGCGGCATCGATCAGAGGAATCCGACTGATCTCGTGCAGGTACAAACGCACGGCGTCACTCGTGGCTTCGTCGCCACCCCCTCGTGTGGCGACCGACTTGCCACGACGTTCCTTCTTGTGTTCGACGAGCGGACGACGCAATTCACCGGTGTCGTCGAGTTCGAAGGATTGATCGACCGTGATGCCCGCGCTTTCGATGGCGACCCTGATCGCCTCGATCGTCTCGGGAAGCAGCTCAACGTCGTGCAAAGCGTCGACGATCTCTTCGGTGGAGAGTTCGCCTCGACGACGTCCGTACTCGATGAGTTCGGACCAGTCGCTCGGATCGAGACCGTGCACCGGCGGAGCATCCGAGGACGAGCGTCCCCGACGAACTCCGTCGACCGCGTCAGTCTCGACTGTCACCCCCACCCCCCGCACGAGTGCCCCGCTCCGCAATCCACCCTAGCAATGCCTCGGATGCCGCCGGAGCAAGACGGGTGTCGTCGAGCTCCTCGAGCCGGATGCGCGCGTCGCGATCGGCGCGGATCTCGTCGGGGTCGGTGATTCGCGTGCGACGGGACAGCACCCGACGCACCGCCACACCGATGAGGTTGAACGCCACCGACATGGCGTCCACGTCGACGTCGGCCACGGCCGCACGTTCGAGCAACTCGCGCACCTCGGGATCGGCGATGCTCAGGGCGGCATCGACCAGGTTCGTGTTCTGGGACTGCGACGCCTCCGCGAGGGCCAGGAACGCGCGCCGTGGCACCTCGGCATCGAACAGTTCCTCGATGAGCCATGGCGCGATCTCGTCCCAGGTCTGCAACAACAAGGTGATCGCGACGAACTCGGCGTTCTCGGCCACGCCCACCTCGCGGGTGGACGCCACCCGCACCTCCGGGCGCTCGTTGCGCCTCTCGGCCAGCCGCGAAAGATCGGCCACCGGTAGACCCACGCGCGTGGCGACCTCTCCGGCGTAGAGCTTGCGCACGTTCACGTCGGGATGTTCGTTGATTACCCGCATCGCCTGCTCGGCCACCCGAGCCCGGTCTTCGGGACTGCGCAGAGGTTTGCCCGCCACCACGCGGTTGACGCGGAAGCCGAGGAACGGCACGGCCTCGTCGATGGCGGCGGCCAGAGCGGCCGGATCACTGTTGGCCAGGTCGCCGGGATCCTTGCCGTCGGGGAACCGAGCCACCGACACCTGCACTTGGTACTTCTTTTCCCACTCGTAGAACTTCTCGGCGGCGCCTTGGCCCGCGGCGTCGGCGTCGAAGGCCAACACCACCCGACTGGCGAATCGCTTCATGATTCGCACATGCTCCTCGGTCAATGCGGTTCCACAAGTGGCCACCGCTTGCGTGATTCCGGAGCGATGAAAACCGATGACGTCGGTGTATCCCTCGCAGACGATCACCTGATCGGCCTTGACCACGTCGTTCTTGGCCCAGTTCATTCCGTAGAGGGTCTTGGACTTGAAATAGATCTTCGTTTCCGAGGAGTTCTTGTATTTGGCCGGATCGCTGGAGCCGGGCAGGATGCGACCCCCGAAGGCCACCGCCTCGCCGGTGTCGGTGAAGATGGGGAACATCACCCGAGCGCGGAAGGAGTCCTGCAGACGTCCCGACTTGTTCGTGAACGACAGACCCACGTCCTGCAGAACGTCGGCCGGGACGCCACGATCACGCAAGTGTCGACTGAGCAAGTCCCAATCATCGGGGGCGTACCCGAGCCGGAACCGGCGCGCCACGTCACCCGACAGTCCGCGTTGGCGCAGATAATCGCGAGCCTCGCGAGCATCGGGAGAGGTGAGCAAACGTTCGTGGTACCAGTCGACCGCGGCCTCCATGGCGCTCACCAACTTCTTGCGCCGTTGCCGATCCTGACTCTCGCCGCCCGACGTGTAGGTGAGGGTGATGCCCGCGCGCCCGGCCAGTTTCTCGACCGCCGTGACGAAGTCGACGTGTTCGATCTCCTGCACGAACTTGAAGACGTCGCCGCCGGCTTGGCATCCGAAGCACTTGTAGCGGGCCGTCTCCTCGCGGACGTTGAACGAGCCACTCTTCTCGGCGTGAAAGGGGCACAAACCCACCCAGTTGCGGCCCGTCTTGCGCAGGGCCACGTACTGCTGGACGACGTCGACGATCGAGACGGTCGCCCGCACTCGTTCGATGTCCTCCTCGGCGATCGCCATGAGGACCGAGGCTAATGCCGGGATGCGTCGCCGTCGTTCGAGGAGGACCGATCGGCCTTCAGCGAGAACCCGATCGCCGCCGCCAGCACGATCACGATCACGACGAGACTGAGCCAGGTCGGAATGTGGTACCACTCGGCGATCAGCATCTTCACCCCGACGAAGGCCAGGATGATCGCGAGGCCCTCCTTCAGGAAACTGAACCGTGCGTGGGCATCGGCCAAGAGGAAGTAGAGAGCGCGAAGCCCGAGAATGGCGAAAGCGTTCGACGCAAAGACGATGAACTGCTCACGACTGACGGCCAGGACCGCCGGCACCGAATCCACCGCGAAGAGAACGTCGGTGAACTCGATCAGGATCAAGACCGCGAAAAGAGGCGTGGCCACCCGAACCCCGTTGTGACGGGTGAACAACTTCTGGCCGTCGAAGTCGGGACTGCTCGGAACGAGTCGGTTGATCAACCGCATGAACCGACCCGACGCCGGATCGAGTTCCTCCTCGGCTTCCACCACCAGCTTCACCGCGGTGTAGAGCAGGAAGGCACCGAAGATGTACAGCACCCAGTCGAACTTCTCGATGAGGGCCACGCCGGCGAAGATGAACACCGCGCGCAACGCCAGGGCCCCGAAGATGCCCCAGAACAACACCCGATGCTGATACTTCGTCGGAATCTTGAAGTAACTCAGGATCAACGCCCACACGAAGACGTTGTCGATGCTCAGGCTCTTCTCGATCAGGTAACCACTGATGTATTCGCCCGCCGCGCCACCGCCGAACGCCAATGCGATCACTCCGGTGAACGCCACACCGATCGTGATCCAGACCGCGCTCTCGATGGCGGCTTCGCGTATGTGCACGTCGTGGGCCTTGCGATGCACCACGAGGATGTCGAAGGCCAGCAACGCGAAGATGAAACCCACCAAGGCCACCCACGCCCAACCGGGGACGGAGATGTCGACGAAGTCGAGTTCGTTGGTCGCTTCCGAAGCGATGAGCGACAGCGGCATCAGTCGCGGCCGAACAAGCCGCCCAGGGCTCCTCCGCCGCCACCGGCACCCGAATTGCCGGTGCCGAGCATGCCCTGCAACCAGCCGACGAGTTCGTTGGGATTGCGCGTCTGGGTCCAGACCTTGCCCGGTCCACTGAACTCGAACACCAGGCCCTCGCCGCTCTTGAACGACTGGATCAACCCGCCGCCGCTGGCCTTGCGAATGCTCATTCCCACCGAACCCTCGTACGCCACCATGTGGCCGGTGTCAACCGTCAGGGTCTGTCCGGCGGCCAGGTCCCACGTCTCCAGGGCCCCGTAACAACCGAACACCACGAGCCCCTGTCCCTCGGCGCGAATGATGAATCCACCTTCGCTGCCGAACATGTTCTTGAAGCCGCCCCACTGGGTCTCGATGGCCACGTTCGCGTCGTTGGCCAACCACGATCCCTTTTGGATGAACAATGGACCCGCGGGATTCACGTCGAACGCGATCACGTCACCGGGCAGTCGCGGTGCCACGTCGACGTATCCACCCTGCGACGGTGCCGTGTACGTGCTCACGAAGAAACTCTCACCGCCGAGCGCCGCTCGCTTCAGACTCTTGAGCACGCCACCTTCGGCCTTCGACGACAACTCGACGCCGGCCGACATGGTCATCATGGCGCCACTCTCCACGCGCACGGGTTCGTTGGCGCCCAACGTGATTCGGGCCACTCCGAACGCCGGTCCTTGACGGGTCTGCACCTGCATGACTTTCCTCCTCGGGAGGCCGCGCCTCCGCACTTTTCTGTGTTGCGTTGGTTCGTGTTGCGTTGGTTCGTGTTGCGTTACTTCGAGTCGCTCTTCTTCGAGTCGCTCTTCTTTTTAGCACCCGCGGCCGCGATGACCGCTTGTGCCGCGGCCAATCGGGCGATCGGAACGCGATACGGAGAGCAACTGACGTAGTCCAGCCCGACCCGATGGAAGAAGGCGATCGACTCGGGGTCTCCCCCGTGCTCGCCGCACACGCCGAGTTTGATACCGGGCTTGGCCGCGCGTCCACGATCCGACGCGATCTTGACCAATTCGCCGACACCCGTCTGGTCGATGGTCTCGAACGGACTCCGCTTCAGCAGGCCGTGCTCCAGGTACGCCGGCATCATGCGACTCTCCACGTCGTCGCGGCTGAAACCGAACGTCATCTGCGTGAGATCGTTAGTTCCGAAACTGAAGAAGTCGGCCACCTCGCTCATTTCGTCGGCTCGCAATGCGGCACGGGGAGTCTCGATCATGGTGCCGATGGAGACACGCGGTCCGGAACTCGACTTCTTGCCCGACTTCGTTCGAGCGAACTTCGACGACCCATCGATGGCGTCGGCGATTCCCTTGTCCACCCAGGATCGTGCGAGTGCGAGCTCCTCGCGGGTGACCGTGAGGGGAATCATCACCTCGACAATGGGATCGCCACCGTTCGCTAGGCGCTCGGCGACGGCCTCCATGAGAGCCCGAACCTGCATCGCGTACAAACCGGGCTTCAGCACACCGAGACGGACGCCTCGAGTGCCGAGCATCGGATTGACCTCGGCCCACTTGAGCGCCGCACCGAGCAACTTGGACTCCTCGTCCGAGAGACCAGTGGTGGCCTTTTTGTCCTTCAATTCGTCGACTCGCGGCAGAAACTCGTGCAACGGCGGATCGAGCAGGCGTACCGTGACCGGAAGTCCGTCCATCGCGTCGAGGACCTCGATGAAGTCTTTCTTCTGAACCACGCGGAGTTCCTCCAGCACGGCGGCCTCCTCCGCGGGGGTGTCGGCCAGGATCATGCGCCACACGACCGGACGTCGATCCGGAGCGAGGAACATGTGCTCGGTGCGACACAAGCCGATTCCCTCTGCTCCCAGAGCGCGGGCGTTGATGGCGTCCTCACCGGTGTCGGCGTTCGCGCGCACGGCCAACTTGCCCTTTCGAACCTTGTCGCACCATCGCAGGATGATGTCGAACTCCTCGGGTGGCTTGGATGCCGACAGAGCAACCTCACCCAACACCACCTCACCGGTGGCGCCGTCGATCGAGATGACGTCGCCCTCCTTCACCACCACCTCGCCGACGGTGAACTGCTTTCCCTCGATGCGAATCGCCTCGGCCCCCACCACCGCAGGCGTTCCCCATCCCCGCGCCACCACCGCGGCGTGACTGACCAAACCTCCACGCGCCGTGAGGATGCCCTGCGACACCATCATTCCGTGCACGTCCTCGGGACTGGTCTCGCTGCGAACGAGGATGACCTTTTCCCCACGGTCAGCCGCATCGGCGGCATCGTCGGCCGAGAAATACACCTTCCCCACCGCCGCTCCGGGCGAGACCGCCAGACCCGTGGCGATCACTCTCTTGTCGCCGCCCTCGAACTGTGGGTGCAACACCTGATCCAGATGCTCGGCCGTCACCCGGGTGATGGCCTCTTCCTTGCTGATCTTCCAGACCTTCTTCGAACCCTTGGTGCTCCCGCTCACATTCGAGCCCCCGCCGACCTTCGTGCCTTTGGTCATGTCGACGGCCATGCGAAGAGCGGCCGCTCCGGTGCGCTTGCCCACGCGGGTTTGCAACATCCACAACTTGCCTTGCTCGATGGTGAACTCGGTGTCGCACATGTCGGTGTAGCGCGCCTCGAGCCGGGCGAAGATGGCCAAGAGTTCCGCGTGAATCGCCGGAAACGTGGCCTTCAACGCGTCGAGGTCCTCCGTGTTGCGGATACCGGCCACCACGTCCTCGCCTTGAGCGTTCACGAGGAAGTCACCGTAGGGAACGTTCTCACCCGTGGCCGCGTTGCGCGTGAATCCGACGCCCGTGCCCGAGTTGTCGTCGCGGTTTCCGAACACCATCGCCTGAACGTTCACCGCGGTGCCGAGGTCGTGCGAAATCTTCTCGCGAACGCGGTACGCGATGGCGCGGGCGCCATTCCAGCTCTTGAACACCGCCTCCACCGCCCCACGCAACTGCTTGTCGGGAGCTTGCGGGAACGCCTTGCCGGTTTGGCCCTTGACCACGGCGAGGTACATCACGCACAAACTCTTCAACGTCGCCGAGTCGAGCTCGGCGTCGGTCCGAACGCCGGCTTCGGACTTGGCGCGTTCCAACGGATGCTCGAAGTGAGCACCGTCGATGCCGAGAACGATGCGGCCGTACATCGCGATGAAACGTCGATACGAGTCGTAGGCGAAACGCTCGTCCCCGGTGACCTTGGCCAGACCCTTCACGCTCCGATCGTTCAGACCGAGGTTGAGAACGGTGTCCATCATGCCGGGCATCGAGAACTTCGCGCCCGATCGCACGCTGACGAGCAACGGATCCGACGGATCGCCGAGCTTGCGCTTCATCGCCTTCTCGAGCCTGGCCACGTGGTCGTTGATTTCCGTGTCGAGACCTTCGGGCCACTCCCCGTTGGCGTGCATGTAGTCACGACAGGCTTGGGTGGAGATCGTGAAGCCGGGAGGAACGGGCAATTCGAGCACGCTCGTCATCTCGGCCAAGTTGGCACCCTTGCCGCCAAGGAGGTCTTTCATCCGCATCGGAGACCGACGATGTTTGTGGTCGAAAGAAAAAACGTACGGCACGAGCGCGAGTCTAGAACTCCCTCGAACGCGCGTGTATCGCCCCGTACAACGATGAAAACACATGTCACGTAGCATCGACTCATGCGCATCCTCGGGTTCCCCGTTCAGATTCGCCCCGGGTTCGTCTTGTTCATGTTGTTGATCGTGGTGGTGAACGGTCAGCCCATGGGCTATTGGTTGGCCGGCTCCGTCACCGTGTTCACGTTGGTGCACGAACTCGGTCACGCCGTGGCGGCTCGTCGCACCGGCGCCACCGCGCGCATCTCGCTCGACTTTCTCGCCGGTTACGCCTCGTTCATGCCCACGCGCCCGCTCACGCGAGGTGAGCGTGCTTCCATCGCCATCGCCGGGCCGGCGGTGCAGATCATTCTTGGTGTCGTGGTGTTGATCGCCATGGGAGTGAACCCGCTGTCCCACGCCGACTTCGCGTCCGATTACTCGTCGTTGGCCATCTGGTGGGCCGGACCGATGATCGGACTGTTCAACTTGATTCCGGTTCTTCCCCTCGATGGCGGCACGATCGCCGGCGAGATCATCGACGTCTTCAAACCCGGACGTGGTCGCGCGTTGATGGCCAAGTTCAGTCCACCGGCCACGGCCATCGCCTTCGTTCTGATGGTGCTGATCGACGACCTGCGTCCCCTCGCGGCGTTCGCGGCCATCCTGTTGGTGCTGCAAATGCAACTGGTGTCGTCGAAGACACCCGTGCGTCGAGTGCACGCCGATGCCGAGGATCTGGCGTGGAGAACCGGACGCCCGGGAATGTTGGTGCCCCCGCAGGTCGCGTCGCCGTGGTGGGAGGCCCGCCAACTGCTGGGCGCGGGTCGCGAGGATGCCGCGATCGCCGTCGTGCTCGACGATCTCGCTGGGCGCCGAGCGGGCCAGTGGTGGCCGCCGAACCTCGCCACCGCCGAACAGCTGGAACCCGTGGTGGCACGACTCGAGCCCCACCTACCCGAACCGCACGAGGGCGATCGCACCCAATCCGCGGCGGTGCTGGTGGACGTGTTGCGTCGCACCGGGCGCATCGAGCTGGCCGCTCGTTACGGATCGCGCGTCTTCGCGTTGTCGCGATCGGGACACGTGGCCATTCTCGTGGCGCTGTGCAACGCCGCCCTCGGAGACGACGAGAACGCGGCGCAATGGCTGACCGTCGCCGCTCGCAGCGATGCCGAGCCGACGATGCTGCTGTCGACGCTCGTGAACGCGCCCGAACTCGCTCGCCTCCGCGAACGGCCCGAGATCGCCGATCTGATCCGAGTGCTCAGGTCCGAGGGGTGACCCGAACGCCGAACTCGATCGCTCGATCGACGAAAGCCAACGCTCTCCCACCGGCGGCCGACGTCACCAGTCCGACGACAGCACCATCCGCGACACCAGCGACGACCACATCGTCACCCACGCCGAGTGCGGAATCCTCGATGATCCGCAGTGTTCGCGGGGCGGTGGATCCACGGCTGTCCATCCGTTCCACCAGTTCCTGCCCCGGATAGCACCCCTTGGTGAAACTCACCGCGACTGGCACCACGCCCAGCGACGCCGGGATCGTCTCACCCGCGACGATCTCGCGGCCGTTGGCGGGCCAACCCGCGCGCACTCGCTCCACCTCGATGACAACCGCGCCTTCGTTGCGGTCCAACGTTGCGAGGCCATCCAGCGAAGACGAATCCCCCATGACGTCGACCGCGCGACCGTCGCACCACCATGCCGGACGGGCGCCGGGCAACGCGCGCAGGTCCTCCGGAATCGGATCATCGGACGTGGAGCGCACTCGAACCACGTCCACCGTCGACGCTTCGATGATCGCCTTGGTGCGAATGAGGAATTTGGACAGACGCTTCACCACCGCCTCGACGACCGTCGCGTCCACCGCGGTGTCGAACTCGAGGGCGAATGCTTCGTCGGCGACGCACACCACGCGGAACAGCGCGACGACCCGACCCACCGGCTCGAGAAGCAGCGAGTAACACGACGACCCCACGGCGAGTCCGGCGATGTCGTTGCTCAGTTGCGAATGCAGATAACGCCGAGCATCGGCACCCGTGACCGAGATGACGGTCGAGGATTCCCTTGTCGCGATGATCATGCCGATGTTCCTCCCACTCGACGACTCTCGGTCATCCGTCGCGCCGCCGGGACGGCGGCCAGCAACGCGGCGGCCTTGTTGCGACATTCGAGATCCTCGTCGTCGGGCTCGCTGTCGGCCACGATTCCGGCTCCGGCCTGAAGGTACGCGGCGCGCTCTCCGATGAACATGGTGCGAATGGCGATGGCGGTGTCCAGGTTTCCACTGAAGTCGACGTACCCGACGACACCGGCGTATGGACCACGCTTCACCGGCTCGAGTTCGTCGATGATCTCCATCGCGCGAACCTTGGGCGCTCCACTGACCGTGCCGGCGGGCAAGGTGGCGCGCAAAACGTCGATGGGGGTCTTACCGGGCAACAGGTCACCGCTCACCTGCGACGTGAGGTGCATCACGTGGCTGTAGCGCTCGAGAGTCATCAACTCGTCCACACGCACGGCGCCGAACGTCGCGACACGTCCGACGTCGTTGCGCGCCAGATCGACGAGCATCACGTGCTCGGCAACTTCTTTGGGGTTCTCTCGCAGTTCGGCCGCGAGGCGACGATCATGCTCGTCGTTGGAACCCCGCTTGCGTGTTCCGGCGATCGGCCGGCTGATCACCCGTCCGCCGAGCAACTGCACCATGGGCTCGGGCGAGCTACCCACGATGGTCACACCGGGTTGACGCAGGAAATACATGTACGGACTGGGGTTCACCTGTCGCAAAACGCGGTACATGTCGAACGCATCGGCGTCCAACTGAATCTCGTATCGCTGCGACAGGACCACCTGGAAGATGTCGCCGGCCCGGATGTACTCCTTGGCCGCCTCGACCGCGCGTTGATACGCACCGTCGGGCATCGACGACACCGCCGACGGCAACACGTCGTCACGTCGGGGCGGTTCGACCGGCGTGTACGCGAGCGGTCGGGACAGGTCCTCGACGGCCCGTCGAGCGCGATCGGCCGCGGCGGCGTAGGCGGCGTCGAGACCGGCGTCGTCGAGCCCGAGAACGGGAACGCTCTCGATCAGGTACACGCGTTGACGCCAGTGATCGAAGGCCGCCAACGAGCCGATCACGCTCATGACCGCGTCGGGCATCCGACGATCGTCGTGCGGCACGTCGGGAAGATCTTCGACCTCGCGCACCACGTCGTATCCGAGGAATCCCATCACCCCACCTTGCAGCGGAGGCAGATCGGCGATCACCGGACTGCGGTACTCGGCGAGCAAACCCTCGATGGCCGCCAACATTCCGCGATCACGCGGCACCGAATCCGGAATCGATCCCTGCACCTCCAGCCGACCGTCGACGAGGCTCAGCGTCGCGCGCGGGTGACGACCGACGAAGCTGAACCGACTCCACCGCTCGCCGTGCTCGACGGACTCCAGCAGGAATCCGTCGCCATCGCCCACCAGCTTGGCGAAAGCGGCCACCGGGGTCTCCAGATCGGCCAACACCTCGATCCAGACGGGGACGACGGTGTGATCGACGGCGAGTCGCTTGAATTCCTCTCGAGCGGGCCGCACGACCGGACCGGAAACCACGATCAACCCGCGTCGCCGAATGCGGTGAAGAAGCAGGTGCGCGCACCGGTGTGACAGGCTCCCGCACCTTCTTGTTCGACCTTGAAGAGAAGCGTGTCCCCGTCGCAATCGAAATACGCCTCGCGCACGAACTGACGATCACCGCTGGTGTCGCCCTTGCGCCACAACTCGCGACGACTGCGACTCCAGTAGACCATTCGCCCCTCGGCGAAGGTCATCGCGAGACTCTCGGCGTTCATCCACGCCATCATCAACACGTCACCGTTCGAAACGTCCTGGGCGATGACCGGCACCAGTCCGTCGGCGTTGTACTTCACCGACGACAACTGTTCGGGGGTGGGCTCGATGATGGACACGTTCACACTCTGTCAGAGATACAGGCCCGTGTGCCCGTCGATTCGACTGGCGGCCACGGCATGGATGTCGCGCTCTCGCAACATGATGTAGTCCGAGCCGCCCACTTCCACCTCGTAGCGATCCTCGGGGCTGAACAGCACCCGGTCCCCCACCTCGGCGCTGCGCACGTTCTGGCCGAGGGCCACGACCTCGGCCCACACGAGGCGCTTGGAAATCTGGGCCGTGGCGGGGATCAGGATTCCGCCCGAACTGCGGCGCTCACCGTCGCGATCGGGGATTTTGACCAGCAGGCGATCGTTGAGCATCTTGATGGGCAACTTGTCCGCATCCAGTGCCTCGGTCTTCTTGGGCTTGTCCTTGCTGTCGGCCACGATCGAGCACGGTACCGTCACTTTCGTGTCGATCGAAACCGTGACCCTCACCACCATCGACGGCGTCCCGATCGCGGCCGATATCGCCACCGCCGTCGTCGATCGACCGATACGGGGCGGCGTCGTTCTGGCCCACCCCCACCCCCTCTACGGCGGCGACCGATTCAACCCGGTGGTCGACGCCGTGTTTCGTGCTCTTCCCGAGCGCGGCTTCCACACCGTCCGTTTCGACTTCCGTGGAGCCGGTGGAAGTGGGGGCGAACACGACGACGGAGACTCGGAACGTCTGGACGTGGCGGCGGCCATCGACTTCCTGGCCCCGTTCAACGACGACATCTGGGTGATCGGCTACTCGTTCGGCTCGATCGTGGCCATGAACGTGGTGGAACCGCGCGTGTCGGGATGGATCGCCGTCGCCCCTCCACTCGCCGAGGGTGCGACGGTTCTGGCCGGCCGCGATCCTCGACCAAAGATGCTCCTCGTTCCCGAACACGACCAGTTCTGTCCCCCGGGTCGGGCTCGCGAACGATCGCAAGAATGGCCGAGCATCTCGATCGTGGAGGTCTCGGGAACCGACCACTTCCTCCAGGGTCGACTGGGAATGGTCGTCGAGAACGCGGTCGGATTTCTCGAGGGTTTCAGCCCTTCAACGCCGACTTGATCTCGGCCATCACGTCGGGCGTGAGCGCGTCGATCACGTCGAGAGCACCGAAGTTCTCGGTCACCTGCGAGGCCTTGCTCGCACCGGTGATCACCGTGGAAACGTTGGGATTCTTGGTGCACCAAGCCAACGACATCTGAGCCAAGCTGCAACCGAGTCGATCGGCGATGGGAAGCAAACGCTTCACTTTCTCCTGCGTTGCCGCGCTGGTGAGACGCTCGGCCAACCACGAGTAACCGGGCAAGGCGGCGCGCGAATCGCCCGGCACTCCGTCCACGTACTTGCCCGTCAACACGCCCGATGCCAACGGACTCCAGATGGTGGTGCCGAGCCCGATGTCCTCGTACAGGCGCTTGTACTCCACCTCGACGCGACGACGCTCGAGCATGTTGTATTGCGGCTGCTCCATGACCGGCTTGTGCAGATGGTGGCGCTCCGCGATCTCCCACGCGGCCCGAATCTCGTCCGCGGTCCATTCGCTCGTTCCCCAGTACAACACCTTGCCACGATCGACGAGATCGCTCATCGCCCACACCGTCTCCTCCAGAGGGGTGTTGGGATCGGCCCGATGACAGAACAACAAATCCACGAAGTCGACCTGCAGTCGATCGAGACAACCCTCGATGGAGTGATGCAGGTATTTCCGATTCAGCGTGTTGTTCATGTTGGGCACGTTGCCGTCGATACCCCAGAAGACTTTCGTCGACAACACGTAGTCCTGACGTCGCCAACCGAGGTCGGCGATGACGCGACCCATGATGGCCTCGCTCTCGCCACCGGCGTAGGCCTCGGCGTTGTCGAAGAAGTTGCATCCGGCATCCCACGCGCGCTGCATGCAGTCGCGCGCCGTGTCGTCCTTCATCTGCGTGTCGAAGGTGACCCAACTTCCGAACGACAGCACCGACACCTTCAATCCGCTGCGACCGAGGCGTCGGTATTCCATTTTCGGATTGGGCGTGAACGATGCGGGCGTGGTCATGCCCGGACGTTACGCCACCGAGGGCGTCACCGTGGCAACGAGGCGTGCGATGTCGGCCGGCCCCACCCCACAGCATCCGCCGATCATCGACACGCCCCGACGCGTCCAGTCGGCGATGCGGTCCGGAGCGAAGGGATCACTGACGTCGCCCGCCCACTGCCGTGTCTCGGCGTTCCATGAACGCCCGAGATTCGGATAGGCGACGAGAGAAACGTCGCCTGCGTTGGCGCGCACGACGTCGATCACCTCGTCGATCACGTCCGGATGAGAGCAGTTCGCTCCCACGGCCATGAGTCGCGCGTATCCGGCCACCGCCGACACCGCCGCACCCACCTCGTCGCCGCCGTACGTGACGGTCGGTGACACCACGCCGAAACTGAACCATGCCGGCGGAGCACCGAGGTCCTCGAGGATCGCCGCGATCGAGCGAGCTTCGGCGGCCAACGGAATGGTCTCCACCGCGAACAGATCAGCCCCGGCATCCACCAACACCTCCAGCTTTTCCCGGTGGTACCGCTCTACGACCTCCCAGGACACGTCGTAACGACCCGTGTACTCGCTTCCATCGGCCCGAACCGCTCCGAAGGGCCCGACGGATGCCGCCACCAGAACATCGGTTCCCGCCGTGGCGCGCCGAGCGACGTCGACCGTCGACGTCAACGCGCGACGGGCCTCGGATTCGCTCAGACCCAACCGGGCGAACTCGCGAGCTCCGCACTGATAGCTGGCCGTGGTGATCACGGCGGATCCCGCGCTCACGAAACGACGATGCGCTTCTTCGAGCAGGTCGGGAGACTCGAGCACCGCCCGCGCGGTCCACAACGGACCTCCGATGTTCGCTCCCACTTCCTCGAGCGCGGTGGAGAGTCCACCGTCGAGGATCGTGACTCCCATCGTCACCCGACCGGACGCACGATGACACCGGCCTCGGCCATGGCGGCTTTGGTCTCGGCGATGGTGAATTCCCGGAAGTGGAAGATCGAGGCCGCCAACACCGCATCGGCGCCACCGATCGTGACGCCCTCCACCATGTGACGCAACGTGCCCACTCCGCCCGACGCGATCACGGGCACTCCCACCGCGTCGGAGACGCGACGGGTGAGATCCAGGTCGAAACCCTCCTTGGTGCCGTCGCGATCCATGGAGGTGAGCAGGATCTCACCGGCACCCAACGAAGCGGCCCGCGCCGCCCACTCCACCACGTCGAGACCCGTCGGCGTGCGTCCGCCGTGCAGGTACACCTCGAAACGCGACGGATCGTCGCCGCGACGCTTGGCATCGATGGCGCACACCACGCACTGACTGCCGAACTCGCTCGCGATGGCGGTGATGAGTTCGGGATTCTGGACCGCCGAGGTGTTCACGCTCACCTTGTCCGCTCCGGCGCGCAACATGCGGCGCGCGTCCTCGACCGCGCGAATTCCGCCACCGACCGTGAACGGAATGAAGACCTGCTCGGCGGTGCGCGACACCATGTCCACCATCGTTTCGCGACCATCGCTGCTGGCCGTGATGTCGAGGAACACCAACTCGTCGGCACCCTCGGCGTCGTAACGGGCGGCCAACTCCACCGGATCACCGGCGTCGCGCAAATCGACGAAGTTGGTGCCCTTCACGACGCGACCGTTGGTGACGTCGAGACACGGGATCACTCGAGCGACCTTCACGCGACACCTCGCAATGCGTCCACCGCTTCGCCCACGGAGAAGCGACCCTCGTACAGCGCGCGACCCGTGATGATGCCGCCCAGTCCGTCGATGCGGGACAACGCGAGCACGTCGTCGATCGAGGACACTCCACCGCTCGCGATCACCGGCACCGACGTGGACGTCACCGCCATCGCCAGTCCCTCCACATCGGGCCCGTTCAGCATTCCGTCCCGGGCGATGTCGGTGATTACGAACGCGCGCGCGGTCGGGAACCACCCGAGCGCTTCGGCGAGGTTCACCCCGGAGGATTCGGTCCAACCATGAACGGCCACGTCACCGTTGCGATGATCGAGCCCCACGGCCACGTCGACCACTCGCGATGCCGCCACGACCAACTCCGGGTCGGCCACGGCGGCCGACCCCATCACCACGCGTGACACCCCGGCCCGAGCCAGCTCTTCGGCATCGGAGACGGAACGAACACCGCCGCCCGTCTGAAGATTCGCCCGTCCCGTCAACGCGGCCGCCACCCGAGCGATGATGGGTCGGTTCATCGGGTCGCCGGTGCGCGCGGCGTCGAGATCGACGATGTGCACCCACGGCGCACCGGCGTCGGCGAACGACAGAGCGACCGACACCGGATCATCGCCGTACACGGTCTCGCGCGCGTAGTCACCCTGGGCCAAGCGCACCACCTTGCCGGCCCGAAGGTCGATGGCCGGGTACAAGTCGACGCTCATCGCGACACCCCGTTCACGAAATTGCGCAACAACGCCAACCCCGCAGAACCGGACTTCTCGGGGTGGAACTGGGTGGCCACCACGTTGCCACGACGAAACACGGCGTTGAGATCCGATCCGTATTCGCACGTGGCCACGACATCGTCGCCATCGCGCGGCACGCCGTGGAGGGAGTGAACGAAGTACACCCACGGTCCGCCCTCGACATCGGCCAATTCGGGACCGGACAACACCGGGTCGGGTCGCACGATGCGCAGCTTGTTCCACTGCATCTGCGGGCGCTTCACGCCGACCGGAATCCATCTCACCGATCCCGGGATGACACCGAGCCCCCGCGCATCGGGGTTCTCGTCACTGTCGTCGAACAACATCTGCATGCCGACGCAGATGCCGAGGAACGGCCGACCGGAATCCACCGCGTCGTGCACGACCGACTCGAGTGCGGCGCCACGCAGGGCGTCCATGCAGGCACCGAAGGCACCCACACCCGGGAGCACGACCGCATCGGCGTCGGCGACCAGGGCGGGATCGCGCGTCAGACGAGCATCGGCTCCGACTTTCTGCAACGCCTTTTCCGCCGAGCGCAGGTTGCCGATGCCGTAGTCGAGCACGGCGATGAGCGGTGCCGTCACAGAACACCTTTGGTGGACGGCACGCCGCCGCCCTCGATGCGCACCGCGTCGCGCAGACAGCGACCGAGGCCCTTGAAGACGGCCTCGACGATGTGGTGCACGTTCGTGCCGTGCTTCAAGGTGACGTGCAAGGTGACACCCGCCGAGGTGGCGAACGACGACACGGCGTGTTCGGCCAACTGCGGATCGAAGGCCGGGTTACCCAACGGCAGGCACTCGGGCATGGTGACGTCCCACACCACGAACGGGCGTCCCGACAAGTCGAGGGCGATCTCCACCAAGGCCTCATCCAAGGGATACAAGCCACTGGCGAATCGACGCACCCCGGCCTTGTCGCCCAAGGCCTCGCGAACCGCTTCTCCTAGCGTGATGGCCACGTCCTCGACCGTGTGGTGCGTGTCGATGTGGATGTCACCCTTGGCCGCGATCGAGAGGTCGAAACCACCGTGCTTGCCCACCTGCGACAGCATGTGGTCGTAGAACGGAATACCCGTGGACACCTCGGTGCGACCCGAACCATCGAGGTCCACGGACAACTCGATGCTGGTCTCGGCGGTGGTGCGACTGCGTTGGGCGCGACGACTCATGACAAAACCTCCGTGATGGCGGACAAGAAACGATCGTCCTCGGCGGGCGTGCCGATGGTGACGCGCAAACAATCGGCCAAACGAGGCCAGCCCGAGCAATCGCGAATGAGGACGCTGCGATCGAGCAATCCCTGCCACACCGCGCGACCGCTGATGCTGCGGGGACGGAACAACACGAAGTTCGCCCCGCTGTCGAAGACGTCGACGTCGAGCGAGCGCAGCGCCGTCATGACACGCTCGCGCTCGGACACGATCGAGCGGACGCGTTCGTTCATCTCGTCGAGGTACCGCACGGCGAGGGTGCCGGCGATCTGCTTGGTGGCGTCGAGGTGATACGGCAACACGACCTTGTCGAGTTCGGCCACCAGCCAACGCGGGCCCACCAAGTAACCCAAGCGTGCCGCCGCCATGCTCCAGGTCTTGGAGAAGGTTCGCGACACCACCAGTGGCGTCTCCTCGTCCACCAGATCGACGGCGGACCAATCGGCGAACTGTCCGTAGGCCTCGTCGACCACGAGCAATCCGGGCGACAAAGCGAGCACTTCGCTCACCACCGACGGCGAATCCACTCCCCCGGTCGGATTGTTCGGCGAGCACAGGAACGTGACGTTCGGTCGCGCCTGCGCGACGACGCGTCGCACCTCGTTCATGTCGATGCTGAAGTCGGCGGCGCGCTCTCCCTCGACCACCGTGGCCCCGGTGATGCGGGCGATGTGGCCGTGCAACTGATAGGTGGGCTCGAACGTGGCCACCGTGCGGCCCGGCCCGGCGAACGTGAGCAGCACCGTCTGCAACACCTCGTTGCTGCCGTTGGCGACGAAGATCTGATCGGGCCCGACATCGTGGAGTGCGCCGATCGCCGTGCGCAGAGCGGTGGCCGCGCGATCCGGGTACCGATTCCAGTCGATGCGCGACATCTCGGCGGCCAATGCGTCGCGAAACGCCGCCGGAGGACCAACCGGGGCCTCGTTGGTGTTGAGGCGAACGTCGACGGTGACCTGGGGCGAGTGGTAGCCCTCCAATGCGGACAGATCGTCGCGGACGGGCACTCGGGTCACGACTCCTGAGGCTACCGAACCCGCCCTCGGCGACTCCGAGGGTTTTGGCCGGACACTCCGTGGGGCGGTGCCGGTGGCTCGCCGTAGGGTGACGTCGTGAGCAACAAGGACCTCTCCACCATCGCCGCCGAACTCGCCGTGATGGCCGAGGGCACCGCGCGGTATCAGGAACGGGTCGCCGAGTTGCGTGCGGGCAACTTGGGTGAGCAGCACGACGACCTGGTGTCGGCCATTCATGAGGCCGAACGCGCCTTGCGCACCGCTCAGCGCGCCCTGATGCGGGCGAACCGCATCGCCGGCTGAGTCGCCCCGCACTTTCGTCGTCGGGCCTACTTCTTCTTCGGAGCGGCTTTCTTCGCAACTGCTTTCTTCGTAACGACTTTCTTCGCCGGCGTCTTCGCAACGACTTTCTTCGCCGGTGTCTTCTTCGCCGGTGTCTTCTTCGACGATGCCGGTCGCTTCGTTGTCGGCGCGGTCACCGGCACACCAGCCGACGGACAGATGTCGGCCATCGAACATTCGTCACACTTGGGTTTGCGAGCGTCGC
Source organism: Actinomycetes bacterium (assembly GCA_027491335.1). Taxonomy (GTDB): domain Bacteria; phylum Actinomycetota; class Acidimicrobiia; order Acidimicrobiales; family Ilumatobacteraceae; genus Casp-actino8. Next base: position 10,676 of record JAIXWJ010000074.1, on the reverse strand, counting down.
ACACGCGACGGCCGTGCAGGATGAGTCGCAGACTGAACGGACCCCACTCCGACCCGGGCAGGTAATCGTTCAGTTGCAACTCGACCTTCACCGGATCCTCGTGCTTGGTCAGACCGAGTCGTCGCGAGAGTCGTCCCACGTGGGTGTCCACCGGCAATCCGGGTAGATCGAACACCACACTGCGCACCACGTTGCCGGTCTTGCGTCCGACACCCGGAAGCGTGACGAGATCGTCCAGATCGCTTGGCACCTCACCGTCGAAACGCTCCACCAACTCCGACGCCATCCCCATGAGATTCTTGGCCTTGCTCGCGTAGAAGCCCGTGGAACGGATGATGCCTTCCAACTCGCTCACATCGGCGCTCGCCAACGACCACGGATCCGGATATCGCGCGAAGAGCGCTGGCGTCACCATGTTCACCCGTGCATCGGTGCATTGCGCCGACAGGATGGTGGCCGACAACAACTCGAAGGCATTGCGATGATCGAGTTCGCAGATCACCTCGGGAAACGAGATCGCCAAGCGACGCGCCACCTCGACGGTTTGGGCCTTCGGGTCGATCTTGGGTGACTTCTTGGCCGCCATGACCCGAGAGTAGCCAGCGGTAGGCTGACGCGGTGAGGGTTCTCGACATCAAGCGTCAGATGCGACCCGATGACGTGCAGGTCGTTCGGGACTTGCTGCGTGACGCCGAACGCGCCGACGGACACCGTCCCCTCTCCGATCATCTGTGGCTCGACCTCGTCGATGGCGGCCGCGAAGGCTTCGCCGGTCTGGTGGCGTGGGAGCCGGGCCACGACCACCCCGTGGCGTACGCCCAAATCAGCAAAGGCAACGAGTCCTACTCCGTGGAGCTGGTCGTGCATCCGCACCATCGTTACGAGATGCACCTCATCGGCCCGGAGTTGTTGTCGGCCGCCCTCGATGAGGTGGCTCGCAACGGCGGCGGACACGTTCATTGGTGGGTGTTCGAGCCCACCATCGGACACGAGCAAGTGGCCGCCGATGTCGGTCTGTCCCCCGGGCGCACGCTTCATCAGATGCGCCGCTCGTTGCCGTTGTCGGTGGCCGACGCGGCCGATGCCGTCGCCGTTCGCGCGTTCGTGAAGGGCCGCGACGAACACGCCTGGCTCGAACTCAACAACCGCGCCTTCGCGCATCACCCCGAACAGGGCGGGTGGGACGAGGCCACGCTGAGTGCCCGCATGTCGCAACCATGGTTCGAACCCGAAGGATTCGTCATCCACGAGATCGATGGATCGATGGCGGGCTTCTGTTGGACCAAGGTTCACCGCGACACCGACCCGGTGCTCGGCGAGATCTACGTCATCGCCGTCGATCCCGTTCACGCCGGTCGTGGCCTCGGGCGGTCCATGGTGGTGTCCGGACTCGTGAATCTCACCGAACGCGGTGTCACCACGGCCATGCTCTTCGTCGATGCCGACAACGACGCGGCCATGCGCCTGTACGGCAACCTCGGATTTCGCGTCCATAGAACCGATCGCGCGTTCGTCGGCGACGTGCCCGCGAAAAGAATCGAGAGCACATCATGACCACCACCGAGAACCAACCCTCCGCGAACGAATCCCTCCCGCGATGGAGCGTCAGAGACGTTCACGAGTCGCTCGACAGTCGCGGCTTCCGTGACGCCATGGAACTGATGGTCGCCGACACCTCGCGCCTCGAATCGCTCTTCGACGAACTCGACATTCGTGCGATCCCCGAAGGCACCACGCCCATCGTCGACGACGAAACCGGTCGACGGCTCGATCGAGCCATCTCCGAGTTCAACGGATTGGTGGCACGCACCGAGGTCCTCGAGGCCTACGTGTACGCGACGGTTGCCACCGACACCCGCGACGAGAAGGCACAGTCACTGTTGTCCGAGATCGAGGTGGTCGGCTCGCGCATCACTCCCCTGTTGGCGAGGCTCGCCGACTTCGTGTGCGACCACGAGGTCGACGCGCTGTGCGCGGTCAGCGGCGAAGCGCGCGACCATGTCGGGCCGTTGATGCGCCTCGCCGAACGGTCGTCGCACCAGATGAGCGAGGAGTTGGAGGGTCTGTACGCCGAACTCTCCACCACCGGCGCGTCGGCCTGGGGTCGACTGCAGAGCGACGTCACCTCGCAACTCACCGCCGAGGTTCGTTTGCCCGATGGTCCGCGCCAATTGCCGATGCCGGCCGTGCGCGGCATGGCCACCGATGCCGACCCCGGCGTGCGACGAGCCGCGTACGACGCCGAGATGGACGCCTGGCCCCGGGTGGCCACCGCGTGCGCGGCGGCCATGAACGCCATCAAGGGAGAGGCCAACACCGTCAACCGTCGTCGTTTCTGGGACTCACCACTGGATGCTTCGCTGTACGCGAACTCGGTGTCGCGGGCCACCTTCGACGCGATGCAGTCGGCCATCGTGGCATCGCTGCCCGACTTCCGCCGCTGGATGCGCGTGAAGGCCTCGCTGCACGGCCATGACGGAGCGTTGCCATGGTGGGATCTGATGGCTCCATTGCCCGTGGCCGACAACGCGATTTCGTGGGACGATTCGGTCACGTTGGTTCGCGACGCCTTCGGTTCCTTCAGCCCGAATCTGGCCGGTCTCGTCGACCGTGCCATCGCCGAATCCTGGATGGACGTTCCCCCGCGCGAGGGCAAGGTGGGCGGCGCCTTTTGCATGCCGTTCGTGGACGACCGTTCGTTGGTGTTGTTGAACTGGAGCGGATCGGTGGAGTCGGCGCAGACCACCGCCCACGAATTGGGTCACGCGTACCACAACACGCAATTGGCCGGTCGCACCCCGCTGCAAAAGCGACTGCCCATGGCGCTGGCGGAAACCGCGAGCATCTTCTGCGAAACGTTGGTGGTCGAAGCCGGACTGGCGCGACTGACCGGCGCCGAGCGTCTGTCGTTGCTCGACATCGACTTGCAGGGCGCGAATCAGGTCGTCGTCGACATCCACAGTCGTTTCCTCTTCGAGACCGAGGTGTTCGCTCGTCGTCAGCGCCGCACCCTCGGGGTGAACGAACTGAACGAGATCATGCTGCAGGCCCAGAACGACGCCTACGGCGACGGACTCGATCAATCCACCGCGCATCCGCACATGTGGGTGTTGAAGCCCCACTACTACGGAAGCCACTTCTACAACTGGCCCTACACCTACGGACTGCTGTTCGGGCTCGGACTGTTCGCGCAGTATCACCGCGACCCCGAACGTTTCCGTTCGGGCTACGACGATCTGTTGAGTCGCGCCGGCATGAACACCGCCGAGGAGCTCGGGGCCGCGTTCGGCATCGACGTCACGAGCGGCGATTTCTGGACCGCCAGCCTCGACGTGTTGCGGGCCCGCATGTCCGAGTACTCGACGCTGGCCAAGACGCTGTGAACGCGCGTCCGTCTGTCAGGCTGTTCCCATGATCCCCCGCTACGGAGCCACCCGCGCCGAACTCGACCAGTTGCTGGTGGGTGAACCGCGCTATCGCGTGGACCAAGTCTGGAAGGGGCTGTACGGCGAACTCAGCGACCCGGCCGACATGACCGCCGTCCCCAAAGCGTTGCGATCCCGCCTGGACGCCGAACTGGAGTTGTCGTTGCGACCCGTCTCGGAGTTCTCCTCCGACAAGGGAAGCACCATCAAATTCCTCTGGGAGCTCGATGGTGGCAGTCGCATCGAAACCGTTCTGATGCTCTATCCCGACCGCGCGACCGTGTGCGTCAGCACCCAGGCCGGTTGCGCCATGGCTTGTGGCTTCTGTGCCACGGGCCAAGCAGGTTTCACTCGTCATCTCACCCCCGGCGAGATCGTCGAGCAGGTGGTTCGCGCCGCCCAACGAGCCAAGGCGATGGGTCGACGCGTGAGCAACGTCGTCTACATGGGCATGGGAGAACCGCTGGCGAACGAGGAACCCGTGTGGCAGTCGCTCGTGCGCATTCACGACGACATCGGCATCTCGGCGCGACAGTTGACCGTCTCCACCGTGGGCGTCGTGCCCGGCATCAAGCGTCTCGCCGCTCGTCCCCTGCCCGTCAGCCTCGCCGTCAGCCTGCACGCCGCCAACGACGATCTGCGCGATTCTCTCGTGCCGATCAATCGTCGCTATCCCATCAAAGTGTTGATGGAAGCCTGCGGCGAGTACCTCGAGGCCAAGGGTCGTCGCCTCAGTTTCGAATGGGCGCTCATCGCCGACGTGAACGACCGTCCGTCCGACGCCATCGAATTGGCCAGTCTGTGCCGACGCTTCCGCGTGCCGGCGCACGTGAACCTCATCCCGCTCAACCCCACGCCGGGATACGCGGTGAGGGGTTCGGCGAAGTCCCACGTGTACGCCTTCGCCGATCAGCTGATCGAACTGGGCGTCAATGCCACCGTGCGCCGCAACCGCGGAACCGACATCGCCGCCGCGTGCGGACAGTTGGCGGCGGGTCAGCCGGTGAAGATGAGCTCGAAGTCCCGCGACGACCGCCACGACGACCGTGACGACGAGGCTTTCGACGACGGTTACGACGACTGATCGTCGCGTCGCATGTAGCCGGGGTTCGCCACCGACAACTTGTCAACCACCGAGGCGCGCACCGCCGCGACAACATCGTCGATGCGATCATCCAGCGCCCCCGTGCGAATGGCCGACGCGAGTTCGGCTTGCGACGCCACGCCGAGCTCCGCCAAACGCGCCGCGTGATCCGTCTCTTGACGCGATCCCATGGTCAATTCGCGCTCGACCATGGCCAAGACGTTGATGGCCACCCGCGAATGGAACTGCACCCGACCGGTGGTCGAGGTCAGCACGTCGTTCTGCAACCATTCGCGAACCGACTCCACCAGTTGCGCGGCCGATGGCACGTCGTGCGGTGACTGTTCGGCGCTCATGACACTCCCAACGACGACCAGCGTCCCTCGAGGGCCAGCAAGATGTCGTACTCGTTCTCGCACACGCGACGTCCGATGGCCGCCAACTCGTGGCTACGCGAGAAGCCCAGCAAGTGGGCGCTCGCCTGCAACATGCACATGATCCCCCACTTCAAGGTGCCGAGCACCTCCCACCAGAGCAACGCCTCGGGATCGGCGGGCGAACCGGTGGCGGCGGAGTAACCCGCGAGAAGTTCCTCGTAACGACCGACACCGGCCACCGGAAGTTCGGATCCGAAACGCCACGCGCGCACGCACAACCAACCCAGATCCTCCATGGGGTCGCCGATGTGGGCCAACTCCCAGTCGAGCACGGCGCGCAGACCCTCGGGACCCACCATCACATTGCCCAGCCGGAAGTCTCCGTGCACCACGGTGCGTCGCGCGCTGGTGGGGCGATTCGCCTCGAGCCAGCGGAATGCCAACTCGAATGCCGGATGCGACTGCTCCAACTGAGCATTCAGATCGTCCAAACTCTGCCGGTATTGGGCCACCTGATCGGTGGTGGGCAATCCCGGCACGTCGTCGATCGGAATGGAATGCACCGCCGCCAACGCCGATGCGAACTGGCCAACGAGCGAAACTCGCGCGTCGGCGAAGGCGTCGTCGCGAAGAATCTTGCGGGCGATGGTCTCACCATCCACCCACGACTGAATCATGTAGCGCGCGCCATGGTCGAAACGTCCGCTGGCCAACAGTCGAGGCACCGGCACACCGGCCGCGGCGGCGGCCCGAAGAACGGATGCTTCGACTTCCATGTCTCTGGTGTCGCCGGCTCGTTGACGTTGAAGAATCAACGGTTCGCCATCGGCTTCGAATCGCCACGTCTCGCGCGACGCGCCGCCACTCAATCGAGTGAGGCCACCCACCGCTCGGCCGTCGAGGGCGATCGAGATGGCATCGGCGAGTTCACCACGGGGGTCGGGGCTCGACGACATTCCCCTATCTTGCCTCGTCGCTCAGCAAGCGGGACGAACGGACGGATACGGGTTCACGGGGCTGCCACCGCCGGGCCGAATCTCGAAGTGCAGGTGCGGATTGCCGTCGGCGTTGCCCGTGTCCCCCACGTATCCGATGATGTCGCCCTGCTCGACGTAGCGCTCGCCACCCTCGTACGCGCTGAGGTGGGCGTAGAAGTAGGTGTTTCCGTTGTTGCCCCGCAGGTGCACCGCCAGACCGGCGATTCCACCGTTGCTCCAGAGCGACAACCGCCCCGACGCCACCGCCACGAGCGGGGTGCCCATGTCGGACATCATGTCCACTCCTTGGTGACGACGTCCACCACTTCGCGGAGCGCCCCACGTGTCTCCGAATCCGGCCGAGCCGGCCACGGGACAAATGATGCTGCCGTCGACGTACACGCCGTTGTCGAAGAATCCCGACGAGCCCGAACGACGCTTTCCGGTGTTGCCGGCACCGGTGTTCACGATGCTCCCCGACACGTTGCCGGACCTGGCCATTGCTTCCGCTTGGGCCTTGATTCGGGCCGCTTCGAGGATCTTGCGCACCTTCTCGTCCTTCAGACGTTGGGCTTCGATCTTCTTCAAGCGCTCCACCTCGGCGAGCGCCTTGGCTTGGGCGGCTTCGTGATCCTCGATGGCTTGGGCCTGTTGTTCCTTGGCTCGTTCCAGCGAACGTCGCTTGTCGGCGAGCTCCTTGCTGAGCGCGTCGTATTCGTCGAGGGTGGACTGCGAGGTGTCACTGACGATTTCGATGAGCACGTCGGCCTGCGCCTGCGCCGACGGCCCGTCCAGCCCGCTCAACAGCGGGATGCCGCCTCCGCCACCGCTGACGAAACGTTGCACCGCCACCTCTTCGACGCCGGTCTGCAACGACCCGGCGCGAGCCTCGAGGTCGGCCAATTCGATCTCGGTGTTGGCCACCTCGATGGACAGTGAATCGAGGGCCGATTCGGCCGCGAAGGCGGCGTCGGCGGCGGCATTGGCACGGTCACGGGCGGCCTGAATCTCGGCGGCGGCCTTCTGGGCGGCGGCATCGGAGGAGTCGGCCGGGGTGGCCAAACCGGCGGCCGGCAAGCCCACCACCAGCCCCATCGCGAGAATCGCCGCGGTCACCAATGCACCGAGAGTCCGGAGTCCCGAACGGGGGGTGACGAGGCGGGCGAACATGACGGGTCAAGGGTACCGGACATTTCATTTCTGTTACGGTCACGCGGCCGCGACCACGTTGACCTGCGACGAAAGCCGCGATGAGCCGAGCCAACCCCCGAACCTCGCGGTCGGGGGACCTACCCTTTGCCGATGGTCGCCAGTCTGTCTTTGTCGGGAATCTCCGTGACTCGCGACGGCAAAACCATCCTGGACGACGTCGACTTGTCGATCGAACGCGACCAACGATGGCTGGTGTTGGGAGCCAACGGCTCGGGCAAAACCACCCTCGTGCGCATCGCGGCGCTGTACGACCATCCCAGTCGGGGCTCCGTGGCCGTGTTGGGTGAAACCCTCGGCGACACCGATGTGCGCACCCTGCGCCGACGCATCGGATACGTGTCGGCGTCGTTCGCCGGCGAGATTCGGGGCGCATTGGTGGCCCGTGATGTCGTGATGACCGCCCGCAACGCCGCCCTCGAACCATGGTGGCATCGATACGACGACCTCGACCGCGAACGGGCCGAGGAGTGTCTCGCCATCATGAACGTCGGGCATCTGAGCGAGCGGGCGTTCTCGTCCTTGTCATCGGGCGAACAACAACGCGTTCTGTTGGCCCGATCGATCATGAACGACCCCGGCATCGTTCTGCTCGACGAACCCAGCGCCCGACTGGATCTGGGAGGTCGCGAGCAATTGGTGAATGCTCTCGCCGAGATGACCACCAAGCCCGATGGCGCACCACTGGTGTTGGTCACCCACCACGTCGACGAGATCCCACCCGGCATGACGCACGTGATGTTTCTCGTTCGAGGTCGCGCGATGGTTGGCGGGCCCATCGACGAGGTGTTCACCGCCGAGAACTTGTCGGAGTGCTTCGGAGTGCGTTTGCGTCTCGAACGACGCGCGAACGGCCGATACTCGGCGTGGTCAGCGAGCTGACACCAACGCCAGCAGACGTTCCTTGCTGCGCTCCACTTCGTCGCGCAACACACGTTCGACGACCGAGGACCACAACCGCCCCTCGTACTGCAAACGCACCGTCAGACGTGTCGTGGTGGTCCCGTCCAGCCGTGCGTCAAGGATCCACGTTCCGTGCGCGTTCGTGTCGCTTTCCTTGCGCTCGAATCGCACGTGATTCGGCGACTCGTCGACGGTTCGCACCATCCGCAATCGCTTCGAGCGCGCGAACGGGCCCACTTTGGCGCGCAATTCCACCGACCAGGCCGGCTCGCTCTCGTTGGCTTGCGGAGTCGCCGCGTGGACCAATCCCATCCAGCGGGGATAGTCGCTCAAGTCGTTCACGAAGGCGACGACCTCGCTCGGAGGACACGGCAACTCCATGTCGATGACGAGATCCATGGTCACCGCCCTCAGGCGTGCTCGGAATCGATGTCGGTGGGTCGCAACAACTCCGCCGTGGGATCGAAACGACCAGAGAGGCGCGGGCGCAACGCGTCGCGCAACATCGGACCCGTGGCGTCGCGCGAGAAGTCCTCGTCGGGATCGAATGTGGCCGCCGAGCGCGATGTGGAACCCGTGGCGTCCTGACGAATGAGAAGTTCGGTGGAATCGTCGGCCACGACCGGCTCGCTCTCGGGATCGCTTTCGGGCACGACTTCAGGCACGGGTACGGACACCGAAACGGGTGCGGGCTCGGCCACGGGCATGGGTGCAGGCTCGGGCTCGATGATCAATGGCTCGGGCTGGACGATCAACGGCTCGACAACGACTTGTTCGGGAACAACCACTTGTTCGGGAACAACCACCGGCTCGACGACCCGAGCGGGTGCACTCTCGTCGAGATCGGCGAACAATCGCGGCCGGGGAAGATCGGCGGCTTTCGGGCGCCGGGTGGGTGTCGTCGGGTCGCGCTTCACCTTCTTGGGTGCTTCCGGTTCCTCATCGGGTACGACCGTCAAGGCGCCGCGATCGCGCGGCTTGAACAAACGCGGGATGGACTCGCGCCGATCGTCCAACGCCCAGCCTCGAGGCGGACTGAGCAACGCGCCATGACGGGCACACACCACGCCTCGCACGTCCGCGGGTGCCTCGGTCGGATCACGATCGGGCGACCATGCATCGAGCCACATCGTGCCCGGACCATTCGCGCCAGCGGGACCGGACCCGTAGCCGTAAATGACGGCACTGGGGGCGCCACATCCGGGTCGTTCGCAGTTCCGCCGCATCGACGTCAAATTACTCCGCAACGGGGTGTCCGCGGAGCGATGCCCTTCGAACCGGACGCGATGCACCCAGCCTCAGCGCGGGCTGAGCAACAGATCTTCGATGCTCAGGGGTGACGTCCATCCAGCGATCAGTTGCTCGGCGGACATGGGCACCAACTCGCCGTCGAGTTTCCTGATGACGGCGATGTCGTAACCGAGACCTTCGATCCACGACAAGGCCTCGAGCGGTTCGATGCCGGAAATCCGCTGGACCATTTCACAACTGAACTCCATGATGATCGACGGCCGATCACGACGAAGGGTCTCGAGGCCCGAGCGCAGGACCGAGATCTCGGCGCCCTCCACGTCGATCTTGATGAGCCTCGTTCCCTCGGGGGCGACGTCATCCAGTCGGCGCACCGGAACGACGGAGCCGAAGCCCCGAGCGATCGCCTCGGCGTCGCTCGTCCGCACCCCACCGTTGGAGCCGACGTGCGTGGAGAACCACGTCCACTCACCCACATCGGACAGCGCGGTGGGAACGAGGGTGACGTTGCGGAATCCGTTCTTGTCGACCGTGAGAAGCAGAAGACGACAGTTCTCCGAGTTCGGCTCGACGGCGATGACCCGACCTTGCACTCCCACCAGTCGGGCCGCATCGGCGACGTGAACACCGATGTTGGCGCCGACGTCGATGAATGTGTCACCTGGTCGAAGAATCGAACGAAGTGTTCGAGAAACGTGAGGCTCGTAACCCGCCGCCACTTGGGGCGACACGGAACCTTCGGACGTGTCGATGGCCAAGTGCAGTCCGCCGACCTCGAGCCACTCGACGTCGTTCGGCCCGAAGCGAGCGACGATGCGACTGGGGAGGATCTGTTGGTCGGTGTGCAGGATCAGTGCGCGAAACGGATCACGGCCATTTTCGAGAGCATCCTGGGCGACCCGGTGAAGAACGTGATTCTGTTCCGGTGTCACCGCGCCGAAGATCATCTAGATCAGGTACGAAACGTCGGTCGAATCGCTCCGCTTTCTCCTGAACACAACACGAACGCTACTCACCGTCGATCGACCAATCTCGTGATCGTGGGGCGGGACGTCGGGGAAGACATGACGAGTCCCACCTTCCCCCGCTCGAGCAGATCTGCAAGAATCTCCAGACCGCTCCCCGACCCACCCGAAAGGCTCGACCGTGAGCACCGAACATCTCGCGAGCCCCTCGAGGCAACACCAGGTCTTCACGAACTTGGTTCGCACACTCGCCGTCGCGCTCGTCGGACTGTCCTCGTTGGCCATCGGCACGACTTTCGTGGCCGCCGACGCCCACGAGAACCTTTCGAGCCCGACACAACCGCTTCTCTCCGCTCGCGGTTACCACACGTGCGCGATCATCAACGACGCCGCCAACTGCTGGGGGAGCAATCAACAGGGACAATTGGGCGACCAGTCCACAACCGACGCCTCCGCACCCGTCCAAGTGGACGGGCTCACCAGCG
>JAIXWJ010000034.1 GCA_027491335.1 Actinomycetes bacterium | reverse complement strand
GACCATGACCGTGGAGCTCGGTAAGCCGATCGCCATGGACGAGGGTCTGCGTTTCGCCATCCGTGAGGGTGGCCGTACCGTGGGCGCCGGCCGCGTCACCAAGATCATCAAGTGATCGGAGACTGACGTGCCCAGAAACGACAAGCGGGTGAAGATCACCCTCGAGTGCACCGAGTGCAAGCGACGGAACTACATCACCATCAAGAGCAAGATCAACGACCGTGAACGGCTCGAGATGAGCAAGTACTGCAGTCACGATCGCAAGCACACCATGCACAAGGAGACGCGCTAGGCACCACCTGCGTCTGAGGGCAGTAGCTCAGCTGGTAGAGCATCGGTCTCCAAAACCGACGGTCGGGGGTTCGAATCCCTCCTGCCCTGCTCAGCGCAGACACCAAGCGCATTGAAATCGCGAACGACAGCGAACGAGAAACAGAGAACACTCCATGGCGATGGATCTGAACCGGGAACAAAAGCGCACTCTCAAGAAGATGGGCGCGCTCGACGAGCAGGGCAACCCTGCGCGTCAAGCCCGCACGCCCGGCGCCAAGGACGACCGAGTCGGTCCCGCCCAGTACATCCGCGAAGTTCGCGAAGAGATGAACAAGGTGGCGTGGCCGAAGTGGCCCGAAGTGCGTCGCTACTCGATCGTCGTTCTCATCACCGTGGCCCTGTTCACGGCTCTCATCGGTGTCGCCGACACGGGTATCGGCTTCCTCACGGATTGGCTGTACAAGAACTGATGAACGACGAGATGAACATGAACGAGAACGTGAACGAATCCGACGTCGAGGTCATCGACCTCACCTCCGACGATGCCGCGATCGAATCCGACGAGAACGAATCCGGCGACAATTCCGACGACAGTGCGGAGTCCGGCGAGGTTCACCCCTGGCGTCGCCCCGGACAGTGGTTCGTGGTGCACACCCAGGCCGGCTACGAGAAGAAGGTCAAGGCCAACCTCGAAGCCCGCATCCAGTCGATGAACGTCGAGGATCGCATCTTCGAAGCCGTCATCCCCATGGAGGATGTCGTCGAGTTCAAGAACGGTCGCAAGCAGACCGTTCAGAAGAAGGTCTTCCCCGGCTATTTGCTCGTGCGTTGCATCATGGACGACGAGAGCTGGTACTGCATTCGCAACACCCCCGGCATCACCGGTTTCGTCGGTCAGAGCCAGAAGGGCCAGAAGCCCACGCCGCTCTCGCGCCGCGAGGTGGACACCTTCTTGTCGGCCAAGGGTGACGGCCAGGAAACCGCGAATCGTCGCAAGCCCAAGCTCGAATACGAGGTGGGTCAGGGCGTGCGCGTGAAGGAAGGCCCGTTCGCCGACTTCTCGGGCCAGGTCGCCGAGATCAACGCCGACCACATGAAGTTGAAGGTGCTCGTCAACATCTTCGGCCGCGAAACGATGGTCGAAATGGACTTCAGCCAGGTCGCAAAACTGTAGAAGTCGCCAACCACCAAAACGCCCGTACACTGCTCGCTCTCACTCGAAGGGAAACGCCCCATGGCGAAGAAGAAACTCACCGCGATCGTCAAGATCCAGATTCCGGCCGGCAAGGCCACCCCGGCCCCGCCGGTCGGTACCGCTCTCGGACCGCACGGCGTCGGCATCATGGACTTCGTGAAGGCGTACAACGCCGCCACCGAAAGCCAGGTCGGCACCATCATCCCCGTCGAGATCTCGATTTTCGAGGATCGTTCGTTCACCTTCGTTCTGAAGACTCCGCCCACGCCGGTGCTGTTGCGCCAGAAGGCCGGTCTCGACAAGGGCAGCCAGACCCCCGGCAAGGCCGTGTGCGGTTCGGTCACCGAAGCCGACATCGAAGAAGTCGCCAAGATCAAGATGCCCGACCTCAACGCCTACGACCTCGAGGCCGCCAAGATGCAGGTCCGTGGAACCGCGCGTTCCATGGGTCTCGTGATCAAGTAACACCAGCACAAACAACAACGCCTGGACCGGGATCACCTCGCCCGGCCGGCTCGACACCCCACCGGAGAAGCACCGGGGGAGAGGGAGACAGACATGTCCGGCAAGAAGTACGACGATGCGGTCAAGCGTTACGACCGTGATCAGATGTTCAGCCCCACCGAGGCCTTGACCTTGGTGAAGTCGATGGCTCCGGCCAAGTTCGACGAGACGATCGAGATCGCCATCCGACTCGGCGTCGACCCCCGTAAGGCCGAGCAGGCCGTGCGCGGAACCGTGGCGTTGCCCTCGGGCACCGGCAAGAACATCCGCGTGGCCGTGTTCGCCACCGGCGAGGCCGCCGAGGAAGCGCGCAAGGCCGGCGCCGATTTGGTGGGCGCCGACGATTTGGCCGCCGAGATCGAGAAGGGCAACTTCAACTTCGATCTGGCCATCGCCACCCCCGACATGATGCCCCTCGTCGGTCGCTTGGGTCGTACCCTCGGACCGCGTGGCTTGATGCCCAACCCCAAGACCGGCACGGTCACCCAGGATGTGGGTCGCGCCGTGGGCGAGTTCAAGGGCGGCAAGGTGGAGTACCGCACCGACCGTTACGGAAACGTGCACGTGCAGTTGGGCAAGGTGAGCTTCTCGGTCGAGCAGATCGAAGCCAACTTCCGCGCCGTTCTCGACGAGATCCAGCGCGCCAAGCCCGCCTCGGCCAAGGGTCGTTACCTGCGCAAGATCTCGGTGTCGTCCACCATGGGCCCCGGCGTCAAGGTCGACCTCAACCGTCTGCGTCCCGAAACCGTCTGAGTTCTCGAGTCCGGTACTCGTACCGGCTTTCCAGCCAGAGTTTTGCGAGGCAACACGGGATCATCCCGTTAGCCTCACCCACACAATCGAATCTGCTTGCCAGAGACAGTCGGTCGACCTTCGGGTCGTGAAAGAACCTTTGGGTTCGCCAACCGAGGCGGAGACTGCACGGAGCCTTTCGCTCCTCGTGGTGCCCGCATCTGCGAGCCCCGAGTTGAAGCGAAAGGAGGAAAACACGTGGAGAATCCCCGTCCCGACAAGGTTGCGACCGTCGGTGAGATCGCCGAGAAGATGTCGAGCGTCGAGGTCGTGTTCGTCACGGAGTACCGCGGTCTGACCGTGGGAGCTCTGGCCAATCTGCGCGGCGCCCTGCGCCCCGTGGGTGGCGAGCACAAGGTGTACAAGAACACCTTGGCCCGTCGCGCGGCTGTCGACACCGGCAATTCGGCTCTCGTCGATCTTTTGGTCGGCCCGAGCGCCCTCACGTTCGTCAGCGGCGATGCCGCGGCGACCGCCAAGGCACTCAAGGAGTTCAGCAAGGCCAATCCGTTGCTCGTCATCAAGGGCGGCGTCCTGGCTGGCAAGTTGCTCACTGCCAAGGATGTCGAAGCCCTCGCCGACCTGCCGTCGCGCGAAGTGCTGCTGGCTCAGCTGGCCGGAGCCATTCAGGCCCCGCTGGTCAAGACCGCCGGACTTCTGCAGGCATTGCCCCGCAACATGGCCTATGGCCTCAAGGCACTTCTCGACCAAAAGGCGGCGTAAGCCCGGTCGAGTTCGAGTGTCAAACGCAAGAAAACCATTCATTTCACAAAATCACAATCACAGGAGAAAATCATCATGGCTCTCAGCAAGGAAGAGATCCTGGACGGCATTGCCGCCCTCACCGTTATCGAATTGAAGGAACTGCTCGACGCGTTCGAGGAGAAGTTCGGCGTGACCGCCGCTGCCCCCGTGGCCGTGGCCGTCGCTGGTGGCGCAGGTGCGGCTCCGGCCGCTGCCGCCGAGGAGAAGGATGAGTTCGACGTCATCCTGACCGACGCCGGTGCCCAGAAGATCCAGGTCATCAAGGTGGTGCGCGAGCTCACCAACCTGGGTCTCAAGGAAGCCAAGGACCTGGTCGACGGCGCCCCCAAGCCCGTCCTCGAGAAGGTCAGCAAGGACGACGCCGAGAAGGCCAAGGCCAAGCTGGTCGAGTCCGGCGCCACCGTCGACGTCAAGTGACCTGCGCCCCCTCGGGGGTGAACCTGAAGTACCCCGACCCGGGCCCTGGTGGCCCGGGTCGGTGGCATTTCCGGGCCCAGTTGCTCGGTCGGTTTCTGGCCCGATGTCGGACCCGGGGGTGCTTGACTCGCCCCGGTCGGCGATTTACGGTGTCGCCCAACGGAGGTCCCGCCCCCGGCATTTGTGCTGGCGGCGGTTGATATTCGGCGCCCCTCAGGGGTAGTCTCGTCCGTTGCCGTGCGTCGCCTCTGTCTTTTTCGTTCCCCAAATTCTGGTTGGCGCGTGTCCCCTCATACCCCGGTGTCCGTGATCGACGTCCACCGATTTTCGTTCGCTCTTGTCGTCTAGTTCTCCGTTTGTCATCACTTCGCTTGTCCATGTCCCGCTTGTCCATGTCCCATAGCCGCTAGGAGTTCCCCTTGGCCTCACGCACCAACAACCGCGAGCGTTATTCCTTCGCCAACCTCGACGAGGATCTGTCCAAGCTCAAAGAGGTCGTCAAGGACCCCGAGACCGGACGCGAGAAGTTGATCGACTTCGTCGCGCCCGACTTCATCGACATCCAGCGCAAGAGCTTCGAGGACTTCTTGAAGACGGGCTTGGCCGAAGCGTTCCGCGACATCTCGCCCATCACCGACTTCCACGGCAACCTGCGTCTCGAACTCGAGTACGACCCCGACGACGAGGACCTGTTCACCGAACCGAAGTATTCGGTGGAGGAGTGCCGCGAAAAGGGCCACACCTACATGAAGTCGATCCTGGTGAAGGCCACCTTCGTGAACCAGTCGACCGGCGAAATTCGTCAGACCAAGGAATTCATGGGCGACTTCCCCATGATGACCGAGAAGGGAACCTTCATTCACAACGGCACCGAGCGTGTCGTCGTGTCGCAGTTGGTTCGTAGCCCCGGCGTCATCTTCGAGGCCGGTGAGCGTTACCGCCTTCGTAACTTGTCCAAGCACCAGTTGGTGAAGGGCACCATTCACCCGCAGCGCGGTGAATGGCTCGAGTTCGACGTCGAGCAGAAGCCCGGCAAGGACGTCACCGCCGGCACCCGCGTGGCCCGCAAGCGTCGCATGGGCGTGTTCACGCTGTTGCGTGCTCTCGGCTACGACGAGGATCACGCGCCCGGCTTCATCGATCGCTTCGTCGCTCACTTCGATTTCCTCGAAGGCCAGTGGGACAAGGAGCGCAACGTCGCCCCCACCCAGAACGAGGCCCTCGTCGAGATCTACAAGCGCGCTCGCCCGGGTGAGCCGCCGTCGCTCGAGTCGGCTCGTGCCTACTTCAAGAACGCGTTCTTCGACTCCAAGCGCTACGACCTGTCGCGCGTGGGTCGTTACAAGATCGACCGCAAGTTGGGTGAGGAACTGAACAAGCTGGATCAGTTGTTCGGCAAGGGCACTCGCAAGTTGGGTGAGTACTTCCGCGTCGACATGGACGATCCCAACAAGCGTCCCATCGAAAGTGATCCCGAGGACGGCAACGTGTTGCGTCCCAACGAGATCCTCGCGGCCATCTCGTACATGCTCCACCTCGTCAAGCAGGAGCCCGGCTACCGCCTCGACGATCAGGATCACTTCGCGAACCGTCGTATCCGTTCGGTGGGCGAGCTCATCCAGAACCAGGTGCGAATCGGTCTGTCGCGCATGGAGCGCGTCGTGCGCGAGCGCATGACCACCCAGGATCCCGAGTCCATCACCCCGGCCTCGCTCGTGAACATCCGTCCGTTGCAGGCGGCCATCAAGGAGTTCTTCGGAACCAGCCAGTTGTCGCAGCTGATGGACCAGGTGAACGCTCTGTCGGGTCTCACGCACCGTCGTCGTTTGTCGGCGCTCGGACCCGGTGGTCTGTCGCGCGAGCGCGCCGGCTTCGAGGTTCGTGACGTGCACTTCTCGCACTACGGCCGTATGTGCCCCATCGAAACGCCGGAAGGTCCGAACATCGGTCTGATCGGTGCGTTGTCCACCTACGCCCGCGTGAACGAGTTCGGCTTCATCGAGAGCCCGTACCGCAAGGTCGAGAACGGCAAGGTGTCGGGCAAGGTCGTCTACATGCCGGCCGATGAGGAAGAGAAGTACGTCATCGCCCAGGCCAACACCGCGGTGAACCCCGACGGAACGTTCTCCGATGCCAAGGTGCTCGTGCGTCGTTCGCCGCAGGCGGCCAGCCTCGAGGACTTGAAGCGCATGCTGGAAGCCGAGAGCTTCTTCGGCGCCACCACCGACATCCTCTACGTGTCGCCGAGCGAGGTGGACTACATCGACCTATCGCCCAAGCAGATCGTGTCGGTCGCCACCGGACTCATTCCGTTCCTCGAGCACGACGACGCCAACCGCGCCCTCATGGGTGCGAACATGCAACGTCAGGCCGTTCCGCTCATTCGCACCGAGGCTCCGTACATCGGAACCGGCATGGAGCGTCGCGCCGCCATGGAAGGCGCCGATCTGATCGTCGCCATGGACGACGGTGAGGTCACCGAGGTGTCCGGCTCGCAGATCATCGTTCAGTACAAGAACGCCGGTCGTCGGGTGTACCACTTGCACAAGTTCCGTCGCTCCAACCACAACACGTGCGTGAACCAGATCCCGCGCGTGTCGCAGGGTCAGTCGGTGAAGAAGGGTGACCTCATCGCCGACGGTCCGAGCACCGACAACGGTGAGTTGGCGTTGGGCAAGAATCTCGTCGTGGCGCTCATGCCGTGGGAGGGCTACAACTTCGAGGACGCCATCATCCTGTCGGATCGTCTGGTGCGCGACGACGTGCTCACGTCGATCCATATCCACGAGTACACGGTGGACGCGCGCGACACGAAGCTCGGTCCCGAAGAAATCACCCGCGACATCCCGAACCTGTCCGAGGACATCCTGCGTGACCTCGACGAGCGCGGTGTCATTCGCGTCGGTGCCGAAGTCGGCCCCGGCGACGTGTTGGTGGGCAAGGTCACTCCCAAGGGCGAGACCGAACTCACGCCCGAAGAGCGTCTGTTGCGCGCCATCTTCGGTGAGAAGGCCCGCGAAGTTCGCGACACGTCACTGAAGGTTCCCCACGGCGAGAGCGGCAAGGTCATCCATGTCAGCGTTCTCGATCGCGATGACGGAGGCGAGTTGGCCCCCGGCGTGAACCAGATGGTCAAGGTGCTCGTGGCCCAGAAGCGCAAGATCAGCGTGGGCGACAAGTTGGCCGGCCGTCACGGCAACAAGGGTGTCATCTCCAAGATCCTCCCGCAGGCCGACATGCCGTACCTGGCCGACGGAACTCCGGTCGACATCATTCTCAACCCGCTCGGTGTTCCGAGCCGAATGAACGTCGGTCAGGTTCTCGAGGCTCACCTCGGATACGCGGCTCGTTGGGGTTGGACCAACCCCGATGGCACGCGCATCGGTGACGAGCCCATTCGCGGCACCGAGACCAAGACGCGCCCCAGCACCGCCCCGGCCAAGTTCATCGCCACGCCGGTGTTCGACGGTGCGCACTGGGACGAGACCGAGCAGGCGGGCAAGCACCCGACGATCGTTCAGATCCTCGAGAACCTCAACCCCGAGTCGACGAAGTTCTCGTCGCCGCTCGTCAAGACCACCGGCAAGACCACGTTGTACAACGGTCGCACCGGTGAGGCGTACGACAACGACATCACCGTCGGCGTCATGTACATCTTGAAGTTGTCGCACCTCGTCGACGACAAGATCCACGCCCGTTCCACCGGCCCGTACAGCATGATCACCCAGCAGCCGCTCGGTGGTAAGGCGCAGTTCGGCGGACAGCGTTTCGGCGAGATGGAAGTGTGGGCCCTCGAGGCCTACGGCGCGGCGTACTGCTTGCAGGAGCTGCTCACCATCAAGTCCGACGACGTGCTCGGTCGCGTGAAGGTGTACGAGGCCATCGTCAAGGGCGAGAACATCCCCGAGCCCGGCATTCCCGAGAGTTTCAAGGTGCTCATGAAGGAAATGCAGGCGCTGTGCCTGAACGTCGAGGTGCTCGGCACCGACGGCAGCGAGATCGAGATGAAGGAGATCGACGAAGAGGTGTTCAACACCGCGGAGGCGCTCGGCATCAACATCAGCCGTCCGGAACGGGGCAGCGACGAAGACGACCGCGAGAGGGAGCGGGTGAGTGGCCGTCGCTGACGCGACGCCCTCATCCGCCAACGAGAGAACGAAGAGAGAGCGAGAGAACGAAATGCTCGATGTCAACATGTTCGACCAGCTGCGCATCGGTTTGGCCACGGCCGACCACATTCGCACCTGGTCCAGTGGTGAAGTCAAGAAGCCCGAGACCATCAACTACCGCACGTTGCGCCCCGAGCGCGACGGTCTGTTCTGCGAGAAGATCTTCGGACCAACTCGCGACTGGGAGTGCTACTGCGGCAAGTACAAGCGCGTTCGCTTCAAGGGAATCATCTGCGAGAAGTGCGGCGTCGAGGTCACTCGCTCCAAGGTTCGTCGCGAGCGCATGGGCCACATCGAGTTGGCCGCTCCCGTCGTTCACATTTGGTACTTGCGCGGCACCCGTTCGTGGTTGGCCTACCTCCTGGCCGGACTCGAGCCCAAGGAAGAGCTGAAGGCCAAGCAGTTGGAGAAGGTCATCTACTTCGCCGCTCACCTGGTCACCTGGGTGGACGAGGAGCAGCGTCACTCCATGTTGCCGAGCCTCGAGAACGAGTACATCGGTGAGCTCGAGGCCATCGAGAAGGATCGCGATCTCGACATCGAGCGCGCCTACAAGGAACTCGAGAAGGAGATCTCGCGTCTCGAGGCCGACGGTGCCAAGGACGCCGAGGTCAAGGGCGTTCAGAAGAACCGCGAGAAGGACATCGCCGCCATCCGCGAGCGTTACGAGGCCGAGCTCGATCTGTTGAAGCGTTCGTGGGACGAGTTCAAGGGTCTGCATTCGCGTCAGATCATCGAAGACGAAGTGTTGTGGCGCGAGCTGCGCGATCGTTTCGGTGAGTACTTCGAGGGTGGCACCGGTGCCGACGCCATCAAGTCGCTCATCGATCGCATCGACTTCGACGAGGAAGAGGTCAAGCTCCGCGAGGCCATCGATCCCAAGGACGGCAAGAAGCCGCTCAGCGCCCAGCGCAAGCAGAAGGCCATCAAGCGTCTGAAGATCGTGGCGTCGTTCAACCAGCGCGACCCCGAGACCGGTCGTCGCATGAACGACCCCAAGGCCATGATCCTCGACGTGGTGCCGGTCATTCCGCCGGAACTGCGTCCCATGGTGCAGCTCGAGGGTGGTCGCTTCGCCACCTCCGACCTCAACGACCTCTACCGTCGCGTGATCAACCGCAACAACCGTCTCGAGCGTCTGCTCGGACTCGGTGCGCCCGAGATCATCGTGAACAACGAAAAGCGCATGTTGCAAGAGGCCGTGGACGCGTTGTTCGACAACGGTCGTCGTGGTCGTCCGGTCACCGGACCGGGTAACCGTCCGTTGAAGTCGCTCTCCGACATGTTGAAGGGCAAGCAGGGTCGCTTCCGTCAGAACCTGCTCGGTAAGCGCGTCGACTACTCGGGTCGTTCGGTCATCGTGGCCGGCCCCACGTTGCGTTTGCACCAGTGTGGTCTGCCCAAGTTGATGGCTCTCGAACTCTTCAAGCCCTTCGTGATGAAGCGCCTCGTCGACATCGAGTACGCCCAGAACATCAAGAGCGCCAAGCGCATGGTCGAGCGCCGCAACCCGCGCGTGTGGGACGTTCTCGAGGAAGTCATCCGCGAGCACCCGGTTCTGTTGAACCGCGCGCCCACGTTGCACCGCCTCGGCATCCAGGCGTTCGAGCCGGTGTTGGTGGAAGGCAAGGCCATCCAGATTCACCCGCTGGTGTGCACCGCGTTCAACGCCGACTTCGACGGTGACCAGATGGCCGTGCACGTGCCGCTGTCCGCCGAGGCGCAGGCCGAGGCTCGCGTGTTGATGCTCAGCGCCAACAACATCCTGTCGCCGGCGTCGGGTCGCCCGATCGTCACCCCCACTCAGGACCTCATCATCGGTGCGTTCTATCTCACCGCCGATGATCCGGGTTCGGCGGGCGAGGGTCGCGTCTTCCGCCACAACTGGGAAGTGTTCCGCGCGCTCGACGAAGGCAAGGTCGGCATTCATGCCGCCATCAAGGTGCGCTCGAACGGTGAGACCTTCGAGACCTCGCCCGGTCGCCTGTTGTTCGAGGAGGCGTTGCCCGCGGGCTACGTCGCCAAGTTCGGCCACATCACCCAGCCCATCAAGAAGAAGGAGATGGGTGAGGTCGTCGAGCGTCTGTCCGATCACTTCACCAACGCCGAAGTGGCCGACTCGCTCGACGCCATCAAGGCCGTCTGCTATCGCTACGCGTCGCAGTCGGGTCTGACCGTGTCCATCGACGACGTCAAGACGCCCGCGGCCAAGCGTGCGTTGCTCGACGACTTCGAGGCGCAGGCCGAAAAGGTCGAGAGCCAGTTCAAGCGCGGCATCATCACCGACGGCGAGCGTCGTCAGCAGGAAGTGCGCATCTGGACCGACGCCACCGCTCAAGTGCAGGCGGCCATGGAGAAGGAATTCAAGGCGGCTCGCTTCAACCCCATCGACATGATGGTGGGCTCGGGTGCTCGTGGAAACATGACCCAGATGCGTCAGATCGCCGGTATGCGCGGTCTGGTGGCCAACCCTCGTGGTGACATGATTCCTCGTCCGATCAAGCGGAACTTCCGCGAGGGTCTCGAGACGCTGGAGTACTTCATCGCCACCCCGGGTGCCCGTAAGGGATTGGTGGACACCGCTCTGCGTACCGCCGACTCCGGTTACCTCACCCGTCGTCTGGTCGACGTGGCGCAGGAACTCATCGTTCGCGACGAGGACTGCGGCACCACGCTGGGCGTCTGGATCGAGGGAGTGCAGGCCGACAGTGCGAACCGTCGTTCCTACATCGAGACCAAGTTGTACGGCCGTGCGCTCGCCGTGGACACGCCGTTGTCCGACGGAACCGTCGTGCCGCGCAACACCATCATCGACGATGCGCTCATGGCCACGTTGCGCGACGATTCGGCGACGAATCGCGTGCGCGTGCGTTCGGTGCTCACGTGCGACGCCGAGTTGGGCGTGTGCGCGTTGTGCTACGGCCGTTCGTTGGCCACCGGCAAGCCCATCGAACTCGGTGAGGCCGTCGGCGTCATCGCCGCGCAGTCCATTGGTGAGCCGGGAACCCAGCTCACCATGCGTACCTTCCACACCGGTGGTGTGGCGGGCAAGGACATCGCCGGTGGTTTGCCCCGCGTCGTGGAATTGTTCGAGGCCCGTACTCCCAAGGGTTCGGCGCGTTTGGCCAAGGCCAGTGGTGTCGTGCGCATCGGCGAGGACGAGGGCAAGGGCATCCCGGTCACCGTCGTCGAGGACTCCGGCGAGGAGTCGTTGATCACGCTGCCCACCGGTAGCCGCCCGATCGTGAAGGACGGCCAGGAGGTCGTCGCCGGTCAGCCCATTACCGATGGTCCGTTCGATCCCAAGGAAGTCATGGAGATCAAGGGCATCCGCGAGACGCAGTTGTACATCGTCGAGGAAGTGCAGAAGGTGTACCGCGATCAGGGTGTGTCCATCCACGACAAGCACATCGAGCTCATCGTGCGTCAGATGACCCGTCGCGTCAGCGTGCAGGAAACCGGTGACACCGAGTTCCTGCCCGGCGAGCGCACCGATGCCAAGACCTTCCGTGACACCAACCGTTCCATGGTCGAGCAGGGCAAGCGTCCCGCCGAAGGCCGTCCGGAACTGATGGGAATCACCAAGGCGTCGCTGGCCACCGAGTCGTGGCTGTCGGCCGCATCGTTCCAAGAGACCACCCGAGTGCTCACCGAGGCCGCCATCGACGGCCGCGGCGACACCTTGAACGGTCTGAAGGAGAACATCATCATCGGAAAGCTCATCCCGGCTGGTTCGGGCATGATGCGTTACCGGGACTTCGGAATCGATGCCCCGGACTACGTGCCCATGTCCACGTACCACTCCGAGGACGAGGGTCCCGCCGACGTCCTGAGCGGACGTTGGGAGGGCCAGGCCGCCGGAGCGGTCTCGACCGAAGGCTGATTTTCCCACCGAAATCGCGAGTGTGCCCCGGGGGCGGCGGGTTGCCGTTGTCCGCGGGGCGCTCGTAACATCACAGGGTCCTCTGAACAGGTCGTTCAGGGTGGCCCCATCGCCAACACCGCCATCTGATTCGTCCTGCGAGTCGGTAACACGAAGAGGTCCAAGAGTGCCCACAATTCAGCAGCTGGTCCGTCAGGGTCGCAGCACCAAGTTCAGCAAGACCAAGACGCCGGCCCTCAAGGGATCGCCGCAGCGTCGCGGTGTGTGCACGCGCGTGTACACCAACACGCCCAAGAAGCCGAACTCGGCTCTGCGCAAGGTGGCTCGTGTCCGTCTCTCCAGCGGTGTGGAGATCACGGCCTACATCCCCGGCGAAGGACACAACTTGCAGGAGCACTCCATCGTTCTCGTGCGTGGCGGTCGTGTGCGCGACCTGCCCGGTGTGCGTTACAAGATCATCCGCGGCGCGCTCGACGCAGCCGGCGTGAAGAACCGCAAGCAGGCCCGCAGCCGTTACGGCGCCAAGCGCGCCAAGTGATCGAGAAAAAGGAACAGGTGAACTGAGATGCCCCGTAAGGGTCCCGCCCCCCGCCGTGAGTTGAATCCCGACCCGGTGTACCGCTCGTTGCTCGTCACGCAGCTAATGAACAAGGTCATGCTCCGCGGCAAGAAGAGCACCGCCGAGAAGATCGTGTACGACGCTCTCAAGATCGTCGAGGAGAAGACCGGCGCCGAGCCGATCGCCACCTTGAAGCGCGCCATCGACAACGTTCGTCCGCCGTTGGAAGTGCGTAGCCGTCGCGTCGGCGGAGCCACCTATCAGGTGCCGGTCGAAGTGAAGCCCCGTCGCGCCAACACGTTGGCCATTCGTTGGGTCGTCGACTACGCCCGCGCCCGCCGCGAGAAGACCATGTCGCAGTGCCTCGCCAACGAACTGCTCGATGCCAGCAATGGTCTCGGTGCCGCCGTGAAGAAGCGCGACGACATGCAGAAGATGGCCGAGTCCAACAAGGCCTTCGCCCACTACCGCTGGTGATCATTCACCACTGAATCGACATTCTCCGCACCCCGGTATTCGTACCGGGGTGCAACCATGTAAGACCCCCCGACAAACAGAACACGAAGCGAAAGTGAACGACGATGGCCAAGCGTGAGTTTCCCCTGGAGCGCACCCGCAACATCGGCATCATGGCCCACATTGATGCCGGCAAGACGACGACAACCGAGCGCATCCTTTACTACACCGGCAAGAGCTACAAGATCGGTGAAGTGCACGATGGCGCCGCGACCATGGACCACATGGCTCAGGAACAGGAGCGCGGAATCACCATCACCTCCGCCGCCACCACCTGCATCTGGAACAACCACCGCATCAACATCATCGACACCCCCGGACACGTGGACTTCACCATCGAAGTGGAGCGTTCGCTGCGCGTGCTCGACGGTGCCGTGACCGTGTTCGACTCGGTGGCCGGCGTGGAGCCGCAGACCGAGACCGTGTGGCGTCAGGCCAACAAGTACCGCGTGCCCCGCATGTGCTTCGTCAACAAGATGGACCGCATCGGCGCCGACTTCTATCGCACCGTGCAGATGGTGAAGGATCGTCTCGAAGCCACCACCGCGGTGTTGCACCTTCCGGTGGGTTCGGGTGGACCCGAGAGCGCCAAGCCGTTCGTGGGCCTGGTCGACCTGGTGAAGATGAAGGCTCTCATCTGGCGCGACGAGGAACTGGGCGCCAAGTGGGACGAGGTCGAGATTCCCGACGACATGAAGGATCAGGCCGCGCAGTACCGCGAGGAACTGATGGAGACCATCGCCACCTCCGACGACGAACTGATGGAGAAGTACCTCGGCGGCGAGGACATCTCCGAGGCCGAGATCAAGCGCGCCATTCGTAAGGGCACGCTGGCGTTCGACTTCGTGCCGATTCTGTGCGGCTCGGCGTTCAAGAACAAGGGCGTTCAGCCCATGCTCGACGCCGTCGTCGACTACCTGCCGAGCCCGCTCGACATTCCGCCGGCCCAGGGCGTCAAGCCCGGCGAGGCCGAGGAGCCCGACACGCGCGGAGCCGACGAGAGCGCGCCGTTCGCCGCGTTGGCGTTCAAGATCGTGGCCGACCCGTTCGGCAAGCTCACGTACTTCCGTGTGTACTCGGGATCCATCAACAAGGGCGACGAGGTGTACAACAGCACCAAGGAGCGCCGCGAGCGTCTCGGTCGAATCCTGTTGATGCACGCGAACCAGCGCGAGGACCTCGACATCGCCATGGCCGGTGACATCGTGGCCGGTCTCGGTTTCAAGGACACCACCACCGGTGACACCCTGTGCGACCGCAACAACCCCATCATCTTGGAGCGCATGGAGTTCCCCGAGCCCGTCATCCACGTGGCCATCGAACCCAAGACCAAGGACGACCAGGACAAGTTGGGCAAGGCTCTGAAGTCGTTGTCCGACGAGGACCCCACCTTCCGCGTGCGCACCGACGAGGAGACCGGCCAGACCGTCATCTCCGGAATGGGTGAGTTGCACCTCGAGATCCTCGTGGACCGTATGCAGCGCGAGTTCAACGTGGACGCCACGGTGGGCAAGCCGCAGGTGGCCTATCGCGAGACCGTCACCAAGAAGGTCGAGGCCGTCGAGTACCGCCACATCAAGCAGTCCGGTGGTTCGGGTCAGTTCGCCGTCGTCAAGATCGACATGGAGCCGAACCCGGGCAAGGGCTACGAGTTCGTCGACAAGATCTCGGGCGGTCGCATTCCGCGCGAATACATCAACCCGACCAACCAGGGTCTGCAGAGCGCGCTCGACAACGGTGTGCTCGCGGGCTACCCCACGGTGGACGTGAAGGTGACCCTCGTCGACGGTGCGTACCACGACGTGGACTCCAGCGAAATGGCGTTCAAGATCGCCGGTCAGCAGGCGTTCCGCAAGGCCGCCGAGGCCGCGCGTCCCGTGTTGATGGAGCCGATCATGGGCGTCGAAGTGGTCACCCCCGAGGAATACATGGGTGACGTCATGGGCGACTTGTCCAGCCGTCGCGGTCGTATCGAGGGCATGGAAGCCCGTGGCAACACCCAGGTGGTGCGGGCCCAGATCCCGTTGTCCGAAATGTTCGGATACTCCACCGACCTGCGTTCGCGCACCCAGGGTCGCGCCACCTACACCATGCAGTTCAACTCGTACCAGCAGGTGCCCGAGGCCATCGCCTCGGACATCATCAAGCGCACCCGCGGCGAGTAATTCCGCAATCCACGAGGTTGCCGGTGCGATCCGCGCCGGTAACCTTCACCATCCGTGCCGGCACAGTCGTGTCGACACATGATCCTTGACACCACGAGCTACCAAGCACCAAACCAAAAGGAAAGAAAGCCATGTCGAAGGCGAAGTTCGAGCGCACGAAGCCTCATGTGAATATCGGAACGATGGGTCACATTGACCACGGTAAGACGACGTTGACGGCGGCGATTTCGCGCACG
>JAIXWJ010000070.1 GCA_027491335.1 Actinomycetes bacterium | reverse complement strand
GCTGTCGATCGTGGTGATGGTGCTGGTGGTGCAGGTGGGGTTGGTGCAGGCGGCCACCTTCAGGTCGCCGTTGGTGGCGTCGAGGTAGCTGATGATGGGGTTGCCGTTGGTGCCGATGGCGATCGACGTGTCATAGCCGACGATGCCGGTGGTGTCGATCGCGGTGATGGTGGTGGCGTTGGTGCAGGTGGGGTTGGTGCAGGCGGCCACTTTGAGATCACGGTTGGTGCCGTCGTGGTAGCTGATGATGGGGTTGCCGTCGAGTCCGATGGCGATCGACGTGTGAAAGCCGACGTTGCCGGTGGAGTCGAGTGTCCTGGCGGAGGTGGGGATCACGGGCTGGTGAAGGTCGGTGGTGTCGGCTTTGTCGGACAACGCCGTGTCGGTTTGGGCTTTGGTGTAGTAGCGGTCGTCGTGATCGTGGTCGGCGTAGTAGCCGGCGATGTCGACGATCAGGTCGGCGGTGCCGTACACGTACAAACAGATAGACCCGTTCGATGATGTGGTGACATTCAGGGCGTTGGCGATGTCGACACCGTTCTCGAAGTTCAGCGACGACGCATTCGGTGCCAGGTCAGCGTCCGACGTACAAGGAAACGCGGTGACGTACCCGTAGTTGCCGTTCTTTCGGCCGCCGGTGACGGTGAGGTTGACGGCCACCGCGGTGGCATCGGTGGGGACCACCGTGCGGCTGCCCGCTTCGCCAACGACGTTGACCGATCCTTCCACCGTGAGTCGCAACGTGCCGTTGGTGACCTCGGTGGTGTTGCGAGTGTCCAACACGCGGGTCGGGGTGATCGGGAAATAGGAGGCACGTTCGCCAGAGGAGACGGTGGCGCGCACCACACCGAACGCTCCGCCACCCAAAGTGACCGCCACCGCGGCACCGATCGCCGCCTACCGCGTACGAACACCATGCCCCATCGAACACTGCCGCATCGGGAAAAACTGTCAGCCCGAGAACCGCATATCTTCGAAAGTGATCATGTGCCAATCTCGTGGGCCAGGCGCTCCATGGCGTCGACGGAGTGTCCCTCGACGAAGCGGTCGATGTACGGCATGGCCGCGGCCATACCCCGGGCCAACGGTGCGTAGCCCGGGGTCACTTTCAAGGGGTTCACCCAGATCGTGCGAAAACTGACTCGCTGCAGTCGGCGCATTTGCTCGGCCAACACCTCGGGTTCGCCGCGATCCCAACCGTCGCTGAGCACCACCACGATCGCGCCGCGAGCCATGCCCCGCACGCCCCATTCGTCGTTGAAGCGACGCAGACATTCGCCCAAGCGGGTGCCACCACTCCAGTCCTGCACCCGATGCGACGCCAGTCGCAGCGCCTTGTCGGGGTCGCGCGCGCCCAACTCACGGGTGACACGGGTGAGGCGGGTACCAATGGCGAAGGCTTCCACCTTCTGACGACCAGCCACCGCCGCTTGCACGAACCGCAACAGGGCGCGGGCATACGGCTCCATCGACCCCGACACGTCGAGCAACAAAACGAGTCGCCGCAGACGTTGGTCGTTCTCCAGATGGTGACGGGTGATGGGTTCGCCGGCAGTTCGCAAGCTGGCGCGAACCGTGCGCCGCAGATCGGGTCGTCCACGTCGCGATCCGGGGGTCAGGCGGAACGAGGAACGGGGGGTGCCCACCAATCGGAGCCTCGACATCATTTCCTGAGCCAAGTGAAGTTCCTCGGGGGAGTAGGTGGCGAAGTCCTTGGTGCGCAACGTTTCGATGGTGGAAAAGCGCAAGGTGATCGAACCGTCGTCGTCATCGTCGGTGGCGTTCGCCTGGCCATCGTCCATCGATCCCTCGTCGGCATCGACGTTGATCGTCAGATGGAACGTCTCGGCTTCCAAATCATCGGTTGCCGAGCGTCGCTGATTCCAGAACACCTCGAACGCTCGATCGAACAACGCGATGTCCTCGGGGCGTCGAACGAGGGTGGCCCGGCCGGCCCAGTAGACGTCGTCGCGTCGATCGACGCCGAGTCGTGAGATGGATTCGGTGAAGGTGATCACGTTGCCGATGGGCGTCCCGATGCCGGCACCACGAAGCACGCGTGCGAACGCGACGGCCATGCGCTCGGCGGGCGAGACCACCGCGTTGTTCATGTCAGGCGACGAGGGCTCGACGGACCGCGGCCTTGACGATCTCGGCCATGTCGGCGGCCTCGACACGTTCCTGGTCCTCGCGATACTTGAGAACCGTGCCCAACGTCGAGCGAACGCTGTCCTCGTTCAGAGTGGTCACACCGAGGCGACCGAGGGCGGTAGCCCAATCGATGGTTTCGGCGACACCGGGCGGCTTGTACAACTGCATCGCCCGCAGGGCCTCGGTGGCCGCGGCGACCTGACGCGCGAGATCGGCACCGACGGAGGGAACCCGCAGCGTGACGATGGCAACCTCACGTTCGAAGGACGGATGCTCCACCCAGTGGTACAGGCATCGCCGCTTGAGGGCGTCGTGCACGTCGCGCGTGCGATTCGACGTGAGGATGACGACGGGCGGCCGTGGCGCACTGAAGGTTCCCAGTTCGGGAATGGTGACCTGGAAGTCGGACAACACTTCGAGCAGGTAGGCCTCGAACTCGTCGTCGGCGCGGTCGATCTCGTCGATCAACAACACCGGAGGATTGTCGGCCGGCGAAAGAGCGCGCAACACCGCTCGGCGCAACAAGAAGCGCTCTTGGTACAACTGGTTCTCCAGTGCGTCGGCACCCAAACCGGCCGCTTCCCCGCTGGCCTCGGCGGCGCGCAGATGCAACAGCTGGCGGGAGTAGTCCCAGTCGTAGACGGCCTGCGTGGCGTCGATGCCTTCGTAGCACTGCAGGCGAATCAACTCTCCGCCGGTCAGTCGGGCGAGAACCTTGGCCAATTCGGTCTTGCCGACGCCGGCTTCGCCCTCGAGCAACAACGGCCGTTGCAAGGTCAGGGCGAGGAACACCGAGGTGGCGAGCCCGCGATCGGCCAGGTAGCC
The DNA here is from genome assembly GCA_027491335.1 of Actinomycetes bacterium. Taxonomy (GTDB): domain Bacteria; phylum Actinomycetota; class Acidimicrobiia; order Acidimicrobiales; family Ilumatobacteraceae; genus Casp-actino8. Next base: position 2,239 of record JAIXWJ010000070.1, on the reverse strand, counting down.
GAGACGACCGAGTGCCTCGTCGACGGCTTCCACGCTGTCGAGATCGGAGGGTGTTGCGCTCATCGACCACAGGCTAGAGGTCGCCGAGTTGTAATCTCGGAGTCGGAAACGAAGTCATGTTGGGGGATTCATGTTCGATCTGATCATTCGTGGGGGAACAATCGTCGACGGCACGGGCGCGGCCCGTTTCCGGGGCGACATCGCCGTTCAGGGGGGACGCATCGCGCGCATCGCGCCGTCCATCGACGAGCCGGCGGCCGAAGTCATCGACGCGACGGGACGCATCGTCACCCCCGGTTTCGTCGACATTCACACGCACTACGACGGGCAGGTGTCGTGGGACGACCTCCTCGAGCCCACCTCGGGACACGGTGTCACCACGATCGTGATGGGGAACTGCGGTGTCGGTTTCGCCCCGGTGCGTCCGGGTCGCGAGGAGTGGCTGGTGCAGTTGATGGAAGGTGTCGAGGACATTCCGGGCACCGCGTTGCACGAAGGCATCACGTGGTCGTGGGAGACGTTCCCCGAGTACCTGGATGCCGTGGACTCGCGTCGCTACAGCATGGACGTGGCGGCCTACGTGCCTCACGCGTCGGTGCGCGCCTACGTGATGGGAGACCGCGGCGCGCGCAACGAAGCCGCCACCCCCGACGACATCGAGGCCATGGGTCGCATCGTGCGCGAGGCGCGCGAAGCCGGCGCCGTGGGATTCTCCACCAGCCGCACGTTGAACCACAAGGCTCGCGATGGTGAACCGGTGCCCGGAACCTTCGCCGCACTGGACGAGTTGCAGGGAATGGCAGATGCGTTGGTGGCCGCCGGTGGCGGGTTGTTCGAGGTGGCGCCCCAAGGTCTGGAGTTCGATCGCCCGGTCTTCCTCGGCGAGGTGGACTGGATGGCCGGTCTGGCCGAGCGCAGCGGATTGCCGGTGACCTTCGCGATGTTGCAGAACGAACTGAACGCCGATTCATGGCGCGAGGCGCTCGACGTCGTCGACCGAGTGAACGACAAGGGTGGTCGCATGCACCCGCAGATCGCCGCGCGTCCCTTCGGAATGATGATCGGTTGGGACGGATACCACTTCTTCTCCAAGCGACCCACGTTCATGGACCTGGCATCGAAGCTGTCGATGCCCGAGTTGCGCGCCGAACTGCGGCGTGGCGATGTGAAGGCGCGCATCCTCGCCGAGACCGATGCGCCGGCCGATCCGACGAAGCAGTTCGACGGCATCGGGGCGTTCATGCAGATGTCGGTGGACAAGATGTACGCCATGGGCACACCGCCCGACTACGAGCCCGGACCCGAGTTGTTGGTGTCGAACATGGCCAAGGACAACGGTCAGGACTCGTTGTCGTTCGCGTACGACCTGTTGAACGAGGATGACGGCCGCGCGTTCTTGATGCTGCCGTTCTTCAATTACGTGGGTGGTTCGCAGGACGCGATCTACGAGATGCTGCAGCACCCGGCGACGGTGTCGGGTCTGTCCGATGGTGGTGCTCACGTGCGCATGATCTGCGACGCGTCGATCCCCACCTACGTGCTCACGCACTGGGCTCGCGATCGTCGTCGTGGTCCCAAGCTGACCCTCGAGCAGGCGGTGAAGGTGCAGACGCACGACACGGCCAATGTGGTGGGCTTCCACGATCGAGGCGTGTTGGCCGAGGGCAAGAAGGCCGACATCAACATCATCGACATGGACGCGTTGACGTTGGGCTTCCCTCATGCCGAGGACGATCTGCCGGCGGGTGGAACACGTCTGCTTCAGACCGCCACGGGTTACGTGGCCACCATCGTGAACGGCGTGGTGACCCGACGCAACGGTGCCGACACCGGTGCTCGCCCCGGTCGCCTCGTGCGCGCCTGACCTCGCTCATCCCCGCACCCGTGGTGCTTCTGGTGGCATGAAACGGCGCCTAGGCGCTGTTTCATGCCACCAGAAGCACCACGTCACGAACTACACGAGGGCGAGCAGTTGGGGGATCCGTTCGGCCAGGTCGGCGGGCCCGTCGGGCAGCGCGTCCACCGGCCACCAGCGCGCACCCTCGATCGGACTCAATGGTGCGTCCATGTCGGCCACGTACAGCCACGCGACGTTCCAGTGTCGATGAGGGAGTTCGCCGTCGCGGTCGGTGACGTGCACGAACGCCGGACCGTCCAACACCGCGCGCACGTCGAATCTGGTGAGGCCGGTTTCTTCCTCCAACTCGCGCAAGCCGGCTTCTCGCGTGGACTCGTGTCG
>JAIXWJ010000015.1 GCA_027491335.1 Actinomycetes bacterium | reverse complement strand
TGGGGGTTCTTTTACCCAATGATTTCCGCGTGTGAAAGCTTGGGCGAATAAACCCCCCAAAATGACCGCTTTGCGATCCCAATGAAAGTGGGGGTGGGGGATTAGGCGGGGAGGAGTTCGAGGAACTCGCGACGACGCCTCGGACCCATCGGGATCTCCGGCGGGCGATTCTCGCGGTCCTGCCACACGGCGAACACACGATTCATCACTTCGGGGTCCTTCATCATCGCGTCGGGAGTCGACAGCAGGTTCATGTTGCGCATGAACGCGCGCAACACGACCTGATCCGAGCGCAGGGCCGGCAGCAATCCCTCGCGCAACACCGAGCGCATGAACGTCTTGGGGTCGGAGGTGTCCGTGTCGGGATCTTCGCCGGTCAACATGCGAGCGGCCACGCGTCGGGCATCGGCGTCCTGTTCCACACCGGCGCGATACCACGGCATGATCTCGCGCCCGATCGCCGCGTCGTATTCCACGGCCAACCGCTCCGGGTCATCGGCATGATCGTCGATGGCTCGGCTCATCAGATGCGCGCCCCAATAGCCGGTGGAGCAACCCCGTCCGTACAACGGGTTCGTGCACACCACCGCGTCACCCACCGGCAACATTCCCAACACCAACGGTCGGCCGTCCACCACGTACTCGCGATGACGATTGAGCAATCCGGCCATCACGTACACCTCGGGCACCAACGGCTCGGCGCGACCGTCCAGATACGGAGCGGTGGCCACCAACTGTCGGGCCGCCTCGTCGAACATCGCGGGATCGGCCAGTCGGGTGCGCAACTCGGAGTCGTCGGTGGGCGTCGCCAACGTGATGGAGAACGTGTCGTTGTCGCCGACGAACACGCCGTACTTGATGTACCCGAGGTCGCCGCCGATGGGGCCGAGCCGCGGGGGATAGGTGTGTCCCGGCTTCAGTCGATAGAAGCGCGAGGCATAGACGATGCCGGTGTCCTCGCTGAACTCGGGCACGGGTCCGACACCGATGTCGGCCAACCATTCCGGCAACGTGGACCGGCGACCACCGGCCACCACCACCAGATCGGCGGTCAGGCATGTTCCGTCCTCCATGCGCACCCCGGTGACGCGGGGCAGGCCGCTCGGATGGGGTTCGTGCGTCAGCCCGTTGACACCCACGCCGGTGCGGAAAGTCACCCGACCCTCGTCGAGCACGGCTCGGCGCAACACCCACTCGAACGTGGTGCGTCGGCAGGTGAGCATGGTCAGTTCGTGGTCGTCGGGTTGGGGGGCGAAGTCCACCATGGTGGGCGGGACGTCTTGGCCGAACGGCATCTCGGTGGCACCGGCGGCCACCAACATCTCCAGCACGTCGGGCTCGTTCTCGCGAAGCAGTCCCACCAGGCGGGCCAAGAAGGCATGACTGTGGCGAACCTGCGGGGCTCCCCGGCGGTCCCAGAAAAACGCCTGATCGGCGCTCTCGGGCATGGGCGTGTCATCGCGTTCGAGCACCGTCACCGAGTGGCCTCGCCGACTCAACTTCAGGGCCGTGGACAGGCCCGACACCCCACCGCCGACCACCAAAACGTCCATGAGTGGACCTTAGAACGATCGATCGATGTGGGGCGTACCGAGTGGGGGCTCCGGTTGTCGCTTTAGCACTCCCACCTCTAGAGTGCTAGCAGTCGTTCGGGTCGAGTGCGAACCGGTTCGGACGCCCGCCCCCCGGCGGTTCAGAAGCAGACAACTCTCAAGGAGTCACTCACATGGCAAAGATGATTGCATTCGATGAGCAGGCCCGTCGCGGCCTGGAAGCGGGCATGAACAAGCTCGCCGACGCCGTGCGCGTCACGCTCGGACCCAAGGGTCGCAACGTCGTCCTCGAGAAGAAGTGGGGCGCCCCCACCATCACGAACGACGGTGTGTCCATCGCCAAGGAAATCGATCTCGAGGATCCCTACGAGAAGATCGGTGCCGAGTTGGTGAAGGAAGTCGCCAAGAAGACCGACGACGTCGCCGGTGACGGCACCACCACCGCCACCGTGCTCGCGTGGGCGATGGTGCGCGAAGGTCTGCGCAACGTGGCCGCCGGCGCCAACCCGATGAGCCTGAAGAAGGGCATCGAGGCCGCCGTGGCCGCCGCCGTGGCGTCCATCAAGGCGCTCGCCAAGGAAGTCGACAACAAGGAGCAGATCGCTCAGGTGGCGTCCATCTCGGCCGCCGACACCGAGATCGGTCGCATGATCTCCGACGCCATCGACAAGGTGGGCAAGGACGGCGTGATCACCGTCGAGGAGAGCCAGACCTTCGGCATGGAGATGGATCTCGTCGAAGGTATGCGCTTCGACAAGGGCTACATCTCGCCCTACTTCGTGACCGACCCCGAGCGCATGGAGGCCGTCCTCGACGACCCGTACATCCTGCTCGTGTCCTCCAAGATCTCGACCGTGCGCGACATGTTGCCCGTGCTCGAAAAGGTGATGCAGAGCGGTCGTCCGCTCGTCATCATCGCCGAGGACGTCGACGGCGAGGCCCTGGCCACTCTGGTGGTCAACAAGATCCGCGGCACCTTCAAGTCGGTCGCCGTCAAGGCCCCCGGTTTCGGCGAGCGTCGCAAGGCCATGCTGCAGGACCTCGCCATCCTCACCGGTGGACAGGTCATCAGCGAAGAGGTCGGCCTCAAGCTGGAGAACGCCACGCTCGATCTGCTCGGTCGCGCCAAGAAGATCATCATCACCAAGGACGAGACCACCGTGGTCGAGGGCTCGGGCGATGACGACGACATCAAGGGTCGCATCAACCAGATCAAGGCCGAGATCGACAACACCGACAGCGACTACGACCGCGAGAAGCTCCAGGAGCGTCTGGCCAAGTTGTCGGGCGGTGTCGCGGTTCTCAAGGTCGGCGCCGCCACCGAGGTGGAGCTGAAGGAGAAGAAGCACCGCATCGAAGACGCCGTCAGCACCACCAAGGCCGCCATCGAGGAAGGTGTCGTTCCCGGAGGCGGAGTCGCGTTGCTGCGCGCTCAGGCCGACGTGCTCAAGGCCAGTGAGGCGTTGAGTGGTGACGAGGCCACCGGCGCTCGCATGGTCGCCAAGGCCCTCGAGGCCCCGTTGAAGCAGATCGCCGAGAACGCCGGCATGGAAGGTGGCGTCGTCGTCGAGAAGGTGCGCAACCTGAAGGGTTCCGAGGGTCTGAACGCCGCCACCGGCGAGTACGTGGACATGGTGAAGCTCGGTGTCATCGATGCCGCCAAGGTCACCCGTTCGGCCTTGCAGAACGCGGCCTCCATCGCCGCGCTCTTCCTCACCACCGAAGCCGTCGTCGCCGACAAGCCCGAGAAGGACGCCCCGGCGATGCCCGGCGGCGGAATGGAAGACTTCTGATCGTCTGATCGAAGTCGTCTCGTCATGAACACGAACGTGGGCCCCGGGGAAACCCGGGGCCCCGTCATGTCCGGGGCACGACGCATCGCGTTGGTGTCGTGCGCCGAAGCGCTGGAGATCGATTACGACATGGAGCGGGTGAGCGAGGCGCTGGTTCGCGCCGGAGTGCGGCCCGACGTGGTGTCGTGGGACGACCCGTCGGTTGATTGGTCGTCGTTCGACTTGGTGGCCATTCGCAGCACCTGGGATTACCACCGACGCATCGACGAGTTCCTGAGTTGGGCGCGGGCCACCGCCAAAGCGACGCGACTCATGAATCCGCTCGCCATCATCGAGTGGAACACCGACAAGCGCTATCTGAACGAATTGCAGAACGCGGGATTCGCGGTGGTGCCCACGACCTTCGTCGAACCGGGTCGGGATGCCAGCGACGATGTTCGCCGTCTGCTCGAACGGGGCGAGATCGTGGTCAAGCCCAGCATCAGCGCGGGAAGCAACGACACCGAGCGCCACGATTCCTTCGACATCGCCATGCGCCACATCGAGGGATTGCATGCAGCGAGCCGCACGGTGATGGTGCAGCCGTACATGTCGCGCGTCGACGTCGATGACGAGACCGGACTGGTGTACATGAACGGCGCGTACAGCCACGCGTTCGCCAAGGGACCGATGTTGGCCTCGGCCAAGACGATGGCCGGTGGTCTCTACGCGGAGGAGCGCATCGAACCGCGTGTCGCCGACGATGTTCAACGTCGACTGGGTGACGCCGTGGTGGCATGGGTGTCCGAGCGCTTCGGGACACCGCTGTACGTGCGCGTCGACTTGCTGCCCACGGCCGATGGTCCGGTGATCATCGAATTGGAGATGACCGAACCGTCGCTGTACGTGGCGTTGGCCGATGGCGCCGCCGATCGATTCGCCGCGGCATTGCTGGCCTGCTGACGAACTCAGCGGGCGAACGTGGCCGAGCCGATCACCGGCAATTGCACCGAGGTGCCGTCGAATCCGTACACGTACGGTCGTCCCAACACTCCGGTGTTGCGGTCGTAGGCGCTCACGAGAACGGTGCGGCCGCTGATGTCGAGAGAGTCGATGTCGCGACCGAGTCCCGCGATCAGATTCACTTCGGCCACGCGCTCACCGGTGGCGACCGCGATCACCACGAGAAGATCGTCCTCCACCCACGCCAGTTGTTCTCCGCGTTCGTCGATCGCGAAATTCTTCGGGCAGACCGCGCAGTCCGAATACGACGCGGCCAATCCGAAAGTGTTGGGATCGATGGTGGAACCGTCGCGACGACGAATGAACGGGGCGCTGTCGATCTGCGAGTAGGTCTCGCCCACGATGAGGTTGTCTCCGATCGACAGGCGACCGGGTCCGTCCTCCCAACCACCGATGATGCCGAGCGATTGTGAAGCGTTGGTCGCGACGTCGAACAAGAAAAGTTCCTCGAACGCCGCGTCGAATCCCAAACCGTTCTTCACCGAATACAAGATCTTGTCCGAGCCGCCGTCTGCGATCACATCGTGCAGGCGCACCCATTGGTTCGTCGGATCCGCCGGCGCGATGAGCCCCGTTTCCACACCGTCGACGATGCGGTAAATCGCCGTGTCACCGGATTGCCCGTATCCGGGCCACACGCGTTGTGCCACCACACCGCCGTCACGCAGTGCGATCACGATGGCCCACGTGCCGGCGGCGTACGAAGCACTCGATGATCCGGTGACGGTGGTGACTCCGGTCGTCGACGCCACGAAGATGCGTTGGTCCAGCGGAATGGTGCTCGGTGCGATCGTCGTGGTGGTGGGTTTGGCCGGGGTGATCGGTGGCACCGTGGGCGTGTAGTCGATGGCCGGACTGGTGTCGGGCACCGGCTCGGTGGTGGGAGTGACCGTGGTGGGAGCCAACGTGTCCGGAGCGGGTTCGTCACCCAGATCGACACCGAGCAGAACCACGACCATCACGAGGGTTCCGACCACGAGTGAACCAGCGCCAATGAGGGCCGAACGGCGACGCGTGTTTCGATCGTCGAGATCCACGACCGAACCGTAGCCTTCGACCCATGGCTCGCAAGCGCAGCGACAAGGTTCTGGTCGTCGAGATCGACGCGAGCGGTACCGATGTACGTCAGCGTCGCACGCCCGACGAACTCGTCGTGGAAGAGCCGATGACCATCCAATTGGACGGACACGTGGTGGCCACCACCATGCGCACTCCCGGGAACGATTACGAGTTGGCGGTGGGCTTCTGCCACGGTGATGGTCTGCTGGGCGGAGCACCGGTGACCGGCGTTCGCTACTGCGCCAACGGATCCGCGGTGGCCAGCGAGTTCAACGTGGTGACGGTGGAGACGATGGGTCGCGCCCCCGTTCCCACTCGGCGGTTGGGAACCACGTCGTCGAGTTGCGGTTTGTGCGGCTCGGAGAACATCGACGAGCTGGCAACGCGCCTCAGTCCGCTACCCGCCGATCGCTTGGCGACGATCGACCCGTCGATCATCGTCGAGGTTCCGTCTCGCGTGCGCGATGTGCAACCACTCTTCGCCTCCACCGGTGCGGTGCACGCGGCGGCGATCTTCGATGCCGATGGAGTCGTGTCGAACGTTCGCGAGGATGTCGGTCGTCACAACGCCGTCGACAAGGTGGTGGGGGCGTTGCTGTTGGAGAAGCGACTTCCCGCGCATCAGTTCGGACTGTTCGTCTCGGGACGCGCCAGTTTCGAGATGGTGCAAAAGGCGTGGGCCGCCGGTTTCGGAACGGTCGTGTCGGTGAGCGCTCCCACGTCGATGGCGGTGCAGACCGCACATCGGGCCGGGATCTCGTTGTATGGGTTCGCGCGCGATCGACGAATGGTTCGCTACGCGCCGAACTGACTCGGGCGAGAGGGATTCGTCCACCCTGGGGTAGGGTTTTTTCATGAGCGAAGTCGCCCCCACCTCCGTTCCCGAACCCGCCTCCGATGGTTCGATGACACCCAGCGTCGGCCTGGCCGTCGTGCATTTGTTCGTGAAGCCGAACCCTCTCTTCGACGCCGAGGCTCTGATCGCCGCGGTGAAGCAGGCCGAGGACGAGGGCACCCAGGTGGTGGCCATCGCGATGCTCGGACACAAAGCCGACGCGGCCTTCATGGCGTTGGCCAAGGATTGGCGTCGTCTGCGCGCGTTCCAGTCCGCGATCGGTCGCGCGGGTGTCGACATCGTCGACAGTTACGTGTCGCTCACCGAGGTGAGCGAGTACGCCCAGGGCATGCCCGAAGCCATGTTGCAGCCGCGCTTGTATCCGCAGCTTCCGCCCGAGGGCAAGAAGGCCTGGTGCTTCTATCCGATGAGCAAGAAGCGTGGCGTGGAAGCCAACTGGTTCACGCTCCCGTACGATCGTCGCAAGGAACTGATGCACGAACACGGCACGAGTGGTCGCAAGTTCGCCGGTCGAGTGGTGCAGGTCGTCACCGGTTCCACCGGCGTGGACGACTTCGAGTGGGGAGTCACTTTGTTCGCCAATCGCCCCGACGATCTGAAGGACGTGGTGTACACGATGCGCTTCGACGAGGCCTCGTCGGTGTACGCCGAATTCGGTTCCTTCTACGTGGGCACCGTGACCCCGGTGGCCGAACTCGTCGAGTTGCTCTGAAAACGTCACCAGAGGTGAAGTGGATCGAAAGGGTGGTCACAGAATGAGAGTTGTGCAGGGAATGATTCGACGTGCCGTAATCGGCGGTGTCGTACTGACTTTGGGTGCGGGAGCGTTCGGTGTTGGGTCGAGTCCTGTAACGGCCGCCGTGAGCACACCTTTCGAGTGGAACATCTCCGGACCACGGGCAGTTCGATTCTCCGGGGCTGCGACCTCATTGGGTGGCGAAATCTCCTTTGCGGTTCCTGACCCAGCTTGTGGTGCAGGTGTGGCGGCCAAGGGCTACCGATCCGTGAATGGAGGTGTCTCATGGAACGAGATGTCGAACATGCCCTCTCGTTTCTGGATGTCGGTCGATTCATCAGCGGATGGTCAAAAAGTCGTCGCCACCGGGTTCGAGTGCGTGGCGGGAAGCCCGAGCCGATCCGAGGTGTTTCGGTCCACCGATGCGGGAATCACGTGGAGCGTCTCGCTCGCGTTCGACCCGCTGGCACCCGGAACGGTTTATGGCGATGTCTCGTCGTCCGATGACGGCTCGCGCATCGTGGTGGGTACGAACGTTGGCGTCTTCTATTCTCCCGACGCCGGACAGACGTGGACTTCGATCCATGGAGTGGACACATCGGGAGTTGCCGTCTCGGGCAGTGGCGCGATCATCATGATCGCCGAGCGAAACGGCCCACTTCTCGTGTCGAACGACTCGGGTGCGACGTGGACCGTGACGGATCCGACGGCACGCAACTGGACGAGCATCGAATTGTCGACCGACGGGCAATCGGCTTTCGCCGTGGCGACTCGGTTTGGCTCGAACGGTGGAGCCTTCTATACCCACGATGGTGGAAGCACGTGGTCCGACTCGGGCCTGACCTCGACCTTCGTCGACTCACAACTCGCGATCGGAGCCATGTCCCCGAACGGCGACACCATGATCGCCTCGTCCTACTACTCCGATCCGTACGTTTCCACTGATGGCGGAGTTTCGTGGTCGGTGATTCCCTCGTCGTTGTCGAGCATGATTGGAAGTGGTTGGACGGGGTTCGCAGTGGCGAATCCCGTTGTGGGAAGTCCGTTGAACGCTGTCGAGTCGCGGATCATCGCCGTGACTGAGAACAGTTCAATTGCCCGATTCGATTTTCCAGAGCAGCTGCCGGTCCTGCCTGCCACGGGTGCATCCCAATCTGTCGTTCATGCCGTACTGATCATGGTCATGGGATTATCGGTTCTCGTCGTGTCACGTCGGCGATTCAGGGTGCGCTGAACACGCCGAGGTCACCTCGGTACGAGGTTCGTCCGTCGGGGTCGAATCCGAACGTGATGAACGTGGCCACCGACGGATCACCGTTGGCGTCCAACGACAGA
>JAIXWJ010000047.1 GCA_027491335.1 Actinomycetes bacterium | reverse complement strand
GTCAGGGGTGAAGGTTGTTCGAGATCTTCTCGAAGGCACTCCCGATGGCCTTCACTTCCGCGCGCGTGAGGTGATCGATCATCAGTCGCCGAACGCTCGCCAAGTGAATCGGCGCCACCTTGCGCAGCAGATTCCAGCCCTTCGTGGTGAGTTCGGCATAGGCCACTCGACGATCGGCCTGATCCTGAACACGAGCCACCCACGCGTTCGAGAGAACGCCGTCCATGCGCCGCGTGAGTCCGCTGCGCGACAGTCGTAGCTGATCGGCCAGGTCGCACATCCGCAACCGTCGGTCGGGGGCCTCGGAGATCATGGCCAGCAGTTGGTAATCCCCCATGGTGAGACCGAAGGGTCGCACGTCGTCTTCCAACGCCTTCATCAGGTCCACCGAGGTGGTGATGTACAGGCGCCACGCCTTCATCTCCTCGGAATCGAGCCACTTCGGACCAGCCATGCGGGCAATCTATCCCAGGTCTCCGAAATAGTTGTGATCGCAACCAATCTTCCGTATAGTTGTGATCGCAATCAATTTGGCACCACCCCGGTGCCGGTTTCAGCAAGGAGACAATATGGAAATCGTGTTCCTCATCGGGCGGATCCTCTTCGCCTTCATGTTCGTCATGTCGGGCGTCAACCACCTGACCAAGGCCGACCACATGGTGGGCTACGCCCAGTTCAAGGGTGTCCCCTCGCCCAAGCTGGCGGTTCAGGGTTCGGGCGTCGTGCTGTTGCTCGGCGGTTTGTCGGTGATTCTGGGCGTGTGGGCCGACCTCGGCGCCATCGTGTTGGCCGCCATCCTCGTGATCATGGCCGTGAAGATGCACAACTTCTGGGCCATCGAGGACCCGCAGGCCAAGCAGGCCGACATGATCGGATTCACGAAGAACATCTCCATGGCCGGTGGCGCCGTGTTCATGTTCGCCCTCATGGCCATCGACGGAGCCAAGTACGGACCGGCCATCACCGAGAGCCTGTTCAACTTCAGCTACTGACCGCCAGTCACCGCGACTCGACCCCCGTCGATGCTCCTCCCCCCGGAGCGTTGGCGGGGGTCGACGCTTTGTGGGGTGTGCTCATGCCTCGGACATGCCGCGCAACGATGACTGCTTCGCTTGCTGTTCGATGAACCACTGGTACGTGGTGCGAATGCCACGGTCCAGGTCGTACGACGGCGACCATCCCAGATCGTTCAATCGACTCACATCGAGCACCTTGCGCGGAGTGCCGTCGGGCTTCGATGTGTCGAACACCAACCGAGCCGATGGATGAACGATGTCGCGAACCTTTTCGGCCAGTTCACGAATGCTGAGATCGACACCCGTGCCGACGTTGATGTGCGAGTCGTCGCTGTAGTTCTCCATCAGGAACACGCAGGCGTCGGCCAGATCGTCGACGTGCAGGAACTCGCGCATGGGACTACCGGTGCCCCAAATCTCGACCGCATCTCCACCCGATTGCTTGGCATCGTGGAACTTGCGAATGAGTGCCGGCAACACGTGGCTGGATGCCAGGTCGAAGTTGTCGTTCGGACCGTACAGATTGGTGGGCATCGCCGAGATGAAGTCGCTGCCGTACTGACGCCGATAGGCCTGGCACAGTTTGATGCCGGCGATCTTGGCGACGGCGTACCACTCGTTCGTGGGTTCGAGCGGTCCGGTGAGGAGTTGTTCCTCGGTGATGGGCTGGGTGGCGTGACGCGGATAGATGCACGAGCTACCGAGGTACAGAAGCTTGGTGACGCTCGTGCGGTGACTGGCCTCCACCACCGTTCCGTGAATCATCAGGTTGTCGTAGATGAACTCGGCCGGCCGGGTGCTGTTGGCCAGGATGCCTCCGACGGTTCCGGCCACCAAGAAGACGTAGTCCGGTCGGTTGTTCTCGAACCAAACGTTCACCGCACCCTGATCGCGCAGATCAAGTTCGCGGCGGGTGGCGGTGAGGATGTCGGTGTAGCCGGCCGCGCGCAAACGACGAACGACCGCGCTTCCCACCAACCCGGCGTGACCGGCCACGTAGACACGGGCGTCCTTCGGCATCGGTTGGAACATCACGGCACCTCCTTCGCTCAGGCTACCCGAGGCACTCGACCGACCTTCGCGACGTCAGTCGACGAGGGCTTGATGCAGAAGTGTCTTGAACTGGCTGCGAATGGGATACGTGCTCGACGGCATCAGTTGCGTCATGAACACCGCGGTGATGTCCTCCACCGGATCCACCATGAACCAAGTGCTGGCCGCTCCGCCCCATCCGTAATCGCCGACCGAACCGGGAACCTTGGCCTTCACCGGATCGATGGTGACGCTCACGCCGAGGCCGAATCCGACGCCGTCGTACGCGGTTTCCGACGCCAGTGGACGCCCGAAGTCGGTGAGGTCGGCGTTGTTAGGCAGATGATTGCTGGCCATGTACTCGATGGTCCGCGGCGACAGCAGATGCGTTCCGTTCGACTCGCCGCCACGACGCAGGAACTCCGCGAACTTCACGTAGTCGGCCATCGTGGACACCAGACCGCCGCCACCGAACTCGCCCGGGGGCTCGATGAGCGCACCTTGTCCTGCGGTTCCGAGGCGCACGGCCTTATCCACGCCGGGCAATTTCCCGTAGAGGCCCGCGAGGCGATCGACCTTGTTCTCGGGCACGAACCATTCGGTGTCGGTCATTCCGAGCGGATCGAAGATGCGCTGTTGCATGAAGTCGCGCAGACGCATTCCGCTGGCCACCTCCACCACCCGACCGAGCACATCGATGGACGTCGAATAGTTCCACTCCGTTCCGGGCTGGAACACCAACGGCAGCGATGCGAGGTGTTGGCAGACCTCCTCGAGGTTCTTGCCCTTGGGCCAACCCCACTCCATGCCGCTGCGGCGATAGATCGCGTCGACGGGGTGAGCGAACATGAACCCGTAGGTGAGTCCGGCGGTGTGCGTGAACAAGTGCCACAACTGCATCACCTCGGTGATGGGTTCCAATTGCGGGTTCGTTTCGGAACCGGCGCGCCACACCTTGGTGTCGGCGAACTCGGGGATGAAGTTGCTCACCGGATCCTTCAGTTCGAAGGCCCCTTCCTCCCACAGCATCAACGCCGCAATGGCGGTGATCGGCTTCGACATGGAATAGATGCGCCAGATGGTGTCATCGGCCACCGGACGCGAGGCTTCGATGTCGGCCATGCCGTACTTGGCGTCGAGGACGTTGTGACCATCGCGATTCACGCTGATGTGCCAACCCGCCAGTCGACCATCGTCGACCAAACGCCCGAAATGACTGCTCAGCCGGTTCAGACGGTCGGAACTGAATCCGGCCTCGGAAGGGTCGAGATGCGAGAGTCCACTGACGGATGCCATGCGCTCACCGTAGGCGACCACCGATTGGCATCCGTTCCCCAACGCAACAACCCGGAGGCGAGCGGTGAGACTCGAGCCATCCGGGTTGTGGGTCGCTGGCGGAAGCGACAAGTAGACCCTACAGTACTGATCCCGTGCTGGTCAGGACTGGCCGGCCTCCTGGGCGGCAATCTCGGCCTTCACCGCGTCCATGTCGAGGGCGCGGGCCTTGCCCACCAGCTCCTCCAAGGAGTGCTGGGGCAACGCGCCGGCCTGGTTGTACAGCAGCACTTGCTGGCGAAAGATCATGAGGGTCGGGATGGACTGGATGCCAAAGGCGCCGGCCAGAGCCTGCTGAGCCTCGGTGTCCACCTTGCCAAAGACCACGTCGGGATTGGCCGCGGCCACCGCGTCGTAGACCGGGGCGAACGAGCGACACGGACCGCACCACGAGGCCCAGAAGTCCACGAGCACCATGTCGTTGCCCTCGATCGTGGCTTCGAAGTTCTCTTGCGTCAGTTCGATTGCCGACCCCATGTCGGACTCCCTTCATGAGCAGTCCATCTGCTCGTCACCGTGGATCAACACCCCCGACACGCTGGGGATTCCCACCCAAATGTGTCGCTTGTCACATAAACGGAAAATCAACCCTATTGCGTAGACAGGGGGGTGGTCACTCGTTATGGTTCCGCAGTCCGTTTGCAACGGCGTCCACATCAACCACGACATATTCACCGGGAGGTCCGAACCATGAACATCAACTCGACCCCTGCGAACTCGCAGACCCACACCACGGTCAATATGTCGCCCAGTACCACCGCGATGCCCGCCTACCCCGGCAAGGGCATCGGTTACGACTGGCAGGCGGTCATCGCCGAAGTCGAGGCTCAGTTGCTCGATGCCGAGCTGGCCAGCCTCACCGCCGTTCCCGTCGACTAGCGCCCACGCGCCGTCGTCTCGTTTCGAACCCGCGCGAGTTTCGGCTCGCGAGGTTTCGTCGTACCCGTGAATGCGTTGCGGGCCCGTGAATGCGTTGCGGGCCCGTGACACGGGTCGGTAGGGTCACGTTCGTGACGTTCCTGACCGGCCTCCTTCTTATGTAGGGCGAACGCCCCATATCGCGTTCGCCGTCAGCCCCGTGCGCACCTGCGCCGGGGTTTTTTGTTTGTCCGAATCAGCCTCGCCACACCAGCAAACCACCCAAGGGAGCAACACATGAACACCAAGAACACGGGTCCGGCCCAGTTCGTGAACGCCGGCGCGGGGCGCATGCCCTTCGCCAAGTACTCCCCGTTCATCCCACTCTCGCTCCCCGATCGCACGTGGCCGAACAAGATGATCACCAAGGCACCACTGTGGTGCTCGGTCGACCTGCGTGACGGCAACCAAGCACTGATCGACCCCATGGACCCCGAGCGCAAGCGCCGCATGTTCGACGAGCTGTGCAAGATCGGCTTCACCGAGATCGAAGTGGGGTTCCCGTCGGCTTCTCAGCCCGACTTCGACTTCGTCCGTCAGCTGATCGAGCAAAGCCTCATTCCCGACGACGTGACCATCCAGGTTCTGGTGCAGAGTCGCGACGAATTGATCGAGCGCACCTACGAGTCGCTGCGTGGTGTGAAACAGGCCATCGTGCACTTCTACAACTCCACGAACCCGCTGCAACGCGAGGTGGTGTTCGGCCTCGACAAGGAAGGCATCAAGCAGATCGCGGTGAACGCGGCGCGCAAGTGCCTCGCGATGGAGTCGACCCTGCCCGGCTCGTACATTCGCTACGAATACTCGCCCGAGAGCTTCACGCTCACCGAGCCCGAATACGCCATCGAAGTGTGCGAGGCCGTCATGGACGTCATCCAGCCGACACCAGCCAAGCCGCTCATTCTGAACCTGCCCGCCACCGTCGAGTGCTACAGCCCCAACGTGTACGGCGACGTGATCGAGTGGTTCTGTCGCACCATCAAGAACCGTGATTCGGTGGTCATCAGTCTGCACCCGCACAACGACCGCGGATGCGCGGTGGCCGCCGCCGAATTCGGCGTGATGGCCGGCGCGGATCGCGTGGAAGGAACGCTGTTCGGCAACGGAGAGCGCACGGGCAACGTGGACGTCATCAACCTGGCCATGAACCTGTTCGTGAACGGCATCGATCCCGAGTTGGACATCAGCGACATCGACGCCCTGCGACGCACCGCCGAATACTGCAACCGCCTGCCCGTGCACCCGCGACACCCCTACGTGGGCGACTTGGTGTACACGGCGTTCAGCGGCAGCCACCAAGATGCCATCAAGAAGGGTTTCGAAACGATCGACCGCAAGGCGGCCGATGCGGGTCGCGCACCAGGTGAGTACGACACGTGGGGTGTTCCGTACCTGCCGTTGGATCCCAAGCACCTCGGTCGCACCTACGAGGCCGTGATTCGCGTGAACAGTCAGAGCGGTAAGGGCGGTGTGGCCTACGTGATGAAGACCGAGCACGGTTTCGACCTTCCGCGGCGTCTGCAGATCGAGTTCTCCAAGAACATCCAACACATGACCGAGGATCTGGGCACCGAGGTGAGCCCGCTCACCATGTGGTCCGCGTTTCGATCGGAATACCTGCCCGACACCCCGCGGTTCGTGCTGGAAAGCCACGAGATGCGCAGTCAGTCCACCGATGGTGGTCGCACCACCATCACCGCGCAACTGGTCATCGATGGTGCGCACACCACCATCACCGGCGCGGGCAACGGACCCATCGACGCGTTCGTGAACGCCATGCGCACCGGCCTGGGCGCCACCCTCGACGTGGCCGACTACAGCGAGCACGCCATCGGCAAGGGCTCCGAAGCCCAAGCGGTGGCCTACGTGGAGACCATCGGCGAAGAGGGTCGCATTCTGTGGGGCGTCGGCACCGACGAGAACACGGTCACCGCGGCGTTGCGCGCCGTGCTGTCGGCCCACGAACGTCATCAGTCGTCCGCGGACTGACGGCCCACGGCGCCACTGGCACTATCGTTCCAACGGAGATCGCGGGTCGCGATCCGAGGTTGGAAGGAAACGACATGAAGGTCTCGGTTGATTTCGACGTCTGTGCTTCGACCGGCAGCTGCGTGCAGGTCTGCCCGGAGGTGTTCGAGGTTCGTAGCGACGGCTACCTGTACATCCTGCAGGAGAATCCCGGCGAGGAACTGCGCTCGAAGGTCGAGCAGGCCGCCGACCTGTGCCCCACCGCCGCCATCACGGTCGAGGGCTGAGACGTCGTCGTGGGATTCCACGACAAGTTGAACGAAGCGTGGACCACGAGCGGGTCCATGCTGTGCGTCGGGCTGGATCCGGATCCCGCCAAGATGCCCGCGGCGATGGCCACCGACCCCGAGGGCGTGCTCGAGTTCTGCCTCGGCATCGTGGACGCGACCGCTCACGCGGTGTGTGCGTTCAAGCCGCAGATCGCCTACTTCGCGGCGCTCGGAGCAGAAGATCAGTTGGAACGTCTGTGTGCCCATGTCCGCGATCGTCACCCGCGCGCGGTGCTGATTCTCGATGCCAAGCGCGGCGACATCGGACCAACCGCCGAGCGATATGCCGAGGAAGCATTCGTTCGCTACGGCGCCGATGCGGTGACGGTGAACCCGTATCTGGGCACCGACTCGCTGGAACCGTTCCTGGCCCACCGAGGCAAGGGAGTGATCGTTCTGTGTCGAACGTCGAACCCCGGCAGTGGCGACCTGCAATCACTGACGGTCGACGGTGAGCCGTTGTACGAGCGCGTGGCACGAATGGCCCGCGATCGCTGGAGTGCGCTCGGCGAGGTGGCGTTGGTGGTGGGCGCGACTTACCCCACCGAGTTGGCCAAGGTGCGCGCGATCGTCGGCGACATGCCGTTGCTGGTGCCCGGAATCGGCGCGCAAGGCGGGGACGTCGATGCCACAGTGAGCGCCGGTCGCGACAGTCGCGGATTCGGAATGATGATCAACTCGTCGCGAGCGATCCTGTACGCGTCGAATGGTGCCGACTGGGCCGCCGCCGCGCGCGAGGCCGCCGAAACGACCCGCGACCAGATCCGCTCGGTCGCCTAGAAATCAGGCGGAGAGGGCGTGAACGCTGGTGATGCCCGGCGCGTCGCGCAACTGCTGCAACACCTCGGCCGGCACCGGGCCCGACGGTGCGATCACCATCAGCGCCGAACCAGCCACCGCCGCTCGGCCCACGTCCATGTCGCTGATGTTCACACCGGCGTTGCCCAGCAGTGTTCCCACCAAGCCGATCACACCGGGACGATCGTCGTTGCGCACCACGAGCATGTTCTCCGCCGGAGGAACGTCGGTCGCATGATCCTCGATCATCACCAGTCGGGCCTCGCCGTGACGTCCGATGAGAGTGGCCGCGATGCTGTGTCCCTCGGACCGCAACGTCACCTGGTTCACGTAGTTGCGTGAATCACGCGAGGACGTCTCACGAACCTCCACGCCGGCGTTCTTGGCCAACTGCGGGGCGTTCACGTACGACACGGGCTCCTCACTGAGAGCGCCGAAGAATCCCTTCAATGCGCTCAACGTGAGAATCCGGTTGTCGTACTGACCGATCTCGCCCTCGGCGATGACCTCGAATTGCTTGGGCACCGAACCCACCAGCGTGGCGAACAGTCGACCCAGACGTTCGGCCAAGGGCAGATACGGACGCAGAGTTTCGTTGGCCTCGGCGGCCG
>JAIXWJ010000057.1 GCA_027491335.1 Actinomycetes bacterium | reverse complement strand
GGCGCATAGGGCTTACTCATAAAGTTTCCCAATACTGTGACTACTTTTTGACCTGCGAGTCGACCTTGAGGTGGGTCAATCGTGTCAATGATGCGGCTAATTCCAAAATCTGCAACCTTTACAGTTCCTTCGGATGTGATCAACACATTGGAAGGTTTGAGATCGCGGTGAGCAACACCATTTTCGTGCGCAAACGCCATCGCTCGACTGATCGGTAACCCAATTGCCTCAATAAAGTCGTCCGGCTCAGGACTGCCGAGTTCCAGATAACTGTCCATGTTGTTCTCAACCCATTCAAGGGCAAGGAAGAGCTCGTCTGTCTCGCGGTCCTTATCGGCTTCAACCAAAGAGACAATGTTGGGATGTCTTAGGCGATCCAGAGATTCAAACTCGCGATGTAGGGCTAGTCGAGCCACTTCATCAGGGTTAGCTGCTCGCAAGACCGGGCGAAGAATCTTGATCGCCACTGCCCTCGGCGGATCAAAAGTGATGTCATGAGCCTTTAGGACACTTCCAAAACCCCCACCTCTTTCTATTCCGTTGACAACGCTGTACTTTCCATTGATGATCCGAGCCACGCCACAAATCTTGCCATGGGGAAGTATGTAGCGTCATCATTAGGTGCTAATCGTGAGAATTCTGAAGCCTCCATTGGTCCGAAGGGCCGTTCAAAGTTCTCAAGATTTTTGGAACAGGAGAGAGGCTCAGCAGGTCAGTCCCGAAATTGCAGACGTGTCCGGTATGCCTTGAGATCTGGGCGCTTGCTCTGATGGTTTGGGCTACTAAGGCTTCTCAATTCTGCGTTCAGAACCTGCGTGATCGCAGACGCGTGAAGTCCACGACAAAGACGGATTGGCAAGTCCATTTGCTCTGAATATGTAGCGTTCGGGAGACAGGAACGACCGTCATCGCCGCCAATGAATTACCCTCTTAATTTGTTGGCTATGCGAATTGACAAGCTGTCATTTTCTGAGCGACGCTTGCGCACCTCGTCAATGAAGTGGTAGCCACCACATCCTGCCGTTGAGCAACGGCAGATTAACTCTTATTTAGGGTGAACCTAAACAAACTCATTATCCCACTCGACGTTTGACGCGGCCAGGATTGCATTGCGGTTTGACCAAGTAGCAGTTGTCTTGCTGAGTTTTGGCGGACTTCAATTACACACTTCAGCCTTAGAGCTACGATTGGGTACGCTCGACACAACGGCACAAATGTTGAGGTCAAGATTTCTTGGACTAAGCCCTACGAGATCGCCCTAACGTAGGTTGCACCACGTAGCCAAATCGAGGATCGATCAGTTGAGGTTTCGCACTTCTCAAGCGTCACGGAGATGTTTCCTCACGTCACCTTAAACACCCCTAAGTTAAGGTTTCGGGTCAAGTGTCTAACTTCCCAAGCTGAGAACGCGGGTTCGATTCCCGTCACCCGCTCCACGGCGGCGCGAGATCTCGGTCCAAATCGACGGTGGGGCAGAAACCTGGCCCCGGTTGGCACTATCTCCTTGTGACCGATCGTTTCTGTAAGTGGGGAATGATCAACACCGACAGGAGGGCCGATGTCCGATACCAAGTCCCGTAGCAATTTCGACATCATCGGAGACGTGCATGGCTACGCCGACAAGTTGGTCGGCTTGCTGGAAACCATGGGCTACCGCGAGCAAGGCGGTGCCTTTCGCCACCCGACTCGCACGGCGGTCTTCATTGGCGACCTGATCGACCGCAACGCACGACACGGCGACACGGACCAAACGGACGTAGTCCGCATCGCCCGGGCCATGGTCGAATCGGACAGCGCTCTCATCGTGATGGGCAATCATGAGTTCAACGCCATCTCGTGGGCCACGCCCCACCCCGACAAGCCGGGCGACTATCTGCGCACCCGCGAAGGAGAGAAGGGTGCCGGACACCGCCATCAACACGCCCGATTCCTCGATGAGGTCGGCGAGGGAAGCACCACGCACGATGAGATCGTGGATTGGTTCCGCACGATTCCACTGTGGATCGATCTCGGAACCGTTCGCTTCGTGCACGCCTGCTGGCACGCCGAGTCGATGGCCACCCTGCGACCACTCCTCGACGAGGGCGAACGTCTGACCGAAGAAGTTCTTCGGCTGGGCAACACCAAAGGCACCGACGTTCACGCCGCCATCGAAGTGGTGCTGAAGGGTCCCGAGTCTCGTCTACCCGAGCAAGCGTGGTACCACGACAAGAACGACATCCTGCGCAAGAACGGACGCATCAAGTGGTGGGACCCGCAAGCGGCCACCCTGGATCACGCGGTGTTGATCGACGGCAGCATGAAAACGCTCGATGGTTTGCCACATCCGGGTCTGCCATCCACGCCCACCGACGTGGCCGAGCCCTTCCGCTACCGCGACGAGGTGCCGGTGTTCTTCGGCCACTACTGGCGCCGAATCCCGCTCGAGTTGTCGGCGCCGAACGCATTGTGCACCGACTACAGCGCCGGCAAGGGCGGGCCGTTGGCCGCTTATCGTTGGTCGGGCGAGCCGCTCGACGTGTCCAACTTCGTGGTGTTCGACCAACAATGAACGAAGCGGTGCCGGTGTGACGGGCAGAATGGAACGGTGATCACCCGCGACGACGCCCGAATCCTGGACCGCGACGATCCGCTGGCCTCATTCCGCGACGAGTTCCTCATCCCCGACGACGAGGTCGTCTACCTGGATGGAAACTCGCTCGGTCGCACTCCAAAGGCCACGGTGGAACGCTTGAAGCGCGTGGTGGAAACCGAATGGGCGGCCGATCTCATCACCAGTTGGAGCCACTGGCTGGACATGCCCCGTCGCGTGGGCGATCGCATGGGCGCCATCATCGGCAGTCGACCCGGCGAAGTGGCGGTTCACGACAACACCACGCTGAACATCTTCCAAGCCGTTCACATGGCCCTCGGATTGCGTCCCGACCGCAAGGTGGTGTCGGTGTCCCCCGACGACTTTCCGTCGGACCGCTACGTGGTGGAAGGCATCGCCCACGACTTGGGTCTCGAGGTGCGACCGCTGACCCCCGATATGAACCTGGGCGACGTGGCCGTCGTCGTGCGCAGCGTGATCGACTACCGAACCGCCGAGATGGCCGACGTGGCAGGCTTCACGGCTCGGGCCCGCGAGGCCGGCGCGATAGTGGTGTGGGATCTCTCGCACGCCGCCGGAGCCGTTGAATTCGACGTTCATGCGCTCGGAGTCGAACTGGCCATCGGCTGCAGCTACAAGTTCTTGAACGGTGGCCCGGGTGCTCCCGCATGGACCTACGTGCATGCCGATCTTCATTCCGCGGTGAGGCAACCCATTCACGGATGGTTCGCCCAGAAGGACCAGTTCGCCATGGAACGCCCCTTCGAACCCCATGACGACATCCGCCGGGTGTTGCTGGGTACGCCGCACATGCTCAGCCTGGTGGCCGCCGAAGAGGGCATCGCCTTGTCGGCCCGCGCCGGCATGCCCGCCATCGCCGTCAAGGGTCGCGCACTCACCGACTTCGCGCTGTCCATCGTGGACGAACTCGGACTGCACTCATCCACTCCGCGCGATACGACCAAGCGTGGCTGTCATGTCGCGGTGCATCATCACGACGCGGCCGATCTGGTCGACCGTCTCGCGCGCGAACACAAGGTGATCGCCGATGTTCGACCGCCCGACATCGTGCGCCTCGGCCTGAGTCCGCTGACCACGCGCTTCACCGACGTGTGGGACGGCCTTCACACGTTGCGGGCATTGATGTGAGCGAGCATCACGGGCATTCGCACGACCTGAGCGGAATCGACGCGCCGGAAAAGGTGGCGCGGGCCGTCTGGATCTCCGTGATCGCCGTCGGCGTTGTGGCTCTGCTCGGCGCGATTCTGTTGTGGCCATCGGGCAACACGTCGTCGGACACGTCGTTCATGGACACAAACGTGCAAAAGGCCGAGGTGCTGTTGGTGGAGGTGCTGCCCTGCACGGGAACCACCGAAGCCGACGGCATCGACTGTCGATGGATCACCATCTCGGTTGGCGAACAGGACGACCGTGGAATCCTGGAACAGTCCGTCGACGGCACCGGTGCCCGACTGGAAGAGGGCGATCGCATCCTCGTGAGCACGGCCGATCTCGGCAACGGCACCACCGTGTACAGCTTCAACGACTATCAGCGCGGAAACCCGTTGTTGCTGCTGCTGATCATCTTCGTGGTCGCGGTGTTGCTGCTCGGTCGCTGGCGCGGTCTGGGGGCCGTGGCCGGACTCGGCGCCAGTCTGGTGGTGCTGATCGTCTTCATGTTGCCGTCACTGTTGGACGGCAACAGTCCCATCATCGTGGCCATCGTCGGATCGGTGTTGATCGCCTACATCGCCATCTTCCTCGCCCATGGAGTGAACGTGGCTTCGGCCGTGGCGTTGTTGTCGACGTTCCTCAGCCTCACTCTGACGGGAATTCTCGGTTGGCTCTTCGTGACGCTCGCCAAGTTCACGGGCTACAGCGACGAGAGTTCGTATTACCTCGACGTGTTGGGTCTCGACATCGACGCGCGTGGCGTGATCCTGGCCGGCATCGTCATCGGCTCGCTCGGCGTGCTGGACGACGTGACCGTCACGCAAGTGAGCGCGGTGTGGGAGTTGCGCCGCGCCAATCCCACCGGTTCGTGGACCGACATCTACCGTCCGGCCATGACCATCGGACGCGATCACGTTTCCTCCACGGTCAACACGCTCTTCCTCGCCTACGCCGGTGCGTCGTTGCCTCTGCTGTTGTTGTTCACCCAAGCCCGACAGTCCACGGGTTCCATTGTGGGCAAGGAAGTCGTGGCCGTCGAGGTGGTGCGCTCTCTGGTGGGATCCATCGGATTGGTGGCATCGGTTCCCATTTCCACCGCCCTGGCCGCCATGGTCGTGGGCGCGGCGAACGAACGAAAGTCGCGATGATCCCCTACGACGACCAGTTGCGCGAGACGATTCGTCGCAACATCGAACGTCATCGACGTTTGGAGCAGACCGCCGAGGGTCTGCGGCGGGCCGCGGTGGCGATCGTGCTCATCGACAGCGAGCCCGACGACCACGTGGATCCGTTCCCGGTGAGTGACAATCCTTTGCGCGGCGTGCCCGGTGACGTCTCCGGCCTGGATGGTCGCATGTACGGCGTGTCGGGTGGAGCGGCGTTCTTGTTGTGCCGTCGGGCCGCGCGCATGAATCGGCACGCGGGTCAGTGGGCGTTGCCGGGTGGAAAGATCGACGGTGACGAGACACCGGTGGAAGCCGCGTTGCGCGAGACCCACGAGGAGCTCGGTTTGCGCCTCGATGCCTCGTCGGTGCTCGGACTGCTCGACGACTACACCACGCGCTCCGGGTTCGTGATGACACCGGTGGTGATCTGGGCCGGAGCGCGCGCCGAGATCGTTCCCGATCCGGCCGAGGTTGCTCACGCCTATCGCATCGGATTGCACGAGTTGTGTCGACAGGATTCACCACGATTCGTCGACATCCCCGAGAGTGATCGTCCGGTGGTGCAATTGCCATTGGGCGGAGATCTCATCCACGCCCCCACCGGTGCCGTGCTGTTGCAGATGCGATGGGTGGCCATCGAGGGACGCATCGACGAACGCGTCGATCATCTCGAGCAACCGGTCTTCGCGTGGTCCTGAACTTCGTGCCGAATTCTTGAAACAGTCGCGCCGATCGGGCGACGAAGATCGGACCGTGGCCGGACATCACGAACACCACTTCCTGATCGGGTCGTTGTTCATGGCCGCCGGTTCCGCGGTGTTGGCGGTGACGTTCGTCCCGACGGATCGCGCCGTGGCGTGGTGGGTGGCACTGCCTCTCATCTTGGTGGGTGCGAACATCAGCGCTCGTCGAACCACGCCGGCCGGCATTCGCCGAGATGGTCGCGACGTCATCCTGTCGCCCATCGGTCAGTTCCTTTTCGCCGCCGAGTTGTTGCTTCCACCGGCGGCGTTGCTGGCGGTCGCGCTGTTGGCGCCGACGTCCCGAGTGTTCGCCGACTCGTGGCTGCATCGCTCGCAACGAGCGATCACCATGTTCGCCGGAAGTGCGACTTTCTGGTTCATCGTGGACGACTCGCGCGGACTCACCCAGGACTCGAACGCCTACCGCACGGTGGTGGCGTGCGTGGTGGCGATGATCGTTCACACGATGGTGGAAGCGGCCCTGGTCTCGGCACGGGTGACTCTCACCAACGGTGATCGTGCGACATCGTCCATCGTTTGGACTCCGTACTCCGCGTTGCGCGACATCTGGGAACTCTCCATAGGGGCCGTGGCCGCGTTGCTGGCCTTCGAACACCCGGTGCTGGTGATCGTGGTGGTGCCGTTGTGCTGCTTGGCCAGCGAACACATTCGACTGGAGAGTCGCTCACGCTTGGCCCTCACCGATTCGCGCACCGGACTGTTGAACCCTCGCGGCTTCGAGGAAGTGGCCGATCACGAATGGGAACGAGCCGAACGGGGCATGCACCGGATCTCGCTGGTGTTGGTCGATCTCGATCTGCTGCGCGAGGTGAACAACGTCCATGGTCATCGAGCCGGCGACGCCGTGATCGCCGCCGTCGGTCGCATCCTGATGTCCTCCAGTCGTTCCACCGACGCGGTGGCTCGTCTCGGGGGCGAGGAATTCGCGTTGCTCCTGCCCGACACCGACGTGGAAACCGCCACCATGGTCGGCGAACGTCTCCGCGAGACGGTGGCCGCGACCATCATCTCCACTCCCGCCGGTCCGCTGTCGGTGACGGTGTCGTGCGGAGTGGCAACCCGTGTGGGTGCGGAGACGATGGACGCGCTGTTCGACCGGGCCGACACCGCGCTGTACGACGCCAAGAACGGCGGACGCAACCGGGTGTCGGTGGCCAGTCGCGAGAACGATGACACGCGCGTGGCCCGTCGATCGAACGCCGCCTAGTCGGGTGCGTACGCCGACCATCCCAACCCTTCGATGAAGAAGTTGGGCACCACGTCGTCGTCGGCTTCGAAGCCGGGCCCGGCGATGAAGCCGGTGATTCCCATGACGGTGACCGACGTGCAGCGATCGAGAGCCACGATCACGGGCATCGCATCGCTCCACGCGATCTCGTCGCCCGCGTCGGAAACCTGCACGACCAATTCGTCGGGAAGGTCGTCGCAGTTCTCACGCACTTCGTTCACGGCGCGATCGATGTCGGCGTCTCCGTATCGACCCACCAGATGCTCGGAATCGACACCGACGGCCGCGAGGACTCCCAACAACGCAGCGATCGATGTGGCCAGTGCCGGCACCAACGAACGCGGTGCTCGTGATGCGACGGATTCGACCACGACCACCACGCCCATGATCCAGATCAACGCCGACAATCCGGCGACCGGCAACAACAGATAACGGTAGAACGGTCCCGATGTGGTTTGGATCAGAACCACGGTGACCGCGACACCAGCCCATGACAACACCGTCACCATGAACGCGAACGGTGCACGATGTCGGGCCCGCCACACCATCCACGACAACGACACGGCGAGTACGAACATGAGGATCTCGAACACACCGACGTCTCCGGCCTCGATGTACGGACTGGACGGGCCGAAGTATCGACCCATCGCCGACGGCCCGAGTCCGATCAACCGAATGACCGTGTTCCACACGTCGCCGGATGCCCAACCGCGGTCGGTGCCGGTGGCCACATCGAAAAGATTCCCATCACCTCGCACCAGGTCGATGAGGGGGAGCAACCAGATCAACAAACCGAGCACGGTGGTTCGCGCCAACGCCGACCGGCGCCCATCGTGGCGCCAACGACGACGCACCTCGCGAAGAACGATCAGCGAGGCGATCACCACCAACGGTGCGGTTCCGACGTGCGTCTGCACGGCGAACGATCCGATAACCACGAATCCGGTCAGCCAGGCCCATCCGCCCGACGTGGCGAACCCGGCCGCCAACACCACGGCCAACATGGCCCACGACATCGCGGTGAACGGATTCCACGGCTCACGGAAGTGATCGATATCGAAGCGCCACACGAAGGCAACCAACGCGGCGATGGCAACCATGAATGCCATCGACGTGAGGCGCTTGCGGAACGCCCACACCACCATCGCCAACGCGGCCATGTGCACGGCAACCGCGGCCACCTGATGCTCGGCGAAGCCGTTGCCCGGAAGAACTCGGGCCAGCGACGACCACGCGAAGGTGATCGGTCCGGGATGGCGCCATCCCTCGCGGGAATACATGCCCGTGAGTTGCTCACCGCGCAGGAACGCGCGAGTGCCCAACTCGAGCGCCGAATAGTCACAACACGGAAGGCGCCGATCGGACAACTCGGTGAGTTGTTGGATCAACAAGACGACGAAAGGCAGAAACAGCACAATCACGATGGACCATCGAAGGACCCGACCCCAGTCGTTGGCGCGCGATTTCACCGCGCCGTCGACGGTCGTCGCGTGACACTGACTTTCCACGCCAACCAGATGATCACGAACTGCAAGGGCAGTCGACCATACGACACCAGACGCTCCGAGAGCTCGCGATCGCGCCAATCCCACACCATGTAAATGTTCGCCGGGTACACGGCAATGAAGAGTGCGATGGCGGCCAGAGCACCCTGAC
Organism: Actinomycetes bacterium; assembly: GCA_027491335.1. Taxonomy (GTDB): domain Bacteria; phylum Actinomycetota; class Acidimicrobiia; order Acidimicrobiales; family Ilumatobacteraceae; genus Casp-actino8. Next base: position 1,090 of record JAIXWJ010000057.1, on the reverse strand, counting down.
GGCGATACCGAGGAATCAACAACATGGCACCGATGATGAGCTCGGCGACTCCGCTGGCGTAGGTCCAGAAGCGTTCACTGGGCGGCAACCACGGCGGAACGATGTCGTCGAAGAAGGTCGGGTTCACGAAGTGCTGAACACCGGCCGCAAAGACGAAGACACCCATGACGATGCCCACTCGGTCCCAGCGCTTCGACCCGCCGTTCATCCGCTCATCCATGGAACCCGACCCTACGTGGTTCGACCCAATCAGCCCACGGGACCCATCGTCAACGTTCCCGGAGTGCCGGTGAAATAGAAGCCGCACTCACCTGAACCATTCCAGTCGCAGCTCAGAATCGTGTTGCCGGAAAGAAGGTTGTAGGCGATCTGTCCGGAGGTGCCGGCGATCGGTGTGAAGGTGCTACCGGGTCCGCCGGACGGTCCGGCTTCTTCCCATTGACCGTTTCCTCCGCTGTAGACGCCGCAAGTACTGGCGCCCAGCCAACGGCAGCGGCTGTCGTTTCGAATCCAGGTGCCGTCGGGCGGTCCCTGCGGCACGTAACTGGTCGTCGTCGTGCCACCGTAGGGAGCCATGGTCGAGGTCGAACGAGGAGCCGAGGTCGACGTCGCGTTGCTTCGCACCGTGGTGGAGGTCCGGTTCGCCTGAGTGGTGGGAACATCGGCGGTGGTGTCCACGGCCTGTGTCGTGGTCGACTCGTCGACGAGGGTGTCCTCGGTTTCCTCCGGCTGGCTATCGGGGGTCGTCACGACCGCCTCGGGACAGGTCGGGTAGCGATATTCCTTCTCGCCATCGAGGGTGGTGACGATGTACTCACCGTCCTCGCCTTCGGCGATCGAGTGGTTCTCCGGGACCGCGTACAGGTCACCGTTGCTTGGATCGAACAACACGGGATCGGGGTTGGTCTTGTTGTCCACGCAGATACCGGGGTCGCTCAAGTCCAAGGTGTAATCCGGGCCGTCGCCCGAGCACCCGATCAATAGAGCGAGACCACCGAGCACGAAGATTCCGGGACGAGCCATACGAGGCAACATTTTCATGAAATTCCAATCGACCGCGAGAGCCTACTGATCAAAGCCTCGAACGGCG
>JAIXWJ010000069.1 GCA_027491335.1 Actinomycetes bacterium | reverse complement strand
CGCCCGGGTCCGGGCTGGGGTGGCAGTTGTTTTCCGAAGGACTCGCGCGCACTCATCAAGATCGCCGAAGAAGCGGGTTACGACTTCGAGTTGCTCGATGGCGTGATCGCCGTCAACGATCAGCAGTTCGATCGAGTGGCAGCAAAGGTTCGCCTCGCCGCCGGCGGTGATCTGACGAGTAAGCGAGTCGCAGTGTGGGGGCTGACGTTCAAGGCCGAAACCGACGATCTCCGGGACTCTCCCGCCGTCGCAATTTGCCAACGCTTGCTGGCGGCCGGCGCCCGTTTGACCGTTTTTGATCCGACCGTCGATCGACCTCGCATCGGAGTGCCGGACGGTGTCGCGATCGCCTCGGACCCCGTCGCTGCCTGTCAGGATGCCGACGTCCTGGTGGTGCTCACCGAATGGGATCAGTTCAAGTGGATCGATCCGGTGGCAGTGGGTGCGGTGTGCAAAGCGAAGGTCGTCGTCGATGCCCGCAACCTCCTGAATCGAAATCAATGGCAGAAAGCCGGCTTCGTCCATCAAGGGATCGGGCGCTGAGATGCGCGTCCTGTTGGCCGGTGGATCGGGGTTCATTGGTTCGCACATGGCCGACGCCTTGCTAGCCCGCGGCGACGAAGTGGTGGCGATCGACAATTTGTGTACCGGCCGCCGGCAGAACGTGGCCCACCTCGCCAACAACCCGTCTTTCACGCTGATCGAACACGACATCACGATCGAGTGGCCCGCTCATCCGGCGCTCGCCGAAAGATTCGATGCCGTTCTGGATTTCGCCAGTCCGGCGTCGCCGAACGATTTCGCGACCATGCCTTTGGAGATTCTCGCCGTCGGCAGCACGGGCACACGACGTTTGCTCGATCGAGCGCTCGCTGATCGAGCGATCTTCTTTCTCACCTCCACCAGCGAGGTGTACGGAGACCCGTTGGTTCATCCCCAACCCGAGTCCTACTGGGGCAACGTGTCTTCCACTGGGCCGCGCAGTTGCTACGACGAAGCCAAACGATTCAGCGAGGCTCTCACGATGGCCTACCACCGCGTGCATGGGCTCGACATCCGTATCGTTCGTATCTTCAACACCTACGGCGAGCGCATGCGACCGAACGATGGTCGTGTGGTCAACACCTTCGTGGTACAGGCACTCACCGGGCAGCCGCTCACTCTTCATGGCGAGGGACATCAAACACGATCCTTCTGCCACGTCAGCGACGAAGTTCGCGGTTTGATGGCTCTACTCGACTCCGACATCACCTCGCCGGTCAACATCGGCAACCCCGGTGAATTCACGATGCGAGAATTGGCGGAGTTGGTTAGGGAGCTCACCAACTCGAACAGTCCGATCGTCTCCGTTCCACTTCCGCCCGAGCGGGAGGGCGACCCCATGCAACGCTGCCCGGACATCACGTTGGCAAGGTCCGCCCTCGGTTGGGAACCGTCCGTTGCCCTGCGCGAAGGACTGGCTCTGATGATCGAACACTTTCGATCGCATGAGGACATGTCGTGACCATCCTCGTCACCGGAGGGGCTGGCTACATCGGCTCCCACACGGTTCGCCAACTGCGCGGCGAAGGACGCGACGTGATCGTGTTGGATTCACTGGAACGAGGCAATCGAGACGCGTTGTTAGGGGCGCCTTTCGTACAGGGTGACATCAGCGATTCGGCATTGGTGGCCGAGGTGTGCCGAAAGCACAAGGTCCAGTCCGTCATCCATTTCGCGGCGTACAAAAGCGTCGGCGAGTCCATGATTGATCCCGCAAAGTATTGGCGCAACAACGTCCAAGGCACCGTCGACTTGTTGGAGGGAATGCTGAAGGCCGACGTTCGTCAAATCGTCTTCTCCTCGTCGGCCGCCGTGTACGGAAACCCGGACTCGCTACCGATCCGCGAGGACGCCCCGCTGCAACCCGAGAACGTGTACGCCGAAACCAAAGCCGTGATGGAGCGGGTGATTCATTGGCACGGCCAGACCCATGGGGTCCGGTGGGTCAGCCTGCGTTACTTCAACGCCGCCGGGGCCAGCAGCGATGGAGTTCTTGGCGAGAACTGGGATATGTCCACGAACCTCGTGCCGTTGGTGATGAAGGCTGCCCTCGGCGCCAGCGGTCCGGTGAAGGTATTCGGGAACGACTACCCCACTCCCGACGGCACCGGAGTGCGCGACTACATCCACGTGGAAGATCTCGCGATCGCCCATGCGAAAGCCGTCGACCACCTGACCGCGGGACAAGACAACGTCACCTTGAATCTGGGCACCGGCTGCGGTGTTTCCGTGATGGAGATCATTCGCGAGACAGAAAGTGCGTTGGGTCGACCAGTCCCGTACGAGGTGGTGGGACGTCGTCCCGGCGACCCGGCCACGGTGTACGCGGATCCGTCGCAAGCCCATCTCGTCCTACGGTGGACGAGTTCGCTCGACATGTCCAAAATCATTGCCTCCGCCGCAAATTGGCACCAGTCGCGGATGCGCGAGTAGCAACAAGTTCAGGGTGCCACCCGCCTCGGTTCTAATGTCGGCTGGTGGCTTCAGACAAACAAGCTCGAACCCCCCGAGACCTCGGTCGGGACGTTTCCGCTCTCAACGGCATACGAGGACTGGCAATTCTCCAGGTCGTTCTCGCTCATACGCATTATCTGGTGAATTCAGACCCTCAAGCCGTTTATATGACCAACTCGTGGTTCGTCAATCGAATCTTCGAACCTGGTTACCTGGGTCTTGACCTGTTCTTTGTCCTGAGCGGGTTTCTGATCTCGAGCCTTCTCTTGCGTGATCTAGCAGATCGCTCGGCAGGACGCGGAAAGCGAACCACGGTCCTCCGTTACTTCTACGCTCGTCGGGCTCTGCGACTCCTGCCCGCGCTCTACGTGATGCTCGCACTCGATTGGGTGTTCGTTCTGATTTCTGGGGACGTGTCTCTGCATACGCAATGGCGAACCACGTACAGCGCCGTTTTCTACATCGCGAACTGGGCGACGGTGTGGAATCTTCCCGCGACGAATCCCGACCTCGGTCACCTGTGGAGCCTCGCCGTCGAGGAACAGTTCTACATCGTCTGGCCGCTGGTCATACTCGGCCTCACTGTTCTCGTAAAGAATCGCTCCGTCAAGTTGCTGGCAATCATCACGGCAATAGTGATCATCGCAGCCCGACGAATCGACCTCTACCAGGGCGGCGCCAACTGGCTCTTCGTTTACATCAGAACCGACACTCGCATCGATTCGATGTTGGTTGGGGCAGCGTTTGCGATCATCTATCGATACTTTTCGATCCGGACTGCGGTCACTTCGCTGCTCGCCTCAGCGGGGCTCATCGGAATCATCTACTACAAATTCGCTTCGCCACCATCCGACTTGTTCGAAATCGGTTTCACTCGAACTGCCGTGTTCGCTGGACTCGGTGTGCTGGGTGCGGCCTCGGGTGGTTGGGCATTCAACCGTGTGTTGCAGTGGCGCCCATTGGTGTCACTCGGAAAATACTCTTACGGCCTGTACCTCTATCACCATGTGATTTTTCTGGGAATCGGACGACACATGTCCCAGTACCCCCAGTCTTTCCGTCTCTTGCTCGGATACGGCGCTTCGGCGTTGTGCACATTCCTGTCATGGAGATTCGTCGAATCAAAATGCTTGCGCCTCAAGACACGATTCGAATCATCTCACGCCAACACTGGTTGACATCCCTCAGATCCAAACGGTTACTCATCACCCAGCCGTTGCCGGTCGAGCCAACCGAACAGCACTGCCATGGCACGAGGGTCGTGACGCAACCGGTGCCCCGCACCATCGATCACGCGCATCTCGGCTGCTCCATGGGATTCCGCCAGCTGTCGCGAATCACTGGCCGGAACACTCTCGTCATCATCGCCATGCAGAAGCAACAACGGTCGAGGTGCGAAACGTTGTGCCGCCGGCACGGGCCTGAAGCGACGTAGTTCGCGCGTCCACTCGTCGAAGTCCGACGGAAAGCGAGGCGTGCGAACCGAACCCACCTCGCGGCAGTGGTCGAGAAACTTTCGAGGTTGCGCGGCCCAGTCGTCGAAGTCGGCGCGCGGCCCCAACAACGCGCAGCCGCGTATTCGGGGGTCATCGGCCGCCACGCACATGGCCAGCGAACCGCCGGTGTTCGAGCCCACCAACCACAAACCTGTGGGCTGAGCCTCGGCGATCATGTGATCGATGGCGGCTCGAAGGTCGTCCACCCAACCTTGCAACGAAAAATCCCCGGGGCTATCTCCACATCCCCGGAACGTGAAGCACATTGCTGCGAATCCCAGCTCGTTGGCAATGCGATCCATCAACTCGGGAAAGGTGCTCGCCGAGTGTCGAGCATCGAAGGGACCGAACGGGAATGAGTGACACATGATGACGCCCGGCAAGGCCTCGGTGCGCCCAGCAGGACGCGCCAAGTACGACGGCAAACTGAGACCGCGGGATTCAATCGTGCCGTTGCTCTGCATCGGCGATCGTTGCCTTAGGCCCGCGGCCGACGATGACGTCGTGTTTTGCCCGGCGTCGCCAACGTGTATCCGCGATTTCGGGCTTCGGCCAACGTGTCCGGACCAAAACACAGGCCGGTCTCGGCGCTCACGATTTCGTCGATGATCGCCTCATCGGCCCAGGTGTCGAGGTCGTACACCAATTGAGTGCGTTTGTCTCCGAGGAAGCGTGTGTGCTCGAATTTCGCGGGTCGTTCCATCGCACGAAGTGTAGCCAAGCTCATCTCCACGAGGCCTCCCGAGAATTAGGATAAAGCTGAATGGAGACAGATCTTTCGAGTCAGGCTCCGGATACCGCAAAGCGTGTCTTCTGGACACTCATCGTGATCTGCGCCGCGTGGCAAATCGTCACCTATCGGAACGATTTTTATCTGATCATCGATGACTGGGCGTTCTTCGGCACTCGCCTCGATCTTCTTGCGACGGATGGTCTCGATGACTTCCTGCTACGTCGACACAACGAGCACCTCATGGCCGGAATGGTCGTGTGGGACGTTGGCATCGCATCGATTTTTGGATTGCGCGATTACCTTCCCTGGCTCATTTCCGTGCTGTGCGCCAACACTTTCGTCGCTTGGGTGATATTCAAATACTCGCGCAGGATCGGTGTCGCCCCCATCGCAGCAGCCGTGGTCTCACCATTCTTTCTCGTATGGGGAGCTTTCGATCGGGTTGGTTACTGGGCGCCCGAAGCAATCTTCGCCATTTGCTTGTCCCTCCTGATGTGCCACTTCGCCATTGTTGTCGCACCTTCACCACCCATTCGAAAAGAATTGGTTGGTGTGGGTCTGGTGATTCTGGCGATTCTCATTCAGTCCATCTGCGTGGCTGTGGTGCCAATCTCCGTTGCGATCCTTGCGGTGCGACGACGATGGCGATCGATGATGATCGCGTGTGTCCCACTGGTTCTTTACGTCCTATGGTACGCCACGTATCAACGCCGAGATGACGCCTACCGATGGCCGATTGGAGGCGCCTACCCGCAGGACCGGAACTTGGCTCTGTTCGCCGAATTCGGATGGAAATCGCTCTCCAGAACCATCTGGCAAACGGCGAACTTTCCGACGTTTCTCGTGATCGCAGCCCTCTTTTCCATCGGAATTACAAAACTGATTCGTCAAGGAGGAAGCAAACGTCTTTATGCACTTTGCGCAGTTGGAGCATCATTTATCTACCTCGTCGGATTTGCATGGGCGCGTGGTTTCGCGACGTTGAAGATCTTTCGCCAGGAAATCCCCAGTCGTTATGTTTCGGTGCTGGCGATTCTCTTGCTCCCAATAGCGGGACTCGGCCTGAACGTGTTGGTGATGAAATTCCGCGAGAGACATCGTGTGAATCGGCCGACACTTGCTGTCCTCGTCGGAGCGTTGGTTCTACTCCTCGTCGTCTCGACCGCATTCCAAAAGTACGACCGACATCAAGAAGACATGGATTTCGCCAGATCCACCAGGCATCGACTGACAACCGAGTTGGCCGATCCCGATCTCTTCAACAGAGTGCCCTCGGACTTTGTCTTCGGCGACATCGTCTGGCTGGACATCATTTACAGCGATCTGTTCCGGTTTCGAAGGCTCGGTTGGCTCTAGCGCGATTCGTGGCATGATGTGTTTTGGACTTGGAGGTACGTGTGAACATTCACTCTCAGATCGACTTCTATTTCGACCCGATGTGCCCCTACGCGTATCAGACTTCACTCTGGATCCGCGACGTGCGACGTCAGAACGGCCTGATTATCAACTGGAAGTTCTTCAGCCTCGAGGAAATCAACCGACCTGAGGGCAAGAAGCACCCGTGGGAGCGCCCCATCGGCTACGGCTGGAGTCCCATGAGAGTCGCGGCACGGCTTCGACGCCGCGACGCAGCACTGTGCGACGCGTGGTATCTGGCGTGTGGACGAACACTCCACGAGGAAGGGCGCAAGCCGCACGATCCCAAGGTCGCCCGTCAACTTCTCGTCGACATTGGTGCAGTGGCAGACGATTGGGATGAAGCGCTAGCCGACGACACCACCCACTACGAGGTGAAGGCCGATCACTTCCATGCGGTGAACGCCTACGGGGGTTTCGGCGTGCCGATCATCGTCTTCCCCTCGACCACCGATCGCCCCGAGAAGGCTGTTTTTGGGCCGGTGGTGGTTCCCGCCCCGCTGGGCGAAGATGCCATGGCCTTGTGGGACGTCACCGTCGCTTACACGCGCATCACCGGTCTGTACGAAATCAAGACCCCCAAGACCGCCGACGACATCGCATTCATCGGTCGTGCCTTCACGCCCTATCTACAAGGACGTGACTGGCAAAGTGTTCAGAACCCGGCACCCTGAGGAGTTCCATGATTCCCACCGACACCATCGACAAACTGGCCGCGTGTTTCGCGTCGCTCTCCGACCTCGGTTCGCAACTGAACGAAACCGAATGGAAGAGCCCCACCGATTGCCCGGGCTGGACGGTGCAAGACAATCTCGCCCACCTCGTCGGCATCGAACGTGTGTTGAACGGACTTCCGGGGACCAGCCACAGTGCCGGCCCGCGCGATCATGTGAAGAACCCCATCGGTGAAGCGAACGAAAACGAGATCGATTCACGTCGAGGTCTGACTGGCGCTCAGGTGCTCGCCGAATGGAACGACATCGCCGCCGCAAGATTGAACACGTTGCGCACCGCCGACGACGCGTATTTCGACGTTCCCGCCATGACTCCCACCGGCCCGGGCACCGTGGCCGACTTCTTGCATATACGAGTCCTCGATTGCTGGGTGCACGAGCAGGACATGCGTCGCGCGGTGGGCAGACCCGGCCACCTGTCGGGCCCGGCTGCCGAGCACACCATCGACCGACTCATTCGCACCATCCCGATCGTGGTGGGCAAGCGTGCCGGCACCCCCGACGGCAACAGTGTGGTGATCGACATCACCGGCGGCGTGCAGCGGCACATCATCTGCTCGGTGGCCGACGGTCGAGCATCGCTGACCGATGTGGAACCCGAAGCCCCTCTCGCCCGCCTCACCATGGACACCGAGACTTTTCTCGTTCTGGCCACCGGCCGCCGAGCGCCCGGAACGATGCTCGGTTCGGTGGAATTGGCCGGAGACGTGGCTGTGGGGAACAAGATCGTCACCACCTTGAACATGATGATCTGACATGACCTCTGCTGCGGAGTTGATGAGTGCACGACGGCGGGCTCACCCACCTTTTTTCCGCGCAGTGGCGGCCGATGCGCGCGCCACGTTGACGCTTCGCATGGAGTACCGCAAAGAATTCGGGCCACTCGGATTGCTGTGGCAGATAATTCGATTGTCGTGGGTGGCTGACGCATTCCTTTCACAGATGTGTTATCGAGCGAAAGCACGCCTACAACGATTCCGCGTACCACTACTGCCCAGAATTCTGCACCGAGTAGCGATGAGGCGCTCGCAGGTGTGTATTGGCGATCCAGTTGTCATTGCTCCTGGCTTGTATTTGCCACACGGCCAAGTGGTCATCGACGGACTCACCACCATCGGCGCGAACGCCGTAGTTTTTCCGTGGGTCACGATCGGGCTCAAGGCAGGCATCATTCATGGACCGACTCTGGCCGAAAACGTGACTGTTGGCAGCGGGGCCAAGGTTCTCGGACCCGTTTCGCTCGGACAAGGCTGCACGGTTGGTGCGAATGCTGTCGTCATTGATAATGTTCCAGCTCACGCAACCGTGGTGGGTGTCCCGGCACGGGTTCTCGGTAGACGGTAACTTGACATCGTGTTGATGCCAGCCAATCTGCGCGACAGGATCGTCATTCGTCGATCGAGGAGACTGCTACGAACGGGGAATGCGCGGCGCGCCATCGACGCTTTGACCAGTGAGAATCGCCGGAAGGCTTCACCTCGGTTGGAGGAGGAGCTCGTGCGGATTCGCTACGAAGGTTTCTTCCGAACCACTGCCACGAGCCGTTTTGAATCCTGGCCACCGACCCCTTCGGACACCTTCGCAAACCAGAGCGGAATTCCGGAGATTGATAAGGGTGACGTTTCGGCCGAGGTCATTCGCGATGGGGTTCTCACCTGCGGTTCGATCATCATCCGTGGTCTTCTGAACAACATCGAGGCAGAACGACTGCGCGCCACGATCGACATGGCCTATCAACAGCATGACCGCGCGATGGACGGTGCCCCGCGGAACGTGACGACTCCATGGTTCGCACCGTTCAGACCTTCTTCCGCCCACAATGACCACGACTTCGATCGACAATGGTTTCGCGAAACGGGCGCAGAACTCGCCGCGGACTCACCTCGAGGAATGTTCGATTTACTCGAGGTCTTTGCGGCCAATGGAATCGACGCACTTGCAGGTGACTATCTCGGAGAGCCTCCCGCCCTGTCAGTGAAGAAGACATCGCTTCGACGCGTTCCCCATGATCAACCAAGTGAACATGGATGGCATCAGGACGGTGCGTTCCTCGGTGAAGGAATACGCACCATGAATATCTGGATCGCGCTCTCCGACTGTGGAGTTGATGCACCGTCGATGGACATGGTTCCCCGACGCTTGAACTACATCGTTCCCACGGGCACCGAGGGGGCCATCTTCGATTGGTCCGTGAGTTCCCGTCAGATTGCCGAGGCGTGTGGGGGCGGGGAACCAACTCACCTGCATTTCAAGACTGGTGACGCCATCGTCTTCGACGAGATGAATCTTCACCGAACGTCAACTTTGCCCGGCATGACCAAGCCGCGTTACGCCATCGAAGCGTGGTTCTTCGCCCCATCGTGCTACCCGCTCGATCAGCTTCCACTGTTGGTCTGAGCCACCAACAGCCTCTCGATTAGAATGAGGCGTCGAAACAAGGTTGGCGAGGCCCCGTGGTGAACTTCATTTCTTCGTTGGACAATCTGCGGGTCGCCCTGAAGTCGAACGTCATCAACCAACCTCACTTCCGATCCCCACATCGACTCCAAGTCCTCATCGTCGGGGACGGAACCGGTCCCGCTTACGCATCGGTGTTCACGGGCGTGGACGCGAAGGTTCGCAACGTCCGGCCCGATACCGGTGACATCTCCCCAGCCACCATCGACGTGGTCATCGTGGGGCCCGACGTGCCCGCCTCGACATTGCTGCTCGGTCGGCTTCGGTCGATTCTCACCGCCAACGGCGTGCTCGTCGTCGCGGGAGCCCCCGTGGTGGGCTGGCAACCCGATCGAGACGCGCGGACCGACGTATGGGTGAGCCCGTTCGGTCCCTCCTTCGAGACCATCACGTCGTTCTGTTTCGGTGCCTCGGCGAGCCGCCACTCCCCCGATCTCACGCTCGCTTTGGCCACACCCGTCCAGAACACGTTTCCTCCCGGAGTTCCCGATGAGGTGGAGCATGGGGCCGGAACGCTGGACTGCTACCAGTTCCTCGTCGACCTGCACGAACACGTCCGACCCCGCTTCTACACCGAGATCGGCGTGGAATACGGCGCAAGCCTGAAGTTCGCCCAATGTCCGGCATTGGGTATCGATCCGGCACCTCAATTGTCCGAGGCTCTCCCCGCCCACCACGCGGTGAGCCTCACCACCAGCGACGACTTCTTCCGTCTCGCCGATACAACGGCAATGAAGTCCATCGACCTCTGCTACATCGACGGCATGCACCAAATCGAGTTCGCTCTGAAGGACTTCATGAACATGGAGCGCTTCTGCCATGCCGGCTCGGTGGTGATCGTCGACGACATCTACCCCGCACATCCACTGCAAGGCGAGCGCATTCGTCAATCTCGTTACTGGACCGGTGACATCTGGAAAATCATCCCCATCCTCGAACGCCATCGCCCCGATTTGATCGTTCTACCCGTCGACACCGAACCCACCGGGAGCCTCATGGTTCTCGGACTCGACCCCACCAACAACGTTCTGTGGGACAACTTCGACACCATCATCGATGATGCCATCGACAACATGACCGATGTTCCCCGATCCATCGTCGATCGAACCGGGAAGATCGACGCTCGCGCCAAGGTCATGAAGAAGATCCTGAAGATCGTTCGCAAGCGTCGTGAAACGACCCGCATGTCCGAGAGCCTGAATCAGATTCGTGAACTGTTGGCACGCCCGAAACTGCGCGAGGTGCGCGGACGATGACCCCGTTCGTCTCCGTCGTCGTCATCAGCTACAACATGACGCGGGAGATCCCTCGAACCCTCCACTCGCTTTCGCCCGCGTATCAACACGGCGTCAGTCGCGACGAATACGAAGTGATTCTGGTGGACAACGGCTCCAAGGTTCCACCGACCGCGGAATCGTTCGCCGATCTGAATCTGAATCTGACCGTGGTGAACATGGCGAACCCCACCCATAGTCCAGTGGCGGCGATCAATCACGGAGCCTCGTTGGCCAAAGGCGAGATCATCTGCGTGTACATCGACGGGGCCCGCATCGCTTCACCCGGGCTCATCCGTAACGCCCGCAGTGCCCTCCTGCACGACGAGCGCGCCTTCGTGGGCTCGCGAGGGCGCTACCTCGGACCCAAGTTCCAACGGGAATCCGCACTAGAGGGTTACGACCAGTCCGTCGAGGATCGTTTGCTCGAGGAAAGTGGCTGGACCGACAACGGGTACAACTTGTTCACGGTGTCCGTCTTCGATGAATCATCCGGGCCCACATGGTTCGATCCGGTGGCCGAGAGCAACAGCTTGTTCATGTGGCGCTCGTTGTGGAACGAGTTGGGTGGTTACGAGGAACGCTTCGTCTCGGCCGGGGGTGGACTGGTGAACCTCGACATGTGGCGGCGAGCCTGCGAGGCCCCGAACACCATCCCCACACTTTTGTTGGGTGAGGCCACGTTCCACCAGATCCACGGCGGTGTGGCCACGAACGGATCACTGAAGAAAGTCGACGAATTCTTCACCGAGTACTTCGGTATCTACGGATACGAATTCGAACCTCCGACGATGCCGATTCGATTCGTCGGCACATTCCGCGTGTGGCCTGCGAACAAGGAGATCCTGGAGGTGTTCGAGCCTCGGGTGGTGAAAGAGCCGTCGGCGGTGGTGCTTCGATTGCGTCGATTCGTTGCCGGGCGACTGTCCCCTCGACGAGCCCGACGAATCAAGACGATCGTGCGCCGAGCGCGGTTGATCGTGAGCCTGAGGTTCTCGGTTCTGCGCGACCAGAAACAGGCCATCAGCGAGATTCGCGATAGCGAGTTCTTCGACGCCCAGTGGTATCTGGATCGGCATCCCGACGTTGCCGAAGCGGGCTGGGATCCAGCCACGCATTACTTCTTCTATGGCCCACTGGAGGGCCGCCAGCCGAGCGAGGCTTTCGACGCGGTGTGGTACTTGAAGCGTTACAAGGACGTGGCCGCCGGCGGGGCGCATCCGCTGCTGCACTACATCCGGCACGGCATCGGTGAAGGTCGCCGAATCCGCGCAGTCGAACTCGAAACGTCGTCATGAGGCGACGGGGAACTCCGTACTTCATCGTCCTTGCTGTCACCACCTGGGTGACTCGGCATTTCTGGTGGCCATCGAATTTCGTGGTGGCGTTCGACACGGGCACGTATTCGGCGCCCAACTGGATCCTCGGAAAGCGCGCTTTCCTCGACGGTCGATTGCCGTTGATCAACGACAACATCTTCGGCGGCGTCCCGCATCTCGGCAATCCGCAGACCGGAGTTTTGTCACCGCTGAGGTGGCTCTCGTATCTGTTCGATCCCACGCGCGGACTGAACATGTTGGCTGCCAGTCACCTCCTGATTCTCGGGTTCGGAATGGTGTTTCTCGCCCGTCGACTCGGGATGTCACGTCTCGCGGCCACCTCTGTCGGCATCGTGGCAGTTCTCTGCGGTGCTTCCACCACCAAATCGATCCAAGTGGAACAAATCATGGTGATTGCCTGGCTTCCGTGGGTCTTGGCTTTCGTCCGCATGGTGATCGCTCATCCCACGCGACGCACCTACATCGGCCTGTTGTCCATCGCCCTCAGCATGGCGATTCTCAGCGGACATCCACAAATGACCTACGAACTCGTTTTCACCAGCGGTGTGTTCGCGGTCGGACTGTTGATCGGTAGTCATCATCGTTGGCGATCCCTGGCGTCTCTCGGAGCCGCCGTGGCCGCGAGCGCACTCACATGTGCGCTTCAACTGGTGGCGGCCTTGGCCGCCACCGGAGATTCCTTTTTTTCCGAGGGTCGCGAACTCGGCACATTGCAGAATGGTGCGCTCATCTTGAAGGCACGTTCGTCGTTACAAGCCATATTCGGAACCGTTTTCGCCGGTCGGTCGGACGTCTTCGCCGGAACATTCGAATCCATCACGTACCTCGGCGTCGTCGCCGTACTGATGGCAGCCACCGCGATTGCCGTCGCTCTTCGACATCGAGACACCAGAACCTGGGCTCTGCCCTTGGTGCTGGTGGCGATGATCGGTCTCGTCTGGTCTCTCGGACCCCGCACACCGGTCTTCCGCGTCGCATTCCACCTCTTGCCGGGCTTCGATCAAGCGCGCGTTAGTTCGCGTTGGCTGATCGTGGTTTCGTTGATTATCGCCCTGTTCGTCGGTCACGCCGTCGACTTGGTTCGGCAAAGCATCAGTCGCCTCACGCTTCGCATCACGTTGGGAACCGCCGGAATCATCATGATCCTGGTCGTGTCGACGCCCATTCAGTCCGGTGATACGAAAACGAAGATCGCCTGGCTCGTTTCCGGTGGGCTTGTTCTCGTCGCCTTCCGGCTCTCGTTGGGGGGCGCAACATCCACTCGCGAACGCCTCGCCCGAGTCCTGGTTCTCATTCTCGCCATCGAGATGCTGTTGCTCGATCGGTCGTCCGTTGTTCACGACGTGGTCTCGGATGTCGCCATCGAAGACATGATCGCGGCCGACACCGACTATCTGGCATCCACCGTTGGATTCACCCTCGCTCTCACTGACGATGGTGGCCCTCCCACCTACTTGGTTCCGGCGCTTCGCCCGAACACCAACGCGATGTTCGACATTTCATCGATCGATGGATACGACGGCGGAGTACAGGTGACTCGACGATGGGGTATGTCACTTCGACGATTCAGCGAGACACCGGCGTACGACTTCCCTCTTCGCAACGCACTTCCCGATCGATTGGATGCCGAGCGTTTGGCTCGTCTCGGAGTTCGTCACGTGGTTCTCGACGTCGCTGATGACCCCACAAAATTGGTTCCCGAATGGATCGGACCCGTGGCCAACGATGATCGATTCACGGTCTGGGAGAATCCCGCATGGTTGGGAGCCGCGTGGGTGTACTGGAGTTCCGACATCGTCGAAGGTGAGCCCGCCGACGCGTTGCGCACCAACTTCGCCGAATTCCAGAACACAGCCATCGTCGATCGATCATCGGCCATCTTGCGTTGCGAATCCGCATGCCAACCGCTCGGAGTCGCGATCAGCACGATCAACCCGGAACACGTGCGTATCGAGGTGAACCTCGACCGCACCGGATTGGTGGTCCTGCCACGACAGGCATTGGACGGCTGGCGTGTTTCGGTCGACGGAGAACATCACGCCGTGCTGAACGTGGATGGGCTGTACATGGGGGTGGTAGTTCCCGAGGGAAGGCATGTCATCGAATGGCGCTACCGACCCCGTTGGGTGACACCGAGCGCGTGGGCCAGCATCCTCGGCGTGCTCGTCACCCTGGGTTTGCTGCTCGAGGGCCGACCGCGCCGATGGCGTCGAAATACGCCAAGTGCGCTTCGGTGACCGCGACGATGTCGACGTCTTCCAACATCTGAATACCGGCCCGTTCGGATTCACCCAGCAGATAACCGATCAAGGAGTCTTCGGCGATCACGATTGGTGAATCGATGTTCTGTCGTTGATCGACGGCCTTGGCCGGCAACAGACCCTTCTCGTGCAGCCAGTTCAGGTGCATCACGAGGAGCTGGTTCAGTTCCTCGGGCGTGAGACGGGCCTGAGTGGACTCGGGCAACAGGGCGGCGACGAAATCGACGGCTTGTTCGATTTCATAGACCGCGCGCGGTGCGACGGCGTCGAGGCGTCGTGCCTCGCGGCCGACCGTCAACGCCGCGATCAGGAACACCGCCACGGCGGCCAAAACGACGAACAACCAGATCACAGTCGAAGATTACTTCCAACTCCGTTGGTGTTCTGGTCGCAGGAACCACCGGTCAGCCCCCACAACGCAAACTGGGTCGGCGAACGGACGCAATGTGTCCGTTCGCCGACCCAGTTGGTCAGTGCTTGTCGGCAAAGGTCAGTGCTTGTTGGCAGTCACCGAGGTTCGACGAACGACGAGGCCCAGCACGAACAGCAACATTGCTATAACGAACAGGTTGTTCTGGCCGTCGGAACCGGTCGCCGGCAAAGTCGG
>JAIXWJ010000049.1 GCA_027491335.1 Actinomycetes bacterium | reverse complement strand
CGTCGGCGCACGGCCGTCAGGGGAGGGTGGAAACGGTGACGGACCAGGTCGCTGTGCGCATGTCGGGAATCGTGAAGCGCTTCCCGGGAGTGGTGGCCAACGATGGCGTGAACCTCGAGATTCGCGCCGGAGAAGTGCACGCACTCCTCGGCGAAAACGGTGCCGGCAAGTCCACCCTGTCCAACATTCTCACCGGCCTGTATCGCGCCGACGAAGGTGTCGTCGAGGTCGGCGGACGGCCATACGAGTTCTCTTCGCCCCGAGACGCTCTCGACGCCGGCATCGGCATGGTGCATCAGCACTTCCGGCTGGTCTCCACCTTCACGGTGGCCGAGAACGTGGTTCTCGGTGAAGCCAATGGTTCGCTCTTCATGAACCAGGACGAAGTGGCCGCACGAGTGCAGGAACTCTCCGATCGCTACGGATTGGCGGTGGATCCGCACGCACGCATCTGGCAGCTGAGCGTCGGCGAGCAACAGCGCGTCGAAATCCTGAAGGTGCTCTATCGCGGGGCCAAGGTTCTCATTCTCGACGAGCCCACCGCGGTACTCACACCCGTGGAGGCTCGTTCGTTGTTCGCCACCCTGCGGGCCATGGCCGACGAGGGTCGTTCGGTCATTTTCATCTCGCACAAGCTGGGCGAAGTGATGGCGGTCAGTGACCGCGTCACCGTTCTTCGCGGAGGTCGCACAGTCGGAACCGTGAACACCAGCGAGACCTCCACGCGTGGATTGGCGTCTCTCATGGTGGGTCGCTCGGTGGAGTTCGAGCGCGTGGTGCGCGAGAACCCGGCCGATGTCACCTCGACGGTTTTGCGCGTGGAAGGGATCTCGGCGAACGACGATCGTGGGCGCGCGTCGCTGCATCAGGTGTCGTTCACCGTGGGACGCGGCGAGATCGTTGGTGTGGCCGGCGTGGCCGGAAACGGACAACGCGAACTGGCCGAAGTCATCTCCGGAATGCGAGTGGCGTCTGCCGGCCGCATCTCGGTGATGGACGATGAGGTGAAGTCGGGCAAGGCCCGCTCGGCGATCGCGCGTGGCATCGCGCACGTGCCCGAGGATCGACTGCACACCGGACTGGCGGCCGGGCATTCGGTGGAGGACAACCTCGCGTTGAAGAACTACCGCACCGCGCAGATCTCGAGGTTCCGTTTGTTGCAACGTCGCGCCATTCGCGAACAGGCCTCCACGTTGGTGGAACGGTACGACGTCAAGACTCCGAACACCGCCACACCGGTGCGACTTCTGTCGGGTGGAAACGTGCAGAAGGTGTTGCTGGCTCGCGAGTTCTCGGCGCTGCCCAAGGTGCTCATCGCGGCCTCCCCCACGCGCGGACTCGACGTCGGAGCCATCGAAGCGGTGCGTGAGCGGTTGGTGGCCGCCGCGAACGAGGGCGTGGGAGTGCTTCTGATCAGTGAGGATCTCGACGAGATTCTGTCGCTCGCCGATCGCATTCTCGTCATGTACGAGGGACGCATCGTCGACGATCTTCCCGCCGAGGGAGCCGACCGCGAACGCATCGGCCTCACGATGGGTGGAAGCGACGCGAAGGAGGACGTTCGATGAAGTCTCCGTTGCGACTCGAGCGTCGTCTCGAGCAACCAAAGTGGCTGAACTGGGCGGTGCCGTTGATTTCGCTGGCGGCCGCCCTCGTGCTGGGCGCCATCGTGTTGTGGGTCACCGGCAAGAACCCCATCGACGTGTATCAGCGAATCTTCGAGCGTGGATTCGCCGGCAAGCGGGCCTTTTCGGGTGCCCTCGAAATGGCCACGCCCTTGGCGTTCACCGGACTGTGCGCCGCGGTGGCGTTCCGCATGGGACTCATCAACATCGGTGGTGAGGGACAGTTCTACATGGGGGCCATTGGTGCCAGTTGGGTTGGCATCTCGCTGGACGGAACTCCCGTGGGGCTCACCATCGCGTTGTCGTGCCTGGCCGGAATGTTGTTCGGTTCGGTGTACTCGGCCATCGTGGGCATCCTGCGCGCGCGGTACAACACGAACGAGATCATCACCTCGTTGATGATGAACTACCTCGCCGGAATTCTGTTGAACTACCTGATCTTCAATTCGAAGTCGTTCTGGCGCGACCCCGATTCGCCGCAGTTCCCCAAGGGCAAACCCATCGCCGACCGCGCCGCGTGGAACACGTACACGGTGTTCGGCATCGCGGTGCCCATCGCTTTCCTCATCGCGATCCTGGCCGGTGTCACCATCTGGTTCCTCTACAAGCGCACGCGCTTCGGATTCGAAGTGGGAGTCATCGCCGATTCGCCCAAGGCCGCGCGCTACGCCGGTATTCGTACGTCGTCCACCATCGTGGTGGTCATGGCCATGTCGGGCGCGTTGGCCGGCCTCGGTGGTGCGGCCGACGTGGGGAACTTCCGCGGACTACTAGACGCCAAGGGGTTGCAGATGGCTGGGTATGGATACACCGGCATCGTGGTTGCCGCACTCGCACGACGCAATCCGATCACCACGGTCGCCGTGGCCATCTTCATCGGCGGTTTGACCAAGGCGGGTTACGCCCTACAGGGTCCGGACTTCCCCAGCGGGTTGGTGGGCACCCTTCAGGGTCTCATCTTGTTCACGGCGGTGGCCGGTGAGATTCTGATCAAGTACCGCATCAAGTTCAACGTACGTCGCGCCGGGGCGGTGACGGCATGAACTCGAACATCCTGATCATCATCATCTCGTCGGCGATCTTCTACGGCACCCCACTGTTCTTCGCGGCGCTCGGCGGAATCTTCACCGAACGCAGCGGAGTGTTGAACCTCGGCGTCGAAGGAACGATGCTCATCGGCGGTGTCTCCGGCGCCTGGGCCTGCATCCACATCGGGGGCAGTGCGTGGTTCACGGTGACCATGTCGATTCTCGTCGGAGCACTGGCCGGTGGACTGGTCTCGACACTTCTGGCGTTCCTGTGCATCACGCTGAAGACCAACCAAACAGTGGCCGGTTTGGCCATCACGATCTTCGCCGGAACCGTCGGGTTGAGCAGTTACTTCGCCAACATCTGGGAAGTGGCCAAGAATCCGGTGCCACGACCGATCCGCACCATGGACCTGTTCGGTTTGGCCGACATGCCGATCCTCGGACCGATCCTCTTCCGTCAGACGTCACTCACCTACGTGTCCTGGTTGCTCGCGATTCTGTCGACCGTGTACTTGTTCCGCACGCGCATTGGACTGCAACTACGAGCGGTCGGCGAATCGCCCCAGACCGCCGACGCCATGGGCATCAGCGTCATCCGTTATCGCTACATCCACACCATCCTCGGTGGCGCACTCGCCGGAGTCGGTGGTGTCTTCTACAGCTTGGCGATCGTGCCCACGTGGGTGGACGGCATGACCAAGGGCGCCGGCTGGATCGCCATCGCGTTGGTGATCTTCGGCTTCTGGCGTCCGAGCCTGGCCCTCGTCGGCGCGTATCTCTTCGGCGGCCTGCAGTCGCTGAGCAGCACCCTGAAGGCGCGCGGTGTCGACATCAGCGGCGACATCCTCGACGCGCTCCCCTTCTTCATGACCATCGTGGTTCTGGTGTTGGTGTCCAGTCGCTTCGCGCATCGGCGCCTCGGAGCTCCGGCCGCGTTGGGCATTCCCTACGAGCGCGAAGAACGATGACATCGCTCACCAACGTCTCGCCGCAACTGCGTCGAGCGTGGCATCCGGTCGGTCGCGTCGAATCGTTCGGGGAGACACCCACGCGCGTGGAATTGGTCGGTGAGGCCTTCGTCGTGGTTCGCATGAGCGACACCGTGAAGGCGTTTCTCGACGTGTGTCCTCACCGCAACGCCCGACTCAGTGACGGCCACGTCACGGATGGATGCCTGCGTTGTCCGTATCACGGCTGGGAGTTCGACGCCGATGGTGCGTGTGCGCACGTGCCCGCTCTCGGACCCGACGCCACGTTGCCTCCGGCGCGTCTGACCGCCCCGTTCACCCAAGAGCGTTACGGATTGCTGTGGATCGCACCCGAGCAGCCGGTCACCGACATCTTGCACATTCCGGAATGGGACGATGAGTCCCTCACCAAGGT
>JAIXWJ010000060.1 GCA_027491335.1 Actinomycetes bacterium | reverse complement strand
TGTCAAACCCAGGTAAGGTTCTTCGCGTAGCATCGAATTAAGCAACACGCTCCGCTGCTTGTGCGGGCCCCCGTCAATTCCTTTGAGTTTTAACCTTGCGGCCGTACTCCCCAGGCGGGGCACTTAATGCGTTAGCGACGGCGCGGATTCCGTTGGTTGGAACCCACACCTAGTGCCCACCGTTTACGGCGTGGACTACCAGGGTATCTAATCCTGTTTGCTACCCACGCTTTCGCTCCTCAGCGTCAGTTTCGGCCCAGAGCAGTGCCTTCGCCATCGGTGTTCCTCCTGATATCTGCGCATTTCACCGCTACACCAGGAATTCCCTGCTCCCCTACCGAACTCTAGTCACAGTAGTATCGAGTGGCGTCTCTGGGTTAAGCCCAGAGTTTTCACACCCGACTTACTGAACCGCCTACGAGCTCTTTACGCCCAATAAATCCGGACAACGCTTGGTGCCTACGTGTCACCGCGGCTGCTGGCACGTAGTTGGCCGCACCTTATTCTCCAGGTACCGTCATTTTCGTTCCTGGTAAAAGAATTTTACAATCCTAAGACCTTCATCATTCACGCGGCATGGCTGCGTCAGGCTTTCGCCCATTGCGCAAGATTCCCCACTGCTGCCTCCCGTAGGAGTCTGGGCCGTGTCTCAGTCCCAGTGTGGCTGATCATCCTCTCAGACCAGCTACCCGTCGAAGCCTTGGTGAGCCGTTACCTCCCCAACAAGCTGATAGGCCGCGAGACCGTCCCGATCCGGTAGCCCTTTCGTCATCGCCCCATGCGAGGCAACGACGGCATTCGGTATTAGCAGTCGTTTCCAACTGTTATCCCAAAGACCGGGGTTGGTTTCTCACGTGATACTCACCCGTTCGCCACTAGGTCTTCCGCAGTATTGCTACTGCATGGACCTCGTTCGACTTGCATGTGTTAAGCACGCCGCCAGCGTTCGTCCTGAGCCAGGATCAAACTCTCCGTCAAGAACTCGCCACCTCGCGATTGCTCACGAAATGACTGCGTTCATTGAGTTAGAGCGCAATTCCACCCGGGGGAATAGCCCAGGTGTGCCGAACTGCGATCCGCTCTGTCGAGACAAGCTCGACGATTTGTTTTTGTTCCACGATCGATTGCTCGACCATGGTGAATTGACAGACAGCCTCTCCGTCGGGAATGGCAAAGCCACACCCTCCGAATGACTGCCCGCACTGGCGTTCAGTCTTCTCTTCCGTTTTCAAGGAGCCGTAGCTCGGGCACGCGCTCCTCCCGAAGGAGATCCGTTGGTGCCGGATGCCCCGGTTGGCCGCGAACGGCCGTTGGGGGCGAGGGGCAAATCTAGCGACCATGCCGGGCACCATCAACCCGCCGGGCAAACTTCTTGGAGAAATTTCCCGAGGGGCTAGTCGGTGACGTCCAGCAGGTGGAAGTTCGTCTTGCCTTTGCGCAGAAGGATATAGCGACCGTGCAGTAAACCCACCTCTGACAAGGAGTTTTCTGCTTCGAGGGTCCGACCGTTGGCCCGAAAGGCCTTTTGCTGCAGTCCGCGACGGGCATCACCGTTGGATGTGGCCAGTCCGGCCTGTTGCAAGATCGCCACCAGGTCGTTCAGCCCGGAGCGCGACATGACGGTCGCGGGCACCTCGCGGGCCACCACCCCGAGCGCGTCGGCCGAGGCTTCGGTGGGGTCTCCCCCGAACAACACGCCGGCGGCTTCGGCGGCCGCGGCTTCGGCGGCCTCACCATGAACCAACGCGGTCACGTCGTGCGCCAAGGCGCGTTGCGCGATGCGACGACCGGGATCGGTGGTGTGTTCGGCAACGAGCGAACGAATCTCGTCGACGGAACGAAGCGTGAGTTGCAGAAGGAAACGCTCGACGTCCTCGTCGGGCAACTGAATCCAGTACTGACGGAACTGATACGGACTCGTCTTGTTCGGATCGAGCCACAACGCACCGTGCACCGACTTGCCCATCTTCTGTCCGTCGCTGCGCGTGAGCAACGGCCACGTGAGTCCGTACGCGGTGCGCGCGAGTCGACGGCGAATGAGGTCGGTGCCCGCGGTGATGTTGCCCCACTGGTCCGATCCACCCATCTGCATTTCCACGCTCTCGTGTTCGCACAGATGGCGGAAGTCGTTGGCTTGCAACAACATGTAGCTGAACTCGGTGTAACTGATGCCGTTCTCGCTCTCCATGCGAGCGCGCACCGATTCCTTGGCCACCATTTGGTTGACCGTGAAGTGCTTGCCGACGTCGCGCAGAAACTCGAGCGCACTCATCGGAGCGGTCCAATCGGCGTTGTCGACGAGACGCGCGGCATGCGGACCGTCGAAGTCGAGGATGCGTTCCAATTGAGACTTCACGCAGCGCACGTTGTGGGCGAGGGTTTCGCGATCAAGAAGATTGCGCTCCTCGCTGCGTCCACCGGGATCACCGACCATGCCCGTGGCGCCGCCGGCCAACACGACCGGTTTGTGTCCCGCCAACTGGAAACGGCGCAACATCACCTGACCGAGAAGGTTGCCGGCGTGCAATGAATCCGCGGTGGGATCGAAACCGACGTACACCGAGATCGGTCCCTCGGCCAGGCGCGCGCTCAAGGCACCACGGTCGGTCGAGTCGTGGATCATTCCGCGAGCATCGAGGTCGGCGAGAAGGTCGATCGAATTCATCGCTTCCATTCTCCCAAGAATCGACCCCACTTTCCGGTTTCATTTCCGTCGGGTTTCATTTCCGTCGGGGGCCCCTCTCGTATAGTCGACTCGTGGACGAACTCGCGCGACGATTCGCAGACTTCGCCCGAGCGTTCGAGGTGGGCGCCCCGCTGTACGGACGCATCGCCGCGCGTGTGTCTCGCGAACCGCGGGTGCTGGACCTGATGTCGGTGACGCCGGAAACCCAGCGCATCCCGGTGTTGCTCTTCGCCAGCGCCCACCATCTCCTGCTCGCCGAACCGAACCACCCTCTCGCCGATCACTACCCCAACTTCGAACGGGTGAACGCCGAGGGTGACGCCACGGACCACTTCGTGGACTTCGTCCTGTCGCGCTCGGAGCCGATGAGGGAACTGCTGGCCACGCGGTCCACGCAAACCAACGAGATCGGCCGGTGCAACTGGTTCCTCTTTCCACTGTCGATGCTGAACGACGAGGTCGGAACGCTCGCGCGAGTGGACATTGGCAGCAGCGCCGGGCTCACCTTGCTCGCACCACACATCGACTACGACGTTCGCCCCGGAGGCCTGATCGGTTCCGGCTCGACGCTGACGATCGGCTGTGACGTGCGGGGCGAGCCGCCACTTCCGAGTCGGCCGCCCGATGTGGTCCGGTCCCTCGGCATCGACGCATCGCCCATCGACGTTCGCGACGACGACCAGGTTCGTTGGCTCGAGGCCTGTGCCTGGCCCGACCAGGTGGAGCGCTTCGCGCGATTGCGTTCGGCGATCTCTCTCGCGCGGGTTCACGACATTCAGGTGGAGAAGGGCGATGCGGTCGACGACGTCGAGGGGGCCATCGAACGCGTTCGCGAGCATGGTCACCCGGTGGTGACCACCAGCTGGGTGTTGAACTACCTCTCCCCCGCGCGTCGCACGCAATTCGTGAACGCCCTCGATCGTCTCGGCGCGTCGACCGATCTGAGTTGGATCATCGCCGAGAGCCCTCGCGAGACACCCGAGTTGCCCGGACACGCCGGAAAGGACGAGGACATCACGGTGATCAGTCTCGTCACCTGGCGACAGGGTGTCCGGCGGGTGGAACGACTGGCCACCACGCACCCGCACGGCAACTGGGTGAACTGGGGCGCCTAACGATCGAGCGCGGCCTTCACGAAGTCGGGCACCGGTGCGGGTCGTTGGGACACGGGATCGATGCTGACATAGGTGATCACCGCGTCGAAACGCGACTCACCGTCCACACTGCCGTTGATGCTCACGTCGAAGCTGCTGTTGCCCCAACGCGACACCGCCGCGGTCATGTCGATGGTGTCGCCGAATCTCGCCGGGGCGTGCCACGTGAGGTTGGTGTTCTTCAACATGAAGTCGAATCCGACGGCGTGAAGATCGGTGCTGCTACCGGCGGCCCTCAACTCGTCGGCCAGGGCGATGCGAGTCCACGAGTCCACCACGTCGTCGCAATACACGAAATAGTTGGCGTTGAACACGACACGTTGCATGTCGCACTCGCCGTAGCGAACTCGGATCGACTGTCGGTAGGGCATGGCTACATTTTGTCGGCGCCGGCGCGCACGAACTCGGTCACGGCGTCGGCGATCATCTGCACGGCCACCGACGCCAGGATCATGCCCGCCACGCGAGCCAACAACAAGACGCCCGTCGGCCGCACGATTCGCTGCACGATGCCGCTGAAACGCAGAGCGAGCAACGAGATGAACAATGCCACGGCCGTTCCGCCCACCACCGTGAACCATTCTCCGGCGCCGTCGGCGCGGCTGAAGAAGACGATGGTGGCCACGATGGCGCCGGGTCCCGCCAACAAGGGCGTGCCCAACGGCACCAACGCGATGGACGTGCGCTGTTCGGGCGTGGCCTCGATGTAGCCGTCATCGCCACCCTTGCCGTAAAGCAACTGCAACGCCACCAACAGCAACAGCAAACCACCGGCGGCCTGCAACGCGGGCACCGACACGTGCAAGTAGTCGAGAATGGTCTGACCGCCGATGGCGAACAACGAGATCACCAGAAACGCGGTGCCCACCGCGAGAAACGCGGCGCGATGTCGTTCTTTGGCCGACAGTTGTCGAGTGACCGCGAGGAAGATGGGCACGTTGCCGGGCGGATCCAGGATGACGAGCATCGTCACCAGAACCTCTCCGAACAGCCGAGTGTTCATGAGATCGCTTGCTTCCACTGCTGCAATGCCGAGGCGAAGCCCTCGATCTGCAGGGCCACCGGACGCGGGCCGGCCCCGCCGGGAGTGGTGCGCATGCGCACGCCGACACCGGGAGCGACCAAGGCCGCCGCATCATCACCGAGGCGAGGCTCGGCGCGAACCAGATCGACCAGTGCACCCTCACCCGCGAGCGAGCGTCGCACCAACGCACCGACGATCGCGTGCGCGTCGCGGAACGGCGTGCCCGCCCGCACCAGGAACTCGGCCAGGTCGGTGGCGGCCATGGTGGGCGCGTCGGCGGCGGTGCGCATGCGTTCGGGAACGAAGCGCGCCGTCGCGATCATGCCCGCGAGCGCCGACAACGCCAGCGACACCTGATCCATGGCGTCGAACAGCGGCTCCTTGTCCTCTTGCAGGTCCCGGTTGTACGCCAGTGGCAGACCCTTGAGCGTGGTGAGCAGTCCGGTCAGGTCTCCGATGACGCGACCGGCCTTGCCCCGCGCCAACTCGGCGATGTCGGCGTTCTTCTTCTGCGGAAGCATCGAGGAACCCGTCGCGTACGCGTCGTCGAGCACCGCGAAACCGAATTCGTCGCTCGTCCACAACACCCACTCCTCGCCGATGCGCGAGAGGTGAACGGCCACCATGGACAGCGCGAACAAGATCTCGGCCACGAAGTCGCGATCGCTCACCGCGTCGAGTGAATTGTCGAAGGCGCGCGCGAAACCCAACTCGCGCGCGGTGAACTCCGGGTCGAGGGGAAGCGATGAACCCGCCAACGCCCCCGCACCCAAGGGAGACACGTCGACTCGTTCGAGGGCGTCGAGCAATCGCTCGATGTCGCGACCGAACGCCCACCCATGGGCCAACAAATGATGGGCCAACAACACCGGCTGTGCCCGTTGCACGTGCGTGTAACCGGGAAGATAAACGGCGTCGTTTCCCACCCCGGCCTCGCGGGCACGATCCAGGAGAACCTCCTGCAAAGCCACGATGCGCGCGGCAACCAGAGGCACCTCGCGCTTGCACCAAAGTCGCAAACCCGTCACCGACTGGTCGTTTCGACTGCGCCCCGTGTGCAGCTTCGCGCCGGGAGGCCCGCAGATCTCGGTGACCCGACGTTCGACCGCGGTGTGAATGTCCTCGTCGCCGGCGGCGAACACGAAGGTGTCCGCGGACATCTCGGCCTCGACCACGTCGAGGGCCGCCAACACGGCGTCGCGTTCATCGACGGTCAGAATGCCCACGTGCGCGAGACCGGCGACGTGCGCGCGCGAGCACGCGATGTCGTCACGCCACAAGCGGCGATCGAAAGGAAGGCTGACCGTGTACGCCATCAACTCGTCGGCGGGCCCGCCGGCGAATCGACCATGCCATAGCGTCTTAGAGACGTCATTGTGCGTGTCGTCGTGGTGCTTGTCGTTCTGGTTCATTTCGTTCCTCCCGACGTCGTCGGCTTGAGGCCGGCCAGATCGCGCAAGATGGCGGCCAAACTCGCACCACCGAAGTGTTCGGCGGCCACGCAAAAGATGGTGTCGTCGCCGGCGACCGTGCCCACGATCTCGGGCATGCCACTGCGATCGAGAGCCGATGCCACCACGTGCGCGCAGCCCGGCGGCGTGCGCACCACCACCATCGGCCCACTGTGAGTGACCTCGGCGACCCATTCGCCCATCACGCGACGCAGTTGATCCTCGGGGGCCAGCCGTGCCGGAGCGAACTCGGGAATGGCGTACACGGTGTCGCCTCCGGGCACGCGAACCTTCACCGCGCCCAGGTCTTCGAGGTCACGAGAAACCGTGGCTTGGGTGGCGGTCACGCCGTCCTGGGCCAACAAATCGACGAGTTGGGGCTGATTGGTGACCGCGTGTTTGGCGATGAGCGACGCGATCAACTGCTGCCGATGAGCCTTGGACGACATCACTTCACCCCCAACAAGAACGCCATGGCTCCCCGCGCGGAATGCAAGCGGTTGTGCCCCTGTTCGATCACGCGACTGCCCGATCCGTCGATGACGGACGCCTCGACTTCGTACCCGCGATAGGCCGGAAGACAATGCATGAAGATGGCGTCGGATGCCGCCTTCGACATGAGCGACTCGGTCACGGTGTAGGCACCGAAGATTCCCAATCGTTCGGCCTTCTCCGATTCCTGACCCATGGACACCCAGGTGTCGGTGTGAATCGCGTGAGCACCGCGCACCGCGACGACGGGGTCGGTGGATTGATCGACCGTTCCCGATCCCAGCGACGTCAACCGCGTCAACTCGTCGTCCGTGGCGCAATAGCCGACGGGACACGCCAAGCGATAGTGCGCGCCCAACATGACGCACACCTCACCCAACGAGCGGGCCACGTTGTTGTAGTCGCCCACGTAAGCGACCGTGCGACCATTCAGGTCGCCGAATTCGTTCACCATGGTGAGCGCATCGGCCAGACCCTGCAACGGATGCGAGGCATCCGACAACATGTTCACGACCGGAACCGAGCAGGAGGCCCGCAAACGCTCCACGACCGAATGCGAGAAGACCCGCGCGGCGACGAGACCGTGATATCCGCTCAGGATGCGACCGATGTCCTCGACGGGTTCCCGGGTGTCGAAACCGACCTCCTCGCCTCTCGTGTAGACCGGATGACCACCCAACTGAACCACGGCCATCTCCATGCTGTGCCGGGTGCGATTGGACGGCTTCTCGAAGATGAGCGCCGCCCCGAGCGCAAGACCGGTCGACGACGTGAGGGGTCGACCGAGAGACGCCGGATCGCGTTGCGACAGCTTCAACACCGTCGCCAGTTCGTCGACGTTCAGGTCGGTGACGTTCAGCAGACTTCGCGCGCTCACGAGGGAACTCCAATTCCATCGGCGAGCACGGCGGCCAGCACGGACACCATCTCGTCGATCTCTGCGATGGACACGGTCAATGGCGGAGCGAGACGCAACGAATTCGCGTTCACCGCGTTGGTGACGACTCCACGGCTCAACATCTCGAGGTACACCGCCTTGGCGTCGCGAGCCCCGAGGTCCGCGGCGCGCAGTAATCCCTGACCGCGGACCGCCACCACACCGTCCAGCCCTTCGAGAGCCGACGCCAGATGATCACCCTTGGTGCGGGCCATGGCGGGAGCATCGAGCCGCCGCATTTCGGAGATGACCGCGTTCACCGCGGCTCCGGCGATGGCCGTGCCGCTGTAGGTGCTTCCGTGATCGCCCGGCTGGAAGACCGCGGCCACCTCCGTGCGCGCCCAGCACGCCCCAACGGGGAAGCCATTGCCCATGGCCTTGGCCATGGTGACGACGTCGGGAACGACTCCGGCGTGCTGGAAACCGAACCACTCGCCGGTGCGCGCGAATCCGGTCTGCACCTCATCGATCATCATCAACATTCCGCGCTCGTCGCACAGCTGCCGAATGCCCCGCAAGTACTCCGAGGAGGCGGGGATGACGCCGCCCTCGCCTTGAACCGTTTCGATGAGCACGGCCGCGCACGACGAATCCAGCGTCGCGCGCAACGCATCGAGATCACCGAATGGCACGTGACGGAAACCGTCGGGCATGGGCTGAAAGGGCTCGTGTTTGGCGGGCTGACCGGTGGCGGCCAACGCGGCCAACGTGCGACCGTGAAAGCTACCCAGCGCACTGACCACCACGTGGCGGCCGCGACCGCCGAACTTGCGCGCCAACTTGATGGCGGCTTCGTTCGCTTCGGCACCGCTGTTGCAGAAGAACACCTGCCCGCTGGCACCCGTGGCCTCGCGCAACAAGGTGTTCACGGCGACGGCGGCCGAGGTGGCCGCGTCGTTGGCGAAAAAGTTGCTGACGTGAACGAGCCGGTTCATCTGTTCGGTCACCGCGGCGGCGATCACCGGGTTCGCGTGTCCGAGCGACACCACCGCGATGCCCGACAAGAAGTCGAGATACCGCTTGCCATTGGAGTCGAACAACTCGGTTCCGCTCCCCCGTTCGAACATGACGGCCGGAGCACCGAACACCGGCATGAACGGACACCGATCGAGGCCGGCCGTGTCGAATGCGTGAGAACTCATGAGGAAACCTTCTTGTAGGCGCTCTCGACCATGGTGCCGATACCGGCATCGGTGAAGAGTTCGAGGAGCAGAACGTGCGGGATGCGGCCGTCGAGAATGTGGGCACGTCGAACGCCACCGCGCACGGCGCGCACGCAACTCTCGACCTTGGGAATCATGCCGCCGGCGATGGTGCCGTCGGCCATGAGTGAGTCCAACTCGTCGGGACTGGTTTGACGAATGAGACTCGCGGGGTCGTTCACCACGCGTCGCAAACCTTCGATGTCGGTGAGATACACCAACTTCTCGGCCCCCAACGCCTCGGCGATGGCTCCGGCAACGGTGTCGGCGTTGATGTTGTACGCCTGTCCGTTGGCATCGGTTCCGATGGTGGCCACGACGGGAATGAACTCGTCGTCGAGCAAACGATGAAGGATGCCCGGGTTGATGCGGTCGACCTCGCCGACGAAGCCCAGATCGGGATTCTTGGCCGAGGCCGTGATCAGCGATGCGTCCTCTCCGCTGACGCCCACGGCGAAACGCCCGTGAACGTTGATGGCCGCCACGATCTGGGGATTGACCTGACCGCTCAACACCATGCGGGCGATGTCGACGGTCTCGGAGTCGGTGACCCGTAATCCGTCACGGAATTCGGTGACCTTGCCGAGTCGCGTCATGAGATCGCTGATCTGCGGTCCGCCGCCGTGCACCACCACCGGCTTCAAGCCGACGAGGCGCATCAACACGATGTCCTCGGCGAACAACGCCAAGGCATCGGATTCGGTTGCGCCGGCCAGAGCGTTGCCGCCGTACTTGACGACGATCGTCTTGCCGGCGAAACGCCGAATGTACGGCAAGGCCTCGATGAGAACGGAGGCTCGCACGTCGGGATTGATGGGTTTGGAGTTCACGGATACACCCCGATCGAAGACAGGCCCACGGTCTCGGGCAGACCGAGGGCGACGTTGGCCGCTTGCACCGCGCCACCCGACGCCCCCTTGCAGAGGTTGTCGAGGGCGCCGATGACGACGACGTGGTTGGTTCGTGCGTCGTGTCGAGCGGTGATGTGCACGGCGTTGGATCCCAAGGTGGCCTTGGTGGACGGCGAACGTTCGGACACCACCACGAAGGGTTCATCGGCGTAGAAGTCCGCGAGGGCGTTCAGTAGATCGTCGGTGGACGTGCTCGAGGCCGGCGTGGCGTAACACGTGGCCAGGATGCCCCGATTCATCGGCGCGAGGTGCGGCGTGAACAGCAACTGCGCGCCGATCTGATCCTGCATCTCGGGAGTGTGGCGATGATCGAGCAATCCGTAGGCGTTCATGTCCTCGTTCACCGAGCCGAACAGGCTCCCATGCTTCAACGCCCGACCGGCCCCGGATGCTCCGCTGGCGGCGTCGACGATGATTCCCGAATCCCGTACGAGTCCGCGCCGAACCAACGGCGCCAAACACAACGTGGCCGCGGTGACGTAACAACCCGGCGTGGCCACCAGGCGAGCGCCCTTCAGCGCGGCCCGGTGCAACTCGGGCAATCCGTAGACGGCCTCGGCCAGTAACGCGGGTTGGTCGTGCTCGAAGCCGTACCACGTCGGGTACACCGAGGCGTCCTTCATGCGGAACGCGGCCGACAAGTCGACGACGCAGCCGACCTTGCCGACGAGCGCCGGAGCAATGGACATGCTCGCCTCGTGCGGCAATCCGAGAAACACCACGTCCAAACCGGTGGCCGCGGCCACCACCGACGACAACTCGGACGAGCCAAAGACCAGATCGGGGAACCGGGCCGTCACGCTGGGATACAGGTCCGACACACGGCTTCCGGCTTGCGTGTCTCCGGTGGCCATCACGAGTTCGAGGCCCGGATGACCGGCGATGAGGCGCATCAGCTCCACTCCGGTGTACCCGGAAGCGCCAATGATGCCGGCGCGCCGAGGGGTGACCGACGACGAGGCCAACAACGAGGAGGATGTGTCTGACGGGGCCATGCGTATGATCATACGGAACCATGTATGGGAATACAACGATGCTCGGCGGGACACGGCGGGACCTGCGTGGGAACATGACGTCGTGCCGAGTCGCTCGGGATTCTCCCTTCCGTCCACCCGAGGGCGCCTTCTAGTGGCCGCTCCACCATTGAGCGATCCGAACTTCGACCGCTCGGTGGTGTTCATGCTGGACCACAACGAGGGCGGCGCCCTGGGTCTGGTAATCAACCAGCCGAGCGGGGATCTCGACGTCGAGATCGACGCGTGGATGCATCTCCTCTCACCGGCGGGTCAACTTTTCCGCGGAGGTCCGGTTGACCCCACCGCATTGATCGGAATCGGGTTGGTGCCCACCTCGACTCCCGACGGCCAAGTGATCGAGTCCATCGAATGCATCGAACCGATCGACCTCGACGAGGATCCCACGACGATGAGCACTCCCCCGACGAAGGTGCGCATCTTCCACGGTTATGCCGGCTGGGGTCCCCAACAGTTGGACGGCGAGTTGGAGATGGGCGCCTGGATCGTCTTGACCGCTCTGGCCAGTGACGTGTTCACGAACCAACCCCACGATCTGTGGCGCACGGTGTTGGCCCGACAACGCGGTGAAGTGGCGTGGTTGGCCGACTGCCCCGCGGACCCCTCCGCCAATTGACCGGTTGGCTCACGGAAGGAAAACTTTTCTCCCGCAACTGTACGGCAGACTTATCCGGATGGTCACGTCTCCTGGACCCGATGTCACGAGCGCAGAGAATCTCGCTGACCGGATTCGAACGAGCGCGATCGAGGACATTCGCCTCTACGGAATTCTCGGCCTACGAGTCACTCGGGTGGCCAAACGCGCCAATTGCTCGGTGACCCAGATTTACCGGCACTTCGACGACCGCGACGGCTTGCTGGCCGATGTGTTGGCACGCATCTTCCGCGACATTTCGACTCGCAACATCGAGTCGTCGATCACCGCCCTATCGGCCATGACGTCGATCACCATCCCGAACTTGGTGAGCATCCTTCCCATGCCGAGCAACATCACCACCCGCGAGGAAGCGTTGCTTCGTTCGCAGATCCTGGCCATGGCCACCGTCAACCGCACCTTGCGCGACGCCCTTTCGGACATCGCGAAGTCCATCTGGCCACGTTGGGTGGAAGCCTGCGAATTGGTGGAGTCTCGATTGGCGCCCAGCGAGTCCTTCGATCGCCGAGTGGTGTTCGTGGTCCTCTTGAATTCGAACCTGTTTTACAACTCGTTGCTCGACGAGCACGGAATCACCGATGACGAGTATCGCGCCTTCATGATCGACGCGTTCCGAATGAAACCGAGTGCGTCCTAACGCAACTGCGCGCCGAGCTTGGCGGCCCCGTTGATGCACTTGTTGCGAATGTCCGCCACGTCGGAGTCGGTCAGCGTTCGATCGTTCGCCTGAAGGCGCAATCTGAACGCCAAGCTGCGCGACTCGGCCGATGCGTCGGTTCGGTACACGTCGAACAGCACGATGTCGACCAACAACGCGCCGGCGTTCTGCCGCAACGACTTCTCGACCTTCTCGGCCGTCACCGACGTCGGCACGGTGAACGCCAGGTCGATGTCGCTGGATGGGAACCGACTGGTGGGTTTCCATTGAGCCACCTTGGGCTCGGTGGCCAACAACAGCGAAAGATTCACTTCCAGCACGGCCACGCGTTGCGAAATGCCGTACGCGTCCAGAACGTCGGGGTGCACCTCGCCCACCAGTCCCACCACGTCGCGACCGGCCGACAACGTGGCCGAACGCGTGGGATGCAGTCCCGATGCCACCACGGACTGATCGAGGCGCGCGCCCCAACCCATGGTGGTGGCCAGTTCGCGCCACACGGCGACCGCGGCCGGCGCCTCACGCCCCGCCAACACCACCGCCAACACCTCGTGCTCGGCCGGCAACACGTCGTCGCTCGGCGGATACACGTGGCCGACCTCGAACAACGACACGCCGGGTCGACGATGCGATTCATTGAACGCGATGGCCTTCAACAGACCGGGGCGCAGAGAGGTGCGCAAGACGTCGTCTCCCACCGCCAACGGATTCAACAAGCGGACGGCCACGTTCGAGAGTCCGGCACGGTCGAGGTCTCCGTCGGTGAGGAACGGGTGCGGCATGGCCTCGCTGACACCCAACCCGAGAACGACGTCGCGCACCCGACGCCGACGTTGCTGCACCGGCGACAGTCCACCCGGTTGGGTGGACTTGGGCACCGTGGCTCCGAGACGCGAATAGCCGTAATGGCGCGCGACCTCCTCGATGATGTCCACTTCGAGCGTGCAGTCGGGACGCCACGTGGGCACGGTGACCGAGATGGTGTCGCCATGCAACGCACCGACGAAGCCCAGCGGAGCGATGAGCGAGACGATCTCCTGCGCGCTGAACTGCGCACCCAAGAGTGCGCCGACCCGTGAGGGTCGCACTTCGATGATCGCCGGCTTGGGCAGATGGTCGGTGCGAGCATCGACCGCCCCCTCATGCACCACCAGTTCGGGACAGGTGAGCCGCAACAGTTCGATGAACCGCGAGACCGAGGCGTCGATGCCGTAGGGATCCATCCCCCGCTCGAAGCGCGCCGAGGCCTCGCTGCGCAGACCGGTGCGCTGAACACTCTTCATGATGCCGAGCGGCTCGAACCACGCGGTCTCGAGCGCGATGACGGTGGTGTCATCGGAGATCTCGGTGTTCTGCCCGCCCATGATGCCGGCCAAGCCGATGGGTCGATCATCGAGATCGCAAATGAGCAGATCCTCGGCGGTGAGGGTGCGTTCGACGTCGTCGAGGGTGATCATGGTTTCACCTTCGCGAGCCAAACGAATGCGGAAACCGCCTCCGCCGAGACGCTCGAAGTCGTAGGCGTGATTCGGCTGATTCGTCTCGAGCATCACGTAGTTCGACACGTCCACCACGTTGTTGATGGAACGCATACCGGCCGCGGCCAGTCGACTGGCCATCCAGTCGGGCGACTGGGTCACGCGCACGCCACTGAGCACGATGGTGGTGAAGCGCGGACACCGATCAGCGGCCACGATCTCGACGGGGGCCGACTTCAGCGCGCCCGTGGCCTTGATCGAACCATCGGAGGCCGAGAACGGCACCCCGAAGCGGGCCGCCAGATCGCGGGCCACTCCCACGTGTCCGTAGGCGTCGGGCCGATTGCGCAACACGTCGAGGTCGTAGACCACCTCTTCGGCCAGACCGAGGGCCTTGCCGTAGGGAACACCGACCGGTGTGCTCGGATCGAGGATGAGGATGCCGCCATGATCGTCGCCCAACCCCAACTCGCGCGCCGAACAACACATTCCCTCGCTCGAAATGCCCACGATGGGCTTAGTCTCGATGGCCCGACCATCGGGCATGGTCGTTCCAGGTGTGGCCCACGGAATGATGTCGCCGGGCTGCATGTTGAACGCACCGCACCACACGTGATGTTCGGTGCCGTCACCACAGTCCAAAAAGACGCGATGCACCTTGGCCGCGTCGGGATGGCGCTCGGTCTTGATGACCCGAGCGGTGATGACTCCGGCCACGGTGGCACCGACGCGGTCGACGCTCTCACAGGCCAACCCGATGTCACTGAGGGTCTCGGCGATGGCATCGACATCGTCGGGCAAGGATTTGGCGAGATCCAGCAACCAGGAGTGGACGATCTTCATGGTCGGCCCTCAGAACTGCTCGATGAATCGAATGTCGTTGGTGTACATCTCGCGAACGTCGCCCACGCCGTGACGTTCCTTGGCCATGCGGTCGATACCGAAGCCGAAGGCGAAACCACTCCACTCCTCGGGGTCGAGACCGCCCGCCCGCAACACGTTGGGGTGAACCATGCCGCAACCACCCAGCTCCAGCCACGAGCCATCGGGAGTGCGAATGTCGAACTCGGCACTGGGTTCGGTGAAGGGGAAATAACTGGGCCGCAGACGACTGCCGAAGCCTTCGCCGAAGAACGCTTTGGTGAACGCGTCGATGGTGCCGGCCAGATCGGCCAACGTGATCCCCTTGTCGATGACCAGACCTTCGATCTGATGGAACACCGCGAGGTGCGTGGCGTCGGTGGTCTCGTTGCGAAAGACGCGACCCGGCATGATCATGTAGATGGGTGGCTTCACCGTTTGCATGACGCGGATCTGCACCGGCGACGTGTGAGTGCGCAACACGGTGCTGCCCGTCGAACCGTGATCGACGTAAAAGGTGTCGTGCATGCTGCGTGCCGGATGCGACGGCGGCATGTTGAGCGCCTCGAAGTTGTACCAGTCCGTTTCCACTTCGGGGCCTTCGGCCACTTGGAAGCCCAAACCAACGAACACGTCCTCGAGTCGTTGCCACGCCTGCGTGACGATGTGGGGACGACCTCGACCGGGGGCGACGAAGTGTTCGGTGAGGTCGAGCGCTTCGGCGGCCAGTTGCACGTCGCGTTCGGCTCGCGCGATGAGCGCGATACGAGCGTCGAGCGCGGAGCGAACCGCGGCCATGGCCTCGTTCACGGCTTGTCCCGCCGCTTTCTTCTCCTCGACGGTGGCCAACTTGCCCAAACCGGCTTTCACGTCGGCCAAGGCGCTCTTCTTGCCCAACAACTCGGTGTCGAGGGCCCGCAATTCGTCGACCGTCGAGGCCGCGGCGATGCGGGCCTCGGAGGCGGAGCGAGCGGCGTCGATTGCTTCGATCATGACCCGACAACCGTACCGCAGCGCACCCCGTCGGCCGCGGAGCAATTCCGTGCGGAGCAATTCTGGGCGGAGCAATTCAGATGGGAAACCGTCCGTGTCATGTTGCGGACCGCCGTTGGCGCGCCACTTCGAAACACAGCACCGTGCACGCCATGGCCACGTTCAGGCTCTCGGATCGTCCCGCGTGCGGAATGGTGATCCATTCGTCGACGGCCGCGTCATCGGACATACCGTGGGCCTCGTTACCGAGCACGATG
Source organism: Actinomycetes bacterium (assembly GCA_027491335.1). GTDB lineage: Bacteria > Actinomycetota > Acidimicrobiia > Acidimicrobiales > Ilumatobacteraceae > Casp-actino8. The sequence goes on along the minus strand of JAIXWJ010000060.1, from coordinate 49,848 downwards.
GCGACACGGCGCCGAAGATCGGTGTCGGTGTGCGAATTGCCACGATGCGACGACGTGCCCAGCCGCACGATCCCCGCACGAGACAACTCGTCCAGGTTCAGGTTCTCGACCACCGGCACGCGAAACAGAGCGCCCGCCGACGAGCGCACGACCTTGGGGTTCGACGGGTCGACGGTGCCCGGCGTGAGAACCACGCAGTCGGCCCCGGCGGCCTCGGCCGAGCGCAACATGGTGCCGAGGTTGCCCGGGTCGGCGATGCCATCGGCCACCACCACGAATCCGGCGTTGTCCAGAACTTCGCGACCCGCGAAAGCGCGCTCGACGACGGCCAACACCGGCTGGGGTGTTTCGGTGGTGGCGATCTTGTCCATCACGCCGGACGCGAGATGACGCACCGTGCCGGCGCCGATCACCGGTTCGGCGCCCGGAGCCACGAATTGCTCGATCACTCGCCAACCGGCGTCGACGGCTTCGGCCACCAGGACGGCGCCTTCCACGATGAAAGCACCTTCCTCGGAACGCGAAGTGCGGCGCCCCGCGAGGCGCCGCACTCGTTGAACCGCTGGATTGCTGAGAACCAGTTCTTGGTTCAGATGAACTCGCTCAGTCGAGCGCCGCCTTGGCCGCCTCACAGAGACGACCGAACGCGGCGAGGTCGGTGACGGCCAGATCCGCGAGGATCTTGCGGTCGACTTCGATGCCGGCGGCGTTGAGGCCGGCGATGAAACGGCTGTAGCTGATGTCGTTCAGACGGCAGGCCGCGTTGATGCGCTGGATCCACAGACGACGGAACTCGCCCTTCTTGGCGCGACGGTCGCGGAACGCGTACTGACCGGACTTCATCACCTGCTCGTTGGCGGCGCGGACGGAACGGCTCTTGTTGCCGTAGTAACCCTTGGCGCGCTCGAGAACCTGACGACGGCTCTTCTTGGCATTCACTGCACGCTTGACTCTTGCCATGACTCTTCTCTTTCTTTCCTTGATCCTGTGTGAGTAACCGGTCGATCAGCGCTCGGCGAGCAAGCGCTTGATCTTCTTCTCGTCGCCGGAGTGGACGTCGACCATGCCGTCGAGACGACGGGTGCGGGTGGACGGCTTCTTCTCGAAGAGGTGCTGACGGTTCTGCTGCAGGCGGCGCAGCTTGCCGGTGCCGGTCTTGCGGAAACGCTTGGCGGCGGTCTTGCTGGTCTTCATCTTGGGCATTGCTCTGATCCTTTGCTGTCGACGCGGGGCGTCTGGATGTTGTGAATCATTCGGGAGTCACGGGTTCGGTCGCCTCGACCTCACCGGACTCCTCTTTTTTCTTGACGGGCTTCTTGTCGGGGACGAGAACCATCGTCATGCTGCGACCTTCGAGCCGGGCCTGTGTCTCCACTTTGCCGACCGACGTGATCGCCTCGATGACCTCGTCCAGAATCTTGCTTCCGAGCTCGGGGTGAGCCATCTCGCGTCCGCGGAACTGGAGCGTCACCTTGACCTTGTGGCCGTCGGCGAGGAACTCCTGGACGTGTCGCACCTTGGTGTCGAAGTCACCCTTTCCGATCTTGGGTCGGAACTTGACTTCCTTGACCGTGATGTGGGCCGTCTTCTTGCGCGCTTCGCGCGCTCGCTGCGACTCCTCATAACGGAACTTGCCGTAGTCCATGATGCGGCACACCGGTGGTGTGGCCATAGGGGCCACTTCGACCAAGTCGAGGTCGAGCTCCCGGGCCAGGGCCAAGGCGTCGGGGACAGCCTTGATCCCCAACTGGGATCCATCGGGACCGATCACCCTCACTTCCTTGGCGCGGATGCGCTCGTTGTAGCGAGGTTCGTTCGTCGGCGGTGCTATGGCTGTTCACTCCTGTGCAATGGGCTGACCTCCCATGGTGTTTGGATACATGACGACGCGAAGTCATCACGGGTCAGCACCGCACGACACGGTGGCCTTCTCGCAGTGACCCGAACGCACGGTGCCGGCGAACCGGTGGTGGTCGGGTGGGGGCAAAGCCCCACTTCGCCTCAGTTGTGACAGGTAGGGTAACCGCTCCGACCAGCAAAAACCTCCGATGGACCCCCGATGACCGACAATTCCGCCCCCGATCCGGACGATTCCGATTTCGATGCCGCCGCCGAAGTGCTGGCCGAGGCTCGCCAACGCCTGGCCGAGGCACCGGCCGACCTCGTGGTCTCCAACCACGCCATGGGGCTGTACGAACTGGCGGCCATCCACCTGACCGCCGCTCCCCCGAATTTGGCCGAAGCGGCCCTGGCCATCGACGCCGTGGCCTGCCTCGTGGACGGTCTGGGTGAGCGCTTGGGCGAGAACCACGAGGTGCTGCGTGACGCCCTGGAGAACATCCGGCTCGCCTTCGTGCAGGTGAAAAACACCCTTTGATCGGCCGACAGGGTTGTCGGCGGTCAGGCCCGATCGCGGCGAACGCCCGCCACCCGGCCCGTGCGACACTGCACTCCTTCGGCCGCCAACAATCGGGCCTGTTCGACCTCGTGTCCGGGCACCAAACGTCCGTTGGCGGTCACGACCCGCCACCACGGCAGATCGAGTTCGTCGGACCACATCGACAGGATGCGACCCACCAAACGGGATTGGCGCGAATGGCCGGCGTCACGAGCCACCTCACCGTAGGCCACCACGGTTCCGGCGGGGATGGACACCAACACCGCGACGATGTCGTGGAACCGACGATCGTCAACAGGCGGTGACGGCAAATGCTTCTTCACGACCGAACTTCGTGACGAGGCGGAAAGTGACCCGAGTGCCCACCGCGATGTCGCGGGATCCGTCGACGATCTCGGCGCAGTGAAACATGAAATCCCGATCGTCGTCCGTGCGCACTTTGCCGAGACCGACGTGAACGTCGAATTCGACGACCGTGCCCATGATCAGGCTCACGATCACGCCACGATCTTGGAAATCGGCAGTTCCAACAAGTCGGAGGCGCCGGCGTCCTTCAACGCGGGGATGAGCGTGTTGATGGAACGCTTCTCCACCACGCTCTCGACGGCGAAGCCACCGCCGGCCAATTCGCTGATGGTGGGTGACTTCGCCGACGGGAGAACGGCCAACACCTTGTGCAGGTCCTCGGCGCCCACGTTCAACTTCACCAACACCTTGCCGCGCGCGTCGAGCGTGCCGAGCAACAACGTCATCAACTGATTCATCGCGTGGCGTTTGGCCGGATCGGCGTGCGACGTCTTGTTCACGACCATCTCGGTGTAGCTGACGAGCATGGTGTCGATGACCCGCAGACCCGCGGCGCGCAAGGCACGACCGGTCTCGGTGATGTCGACGATGCAGTCCGCGATGTCGGGGATCTTGGCCTCGGACGCGCCGTACGACAAACGCACGTCGGCCTGAATGCCGCGCTCGGCGAAGTAACGACGCGTAAGAGACGGGTATTCGGTGCTGACGCGAACACCCTGGGGCAGATCGGCCACGCTCTGGGCCGGGCTGTCGCCGGCCACCGCGACGACCACCTTCACCGGATCGCTGGTGGCCTTGGAGTACTTCAGCTCACCGAGGCTCTCGACGGAGCTCTCGGTCTCCTCCACCCAATCGCGACCGGTGATGCCGATGTCGAAGAGGCCCTCGGCGACGTATTGCGGGATCTCCTGCGGACGCAGAATGCGCACTTCGCTGATGCGGGGATCGTCAATGGTGGCCTTGTAGTCCACGCTGGACGAGCGCTTGATGGGTAGATCGGCCGCTTCGAACAATTCGAAGGTGGCCTTCTCGAGGGAGCCTTTGGGCAGGACGAGGCGCAACACGCCCCTGACGCTACCGGTGCGACCAGACCCGACGGTCGTGAATTGCCGACGGTCGCGAATTGCTCGTCAGTGAGATGTGGGTCGATCGTCGAGCAGGCGCAACGCATGTGGCAACACGTCGATGATCGCTTCGATCTGCTCCACGCAGCCCCTGGGGGAACCGGGTGTGTTGCAGATGATCGCCGAGCCACGTATGCCCACCACCCCGCGCGAAAGACGGCCGAGCGGACTGACGAGCCGCATGGCCTCGGCCAAACCCGGCGCCTCGCGCTCGATCACGCGTCGGGTGCCTTCGGGGGTCTGATCGCGGGGCGCGAAACCCGTGCCTCCGGTGCTGACCACCAGGCCGGCGAAGTCCGCACAGAGTCGCTCCAACGCGGCGGCCACGTTGTCGACGCCGTCGGCGGTGAGGGCCCGTTCGATCACCCTGAAACCGTGGCTCTCGAGACAGGCGGCCAAACCGGCACCCGAGGTGTCCTCGCGCGTTCCGTGCACCACCCCATCACTGACGGTGAGCACCTTGGCCAGAAGCGGACCGTCGTTGGTGTTGCTCGCCATGCCCATCACTCTCCTGTGCGCCGACGGTAACGGATGATGACCATGCCGTCGGTGTCGGCATGATGCGGCAACAGTCGATGGCCGTGACCGAACGGCCGCCAATCGGGGCCGAGGGCGGGAAGCACATCGTCACCATCGCGATCGACGACGTCGAAACCATCGGGAACGGCGTGGTCGATGGATTCGGCCGCGGTGATGGTGCACACGCTGTACACCAACACGCCACCGGGTCGCACGAGACCGGCACTGGCCGACAGTACGTCGCGCTGAATGCTCGCCAGATCACGAACGTCGTCCTCGGTGATGCGCCAACGAGCGTCGGCGCGGCGACGCAACGCCCCGAGCCCGGAACATGGTGCGTCCACCAACACTCGGTCGAAGGATCCCGTGCCGAACGCCGGGGCCGTGGCATCGCAGGCCACAACCGGCAATCGGTGCCCGAGTCGCTCGGCGTTCTTGGCCACCAGGCCCGCGCGGGATGGTTGCAGGTCGGCGCCGATCACCCGAGCACCCGTGGCCGCCAGCGCGGTGGCCTTGCCTCCGGGACCGGCGCACGCGTCGAGCACGATCTCGCCCGCGCGGGCACCGACCGCGGCCGCGACCCATTGCGACGATTCGTCCTGCACGTATCCGTCGTCACGAGTGGTGACCGAGGCGGCCTGGTTCATGCGTTCGAGAGCATCGACGGCTTCGTCGCCGCATTCTTCGGCGAACACCCGCGCGATCCAGTCGGGGTAACTCAAACGCGTCGCTTCGCCGCTCCACACCATGGGCTTGGTCGACACTTTGCGCAACACCGCGTTGACGAAACCACTCGTCTTGCGCGTGGCCAGATCGACGGTGGCCGAGACGGCGGCGTGCGGCGCCACCTTGGCGAACTGCAACTGGTAGGCGCCAAGGCGCAACAAGGTGCGGGTGGCATCGTCGGGCTCGCTCATGACGAAACGATCGACCAGTGCGTCGCAAGCGCGACGCATGCGCGTGGTGCCGTAGACGAGTTCGGTCACGAAACGACGGTCCATGTCGGACAACGACGAACGCGACAGCATCGCCGGCAACACGAGGTTGGCGTAGGCGCCCTCGTGATCGATGCGCATGAGCGCCGCGTAGGCGACCGACCGAGCGGACTCACCCATGACCGTCCACCTCGTCACCGAGAGTCTCGTTGGGTGACAATTGCGCCCCATTGGCCCACGCACCGGCATCCATTCGGGTCTTTCCCTCGGCCTGCACGATTCGCAGAGCGAGTGCACCGTTGGAGGTCCCCACCAACACGTCACCATCGACGACACGAATCACGCCCGTGCCGCACGAAACGGGCCGCACGTCGGCGGCGTGAATCTTCAGGCGCCGCCCACGATGCGTGGTCCACGCGCCGCCGAGTCGGATCAATCGTGAGATGGTCGTGGCATTGCGGGACCAATCGATGCGCAACTCGCCGGCATCGATCTTGGCCGCGTGCGTCGGTTCACCCGCCTGAGGCACTGGCGCGCTCAAACCATCGCGCAGCTGTTGCAACAACAGCGCGGTTCCGTCGGCGATGAGCCGCGCACGGATGTCGTCGGCGGTGGTGTGCTCGTCGATCGGCATGCGCGCCGTTGCCAACACTCCCCCGGTGTCGAGCCCCTCCTCCACCTGCATGATGCACACACCCGTCTCGGTGTCGCCCGCGAGCAACGCTCGTTCGATCGGCGCCGCACCCCGCCAGCGAGGCAGCAACGACACGTGAATGTTCACCATGGGAAGAACGCGCAGAACGTGCGACTTGATGAGGGCGCCGTAGGCGACGACCACGCACAGATCGATGGGCTCGCGACGATGGATGTCGAGCAACTCGTCGACCGAGTGCCCCACCGGAAGGCCCAGTCGTCGGGCGCATTCCTTGATCGGACTGGGCATCAATTCGGATCCCCGACCGCGACGCTTGTCGGCGCGGGTGACGACGTGGACCACGTCGATGCCATCGTTCACCAAGGCTTCAAGCACGGGCACCGCCAGGGCCGGAGTGCCCAGGAACGCGACGCGACGCACCGGCCCGGTGGGCAAAGGTGCCAGTGCGGTCATTCGGCCTTCAGCCGCTTGGGTGCACTCAGCCCCGCGGCCTGTTCGGTGAGCTTCTTGTATTCGGCAATGGCGGCCTTGCGCTGGTCGGGCTGCATGCGGTCGAACATGAGAACGCCGTTCAGGTGATCGAGTTCGTGTTGGAACAGTCGTGCCTCGAGTTCGTCGGCCTCGATGGCCACCTCGTTGCCGTTCATGTCGATGCCCTTCATGAGCACCGTCTTGGGTCGGGTCATCTCGACGTACAGGCCGGGGATGCTGAGGCACCCTTCGTCGTACACCCACTCGCCGTCGGATTCCACGATGACCGGATTCAGAACCACCATCGGCTCGTCATCCATGTCCCAGACGAAGATCTGACGTTGGATACCCACTTGCGGAGCCGCCAGACCGATGCCGGAGTCGCTGTCGTAGAGGGTGTCGAACATTTCGTCGACGATTCGCACGATCTTTCCGTCGATGTCGGTCACCGGCAAAGCCTGCGAGGCGAGCACGGGATCTCCGAATGTCCGAATCTGGTAGGTCATGCGTGACAGGCTACCGATGCCATGACATCCGACCCCGAGACATCCGACCCCGAGACATCCGAGCCCGAGACTTCCGACCCCGTGACATCCGCATCCGAAACCGCCAATGCGGGCCAGCCCAACCAGCACTACTTCAGCGAGGAGCCCGAGGTGGAGTCGGCGCGAAAGCGCATCGAGGTCACCCTTCCCGACGGTTCGTTCGAGATGGAAACCGACACCGGCGTCTTTTCGCACGGCCGCGTGGACGCCGGCACGAAGTTCTTGTTGTTGGAAGCGCCCGAGTTACCGACCTCGGGCGATCTACTCGACCTGGGTTGCGGAGCCGGGGTGATCGCGTTGACCATGGCGCGACGTCGACCGGAGTGCCGCGTGTGGGCCGTCGATGTGAACGCTCGCGCGCGTCGATTGACGAGCGACAACGCCACGGCTCTCGGATTGCGCAACGTGGTCGTGGCCGCGCCGGACGAGGTTCCCACCGACGTGTCCTTCGCCGCGATGTGGAGCAATCCCCCCATCAAAGTGGGCAAGAACGAGTTGCACGACATGATGCGTCGATGGATGCCGCGTCTCACCCGCGACGGCGGTGCGATTCTGGTGGTCAACAAGAATCTGGGCAGCGATTCGTTGCAGAAGTGGTTGACCGACAACGGCCACCCCACCAAGCGCTTGGCCTCGCGACAGGGATTTCGTTTGTTGCGCGTGAGCACCGAATCTCGATGACCGAACGCACCACGCTCTCCTAGAGCCGCGGTGGGTCGACCTCGACGCGCAACTTGGAGTTCGCGGGGCGCTCGGTCTCCGCGAGGGCATCGGCCAACGCCGTCGAATCCGTGGCGCGCACCAACCACCGATCACGATGCGCGACCACCGAGATGCCGGACCGCGACCGTAGATCGTCGGTGAACCGCTCCGCGCCGTCGCCATCGATGATGGCCATGGCCGAGAACGGCGGCAACGACAACGCGGTGCGACGCGCGACCTCGGCGTCGCTGGCCACCGACGGCGAACCCGCCAGTGCCGCGCGCACCACCTCGTGATCGGACATCGTGGTCTGAATGAGCAGACGACCACCATCGCGTCGCTTGCCCAACAAACGAGCGGCCCGTGCCAACAACGCCATCGCTTGTTCGGCGGCCCGATAACGCGGGGCCAATAGCTCACTGTCGAAATCGAGGAACGCCACCACGTCGATGCGTCGCACACGGTGCAACACCGCCTCGGTGCCCACGAACACGTCGGCCACCGAGTCGTCGACGACATCGGAGTCTTTGTTGGCCACCACCGACACCACATCGCGTTGGGCGGCGGCCTCCAACTCGTCGCGCAAGCGGGAAACGCCGGGTCGTAGTCGAGCGAGCACACCGGAGCCACACGACGCGCACACTCGCGGTCGCGTTGCCCCGCACGAACCACAATCCAGACGACCGACCTCGTCCTCGCCCATGGCCGCGTCGCACTTCTCGCAGCGCACGAGGGTGTTGCATCCCCGACACGCCAACAACTTCGCTTGACCTTTGGTGTTCAGCACGCACGCCACGCGCACGTCCGGGTCTCGCAAGTGGGCGATCAATTGCGCCGACACCAAGGATCGCTTCCACGGTTCTTCATCGTTGCGATCGGCGACCTCCACCAACGGCCATGCGGCCGCCTCGCGCTCGGCGGGCGGCGCCACCACCTTGCGACCCGCCAACGCCCCCACCGATGGACACGGGGAAATCAGCAGAACCGGTGCGCCGCGACGTCGGGCCCGTTCGATCACCACGTCGCGGGCGTGCCAGGTGGGCACTCGTTCCTCTTGCATGGCGTCCTCGTGTTCATCGAGCACGACCGCCGACGCCAGATCCGGACAGGGAGCGAACGCGGCAGCTCGCGCGCCGATCACCACATCGGCTCCGCCCCGAGCCTGCGCCCACTCGTCGGGCATGAGGGCCACCGACACTCCCGTGCGACGAAGCCGCGTCGCCAACACCCGCGCCCCATCGATGGATGCGCACACCACCAAGGTGGGCCCCAGACGCGCGGCCGCCAGCACCGCGGGCATCTGATCGTCGCTCGGAGGTAGACGCAAAACGCCACCGCCATCGGCCAGCAACGACGTCGCCGCCGGCGACACCGGTTCGGCCAACACCTTCGTGCGTCGGGTGGGCGACGCTCGATTCACCACGGTGTTCGGCGAGGCCGTCACCAGGAACGGCCGCAGACGATTGGCCCCCCATCGCCACGAAGCCCACCGACACAGGTCCAAGGTCTCCTCGTCGGGACCGAGCCCGCTGGAGCGCTCGATGAACTTCAGCTTCAACCCGTCATCGGACGGAGGTTCCAACGACACGATCCAACCGCCAACGTGGCGACCATTCAAGGACACCCGCACGCGACCACCGATGCCCACCGAGGCGGCCATCTCCTCGGAGACGGCGTAATCGAACACGCGGTCGAGGCCGGTGACATCGGGAACGATCCCGGCGACGAGATGCGGAGTCGAATCGGCCGATGCCTTCGGCGTCATCGCGGCGTTGGGAGATTCAGCGACCGAGCGCGGCCGAGAAGTCGGCGAGTCGGGAGAGCTTTTCCCATTCGAAGTCGGGCAGTTCACGGCCGAAGTGACCATACGCGGCGGTTGCGCGATAGATCGGGCGCTTCAACTTCAGGTCGCGCACGATGGCCGCCGGGCGCAGGTCGAAGGTGGCGCGAACCGCGGCTTCGATCTTCTCCACGGCCACCTTCTCGGTGCCGAAGGTCTCGACGAGGATGCTCACCGGATGCGCCATGCCGATGGCGTACGCCACCTGAACCTCGCAACGATCGGCGGCGCCACTGGCCACCACGTGCTTGGCCACCCAACGCGACGCATAGGCGGCCGAACGATCCACCTTGCTCGGGTCCTTGCCGCTGAATGCGCCGCCACCATGACGACCCATGCCGCCGTAGGTGTCGACGATGATCTTGCGACCGGTGAGACCGGTGTCGGCGTGCGGACCGCCCAACACGAACTTGCCCGTGGGGTTCACGTAGACCGCGTAATCGTCGTCGGCGAACTGGGCCGGGATGACCGGGCGGATGACTTGTTCGATGAGGTCGGGACGAATGACGGTGTCGCGATCGACGCCATCCTCGTGCTGGGTGGAGATGAGCACGGTGCGCAGACGCACCGGCTTGCCGTCGACGTAATCGAAGGTGACCTGGGTCTTGCCGTCGGGACGCAGGTACGGGATCTGACTGGACTTGCGCACCTCGGTGAGACGCTCGGCCAAGCGATGCGCCACGAAGATGGGCAACGGCATTAACTCGGGAGTCTCGTTGCAGGCGTAGCCGAACATCATTCCCTGGTCGCCGGCGCCCTGCAGATCGAGGTCGTCGCTACCGGAACGCGCGCGCGTCTCCTCGCTCTTGTCGACGCCCTGAGCGATGTCGGCGCTCTGGGCATCGAGAGCCACCAACACGCCGCAGGTCTTGCCGTCGAAGCCATAAGCGGCGTTGTTGTAGCCGATGCCGAGAATCACCTCGCGGGCGGTCTCGGCGATGTCGACGTAGGCGTCGGTGGTGATCTCACCCGAGACCAAACACAGACCGGTGGTCACCAACGTCTCGCACGCCACGCGAGCGTGCGGGTCCTTGTCGAGGATCGCGTCGAGAACCGCATCGGACACCTGGTCGGCCACCTTGTCGGGGTGTCCTTCGGTGACGCTTTCCGAGGTGAAGGTCCAATTACGGCTCATGATGACTCCGGTCGAGGGTTGGGGAAACGTGTGTTGAAAAAACTGCGTCGACGAACACGGTCAGGAGCGTGCGGACACGACCCGATCGATCAACTCGCGGGCGATGGCCCGCTTGTCGGTCAACGCCACCGACTCTAGAGCCTGGCCGGGTCGCAAGAAGGTGACCGCGTTGGTGTCGTGCTGGAAGCCCACGCCGGGCTGACTGACGTCGTTGGCCACGATCATGTCGAGGTTTTTGCGCGCCAGTTTGCTCTCGGCGTTGGCCACCAGATCCGAGGTTTCGGCGGCGAAACCGACGACGGTTTGTCCGGGACGTTTCGTCGACGCCAACGCGCACAAGATGTCGGGGGTCGGTTCGAGAACGATGTTCGGAACTCCCTCGTCCTTCTTGATCTTTCCGTCGGCGCACGCGATCGGACGGAAGTCCGCCACGGCGGCCGCCATCACCAGAACATCGGTGGTGGGCCAGACCTGTTCGAGGGCCGCCTGCATCTGGGCCGCGGTCTCGACCGCCACCACCTTGGCGCCATGGGGTGCGGGCAGATCGACGGTGGACACCAGAGTGACGCAGGCGCCGCGCCGAGCGGCCTCGGCGGCCACGGCATAACCCTGCTTGCCGCTGGATCGATTGGCGATCACGCGCACCGCGTCGATGGGTTCACGGGTTCCGCCGGCGGTGACCACCACGTGCGTGCCGGCCAGATCTTTGGGGCCGAGTTCGGCGCGCACCGCGGCCACGATGGCATCCGGACCGGCCAGACGACCCTTGCCCGAATCTCCCCCGGCCAAACGTCCCTCATCGGGTTCGACGACCGTGACACCACGAGACATCAACGTGGCGATGTTCTGCTGCACCGCGGGGTGTTCCCACATCTCGGTGTGCATCGCCGGACACACCACCACCGGAGCTCGGGTGGCGATGAGCACGTTGGTGAGGAGATCGGTACTGAGACCATTGGCGTACGCACCCAACAGCCGAGCGGTGGCCGGTGCCACCAACACCAGATCGGCGCCTTGCCCCAACTTGGTGTGCGGGATGGGCGACTCCTCGTCCCACAGCGACATCTGCACCGGCTCGCTGCACAACGCCGACAACGTGGTGCGACCGATGAAGTGCTCGGCCCCTTTGGTCATGACCGGGACGACGTGTGCTCCGGCGTCGACCAAGCGACGACACACCTCGACGGCCTTGTACGCGGCGATACCACCGCACACGCCAACAACGATGCGCTTGCCGGCGAGGTCAGTCATGATGAATCAGTCGGCGGCGGGTTCGCCCTCGGATGCCGCATCGGCGGCAGCCTGAGCGAAAGCGGCTTCGGCATCGGCGCGCGCGGCCTCTTCGGCGGCGCGACGCTCGGCCATCTCTTCACCGGAGACGCGCACGATCTTGTCGACGGCGATCTCCTCGAATCCCATGCTGAGGGGCTTGCGCAACGAGGGAACCTGGGGCGGGATGACCTTGTTCGAGACCATGCCGTCGCGGCTGTAGTACTGCTGAAGGTCGCGCGCGCGACGAGCGGCCAGAGTGACCAGGCTGAACTTGGAGTCGACCTTGTCGAGCAGGGTCTCCAACTGGGGGGTCATCATCGAGTCGCTGGCGGCCATCGCAGGTCCTTCGCAGTTCGTGGGCCCGAGGCCCGGTTCGCACGCACCCGTCGGAACGGGCATTCGTGGATGCTACCTGCGACGGAGGCGTTCAACGCCCCCGATGGCGCTCGATCAGGGCCACCAACTCGTCGACCGTGCGCATCAGGTCGTCGTTCACCACGGTGGCATCGGCCAGGGCCAGTCCGATGGGCTCCTCTTCCTCGGCCTTGCGGAGACGCTCTTGGACCTTGTGATCGGGATCCCCGCGACCCACCAAGCGGCGACGCTGCTCGTCGCGCGAGGGAGGCAGGATGAAAATGAGGATCGACTCGGGGTGGCGAACCTTCACTTGCTGGGCGCCGTCGACCTCGATCTCGAGGACGATGTCACTCTCCGACGACAGGTCGGGCACCGGGGTCCCGTAGTAGTTCCCGAGGAACTCGGTCCATTCGAGGAATCCCCCGGCGTCGCGATGGGACTCGAACGCGTCCCGAGTTGTGAACACGTAGGCGTCGTCACGTTCGCCCGGTCTTTGATCTCGAGTCGTCCATGAACGACTGAGTGACAAACGTGGGTCACGCGTCATCAACACATCGACGATGGTTCCTTTTCCGACCCCACCGGGACCGGAGATGACGAAGATGCGCGGTGCGCGACCAGTGGAGGTTCCGGGCGTGGAGACCCGGTCGCTCACTTGGCCAGGTGTTCGAGCAGGGTCTTCTTCTGCTGGGCGCCGAGTCCCTGGATCTTGCGGTTGTCGGCGATGCCGACTTCCTCCATGATCTTGCGGGCCTTGACCTTGCCCAGACCGGGAAGGCTCTCGAGCATCGAGACCACCTTGAGCTTGCCCACGTTGGGGTCGCTCGAGGCCAGCGCATCGGCCACCGTCAGGGTGCCCTGCTTGAGCTTGACCTTGATCTCGGCGCGGGCGGCCCGAGCCTCGGCGGCCTTGGCGAGCGCCGCGGCGCGCTGTTCGGGTGTCAGTTGCGGAGGTGTTGCCATGGCCAGACCATACACACGGGGTCAGAGCCTCGGGTGGATACCTGCTGGTTCAGCGGTGCGCCAGGCCTCGTATGGAGCCGATGGAACGATGACCATGCGCCCGCAACCAGGCTTCCAGATCGGCCGCCACTCGGAACGGGGCGGCCGGGTCCGCGAAGGTGGCCGTGCCCACCTGGACCGCATCGGCCCCGGCCATGATCAATTCGGCCGCACTCCAACCGTCGGCCACGCCTCCGACGCCCACGATGGGCAGATCGGGGTGGGCCGCACGAACGTCGTGAACGGCGCGCACCGCGACCGGATGGATGGCGCGTCCGGACAGTCCCCCTCCCCCGTTGCCCAACGCCGGTCGACCGGTGTCGGGGTCGAGAGCCATTCCGAGGACCGTGTTCACCAACGTGACGGCATCGGCGCCCGCCTCGCGCACCCGTGCGGCGATGGCCACCAACCGATCGGTGTTCGGACTGAGCTTGGCCCACACCGGCAACGAGGTTTGCCCCACCACGGCCGCGACGACCTCGGCCGACACGTCGGCGTCATGAGCGAAGATTCCGTGACCACTCATGTTGGGGCAACTGAGGTTCACCTCGACGGCCACGATCGGATGCGTCGAATCCCGAAGTCCTTCGGCCAGAACCGACGCCGCATCCCGATACTCCTCCACCGTGCGACCCCAGATGCTGACGACCACGGATGCGTCGCGGGACGAAAAACGCGGGAGATCGTCGCGCAACCAAGCGGCCATGCCGGGCCCTTGCAGACCGACGGCGTTCAACATGCCTTGCGCCACGGGGTGCACGCGCGGCGCCGGGTTTCCCGCCCACGGCATCACCGACAACGACTTGACCACCACGGCACCCAACGCGTCGAGTTCACCGTAGGCCGCCAGCTCGTCGGAGTGACCCGACGTACCCGAGGCCGTCATCACCGCGTTCCGCAGACGCACACGACCCACCGACACCGACATGTCGATCGGAGACACCGACTCTCGACGGGAGTCAGCGACCATGGTGCTCCTGCAGGCTGCGCACGTCGAGCGGATGATGCAACTGCTCGGCCATGCCCTGCACCGCCGCCAGCGCCGCTTCCACGGTGGTCACCGAGCTGACGCGATGCACGTTGGCGGCCTTGCGAATGGCCTCACCGTCGGTGCGACCTCCGCGACCCTGTGGCGTGTTGATGACGAAGGAGATGTCGCCGCTGGCGATGAGATTCACCGCGGTCACTTGCGCGCCCTCGCTCACCTTGCCCACCACCGCATCCACCACGTGCCCGAACCGCCCGAGATAATCCGCGGTGCCCGGGGTGGCCACGATTCCGAAACCCAACTCGCGCAATCGCTTCGCCACCACGATGCCGGCGGGCTTGTCGCCATCGGCCAACGAGAGGAACACGGTGCCCTGGGACGGCAACACCGTTCCCGCCGCCAACTCGGCCTTGTAGAAGGCCTTGCCGAAACTGTCGTCGATGCCCATCACCTCACCGGTGGAGCGCATCTCGGGTCCGAGCGCCGTGTCCACCTCGGGGAACCGACTGAACGGCAGCACCGCTTCCTTCACCGCCACCGTGGACGGCGAGTCCAGCAACACCGACCTCGACAGCAATCCCTCGGCCCGCAGTTCGGCCAACGTGGCGCCCAACATCACGCGCGTGGCCACCTTGGCCAACGGAACTCCGGTCGCCTTGGCCACGAAGGGCACCGTGCGACTGGCTCGCGGATTCGCTTCGATCACGTACACGTTCGTGCCCGCCACCGCGAACTGAACGTTGATGAGTCCGCGCACGTCGAGCGCGGAGGCGATGGCGGCGGTGTAGCTCTCGATGACCTCCACCACCCACGACGGCAATGTCTGGGGCGGAATCGCGCACGCCGAGTCGCCGGAGTGAACACCGGCCTCTTCCACGTGCTCCATGACACCGCCGATAATGACTTCACCGGTGTGGTCACGGATGGCATCCACGTCGACTTCGGTGGCGTCCTCGAGGAATCGATCCACCAACACCGGTCGCTCGGCGGAGAGGCCACCTTCCTTGCCCAAACTGCCGAAGCCCGACAGTTCGGCCATGGCCCGGGCGAGATGCTCGCGATCGTGAACGATCTGCATGGCCCGACCGCCCAGCACGTAGCTGGGACGCACCAACACCGGGAAACCGACGCGGTCCACGATGTCGAGGGCCTGCGCGAGATCGACGGCGGTTCCACCGGGAGGTTGCGGGATGTTCAACGACTCGCACAACGCGTTCCACTTCTCGCGATCCTCGGCGAGGTCGATGGACGACGGCGACGTTCCCGCGATCAACTCGACGGGAATTTGGCCCGACAGCTTCAACGGCGTCTGACCGCCCAACGACACGATCACCTTCGGGGAGCGACCACCGGCGGCGGCCGTCTCGGCGGCGATGACGTTGAGTACGTCCTCTTTCGTGAGTGGCTCGAAGTAGAGACGATCACTGGTGTCGTAGTCGGTCGACACGGTCTCGGGGTTGCAGTTCACCATCACGGTCTCGAAACCGGCGTCGCGCAACGCGAACGACGCATGGACGCAGCAGTAATCGAACTCGATGCCCTGGCCGATGCGGTTCGGACCCGAACCCAGGATGATGACGCGCTGACGGTCCGACGGTCGCACCTCGTTCTCGTCCTCGTACGTGGAGTAGTGATACGGCGTCTCCGCGGCGAATTCCGCCGAACAGGTGTCCACGGTCTTGTAGGTGGGAATGACCCCGGCGGCTTCGCGTGCCGTGCGAACGACACCCTCGTCCACGCTCCACAGATGAGCCAACTGGGCATCGCTGAAGCCCAGCCGCTTCACGCGACGCCACGACGCGCGCGACAACGAACTCGGCGTCTCGCCGGCCACCGCCGCGCGCTCCTCCACGATCATCGACATCTGGTCGAGGAACCATGGATCGACCCGACACGCGTCATGAATGCGCTCGATCGTCACGCCCCGACGCAACAACTCCCCGATCTGGAAGATTCGCTCCGGTGTGGGAATGCCCACCAACGTCAGAAGCTCCTCATCGGAGACGGAATCCAATTGACCTTCGGCCGGGTCGCAGCCGAGACCCAATCGACCCTGCTCCAAGGAACGCAACGCCTTCTGCAGGCTTTCGGGGAACGTTCGGCCGATCGACATGACCTCGCCCACGCTCTGCATCTGCGTGCCCAACACTCCGCTCGTGCCGGGCAACTTCTCGAACGCCCAGCGCGGAATCTTGGTGACGACGTAGTCGATGGTGGGTTCGAAACTGGCCGGTGTGGCGCGCGTGATGTCGTTCGGGATCTCGTCGAGCGTGTAGCCCACGGCCAACTTCGCGGCGATCTTGGCGATCGGGAATCCGGTGGCCTTGGAGGCCAAGGCGCTGCTGCGCGAGACGCGAGGGTTCATCTCGATGACGACCTGATCGCCATTGAGGGGATTCACGGCGAATTGCACGTTCGAGCCGCCGGTCTCCACGCCCACGCGACGAATGCAGGCGAACGCGGCGTCGCGCATTCGCTGGTACTCCACGTCGCTGAGAGTCTGCGCCGGTGCCACGGTGATGGAGTCGCCGGTGTGAACACCCATCGGATCGAAGTTCTCGATCGAGCAGATGATCACGCAGTTGTCGGCGCGATCTCGCATCACCTCGAGTTCGTATTCTTTCCATCCGGCGATGCTCTTCTCGATGAGGATCTCGTTGATCGGACTGGCCGCCAAACCGTTGGCCGCCAGAACCGCGAACTGCTCGGGAGTGGATGCGATACCGGTGCCCCGCCCACCGAGGATGTACGCGGGTCGAATGATGGCGGGCAACCCGATCGTTTCGATGACCTTCATGGCTTCGTCCATGGAATGGGCGATGCCACTGGGAGGGACCGACAAACCGATCTCCAACATGGCTTGCTTGAACTTGTCGCGGTCCTCCGCGGTGGCGATGGCTTCGGCGTTGGCGCCGATGAGCTCGGGGGTTCCCGGCACACCAACCAAGCCACGTTCGAACAACGCCATTGCGGTGTTCAAACCGGTCTGTCCGCCCAACGTGGGCAGAACCGCGTCCGGCTTCTCGCGTTCGATGATGCGCGCCACCACCTCCCAGGTGAGTGGTTCGATGTAGGTGCGATCGGCGAAGTCGGGGTCGGTCATGATGGTGGCCGGATTCGAGTTGGCCAGGATGACGCGATAGCCCTCCTCCTTCAGCACTCGGCACGCCTGGGTGCCCGAATAATCGAACTCGCACGCTTGTCCGATGACGATGGGTCCGGAGCCGATGATGAGGATCGACGAGAGGTCGGTGCGCTTGGGCATCTCAGATGCTCCCGTTCTTCATGAGGTTGGCGAACTGATCGAAGAGATAACGACTGTCGTGCGGACCGGGCCCCGCTTCGGGGTGGTACTGCACGCTGAAGGCGGGTGCGTCGCGCACCACCATTCCCTCGTTCGTGCCGTCGTTGAGGTTCACGTGCGTCACGTTCACCCGACCACCCAGACTTTCTGCATCCACGCAGAAGTTGTGGTTCTGACTGGTGATCTCCACGTGCCCGCTGGCCTCGTGGCGCACCGGGTGATTTCCTCCGTGATGTCCGAAGGGCAACTTGTAGGTGGACCCGCCCAGAGCACGACTGAGTAGTTGATGTCCGAGACAAATGCCGAACACCGGCACCTCGCCCAACAACTCGCGAATCGCGTCGACGGCATAGCCAACGGACTGCGGATCACCCGGCCCGTTGGACAGGAACACACCGTGGGGAGAGCGGGACAGCACATCGGCCGCCGACGTGGACGCCGGCACGACCTCGACCGTGGCGATCTCCGACAGGCAACGCAGGATGGTGGTCTTGATTCCGAAGTCGTACGCCACCACCTTCAACGGACCGGATCCGAAGAAGTAGGGCTCGGCGGTGGTCACCTTGGCCACCAGATCGACACCGTCGGTGCCCCGCTCGGCGCGAGCGGCGGCCAACAAGTCCGACTCCGATGCGGTTCCGAACGCTCCGGGCATCGCACCGGTGTCGCGCAACAGACGCGTGAGGCGACGCGTGTCGATGCCCGCGATTCCGGACACGCCCGCGGTCCGCAACATCGAATCCAGACCTTGCTCGGCCCGGTGGTTGCTGTGACGGCGCGCGAGATCGCGAACGATCACCCCGCGACAATGGGGTCGTCGCCCTTCGTCGTCGAGCGCCGTGGTTCCGTAGTTCC
Source organism: Actinomycetes bacterium (assembly GCA_027491335.1). GTDB lineage: Bacteria > Actinomycetota > Acidimicrobiia > Acidimicrobiales > Ilumatobacteraceae > Casp-actino8. The sequence goes on along the minus strand of JAIXWJ010000060.1, from coordinate 31,440 downwards.
CGATGTGGGGGTACGTGAAGGTCACGATCTGGCCGGCGTAACTCGGGTCGGTGAGCACCTCTTGATAACCGGAGAGAACCGTGTTGAACACGACCTCTCCCGATGAGATCGCCAGATCGGCCCCGATGGCCTCACCCTCGAACACACTGCCGTCGGCCAGCACCAAGGCCGCCTCGCGGAGGGCACCATTCTTCGTCGTCACGTGTTGTCTTCTCCCTGGCTTCGCCCGTCGTTATGCATAACTATACGTCCTAATGAATGAGAATGAATCATCGCTGGGCCACGTGGTCGATGACCACGGCCCGACCGTTCAACACCGTGTGGCGGACCCGTCCGGTGACTGATCGCCCCTGGTAGGGGGTGTTGCGGCTCTTGCTGGCCAGACGATTTCGATCCACGGTCCAGGTGACACCCGGGTCCAGCACCGCGAGGTTCGCGGGTTCCCCCACGGCCACCGGACGCCCGTGACGATCATCGATCCCGGCGATGCGGGCCGGGTTCCAACTGAGACACGCCAGGACCGAGCGCAGATCCATGCCCAACTCCCCGACCGCCAGAGCGAAAGCGGTCTCGAGCCCGAGCATGCCCGGAGGCGCCGCGTCGAGGGGCTGCTCCTTCAGGTGATCGGCGTGAGGAGCGTGGTCGGTGGCGATGGCATCGATGGTGCCGTCACGGAGCCCGGCCTTGAGAGCTTCGATGTCGGCCATCGTGCGCAACGGAGGATTCACCTTGAACACGGGATCGAACGACCGCAACGATTCGTCGTCGAGGGTGAAGTGATGCGGGGTGACCTCGGCCGTGACGGGCAAACCGTCGGCCTTCGCCGCGCGAATCAATTCGACGCTTCGCGCCGTGGACACGTGCAACACGTGCAATCGTCCACCGGTGATGCGCACCAACTCGATGTCGCGATGCACCATGAGCTCCTCGGCAATCGCCGGCCAACCGGGCAATCCGAGATGACTGCAACACGAGCCCTCGTGCATCACCGCACCCGTGGTGAGTCGACTGACCTCGCAATGCTGCGCCATCGTGATGCCGAGATCCGAGGAGTACTCGAACGCTCGTCGCATCAGGAGCGGATCCTGAACGCCATTGCCATCGTCGGTGAAGAGAGTGACGCCGGACTTCATGAGTTCGGCGTAGGACACCAGTTGCTCACCCGCGCGTCCCACGGTGATGCAGCCCGACGGCACGACTTCGCACAGTCCCGCACGCCGTCCTTGTTCGCGCACGAACTCCACGACCGCGCGCGAATCCTGGGCCGGATCGGTGTTGGGCATGGCCACCACCGCGGTGAAGCCTCCCAAGGCCGCCGCGCGACTGCCCGTCTCGATGGTTTCGGATTCCTCGCGCCCGGGTTCGCGCAGATGCGTGTGCAGGTCCACGAAACCCGGCGACACCACCGCGTTGGACGCGTCGAGCACCGAATCGGCGGGCGGCAATGCTTCGCCCGTTTCCACGATCAGGGCGATGCGACCATCCACGATGTGGAGGTCGGCGAGACGACCGTTCGCATCGGTGGTGGAGTCGACGATCCGCCCACCGACGATGTTCAGCGTGTTCACGGCACGAGCGTTCACGAGGCAACCTCCGGGTTCGAATCACCGAGCACGTCGAACAGAACCGCCATTCGCACGGCGACCCCGTTGCTCACCTGACGGGTGATGACGGATCGACGCAGCTCGGCGGGATCGACCACCATCTCCACGCCGCGATTCATCGGGCCGGGATGCATGACGAGACACTCGTCGCGCAAACGCGCGGACCGAGCACGATCCAATCCGAATCGATTCGAGTACTCACCGAGATCCGGCACCAAGGCTTCGTTCATTCGCTCGCGTTGCATGCGGAGCATGTACAGCACGTCGACGTCGGCGATGACCGAGTCGAGGTCCGATGTCACCTCCACCGGCCACGTGTGCACTTCCGGAGGCAGCAAGGTGCGCGGGGCGACCACCACGACACGGGCCCCGAGGGCCGTGAACGCCTGGATGTCGCTTCGGGCCACGCGACTGTGTCGAACGTCCCCGACGATGGCGATTCGAAGTCCGGCCAGGCAGTCGACCGCGGCCGGTCGACCCAACTCGGTACGAATGGTGTGACAGTCCAGCAGCGCCTGGGTGGGATGTTGATGCCATCCGTCTCCGGCGTTGATGACGCTGGCGTCGGTCCATTGCGACACCTGCCACGGAACCCCGGAGGTCTTGTGGCGCACGACGAAGGCCGCCACGCCCATGGCGCCGACGGTTTCGATGGTGTCGCGCAGACTCTCGCCCTTGTTGACGCTGGAGGTGGACACGCTGAACGTCATCGTGTCGGCAGACAGTCGCTTGGCGGCGGTCTCGAAGCTGATGCGCGTGCGCGTGGAGTCCTCGAAGAACAAACTCACCACGGTGCGACCCACCAACGCCGGCACCTTGGGAACCGGACGACGATTCACCTCGACCATGTGGTCCGCGAGATTCAGGATGCGAACGATGCCATCGACCCCGAGTTCGGGGATTCCGCGGAGATGCTTCATGACGCGACCTTGCGCACGATGGTGACGCCGGATTCCGAAACGATCACGTCCTCGTCTCGTCCCGTGGGCAGGTTCTTGCCGACGTAGTCCGGTCGGATGGGAAGTTCGCGATGGCCTCGATCCACCATCACCGCCAATTGCACCGCGGCCGGCCGACCGTATTGATTCAACGCGTCCAGGGCGGCGCGCACCGTGCGGCCGGTGAAGAGAACGTCGTCCACCAACACGACGGTGGATCCGGCCAGGTCGACCGGGATCTCGGTGATCGACACCGGTGTCACCGGACGCAACGCGATGTCGTCGCGAAACAACGCGACGTCCAGTCGTCCGACCGGAACGGAACTCGACTCGTCGATGCGCGCGATGGCCGCCCCGAGGTGCTCGGCGATCCAGACGCCGCCTCGTTGGAGACCGACGATCACCACGCCGTCGAGACCGCGATTGCGTTCGATGATCTCGTGCGCGATTCGGGTGACGGCCCGCGACACGTCGGCTTCGGCGAGAACGGCGACGGAACCTTCGGAGGAAACGGCGGACGCGGACGCGCGCGAACTGGATTGTTCCGAACTCATGTTTCCTCCGTTCGGGCCTCACGGGACCCGTTTGACGGTCAATCGGACCCTAGCAGGGTTTCGCCGCGCTACGGATGCAGTCGCGACAGCACGGCATCGAGGTCCGCGGGCAAGGGCGCTCGGAACGCCATCTGCTCGCCGGTGAAGGGATGCTCGAACTCCAGACCACCCGCGTGCAGGAACGGACGACCAAATGCCAACGGAGCTCGTGCACCGCCGTACGACGGGTCGCCCACGACGGGATGGCCGGTGGCCTGCAAGTGCACGCGGATCTGGTGCGTGCGCCCGGTCTCCAGTTCGCAGGTCACCAAGGACACCTCGGGATCGGAGTAAGTGCGTTCGACGCGGTAGTTCGTGCGCGCGGGCTTGCCGCTGGCCACCACCGCCATGCGCAGCGGATCACGAGGATCGCGCCCGATCGCGGCGTCGATCGTGCCCACCGGCGCGGCCGGACGACCCCACACGAGAGCGGTGTACCGACGAGTCACCTCGCGGGCCGCCAGCATGTCGACGAATGCTTCGTAGGCGCGTTGCGTTCGCGCCACGATCAACAGGCCGGTGGTGCCCACGTCGAGTCGATGGACGATGCCGGGACGATGGGCCTCACCCACCTCGGCGATCTCGGGGAACAACGCCAACAATCCGTTGACGAGTGTTCCATCGGCGTTGCCCGCCCCGGGGTGCACCACCACGCCGGCGGCCTTGTTCACGACGATCACGTCGTCGTCGACATGGACGACGTCGACCACGATCGACGGATCCGGTTGGGGCAACTGCTCTTCGGGCAACTTCGCCAAATCGACCGTGACCGATTGCCCCACCTTCATCCGAACCTTGCCACTGGGAGCGGCGGCTCCGTCGACGGTGACTCCGCCGGCGGAGATGATCGTCGACGCATCGGCGCGACTGAGTTCGGTGATGAGCGAGACGATGCGGTCGAGGCGCTCGCCATCGAGCGACTCGGGGATCTCCTCGTTGACGATGGAACTCACGACGACGCCCTTCCCGCACGCAGGTAACCAAGAATCAGCAACGCGCCACCGACGTTGATGCAGATGTCGGCCACGTTGAAGATCGGGAACCATTGGAAGTCGATGTAGTCCACGACGCGCCCTCGGAACCAGCCATCCTCACGCAGGAGCCGATCGACGATGTTGCCCACGGCTCCACCCACGATCAGACCGACGGCAACGGTCGACAAGCGACCACTGCCCTGACGCATCGACACCAACAAGCCCACCACGACAACCGTGGCCACGACGCCGATGACCGGCCCCCACCCCTGACCGCGACCGAAGGCCATTCCGCCGTTGAAGGCCAGATTGAACTGCAAGGTCCAGACGACGTGAACGACGTGACCGTCATCGAGAGAATTGAGGGCCCAATGCTTGGTGATCTGATCGATCGCCACGCACACCGCCGCGATGATCAGCGACGCACCCCTCACACCGACGCGCGGGGCCGGTGACGCACCGGCCACGTCGCTCATCGACGGCCGATCCCGCCGACTCTCTCCTCGACCAACTCGGTGGCCCACGGAATCACCTCGAGGCGCTCACGCGGGATCGGTCGGGTCGAGATGACGCTGTACCCATAGTCGCCGGTTTCGATGCGCTTCAGAGCGGCATCGATGTCTTCCACGATCTGACGAGCCTGCTCGGAGAGCACACGATCGCGTTCGCGTTCGACGGCCATGGTGTCGCCCTCGCCGCCGTCTTCGTCGAACTGATCGTCACCCATTCCGGCTTCCTCGATGAGTTGTTCGCGTTCGTTCTCGAGGCGCTCGGCCTGACCGAGCAAACGGGCCCGTTCGGTTTCGAGAAGCGTGCGTTGAGCCCGAAGGAACGCCAGATCGAAATCCTTGTTGGAGATGATGCCGTCCTTGGTCTTGGGCTTCTTGCCGGGAACCGGCGGCTTCACGAAGACCGGCTTGGCGGGCTTCTTGGGGGCCGGCGCGGGCTTTGTTGCGACGACCTTTGTGGCGACGGGCTTCGATGCCACGACCTTTGTGGCGACTGGCTTTGTGGCGACGGGCTTTGTGGCGACGGGCTTGGCTGCGACGGGCTTGGCGGCCACCGCCTTCCCTGCCACCACCTTCTGAGGCGCCGACTTCTTCGCGGCGGGCTTCGTAGCAACCGGCTTCGATGCGATCTTCTTGGGTACCGGCTTCTTCGCGACCGGCTTCTTCGCGGCGATCTTCTTGGGTGCCGGCTTCTTCGCAGCCGGCTTCTTGGCGACCGGCTTCTTCGCGGCGGGCTTCTTCGCAGCCGCCTTCTTCGCAGCCGGCTTCTTCACTGCCGGCTTCTTCACTGCCGGCTTCTTGGCGACCGGCTTCTTCGGGGCGGGCTTCTTCGCTGCCGGCTTCTTGGCGACCGGCTTCGATGCGATCTTCTTGGGCGCCGGCTTCTTGGGTGCCGGCTTCTTCGCGGCGGGCTTCTTGACCGATTTGGTGGCCATGGGAACGTCCTTGGTCGATGTTTACGGCGAGGATAGTCCCGTTGGCAGTCGTCCGAGCGGCTATCGGCTCACGGATACACCGATGTACACCGGTTCGTCGTCCAGTTCGGCGTTCGGTGTGCCGTCGCCCCAACCCACGGCCGTCGCCAGCGTTTCGGCGGCGATCATGTCGACGAACGTGGCGACTTGGCGACGCACCGACTCCGGCACCCCCAAAGTCAAGGTGATCCGATCGCTCACCTCGAGCCCGGCATCGCGTCGGGCCTGCTGGACCAGTCGAATCACGTCGCGCGCGGTTCCTTCGGCGGCCAACTGCGGCGTGATCTCGATGTCGAGACTGACCATGCCCAAACCATCGGCCAGGGTCACCCCGGCGGAACCTTCGGCGGCCGCCATCTTGATGGAGTACTCGCCCTCCATCAGCTCTATGCCGCCGGCCACGACCACCCCGTTCTCGTGCGACCAGTTCCCGACCTTCACGGCCTTGATGACCTCCTGGGTGCGGCCGCCCAAGCGCGGACCGAGAGCACCCGGAATCACTTGCAGAACCGCGGTGGCCCCCGACTCTCGTTCGGCCGACAACACGACCTGCTTCACGTTCACCTCGTCGGCGATGATGTCGACGAAAGGTCGCAAGGTCTCCGCATCGGGATGAGAGACCTTCAACTCCGACAACGGCAAGCGCACTCGACGCGAGTGGGCCTTGCGCACCGACAGAGCCGACGAGCACACCTCGCGCACCCGGTCCATGGCCTTCACCAGATCGCCGTCGGCGGGAAGATCGTTGGCACTCGGCCAGTCCGTGAGGTGCACACTGGATCCGCCGGTGAGACCCTCGTACACGGTGTCGGCGATCAACGGCAGCAACGGGGCCGCCACCCGGCACAGCGTCTCCAGAACGGTGTGCAACGTGTCCACCGCGTCCGCGTCACCGGCCCAGAACCGGTCGCGCGAACGTCGGATGTACCAATTCGTGAGAACGTCGAGGAAGTCCCGGGTGTTCGCACAGGCCGAGAAAAGGTCGTACGCGTCGAGGTCGCGCGTGACCGCGGAAACCAGATCGGACGTCTTGGCCAGAATGTAACGATCGAGCACGTGGGAGGAGTCGGTGCGCACCTTGCCGGTCACGCCCTCGGCGTTGGCGTACAAGCCGAGGAAGTACCACGAGTTCCACAGCGGCAACAACACCTGACGAACGGTCTCGCGAATGCCGGCTTCGGTCACCGAGAAGTCGGCACCACGCAGAATGGCCGACGACAACAAGTACCAACGCATGGCATCGGCGCCGTACGTGTCGAACACCACCATGGGATCCGGGTAGTTGCGCAGACTCTTCGACATTTTCTGGCCGTCGTCACCCAGCACGATGCCGTGACTGACGCAGGTGGAAAAAGCCGGTCGATCGAAGAGCGCGGTGGCCAGGACGTGCAACGTGTAGAACCATCCGCGCGTCTGGCCGATGTACTCCACGATGAAGTCGCCGGGGTAATGCTGCTCGAACCACTCGGTGTTCTCGAACGGATAATGCACCTGCGCGAAGGGCATCGAACCGCTCTCGAACCAGCAGTCGAGCACCTCGGGAACGCGCCGCATCATCGACGTACCGGAGGGATCGTCGGGATTGGGACGCACCAGATCGTCCACCGCCGGACGATGCAGATCGGTGATGGTGGTTCCGAAATCACGCTGCAGATCGGCGATGCTTCCGTACACGTCGATGCGCGGATACGCGGGGTCGTCGCTCTTCCACACGGGAATGGGCGAACCCCAGAAGCGATTACGGCTGATGGACCAATCGCGGGCGTTCGCGATCCACTTTCCGAACGAGCCTTCCTTCAGGTGCTCGGGCACCCAGGTGATCTGCTTGTTCAGCTCGATCATGCGGTCCTTGATGGCCGTGACCTCGACGAACCACGACGAGATCGCGCGGTACACCAACGGCTCGGCGCACCGCCAGCAGTGCGGGTAGGAGTGCGAATAGGAGTCGTGTCGCACCACCACTCCGGCGGCCTTCAAATGCTTGATGACCGCGGGGTTGGCTTCGAACACGTGTTGGCCGACCCAATCGACGACCTCGGCGGTGTAGCAGCCGTGGCTGTCCATCGGACACACCGCATCGATGCCGGCCGCCTGACACGCCAGTTGGTCGTCCTCACCGAAGCCGGGCGCCATGTGCACGACTCCGGTGCCGTCCTCGGTGGTGACGAACTCGCCCGCGAGCACTCGGAAAGCGTTCGCGGCGTCGGCGAAATAATCGAACAACGGGCGATACGAACGACCCACCAGGTCGGCGCCCCGCACGGTGCCCACCCGAACGGCACCTTCGAGTTCGCGTTCGTAGGCCCCCAGGCGAGCCTCGGCGAGGATCGACTTCTCGCCGTTCAATTCCATGATCGCGTAGTCCACGTCGGGGTTCACGGCCAGAGCCAAGTTCGACGGCAGGGTCCAGGGTGTGGTGGTCCACGCCAGCAGATGCTCCCCCGACTCCAACGCGAAGCGCACCGTCAATGCCGGGTCCTGTCGATCGCGATACACGTCGTCCATGCGGGTCTCGGTGTTGCTCAGCGGCGTCTCGCAACGCCAGCAATACGCCAGCACTCGATAACCCTCGTAAATGAGACCCTTGTCGTGAAGCGTCTTGAACGCCCACATGACGCTCTCCATGTACGGAAGATCGAGCGTCTTGTAGTCGTTGTCGAAATCGACCCAACGGGCCTGACGCGTGACGTAACGCTCCCACTCGCTCGTGTAGCGCAACACCGACGTGCGGCAGTAATCGTTGAACTTCTCGATGCCGAACGCGGTGACCTCGGGGTGTCCCGAGATACCGAGTTGCTTCTCGGCTTCCACCTCGGCGGGCAGCCCGTGACAGTCCCAACCGAAACGACGCTCGACCTTTTGGCCGCGCATCGTTCGGTAGCGCGGCACGGCGTCCTTCACGAATCCGGTCAACAGGTGTCCGTAGTGCGGAAGCCCGTTGGCGAATGGCGGGCCGTCGTAGAACACGAACTCGTTGTCACCACCGTCGCCGGCGGCCCGACTCTGCACAGAGGCCTCGAAGGTGCGATCGCGATCCCAACGAGCCAAGGTGGCCGACTCGATCGCCGGAAAGTCCGGCTGGGCGTCGATGGAGGGATACGGGCGCGCGTTCATGGGCGAATGGCGAGGCTAGCGGGGCGCGTTCAGGCGACGATCAGGCTGCGCAACACCTGCAACGCCAATATCAGCACCAACGGCGACAGATCGAGACCGCCCATGGACGGAAGTGCTCGGCGAATGGGACCCAACACCGGTTCGGTGAGTCGCCCCGTCCATTCGCGCACCGTGGAGAGCGCACCACCGTTGGAGGGGAACCACGACAGGATCACCTGCACGAAGACGACCATCGAGTACAACCCGATGAGAGACGACAGCAGTTCGCGCACGGGTCAGTAATCGACGTTCGGGCGAGGGGCCGGCTTCAAGAGGTACACCCCACGAGCGACCTTTTCGATCTTGCCGTGCAAGGCGTAACACAAGCCGCTCGAGAAGTCGATCATGCGACGCGCGACATCGTCGTCGCAGCCCTCGGTGTTGAGGATGACGGGCTGACCATCGCGATAGCGGTTGGCGACTTCCTGAATGTCGTTGAAGCGGATGGCCTTCACCGTGTGCGGCTCACCTTGCACGGAGCCACCGATGGTGCGCACCGAGGACGAAGGACGACCGGACACCGGGCGAGGCTGAATGGACGAGTCATCGACACCCATGCGACGCGGCGGAATGGGATCGGTGTCGCGAGGCGTCACCTGACGCACGACCGGCCGCGAACCACCGTCGTCGAACTCGCCACGTCGGGGATCGGGACGCGCCACTCCACCGGAACGATCGGGCATGTCCTGATCGTCGTAATCGTCGTACGCGTCATCCTCGCCCAAACCGAGGTAATCCATGGCTTTTCTGAAGATCGACATCGTCCGAAGAATAGTCGGGGTCAGAGCGTCCGGGGTGGACGCTCTCCGAAGATCGCCGAACCGACACGAATCAGTGTCGACCCCTCCGCCACCGCCATTCGCCAGTCGCCCGACATCCCCATGGATATCTCCGGCAGATCCAGGTCGGCCGCAATCCGAGCCACCGACCGAAAGGCGTTTCGAGTGCGCTCGGGATCACCGTCGGTCGGACCCACGGTCATGAGGCCCTCCACGGTCAGGCCTCCCGAGACGGCCGCCGACATCAACCCCTCGATCTGCTCCGTCCGGCATCCGCCCTTGCCGGTCTCGCCGGTGGCGTTCACCTGCAGCAAGATCCGAGCGCCGGGCCGACGACGGCTCAACTCGGTCACCACCGACTCGCGATCGACCGACTGCCAGACGTCGACGATGGACGCCAACGAACGCACCTTGTTCGATTGCAGCCCACCGATGAAATGAACCTCCGGAGCGGATCCGGGTTCGTTGGTCCGGGAGAACCCTTCCCACTTGTCGATCAACTCTTGGGCGTAGTTCTCACCGATTCGGACGCACCCGGCGGCCACCACCGCCGCGATGGCCTCGGCCGGAAAGGTCTTGGTGACCGCGACGATCCGAACCCGCTCACCTCCGAGACCGCGAACCTCATCGGCCAGTTCCCGATAGCGATCGGCGATGGCGGTCGCATCGACACGAGCTTCGTCGCTCACGCGGCCTCCCTCCACACCGCCAGCACGTGTCGCCGAGCCTCGCCGCGCGCACGATGCGAGAAGAAGAGTCCTTCGCGACAACCGGTGCACGACCCAACCTCGATGATGCGCATGCCGGCGATTCTCTCGCGCAGTGCGTGACGCACGAGCGCTCCCATGTCGAGAGCCGGCCGACCCCGACTGTCGGTCGATCGAACGTGGGACCCGAAGGTGCGCTCCATGTGGTCGAGATCGTCGGCCCCGAACTCGTAGCAACACGGTCCGATGTGCGCGCCGACCACCGCGACGCTCGGGGCGTCACCCCGGGCCACCATGGCTTCGATCGCACGGTCGAGCACGCCATCGCGAGCCCCGCGCCAACCGGCGTGCACCCCCGCGATCCATTCCCCTCCGAGCAACACGACCGGCACGCAATCCCCCACCCACACACCGAGCACCGCGGCCGAGGCGCGAGTGATCGCCACGTCGCCGACCGAACCGTCGTGATCCCCTGGTGCGTCGACCTCACGAACGATCACACCATGATCCTCGGACAACTGGGACCAGGCGTGCTTCGATCCGTCCGACGAACCGTGCGACAACAACGCCGCGCGCGCCGCGCCGATCGACGCGGACGCCGGATGGAAGTCGCCGTCACGACGCGTGGAATGAACGATCCGAACGTCGGGACGCTCGGTCACATGAATGAACGCGGGCACCGTGCCCGCCGGGTCACTTCAGGAACGACGGGACGTCGAAGTCGTCGTCACCATCGTCGGACGGGCCGGCCGGATCATTGGCGAAGATGTCCTTGGCCACCGGAGCCGGAGCCGGACGAGACTCGCGAGCCGGAGCGGCGGCGCGACCAGCGGGACGACCGGTCGGCCGAACCTGCGGTGCGCCGTCCCAACGATCGAAGCCGGCGGCGATGACGGTGACCTTCACTTCGTCGCCCATGTCGTCGTTGATCACGGTTCCGAAGATGATGTTGGCGTCCTGGTGAGCGATGCCGTGGATGATTTCGGCGGCCTCGTTCATTTCCATGAGGGTCATGGTGGACGGACCGGTGACGTTCAGCAGCACACCTCGGGCACCCTCGATCGACGCCTCGAGCAGATTGCTGGACAACGCCTTGAGGGCGGCGTCACGAGCACGGCTGTCACCACTGGCGGTTCCGATGCCCATGAGGGCCGAACCGGCGTTCTGCAACGTCATCTTCACGTCGGCGAAGTCGGTGTTGATGAGGCCCGGATTCGTGATGAGATCCGAGATGCCCGACACACCGCTGTAGAGAACCTCGTCGGCGCGTCCGAAGGCTTCCATCACCGTGTCGCGCGCATCGACGACCGACAACAAACGATCGTTCGGCACGACGATGAGGGTGTCGACCTTTTCCTTCAGCTTGGCGATGCCGGCGTCGGCCTGCACCGCGCGACGACGTCCTTCGAACGAGAACGGACGCGTGACGATGCCGATGGTGAGCGCGCCAAGGCTCTTGGCGATCTCGGCCACCACGGGTGCGGCACCGGTTCCGGTACCTCCGCCTTCACCGGCGGCGATGAACACCATGTCGGCTCCCTTGAGCGCGTCCTCGATCTCGTCGCGATGCGCCTCGGCCGCCTGTCGTCCGACCTCGGGGTCGCTTCCGGCGCCGAGTCCACGGGTGAGCTCGCGACCGACGTCGAGCTTCAGTTCGGCATCGCTCGTCATCAACGCCTGGATGTCGGTGTTGATGGCGATGAACTCGACTCCGCGCAAGTTGCGCTCGATCATGCGGTTCACCGCGTTCACGCCGCCACCGCCGACGCCGATCACCTTGATCTGGCAGATGTAGTTGTTCTGTCCACCAACCATGCTGGGAGACTCCTCCGCTTTCGGGATGTCAGCTACGCCGACGGCCTGTTGTTAATGCTTCGCTCGTGATCCGGGGATCGTCATGAAACTACGCCAACCCATCCGGACATACCGTCCGGGCTGGATGTGGGCGTTATTCTCCCACTTTCGTCGACGCAATGGGGGGATACCCCGCAGTTGCGACCCGACAAAGTCCTGCTAGATGCCCCGAATCCGCGCCGGGACATTCAGCGAACGCTCGGTTCGCCGCTCGAGACATCGATGATGGCGTACTTGTTGGATCCCTGCTTCTTGATCTCGTTCACGACCCCGACCAACTTGGTCTGAAAGTCGTTCGGCCGCCCGAACAACACTTCCACCTCGTCGGTGAGCGACATCGACACGTCTCCGTCGGCCGACACCGCCATGGCGATCAAGCGCGCCAGCAGATCGGCGGGCAGCGCGTTGATCAGCTGAGCCGCTCCCAGAAACGGCTGACCCACGGTGTCCCCCGCCGACAGGTTCGGGCCGGTGCCCCGAATCGGGAAGTAGTCCACCGGGTCTCCTTGGATCACGTCGAGCACCCGTCCATCGCGGTCGATCACGCGGTTGAACCCGTCGACTGCTCGGTAGAACGCGATCGGTCGACGCTCGACGATCTGTATGAGGACCCGCGACGGCAGGTGGGTGGACAAGGAGGCCTCGCGCACCCAAGGGATCGCCTCCAGACGCGTCTCGGCGCCATGTAGGTCCGCGGTGAGGATCGGCTCTCCCTTCAGGTCCGAGATCACCTCGCCCAGCATGGTGGGATCGGCGTACACGTTGCCTTCCACCTCGACGTTACGGATGGACAAAATCGGCGACGTCAGGAGCAACAGGAACACGAGGACCGCGGCCACCGCGATGCCCACCACCGAGAACCAACGGAGGCGACGAATACCGGCCGCCCGTCGTATGGCGATGCGTCGCTGGCGGAAGCGTGACGCGCCGGCCGGCGCGGCCGCGGGGACCGGACCCGAGTCGTCGTCGGAGATCACGACTCGCTTCTTGCCCGAGGACGATCCCGATGACGCTGCCGATGACGCTGCCGATGACGCTCCCGACGTCTTTGCCGATGATTGCGTCGTGGCCGTGCGCGATGCGGCCGGTTTCGCCGGAGTCTTCGCCGAAGATGTCGCCGGGGTCTCGTCGGTCTCGTCGGAATCGTCGCGACGAAGAAGCCCGCGCACACGACGCGCCAACAACGACGGTCGCCTCGGGCCCGTCGAGTCACCCCGTGATTCAGTGTCTGATTTACCGCCTGATTCAGCGCTCGAATCGCTGCTGTCATCGCCCAGAACGATTCGCCGCGACGGCCTCGTCAGGGCATCGGTCTCGGCGAAGACCTCGTCCAATTCGGCCCGAACGTCGTCGGAGACCCAATCGTCTTCCATCAGAACATCACGTCCATCAGACCGTCTCCTCGAACCCGACCAAACGGACCTCGCTGCGCATCACGTGCCCAGTCTTGTCGGCGACCACCCGTCGAACGTGGGACATCACGGCGAAGACGTCCTCGGCGCGCCCTCCCTCATCGGCCTGAATGAAGTTGGCGTGCTTCGTGGACACCATCGCCGAACCAATGCGAAAACCTCGCAGGCCGCATTCATCGATCAGTCGACCGGCCAGCACCTCACCGGGCACGGGGTTCACGAAAACCGATCCGGCGTTCTGGCCACCCGGTTGATTCTCTCGACGCCAGCGCACGATCTCCTCGATGGTGGCCTCGCACGCGGCGCGATCCCCGACGGTGAGTCCCAGTCGAGCACCCAACACGACCGTGTCGTCGCCGATGGATGAACCACGAAAGCGCAGTCCGAGGTCGGCGCAGTCGACATCGCGCGTCGAACCGTCGCGCCAGTCGAAGAGCCGCGCGTCCACAACGGATGCACTCATGTCCGAGCCATGACCTCCGGCGTTCATTCGAACCGCCCCGCCAATGCTGCCCGGGACGCCGACCGCCCATTCGAAGCCGGTCAGGCCCACCGACGCGGTCCGACGAGCGAGAACCGGCAACGGCACCGCGGCCCCCGCGGTCACCACGATCGTGGCACCGATCTCGCCATGCGACGTGAACTCGTCAATATCTGTTCGCGACGCGAAGTCGCCCAGTTGAACCACGATTCCGGGGAAACCACGATCACTCACCAACATGTTGCTTCCCCGACCGATGACCATCACCTCGAGGGAATGAGCGTTGGCGACCTCGGCCACCCGCTCCAATTGGGACTCCACGTCCACGCGCACGAAGACACGGGCTCGACCGCCGACTCGATACGTCGTGAGCGACGCCACGGGATGATCGAGTGACGCGTTCTCACCGATCGCTCGGCGAACCAGTTCGAAGTCGACGCTCACCGGCGTCCCCGCACCGCGACGATCTCGCTCGGGAGCGTCTCGACGTCGCCGCACCCCATGGAGATGCACACATCACCGGAACGAAGAAGACCGGACACCGTCGTCGCCAGGAGCTCTCGATCGGGTTCGTAGATCACATCGAGTTCGGGACGTCGCTTTCGCACCGCATCCACGACCAGTTGCCCGGTGACGCCGGCGATCGGGGTGGTGCCCGAGGCGTAAATGTCGGCCAGCACCACGAGATCGGCCGATCCGAACGCGTCCCCGTATTCGTCGGCCATGATCGCCATTCGATTGAAACGATTCGGCTGGAACACGGCGACGACGCGCGACCATCCGTCACCACTCGCTCGCGCGGCGGTCAACACCGCGTCGATCTCCCGCGGCAAGTGGGCGTAATCATCGACCAACGTGATCCCGTCGATCTCGGCCATGATCTGGAAACGACGATCGACTCCCCCGAAGGTGGCGATGGCCTCGACGGCCCACCTCGCATCGACACCAACGGCCGAGACCATGGCGATCACCGCGGTGGCGTTGGCGACGTTGTGCACGCCGCGCAACGGACTCGTGACCTCGATCGAGGTGGCCGCGGGAGTGTCGACGACGAAGGTGGTGACGCCATCGCGCGCGTTCACGCGCGACCACCGGTAGTCGGCCTCCGCGGACGTTCCGTAGGTGGTCCAACTCTCGTTCGGATGACGCGCCACGATTCCGGCGATCGTCGGATCGTCGATGCACACCACCCGCGGGCCAACAACCCCCAACAAATACTCCTCGAACGCCGCGACCAACCCGGCGAAATCGCCGTAATGATCCAGATGGTCGCGGTCGATGTTGGTGAGGATCGTTCCAGCGAGCGGGAGCTTCAGATGCGTGCCGTCGCTCTCGTCGGCTTCGACGACCAGAAACTCTCCGTCGCGCCAGCGAGCACCGGTGCCCTCGTCGAGCAAGTCGGCACCCACGACGAAGGACGGGTCGACGCCGGCCACTTCGAGCGAGCGCACGAGCAACGAGGTGGTGGTCGTCTTCCCATGGGTTCCCGCCACCGCGACCGATCGACGACGGGCGCAGAGCGCCGCCAACATGTCGGCTCGACCGAGATCCGGGATCCCCGTCTCGCGAGCCCGCGCTCTTTCGACGTTCCCCATCGGAATCGCCGTCGACGACGTGACCGCCTCGCAGCCGTCCACGACCGACGGATCGTGTCCGATGTTCACCCGTATACCGAGGGACCGCATGCGTTCGACCACATCGGACTCATGGATGTCACTGCCCGAGACGTCGTGCCCCATCTGGGCCAGGCAGGTGGCGATGGCGTTCATCCCCGGTCCCCCGATTCCGACGACGTGCACGCGGCGTTTCGCCGACAAGTCGAACACGGCCGAACCCCTGGCCGCACTCACGGCGAAACTCCGGCGACCTCTTCGATCAATTTGGTGATGGCTCCACGACGATTGGGTTCACCGAGCGAACGAGCCCGGGAGCCGAGGCGATCGAGACGCACCGAGTCGGCGCGCAATTCACCGACGACCGTGGCGAGCCGAGTGGCGACCTCACCCTCGTCCAGCATGACGGCGGCATCCTCGTCGCTCAGCCAGGCGACGTTGGCTCGTTGATGATCATCGCTCGCTCCGGACCAGGGCACGAGCACCGACGGAATACCGACCGTCGCCACGTCGGCGACCGTGCCCGCTCCTCCGCGACCGATCAACAGATCGCAGGCGGCGTACACGTCGGACATCCGATCCTCGTATCCGATCACGCGGTACCAAACCCCGTCGGAACCGTCACGATCGAGGCCGCCGTCACCTCGGTGCTCGTCGACGAATCGTTCACCGACCACGTGGAACACCGCGAGAGAACGATCATGCGACGATTCTCCCACGAGCGCCAACACCGAACGGTTCAGCACCCGCGAACCGAGTGAACCGCCGACCACGGCCACCATGAATCGATCGCCCGGAATCCCCAATCGTTCACGAGCAACACGACGATCACCCTCACGGTCGACCGTTCGAACGGAACGCCTGACGGGGGCGCCGGTCCAGCGCGCACGAGGAAGACCGGATCCGGGGAACGCGGTCGCCGTGGCGGAGGCGAATCGCGACGTGAGTCGACTCGAGCGCCCGGGCGTCCGATCGTACGAGACGACCACGACCGGAACGCGCAGACGCCGAGCCGCGAGCACCGCCGGCAGGCTCGCGTAGCCACCCACGCTCACGACCACTCGGGGAAGATCCCGACGCATCACGCGAATCGCCGAACGTCGAGCGCGCACCAGCTTGGGAGCAAAGGAGAGATTGCGCACGAACGCGCTCACCGACAGCCCGCGCTGAAGACCGACCACGTCGAAGAATCGATGGTCGATACCCACGGGTGGAACGAGTCGAGTCTCGATCCCACGCTCGGCACCCATGTACATGATCTCGTCGAGAGCGTGGCCACTATCCACCAAACCCTCGGCGATGGCGAGCGCCGGCAACACGTGCCCGGCGGTGCCACCGCCCGCGATCACCGCGAAACGGGTCATCGAGGGCGTCGAGCCACGTTCATCAGGAGTCCGGCGGCCACCATCGACACGATCAGTGACGATCCGCCGAAGGAGATGAACGGCAACGTCAGACCGGTCACGGGAATCGCTCCGATGACGCCACCAATGTTGATGCAGATCTGGATGAGGAACCATCCCGAGATGCCACCGGCCAGCAAACGTCCGAAGCTGGTGCGACACGAGATGGCGGCCTGGAAACCGAAGTAGATGAGGAACGTGAACAGTGCGATCAGGCCGATCACACCGAGGAAGCCCATCTCTTCGGCGAGCGTCGCGAAGATGAAGTCGCTGTGCGCCAACGGCACGTAGCCCCACTTGCCGGTGCCGGCCCCGATGCCGGTGCCGGTCACACCGCCGTTCGAGAGGCTGATCAACGATTGGTACACCTGATACGTGGAGTGTCCGCGGTTCTCGTACAGCTCGAAGAACGACGTGATACGCACGAACTTGTCGGGCCGCAAGGCGACGAGGAGTGCTCCGAAAGCTCCGCCGATTCCGGCCACCGTGATCAACGGAAACAACGGTGCTCCGGCCAGGAAAAGAACCACGAAACCGATTCCGACCATGACCGCGCACGAGCCGAAGTCGCTCTGGATCAAGGACAAGCCGGCGCCGGCGGCGACGACAAGTCCGAACGGCTTCATCGTGACGCGCCAATCGTGCATCCGATCCAATCGACGAGAGAGAAGATCGGCTCCGTAGATCACGATGAACAACTTCATGAACTCCGACGGCTGGAATCGCTGATCGAAAAGCTGGATCCAGGCACGCGCACCGTTCACCTCGACGCCAAGACCGGGCACCCATGCCAGGAGCATCAAACCCAGACCCACCACCGGACCGACACGCGCGATCTTGTGCAGGATGTCCAACTTCAACTTGTACGCGAACATCATGCCGACGGCGCCCATGCCCGCGTACACCGCCTGACGACGGAAGAGCTTCCACGCCGAGTCGCCACGATTGAACGAGACGATCGACGACGATGACATCACCATCACGAGACCGAAGAGCACGAGGATGATCGATACCGCGGCGATGACGTAGTAGCCCACCGGCTTGGGGTCGCGCGAGGTGGCGTCCTGGTAGCGCGAGCGAAGTCCACCCTCGCCCGTGCGGATGCGTTGGGCTCGTTCGTACGCCGCACGACGACGATCGGCCAGGTTGTCGGCGGATCGCCCCGCCGACTTGCGACCGCTTCGATTGGTACGGGACTTCTGTCCGATCGCGATCGTCATTTTCCGACTCCTGACTTGCCCGATTGCTTCTTGGCCGGCTTGTCCTTCGCCGGCTCGTTCTTCTTGCTCGCACGACCCTTCGTTCCGGCCACGAGAGCCTTCACGCAACGGGCGAAATCGTCGCCGCGCTCCTGATAACCGCCGTACCAGTCGAAACTGGCGCACGCCGGCGAGAGGAGCACCGTGTCCCCGGACTTCGCGAGCGACGTGGCATGAGCCACCGCTTCGGTCATGTCGGAGGCACGCAAAACCGTGCGATGCGGGGAGAAGATTCGCTCGATCTCCTCGGCCGACTCTCCGATCGCCACGACCGCCTTGATGCGACTCATTCCGTTCGCCAACTCACCCAGATCGAGACCCTTGTTGCGGCCACCCGCGACGAGCACAACGTTCTCGAAACCGGCGATGGCGGTGAGCGCGGCGTGCGGAGAGGTGGCCTTGGAGTCGTCGAACCAACGCACACCACCGGCCTCGGCCACGAGTTCGATTCGGTGATGAGGGGCCTCGTAACTCTGCAGAGCGGCGGAGACGGCTTCGACCGACGCCAATCCCGGCTCGATGCACAACGCCGATGCCACCAGCGCGTTGGAGATGTCGTGCGGGAGCGCGCGTCGCATGCGCGACGTGGCGATGATCTCCCCCGACGGACATTCGAGAACCCCGCTCCGAACACCGTACGAGGAACGATCCCCTCCGATCTCGATCCGGCGACAACGCAAGGAATTCAGGTGACGCGCCACCACCGGATCGGTCACCACACCGACGGCCACGTCGTTCGAACGCACGTTGCGCCAGATGCGCGCCTTGGCCGCTTCGTACGACGCCATAGACGCGTGCCAATCCAGATGGTCCGGAGCGAGATTCAGCCACGCCGACGACTGAGCGCGGAACGTCTCGACGAATGCGAGTCGGAAACTGGTGGCTTCCACCACGAACACGTCGACGTCCATGTCGAGCGCCTCCACCAACGGAACGTCGGTGTTGCCACACGCGACCGCGCGACGACCCGACGCCTGGATCATCGCCTCGACCATCGTGACGGTCGTGGTCTTGCCGTCCGTTCCGGTGACGGCGATCATCGGACGGGGACCACCGGGGCGCGACTGCTCCCACTCGTACGCGAGGTCGAGTTCACCGTAGACCGCCTTGCGCTTCTCGCCGGCGAGTCGCAGCACCCGGTGCCCCTCGGGCACTCCGGGGGCCGGGGCGATGGAGTCGACACCATCCAGGATCGAGGCCAGTCGCCGATCGTCCGGTGCCTCGACCAGTTCCACGTCCATGGCGGACATCGCGGTCCGCTTCGCGGCGGTCACGTCGTCGTCGGCGGCGACCACCGAATAACCGCGAGCCACGAGGGCCTTGACGGTGGCCGCGCCAGTCACGCCGACGCCGTAGACGAGAACGCGCTCACTCACGGCAACACCTTCATGGCCGCGTCGCTGATGCGCGTGAAGTCGGCGATGAACATGGCCAGTGATCCAGCCACGCAAATTCCCCCGATGATCCAAAAGCGAATGATGACCGTCGTCTCGGGCCAACCGATCAGCTCGAAGTGATGATGGATCGGGGTCATGCGGAAGAAGCGACGCGTGCGTCCCGACGCCTTGAAGATCACCATCTGGACGGCCACCGATCCGGCTTCCATGACGTTGATTCCGCAGATGAGGGGCAGCAAGAAGTGCGTGTTGGTGGCCACGGCCAGCAAGCCGAGTGCCGCACCGATTCCGAGAGCCCCCACATCACCCATGAAGATGCGCGCCGGGGCCGCGTTCCACCAAAGGAATCCACCGCACGCGCCAGCGAACGCCGCCGCCAAAACGGCGAGGTCGAGCGGGTTCACGGTTCCACCGGCGAGGACGCCGTACACCTCGGGATTACGGAACGACCAGTAGCCGATGATGGTGTAGGCGAGGAAGCCGAACAGCGCCGAACCTCCGGCGAGTCCGTCGAGACCATCCGTCACGTTCACGGCGTTGGTGGTGGCCCACATCATGCCCGCGGTCCACAACACCCACAGCCACCACGGGATCTCCCAGCCCGGCCAATCGAAACGAGTGAAGGAGACCGTCTCGGAGATGTCGGTCGCGGCGGCCAACCACCACGTGACCGCGCACGCCAGACCGAAGGTGATGTAGCCCTTCTTCTTCCAGAAGATTCCGCGGTTGTGACCCTTGTTCACCTTGATGAGGTCGTCGAGCAGACCCATTCCGGCCATCACCAGGATGCCCACGATGATGATCATCGCCTGATTGGAAAAAGCCAACCCGTCACGAACGTGAGCGACGACCCAGCCGATGATGGCGGCACCGACGATGCTCAGCCCTCCCATCGTCGGAGTGCCGGACTTCTTCTCGTGGTGCGTCGGGCCGTGATCCTCCTTGCCCAGAATCGGCTGACCCTTGCCCCGGTTGCGGAAGAACGAGATGAGGAAACGGGTCCCCGCCAACGACAGGACCATCGAGGTCACTCCGGCGATCATGACGGCGATCATCGGCGTCCCTCCAACAACTCTCGGGCGACGGCGCGATCGTCGAACTCCAGGACCTCGCCACCGATGGTCTGGGTGCGCTCGTGCCCCTTGCCCGCGATGATCACCACGTCACCTTCTCGGGCGTGCCGAAATGCCAACGACATGGCCGCGCGTCGATCCGACTCGATTCCGATCAGACGGTGACGCAGATGGTCCGGTATGCCGGCGACGACGGAGGCGATGATGGCCTCGGGGTCCTCCGAACGCGGATTGTCCGATGTGACGACGACGGCGTCGGCGAGCGATGCGGCGGTCTCGCCCATGATCGGACGCTTCATCTTGTCGCGATCCCCGCCGCACCCGAAGACCACGATCACGCGACCGTCGGTGGTCGCCTGGCGAACGGAGCGCAACATCTCGCCGAGGCCGTCGGGCGTGTGCGCGAAGTCGACCAGCACGACGAAGTCCTGTCCGGCGTCGACATGCTCGAATCGCCCCGCCACCACCGGTGCGACGCGCAGACCTTCGACGATCGCGTCGAGGTCGACCCCCAACTCCCGAGCCGCCGTGGCGGCCGCGAGAGAGTTCATGACGTTGACCGAACCGCCCATGGCCACGTTCACACGGACACCACGCCACGTGTACGAGTGCGACGTCGCCGACACCTCGGTGTCGGACACGTCGTCCATCGAGAAGGGAATCATCGGTATCGCCGAACGGTCGATCAGGCGACGGCCGAACTGATCATCGGCGTTCACCACACCGACGCGGGACAGATCCGATTCGAACAGTCGCGCCTTGGCTTCGAAGTAGGCCTCTTGCGTCCCGTGGAAGTCGAGATGGTCGCGACCCAGGTTGGTGAAGATCGACAGCGCGAACGAAGTTCCCAGCACCCGATCCAGCGACAGTGCATGGGAGGACACTTCCATCACCACCGAGCGCACGCCGGCGGCGTGCCGCGCCGCGAGCGTCCGCTGCAAGTCGCTGGCCTCCGGAGTGGTGAGCGCACCGGTGAGCGTCCCCATCACGTCGGTCGACACTCCCGACACCTTCAGGATCGATCCCAAAAGATGCGTGGTGGTCGTCTTGCCGTTGGTGCCGGTGATTCCCACCACGGACAGGTGGCGCGACGGATTGCCGAAGACCTCGCTCGCGATAGGTCCGATCGCCGACCGAACGTCCTCGACCACGATCTGGGCGACATCTCCCACGCCGTCGAGTCGGTGATCCACCAGAAGAGCGCTCGCTCCCCTCTCGACCGCGACGGTGGCGAAGTCGTGACCGTCACGCAGAACCCCACGCACGCAACAGAACATGGTCCCGGCCTCGACGGCGCGAGAGTCGTGCGTGATGTCGACCACCAACGCGTCCGCCGACCCCGACACCAGCGCGGCGCCCGACGAACCGACGGCGCGCGTCAGCTCACCAACGGTGCGATGATGCGTTCCCAACGTCATGGTCACTCGGCCACCGCCGGGCAACCGGCATCGTCGGCTGAGGGTTCGATCGAACGCTCGTGAATGGCCATGGTGGCGATCTTGGCGAAAGCCGGCGCGGCGGCGGTACCACCGAAACGGTCGCGACTGGAGGGATCCGGTTCGTCGATGGAGACGAGAATCGAGATCTGCGGGTTGTTGGCGGGCAGGAAACCCACGAACGTCGCGAAGTAGGCGCGGGTTCCGTCCTCGTTCTCGTACGTTCCGTTGTCCTGAATCTTGTATCCGGTGCCGGTCTTGCCGGCCACCGAGATTCCATCGATTCGCGCCCGGGTACCCGTTCCTTCGCACACCACCGACGCCATAAGCGCGCGCATCGTGGCGGCGGTGGTCTCGGACACGACTCGTCGGGTCGCACCCGCCGGCGCCTCCCAGAAAGAACCCTTCTCGTCGATGGTGGCGCGCACCAATCGGGGCGACACGTACACCCCGTTGTTCGCGATCACGTTCACCGCCGACACCAACTGCAACGCCGACGAGGAGTATCCGTATCCGTAGGTGATCGTGGCGTTCTCCGAACCACGCCAGTTCTCGGGCTGCTTCAGCATTCCCGCGGTCTCGCCGGGGAACTGCAGGCCGGACTGCTTGCCGAATCCGAACGCCTCGAGGTAGTCGTGAAGGCGCGGCGATCCCACTTCACCGGCGGCCATCAAGGTTCCGATGTTCGACGAGCGAACGAAGATGTCGCGCAACGTCATGGGCTCGAGGTCGTGGGGGTAAGCGTCCTTGATCTCCTTTTCGTATTCCTGGCCTTCGTCGAACACGTAGACGCCGGGAACGTCGTACACGCGATCGGTGGTGGCCACACCGGAGTCGAGCGTCGCGGCCATGCTGAACACCTTGGCCACCGAACCGGGCTCATGTGCCTCGACCGCCGCCATGTTGCCCGCGGTCAATTCGGCCACGCCGTCGGCATTGCGCCGCACGCTGACGATGGCGAGGATCTCACCCGTGGCGGTGTCCATTACCACGGCGTTGCCGCCCTTGGCCGTGAGTTCCTCGACGCGAGCCAGGAGAATGCGCTCCACCTGATACTGCATCGAACGGTCGATGGTGAGAACCAGATCGGTGCCCGGTCGCGGATCGTCCACGATCTTGGTCGTGCCCGGAAGGCTGCGTCCGTTGGAGGCTTCCTTCACCATCTCGCCGTCTTGGCCGCGCAACATCTTGTCGTACTGCAACTCGATGCCGGTCGCGCCCACGCCGAAGGGATCGGTGCGACCGACCACGTTTCGCGCCAACCCGCCCGCAACCTCGACGCGCTCGGGCTCGGAGATGCCGAAGATCCCCGCGAGGTTCAACGACAACACCGCCTCGGCCACGTTCTCGTCCACGAATCGCTGCACGTACACGAACGTGGTGCTCTGATCGGCCAACTTGGCGGCCAAGTCCGCCTCGGACACGGCGTCGATTCCCAACAGTTGGGCCAGCACGTGGGCCGTGGCCGCCGGATCGATGATCGATTGCGGGTTCGCGTAGATGGAGGTGGCCGGGACAGTGATGGCCATCTCGTTTCCGTCACGATCGAAGATCGTCCCACGCGCGGCCGGAATGGACGAGAACCGTTGCCGTTGCTGCACGCCGTCCTCGCGGTAACCGGCTCCGTGGGCGACCTGCACCCAGAAACTGCGACCAACCAATCCCACCATGCACACCAAACCGAGGGAGACCATCACGTGGAATCGCGTGCGTCGCAATCCGGCCGTGGAACGATTGCGAACGGTGGCCTTGGGAGCTTCGGTCTTGTCGTCGCGACCGAACAGCAAACCCAAACTCTGCTTGGGGCGACGACGCGACGCGACCTTGGTCGCCTTCGACGCGGCACGCGTCGAAGAAGTGCGCTTCGACGATGATGCACTCTTCGACGATGACGCACTCTTCGAGGCGGACGACTTGGTCGTCGCGGTGCGAGCCCGCTTGCTGGAATCCACCTTGCGACGTGATTTGGGAACCTCGGTTCCCCGTGTCGTGCGACGTTCGTTGCTCATGGCTGGCCCCCAATCAGGGCCTTGACGGCCCCGTAGTTCTCGAGGGGATCCTCGGAGTCCGACATGTATTCGGGATCGACGCCGCCGGTGGACACCAACACCGCGGCCACGCTCGTCGGTTCGACGGTGGTGAAATCGGTTCCGGTGCCCGGAATCATTCCCATGGCCGTGGCTTCGACGACCAGACGCGCCGGATCACGCAACGCCGAACGCTCCAATCGCAACGCGTCGTAACGATCCCGTTCGGCCTGGATCTGGGAGTTGATCTTGTCGATCTTCATCTGCGTCTCGGCGATGCGCGTCTGGAACGCCACCACGAGGAACATCACCATGATCGCCAACACCGCGATCGACGCCGACACCATGATGACGCGGCGCATGCCGTTCGTGGCGTCGCGACGGGTGACGACGCGAGCAACCGGAGATTTCGCGGCCCGACGCGCCTCGGCCGAACGAGGCTTGATGGTTCGCGTCGTCGGACGCGCCGCGGGACGCGAGCGGGGAATGGTGGACACGGCCTTGGCCATCAGATGACCTCCGCCACGCGCAGACGCGCCGACGTGCTGCGGGGATTGCGCTCCATCTCGGCCGCGGACGGCTTCGACGGCACGCGAACCAGCTTCACGGTGCGCTCGGCCCCGCATCCGCACGGAAGATGGCTCGGGCACTGGCAGCCACCGGTGCTGTGGAACCGGAACCGCTCCTTCACGATGCGGTCCTCGCCCGAGTGATACGACAGGACGGCGATACGGCCGCCCTTGACGGTGCGACCGATGGCGTGGTCGAGAGCCACCGGCAGAACGTCGAGTTCACCGTTGACGGCGATGCGCAGCGCCTGGAACGTGCGCTTGGCCGGATGACCACCACGACGTCGAGCGGGCGCGGGGATCGCCGCGGCCACGACATCGGCCAGACGAGTGGTGTCGTCGATGGGGCGCGCGGCCACGATCGCGCGAGCGATACGGGTGGCGAATCGTTCGTCGGCGTAGTCGCGCAGGATGCGCACCAATTCCGACTCGTCGGACTCGTTGACAAGATCCCGCGCCGACACCGCGTCCCGCGCGTCCATCCGCATGTCGAGTGGCGCCGAGGCGCGATACGAGAATCCGCGCTCGACGGCGTCGAACTGGTGCGAGGAGACGCCCAGATCGAACAAGGCTCCCGACAACTCGTCGACGGACGTTTCGGCCATCGCGCCATCGATGTCGTCGAAACGACGATGGCTGGCCCGGAAACGGTCACCGAATCGGGCCAGACGTTCCCCGGCCGCGGCCAACGCGGCGGCGTCTCGGTCGACACCGAGAATCGAACGCTGATCATCGGCGCCGAGCAAGGCCTCGGAATGACCTCCGCCACCGAGAGTCGCATCCAGTACGAATCCGGCGGGCACACCGACGAACGCGGCCACGATCTCGTCCACCATCACGGGCACATGCGCGAACTCGATGCCGCTGGTCATGACTCGCTCCCGGCGATGGCCTCGGTACCGGCCGACAGCATGCGCTCGAATCGGCCCGGCTCCCAGATTTCGACGCTGTCGAAAGCACCCGACACCACGACCTTGGCTCCCGGGAGGAGGCCGGCGTAGGTGCGCAGGTTCTCGTCGATCGTGATGCGCCCCTGACCGTCGACGGTCACCTCGGTCATGCTCACGGCCAGGGCACGAAGTTCGCTCATGGTCTTTTCCCCGCGCTTGACCGCCTGCAGGGTTTCCTCCCCACGGGCCGCGGCCACGCTGGCCGTCACCACCACGACGCACTTGTCCTGGCCGATGACCAAGAAGCAACGGGGCTCGAGGCGGTTGCGGAAGGTCGGCGGCAACGCAACTCGACCCTTGGGGTCGAGCTGGCGCTCGTATCGACCGACAAAACCTTCCACTGACCTGCCCCTCACTGTGCGTTTGAGCGGTGTGGGAAGTGGCTTCTGCCTCCACTTCTCCCCACCGGCCTCCATAATGGACCCCAATCCCCCCCTTCGTCAACCACTTTCCCCCACTTTGCCCCACTTTTTTCCCCCCGGCCCCCACCTTCTGGCGTCGGCGGGCAGGAATTTCTCAAGGTCGACGGACTTTGGGGCCGATACCTCGGCGTGCTGTTTCGCCGACCGACCACCTCGCGACTCGCTGTCGCCGCGTTGTTGGCACTTGGCGTACCCGCCCTCACGGTGATGTCGACCCCGGTTGCCCACGCGTCGGGCACCTCCACCCGCTCGGCGACGATGCCCCGCTTGGGCGATCGCGGCGAGTCGGTTCGCACCCTGCAACGAGCCCTGATCGCCGCCGGCATCGCGGTGCGCGGCGGGGCCGATGGAATCTTCGGCCAGAGCACGCAGTCCGCACTGCGGACCTTCCAGAGCGCCAAGGGATTGGTGGCCAGCGGCGAGATCGACCCCTCCACCGCTTTCCTGTTGGGCTTGGGCCCGTCGCCGGCTTTTCCCAAGCGCGGTGACCGAGGCGCCGCGGTGACCACGATGCAGAACGCCCTCATCGCGGCCGGACTCAGTGTGCGCGGTGGTGCCGACGGCATCTTTGGCGCGGGCACGACCACCGCCGTGACGTCTTTCCAGAGCGCTCGCGGATTGACCGCAACCGGCGTGGTCGACATCACCACCGCGATCGCACTCGGAATCGCCCCCGCCAGTGCCACGAACCCGGCGAACACCGCTCCCGCATCGACGGCGCCGGTCACCACCGCTCCCAACACCGCCGCCCCCGCGACGTCGACACCGGCGACGTCGACACCGGCAACGACCGCTCCGGCACCCGTGCTCGTGGTCGCGGCGGGACAACGGGGCGAATCGGTGATGCGGTTGCAACGGGCTCTCATCGCCGCCGGAATGACGGTTCGCGGTGGCGCCGACGGCGTCTTCGGCGCGGCCACCACCAATGCCGTCACGAGCTACCAGCGCGCGGTGTCCATCGCGGCCACCGGCCAGGTGGACACCCTCACCGCTCAATTCCTCGGCTTGGTTGCTGCTCCCACTCTTCCCACGTTCGGTGACCGCGGGCCGGCCGTCACCGACCTGCAGAACCGCCTCATCGCGGCCGGCATCACCGTGAAGGGCGGCGCCGACGGCGTGTTCGGCGTGGCCACTCGCGTGTCGTTGCGCGCCTTCCAAACGGCCCGGCGCATTCCCGTGACCGGTGTCCTCGACCTCCGCACCGCACTCCAGTTGGGCGTCGTCCCCGGCCTCGTGTCGAGTCAGCCCTCGTCGTCGAGCCCATCGAGCACAACACCGGCGAGCACATCACCGTCGAGCACGGTCCCCATCACCACCGTGTCCATCTCGGTGTTCCCGGTGCTCGGACCCTGTTGGTTCTCCGACACCTGGATGGCGCCGCGCGCGGGCGGTCGTCGCCACGAGGGCGTCGACATCATCGCGCGCACCGGACAGCCGCTCTACGCGGTGGTGGATGGAACGATCACTCGTCAGTTCTTCGATCGCCCCGGCTCGCTCGGAGGCAACGCCTTGCGCCTCACCGCCGCCGACGGCACCTACTTCCATTACGCGCACCTCTCGACGTTCGCCGAGGGCATCGGCCTCGATTCGCGCGTGGTGGCCGGCCAAGTGATCGGTTACGTGGGAAGCACGGGAAGCAGCTCGGCTCCGCACCTGCACTTCGAGTACCACCCCGGCGGCGGGGCCGCCGTGAACCCGTTCCCCATCGTCAAGGCCGTGGACGGTTGCCGCTCCACCACCCCGCCGACCACCGCTGCCGCGTCGACGACGGTGCCCGCATCGACGACGACACCGGCGCCCTAGACCACGGTCGCGTCACTCGACGCGTTTCCCTCAGGCCGAGCGCAACGCGGCTTCGAGCGACGCGGTGAACGATTCGCGCACCCGTTCCGAATCGAAGGATGCATCGACGGTGTGCCCGGCCTCGGCGACGTCGGACGGCCGCGGCCCGTCCACCACGAGGTCCACGAACATCGACGGTTCCCACAGCAGGGACAACGCGCATTGGAAGCGAGCCCACGAGCGCGTGCGTCGTTGGCTGATGCCCACCACCTTGCGACCTCGATCATCGAAGATCTCCCCGGGTCCGCGACCCGCGAAGCAGACCAGCTTCGACCACGTCGTCGATTCGTACGCGCCGCGATGGAGCGTGAACGAATCTCCATCGATCCCGCTCGAAGAACGCGTCAGCGTGTCCAGCCACACCTCACCCATCCATTCCGAGGCCCGGCCCACGTCGACGCGCCATGCCGGATGACTGCTCGGCACGATCACGTCGACCCACAACGTGTGCCGCGCGGACACCAGCACCAGTCCCCCTCCGCTGTGACGCTTCACCACGTCGACACCACGAGCACGACACAGATCGCGATCCAACAACTCCTCGGATTGGGTCGAGCCCAGAACCAGCGCGGGCGTCGACGGGTCGAACCACCACACGAGCACATCGTCGCCGGTCGGCACCTCGCGATGATGAAACTCCGCGGCCGACGCCGCACCCGGTCGCTCGATGAGAAGCATCCCGCTCAGGATGCCCGCGCCAGATAGGGCTTCCACACCTCGGGGACACGCGTCACCGCCACGGTCACCCAGGCCAACTCGCGTGGAGCGTGCGGGGTTTGAGCCAACCGCATCCCCGCTTCCTCCGGGGTGCGATCCCGCTTGTAGAGATTGCACCGACGACAGGCCGCCGCCACGTTCTCCCACACGTGTTCGCCTCCACGAGAGCGAGGCATGACGTGATCGATCGAATCCGCATCGGCCCCGCAATATTGGCAGCGATGATCGTCGCGCGCGAAGATCGCGCGTCGAGAGAGGGCCGTTCGCCGGTGGTAGGGCACCTTCACCATGTAGCGCAACCGAATCACGAGTGGATTGGGCAACGCCAGACTCTCCGACCGAATGAACGTTCCGTCGTGTTCGACCACTTCGGCCTTGTCATCGAGGACCAAACAGGCCGCCCGTCGCGCCGGAACGACGCTCAGCGGCTCGTACGACGCATTGAGTACGAGCGCGCTTCGCATGCCGCGGTCACCGCACCCTCGACCGAATTCGGATTGACCGAACGTTCATCGGCCGAGATCTCATCGTCCCGCGTCCCATTGCCGCACCCATCGCAGATATCTCAGCACATCGGGAACCGTCGGACGCGACGACTCTCCGCCGTATTGCGTCTGCATCCGGAATCGAACGTACGACCGGCTCGGCAGCGGGAGGAACGGCGCTCGACGCCACCAGCCCCGCGGAACCATGCGGCCAAGAACGGTGACCGCCGCCAACCAGTACGACGGCCGTAGCAACACCGCCACCGCGACTCGCGCGTAGGCCCACGACCGCGTCAGGGAATTCATGCCACGCGGCTCGGGTCCGACGGACGACTCACGGACGGGGCTCCTTGGGAAGCCCGAGGACCATCTCGCCGATGATATTCGACTGGATCTGCGACGAACCGGCGTAGATGGTTCCGGCCCGAGCATTGAGGAACGACCCCACCCAACTGGCGGTGGAGTTCGGCGCCGACCGATCATCGGGTTGGAAGGCGTTCATCGGCGCACGCCCCTCCACCACCATGGATGCCGCACCGAGAATCTCGAGCGACAACTCGGTGACTTCCTTGTGATACTCGCTCCAGTAGCGCTTGAAGATGCCCCCGTCCGGCCCGGGATGATGGCCCGCGAGGAACTTCGTCAACGTGCGCAGTCCGAGATACCGCATGATCTGAACCTTCGAATAGGCCCATGCCAAGCGCTGTCGCACGCGCGGGTCCTGATCGACACCGCATTCCTTGGCGAGCAACAACAATCGATCGAGTTCGGCTTGGAATCGCACCGGCACGGTGGCGGCACCCTCTCCGCGTTCGTATCCGAGCAGGGTCATGGCCACGGCCCAACCATTGTTCACTCCACCAACCACGTTGTCCTTCGGACAGACGGCATCGGTGTAGAACACCTCGTTGAACTCGCTCTCTCCACTGATCATCTTGATCGGTCGAACCTCGACGCCGGGCTGACGCATGTCGACCAGAAGGAACGAGATTCCCTTGTGCTTGGGAGCATCGGGGTCGGTGCGCACGAGCGTGAAGATGTGATCGGCCAGATGTCCGGCCGACGTCCAGATCTTCTGCCCGTTCAGCACCCACTGATCGCCGTCGAGCACACCTTTCAATCCGAGATTGCCGAGATCGCTTCCGGCGTTGGGTTCGCTGTACCCCTGACACCAAATGTCGTCGTTCGCGAGAATGCGCGGCAGGTAGTACTTCTTTTGCTCCTCGGTCCCCCATTGCAACAACGTGTTGCCGAGCATCGTGATCCCGAAGCCGTCGTTCGGCCCACCGGTGGGCACACCGGCGTGAGCGAACTCCTCGGCCACGATCACCTGCTCGAGCGCGGACATTCCTCCGCCTCCGTATTCGGCGGGCCACCCCGGAGCGAGATACCCCTCGCGGTGCAGCGTCGCGCGCCAACCCATGACCCACTCGTGCGTCTCGTCGGCGGCCAGGTGACCGATACCCCGCCAATCCGCGGGCAGATTGTTCGAGAGGAACGACCCGACCTTTCGACGGAACTCCTCGACCTCGGGCTCGTACATCGGACGCATGCTGCGAACCTAGACCAAAACCCGCCATGCGACGGCCGCGGCACCGATGAGTGCGGAACGATCACCGAGCCCGAGAGGAACGATGTCGAGCCCTCGAGTGAATCCGATCCGCGACCGCGCCTCGAACTCCCGGTTCGCCGCGTCGAAGAATGGTTCGCCCCAACCGAGCGCCACGCTCCCTCCGACCACCACACGACGAATGTCGCACATCGCCGCGACCGAGGCCACCGCCTGTCCGAGCAAACGTCCGTTGCGTTCGACCAAGCCAGCCGACGCATAGGCCGGCGAACGACCGGTCTCCAATTCGACCGCGGCCCCCGAGATGAACGATTCGAGGCAGTCGTGTCCGCCGCAACGACACGCGCGACCCTCATCGCCCACCACGATGTGCCCGATGTGCCCGGCGTTGCCCGACGCGCCGTCGACCAGTCGTCCGCCCGACACCAAGCCGGCTCCGACGCCGGTCCCCACCACGACCGCCATGAAGTCCTGATGATCCACCGCGGCTCCCAACCAGCCTTCCGACAGGGCCAACGCCTTGGCGTCGTTGTCGACGTGCGTCGCCAAGCCGGTGGCTTCGGCGATCGAACGACGAAGCGGAAACTCGCGCCACGACGGAATGTGCAAGGGCGATGCGGACTCCCCACCGGAGCTCATCGGTCCCCCGCACGCCACACCGCACGCGACGAGCTCGATCTCGGATGTGGCGGCCTGCAT
>JAIXWJ010000022.1 GCA_027491335.1 Actinomycetes bacterium | reverse complement strand
TTGCTGTCGGCGGTGGCCGTGGTGGGCTCCATCGTGCCCGGCGTCACCGCTCGGGTGTTGGGATGGAGTCCGTTGGTCGCGGTGGGCAAGATCAGTTACGGGCTGTATCTCGTTCACTGGCCGGTGATCGTGTGGCTGAACGAGGATCGTCTCGGTTTCGGTGGTGTCGCCCTCTTCGCGGTTCAGATGGCGGTGACCGGCGTGATCGCATTCGTGAGCCACCGTTTCGTCGAGATGCCCGTTCGTGAACGACGACTGTTGCGTCGTCCATCCACCGCCGGTGCGACGTTGGTCGTGTCGATTGTGGTCACCATCGGTCTTGCACTCGCGTTCCTGCCGTCCGTCGACGCGACGCCCGACACCAGCGTCGAAGTGCTGGCCACGATCCCGCGGGCCAGCACGACGGTGCCGGTGTCGACGGATGAACCCGTCGACACCGTCGTCGACGGTTCGGGTCCGATGAGCGTGCTGGTAGTGGGCGACTCCACTGCCGAGAACATCGCGCGTGGACTAGCCGATGTGGGCGATCCCGATGTCGGAGTCGTCTCCGGCGGCGTGTTGGGCTGTCCGTTGTTGCCGGCCTCGAAGGTTCGGGATCGCGTGGTGGGGGAGCAGGACGTCACCTACTGTCCAGATGTGGTGCGACTGGTGGCCGAGAAGGCATCGTCCGTCGATGTGGTCCTGGTGGTGGTGGGCATCGCGAATCAGTGGGACTATTTGCCCACCGACGGCTCGGAATGGATCGAAGCCGGTTCGCCACGACACGCGAGCGAACTGGACGCGTTGATGGAGCGAATACAGGGTGACGTCGTGCCACTCGGTGTGACGACGCTCGTTCTGGAGGCTCCGGCCGTGCGCGACAACCCGGATCTACGCGGCGACGACCCCGAAGCCATCGCGAAGTGGTCCGAGGTCATGAGCGGATGGGATCGGCGGTGGGCGTCGGTGAGGATCGTTCCGTACGCCGATCTGTTCAGTGATCCGTACGGCGATGCCGGCCGCGCGGAACGGCCCGATGGAGTGCATCTCGATCGCACCTTCGCGGCGGATCTCGCCCGCGACTCGTTGATCCCCCGAATTCGATCGGCGTGGGCCGCGGCGCAGAACGACGTGGCGGCGGGTTAGACGGACTCGATCTCAGTTCACGTCGACGGTGCGCGTGTGCCAGCCGGTGGCGCCGTCGGGCGCGACGCTCGCGACTTCCTCGGTTTGCGTGTATCCGCTCTTGTCGGTGGCGCGCACGCGGATGTTGTGTCGCCCGGAGGTGGCGGTCCAATCCACGCTCCACAAACGCCATGCGTCGTCGGTGAAGTCGGCGCTGAGCGTCGCCTCGATCCAGTCCCCGTCGTCCACGCGAACCTCGACCTTGGCCACGCCGGTGTGTTGGGCCCAGGCGACGCCGGCGATCTTGGTGGCGCCGGCGTCGATCTTCTCTCCTCGTCGCGGAACGTCGATGCGCGACTGCGTCTTGATGGGGGCCTCGCGAGCCCAGCCCCGCGGCACCCAGTAGCCCTCGGCGTCGGACCATCGGTTGATCTCGATCTCCGATATCCATTTGGTCGCCGACACGTATCCGTAGATGCCCGGCACGATCAGGCGCGCGGGAAAGCCGTGCATCAACGGAAGCGGTTCACCGTTCATGCCGATGGCCAACATCGCGTCGCGACCATCGCGTGCCAGATCGATGGGGAATCCACAGGTCCAGCCATCGATGCTGCGACTGAACAACTGCTCGGCTCCCTCGCGCACGCCCACCATGTCGAGAAGGTCGCTCAGCCGAACGCCCTGCCACGTCGCGTTGCCGATGTACGGTCCACCGATCTCGTTCGAGACGCAACAGATGGTGATCGTTCGCTCGATCTGCGTGAGGGCCGAAATGTCGTCGTAGGACAACTCGATCTCTTTGTCCACCATGCCGCCGATGCGCAGACGCCATTCGCTCAGATCGACTGTGGGGAACGACAGTGCGGTGTCGATTCGATAGAAGTCGTCGTTCGGGGTGATGTAGGTCGTCTCGCCGTTGTCGAGTCCGTCGAATTCGGTGTCGGCCGTGACCGTGTCGGAAGCGACGGAGTCGGCGTTGGAAGGATCCACACCGGGCAGAGATGTCGGACGTTGATCCTCGATGCGTCGAAGTCGGTTGGATTCGCCGACTCGAGCCACGGTGCCGAGAACCACCGAGCCCGCTCCGACTGCCGCGGTGGTGCCGATGAAACGGCGACGATCCCAACCCAAGGGAACGCGCGACTCGCGCGGGCGATGCGCGGTGATCCAACGAGAGCCGAGCTCTCGGAAAAGCACGAAGGTGGCGACCACTCCGACGATGGCGCCGATGAGGGGAGCGATCACGGTGATCGCGTTCGAGCCCGGCCTCTCGGCGGTGGACAAAGCTCCGACGACCGCGAACACCCCCACGCCCACCACCAGTGGTCGCACGCCACGTCGACTGGCGGCACCCAACGCCATGGACGTGACGGCCAGAACGAGAACGATGCCCACGCGCAGAGCGGTTTTGTCGTTGGTGCCGAACGCGTCGATGGCCAGTTCCTTCAGCCATCGCGGAGTGCGATCGATGAATGAACTGCCGACCGCGTCGATGGGTGAGGGCCGATCGGCCAACGAAGCCACCAACATTCCGGTGGTGACGGCGAGGGTCCCCACGGCGAGGCCGCCCATGGCCGCCGCCCAGCGGGGGACGATCAGCGAAGCGACATCGGGATCGGGGCGACGAGGAGCGTCGGGGTCGATTTCCGATTCCGGCGCGAGGTCAGACACGGAACGATTCTGGTGCGGTCGAGGCCGCGTTGCTCGATCGTGCGATCAGCGAGAGTTCATCGGTACGTAATCGCGGGTATCCGAACCCGTGTACCACTGGCGAGGACGACTGATCTTTTGATCCTTGTCGTTCAGCAACTCCTGCCAGTGAGCCAACCAGCCCACCGTTCGGGGGATGGCGAACAGCACCGTGAACATGGCGACCGGGAATCCGAGGGCCTGATAGATGAGTCCGGAGTAGAAGTCCACGTTCGGGTAGAGCTTGCGATCCACGAAGTACGGATCGCTGAGCGCGGTCTCTTCCAGCTTCAGGGCCACGTCGAGAAGCGGGTTCTTGCCGGTCACCTCGAAGACGTCGTACGCGGTCTTCTTGATGATCTTGGCTCGCGGGTCGTAGTTCTTGTAGACGCGGTGGCCGAAGCCCATAAGTCGACCGCCCTTGCCGCCCTTGACCTCCTCGATGAACGCGGGAACGTTCTCGATGGTGCCGATGTCTTCCAACATGCGCACGACAGCTTCGTTGGCGCCACCGTGGAGCGGGCCGTACAACGCCGAAGCGGCGGCCGCGGCCGACGTGTAGGGATCGGCGTGGCTGGAGCCCACCACGCGCATGGCGGTGGTTCCGCAGTTCTGCTCGTGGTCGGCGTGCAGGATGAACAGCACGTCCATGGCGCGCTCGAGGCGGGGGTCCACTTCGTAGCCGCCGACGTTCCACATCATGTTGAGGAAGTTGGCCGGGAACGACAGCGAGTTGTTCGGGTACACGAAGGGCAGACCGGCCGAGAAGCGGTAGGCCATGGCGGCCAACGTGGGGGTCTTGGCGATCATGCGCAGAATCTGCTTGTCGCGGCTGTCCTTGTCCTCGATCTCCTTGGCGTCGTTGTAGAACGTGCCCAGGGCGGCCAACGACGAAACGAACATTCCCATGGGGTGGGCGTCGTAGTGGAAACCGTCCACGAAGCGCTTGCGCATGTTCTCGTGGATGAAGGTGTGGTGCGTGACGTCGCGGGTCCACTGAGCCATCTGCTCGGTGTTGGGCAACTCACCGTTCAACAAGAGGTACGCCACCTCGAGGTAGGTGCTCTTCTCGGCCAACTGCTCGATCGGGTAACCGCGATAGCGCAGGATGCCGGCTTCACCGTCGAGGTAGGTGATGGAGCTCTTGCAGGCGGCCGTCTGCATGTAGGCCGGGTCGTAGATGTACAGCGACGGATCCAGTTCGCGCACGGCGGACGCCGGGAACACTCCGTCGGTGATCGGTACGGTCACGGTCTTGCCCGTGCGATCGTCGGTAATCGTGATGGTGTCGGGCACCTTGCTCGTCCCCTTGTTGACTGGGCCCCGTTTCCGGTTTGGATTGTTCGGGCCGGTTCTTCGGAGGCTTTCTCCTCCGCTGAGCAGGATAATCCTGCCCGACGCTCAACCCCACAACCGGCGATCCAAGGCGGTCACAGCGGGGTGTTGTCGTGCTTGCGCCCGCGAAAAACCTCGCGCTTGTCGATGAGAGCGTCGAGGGCGGCGTTGATGCTGGCACGGGTGTCGGAGGGGTCGATCACGGCGTCCACGTACCCTCGCTCGGCGGCCACGTAGGGGTTGAGCAGGCGTTCGGTGTAATCGGCCTCGAAAGCGGCCTTCTCGTCGGGGGTGGCCCGTCTCTGCAGGATGGCCGCGGCCTGTCCCGCGCCCATCACGGCCAACTCCGCCCAGGGCCACGCGAGGCAGAGATCGTTGCCCATCTTCTTGGAGTCCATCACGATGTAGGCGCCGCCGTAGCTCTTGCGCAGGATGATGCAAATGCGCGGAACGGTGGCTCGTCCGTACGCGAACACCAGTTGGGCCCCATGGCGGATCATCCCGCGCCACTCGAGGTCCTTGCCGGGATAGAAGCCGGGCGTGTCGACGAGGGTGATGAGAGGAATGTTGAAGGCGTCGCAGAACGCGACGAAGCGCGCACCTTTCTGCGACGCGGGAATGTCGAGTGTTCCGGCCAACGCCACCGGCTGATTGGCGACGATTCCCACGGGTCGTCCGCCCATGGTGGTCAGGCAGGTGACCAGGTTCGCCGCCCAACGTGCCCGCAACTCGAAGTAGTCGCCGTCATCGGACAGTGACGCGATGACGTTGCGCACGTCGTAACTGCCGGTGGAGGACTCCGGGATGATGGAGCCGGCCTCGGGCGTGAGGCGATCGGCCGCATCGTCGCTGGCCCACCGCGGCGGCTCGAGATCGCAATTGTCGGGAACGTACGACAGCAAATGCTCGGCGGCGGCGATCGCCGACTCCAGATCGGTCGTCACGACCGTGGCGGCACCCGTGAACCGCGCGTGCGCCCCGGCCCCACCCAGTTCCTCGTTGTCGATGGCGACGCCGGTGAACTCGGTGACCATGTTCGGGCCCGACACGAAGGCGTAAGCCTGTTCGGTCATGATCACGTGGTCGGCGATTCCCAACAGCAAGGCGGGTCCCGACACCGCGGGACCGTCGACGATGATGATGGTGGGAACGAGGCCCGAGCAATCGGTCAGCGCTTTGGCGGCCAAGCCCCAGCCGTGAAGGGCCGAGAATCCCTCGCGCAGATCGGCTCCCGACGAGGCCATCACGGCGACCAATGGCAAGCGTTCGGCGACCGCGGTGCGCGCGGCCGTGGCGATCATCGACGAGGCCTCACTCGACAGTGCGCCGCGATGGTTGTCGGCGCTGACATCGAGCCACACGACACGCCGGTCGCCCAGGTCTCGCACGGCGGCACGAGCGACCCCGGGAACCTTGGCGCGAAGGTCGACCGGAGCCATCGCCAAAGAGTACGCCTCAGAGTGGCTTCAGGGGGAATGCGTCGGCCCCCACGTGCACCCCGGGCTGACGCGCGCCACGCTCGGTGACCAACGTGTGCGCGAGTTCGGAAGCGACCTGCGTGGCGGGCCCGGGGCGGGGACGATTGCGCTGAACCCAACCGACGACGCGTCGTGGCAGACCGGGCACCTCGATGCGCGAGAAATCGCCTTTCAGCCAACGAGGAATGGCGGTGGCGGGCACGATGGTGGCTCCGAATCCCTCGAAGGCCAATGAAGCCATCAGGCGAACGCCGTCGATCTCGGCCTGCACCGACAACGTCACTCCGTTGGCTTCGGCGGCGCGATTGATGATGCGACGCAGAGCCGCCGATCGTGGCGGCAACAACAACGGATGTTCACCCAAGCGCACGATGGGAAGCGTGCGAAAACTGGACCACGGATGCTTGGAATGGACCAGCAGCACCAGATCCTCGGCGAAGAGCGTGGTGACGTTGAGTTCCTTGTCGTCGACCGGCAAGTGGACGATGGCGGCGTCGATCTGGCCCGACACGAGTCGGGGGAGCAGGCTGGACGTTCCGCCCTCGGAGATGATGGGGCGCACGTTCGGATGGGCCTCGCGCAACGCCGTGAGGAACTGGGGCATCAGCCAGCGGCCGGTGGTTCCGATCACTCCGATGCGGGTCTCGCCCGAGACCACGTCGTCAAGAGCCGAGATGTCGGCGGTGATTTCGTCCATCTCGCGCAGGATTCGCCGACCCCGCTCCACGACGAGGGCACCTTCCTCGGTGAGTTGGCCCGTGGCTCGATCGATGAGGGCCACCCCGAGGTCCCGTTCCAACTTGGCCACGTGGGCCGACACATTGGATTGCACCGTGTAGAGGGCCCGGGCGGCCGCCGAGAAGGACCCGTGGTCCGCGATGGCAACGAGGGAGGCGAGCTGCCGGACATCCATCTCGAAAAAAGATAGCAGGTATCGCCGTTATCGACTTGAATGGTCACCAATTCACGTGCATACTTTCACATACAGATCGTTAGGTGGTTCCCCCAACCGCCTGCGACATGATCCCAAGAAGCGGTTCCCCCAACCGCAGGGATCCAGGTTGAGAGGCCCCGCATCCCCCATGCGGGGCCTTTCCCGTTGTCGGCTCTCGTTCGTTGCATCGGTGCATGTCGTCGGAGCATGTCGTCGGCGCATGGCGTCGGTGCTCGGCTCCTTGGGCGTTACCGTTCCGCGCGTGAAGTCCGCGGCCTTTTTCGATCTCGACCGCACGTTGCTCGTCGGAGCGTCGGGGTCGGTCTTCTCCGAGGCCATGCGCGACGCCGGATTGGTGACGCAATCGATTCCCGGTGAGAAAGCTCTGTACGAACTCTTCAATCGGATCGGTGAGACGTTGCCGTCCATGGCCTTGGCGCGTCAGGCGGCCTCGTTGGCCAAGGGTCGCTCGCGGGACGACGTTCGACGCGTGGCCGAAACGGTCGCACCACGATTGCTCGCGCTCGTGCCTCCCTTCGCTCGTCGGGTGATCGAATCGCATCGCGAGGCGGGGAGATTGTTGGTGATGGCCACCACCACACCGATCGATCTGGTGGAGCCGTTGGCGCGCGCATTGGGCTTCGACGACGTGGTGGCCACGCGTTACGGAGTGAGAAGCGACGGCACGTACGACGGAACCATCGAAGGTCGATTCGTGTGGAGCATCGGCAAGTTGGAGTCGGTGCGCGATTGGGCGCACGCGAACGACGTCGATCTGAGATCGTCGTACGCGTACAGCGACAGCGTGTACGACACGCCGTTGTTGTCGGCGGTGGGTCACCCGACCGCGGTGAACCCCGACCCGCGAATGATGTTGGTGGCGGCTGCTCGTCGGTGGCCGGTGTTGCACTTCGACGTTCCCGCGGGCGTGGCCAAGATCCCCGTGGTGAACATGGAATTGCAACGACTGTTGTTGCAGTTGGCTCGACCGACGTTCATTCCGTTCGCCAATTTCGACATCGACGGCACCGATCTGATTCCGGCCGATGGTCCGGCCATCATCTGTGGCAATCATCGTTCGTACTTCGACGTGATGGCGATCGCGGTCACCGTGGCTCGCACCGGTCGACCGGTGCGCTTCCTCGGCAAGAAGGAAGTCTTCGACGCTCCCGTGGTGGGTCAGTTGGCCACCGCGCTCGGAGGGATCCGCGTGGACCGTGGCACGGGAAGCGACGAACCGTTGCGCGCCGCCGCCGAAGCACTGGCCGCCGGCGAACTGGTGGCGATCATGCCCGAGGGAACAATTCCGCGGGGTCCGGCGTTCTTCGAACCGGTGTTGAAGGGACGATGGGGTGCGGCGACATTGGCGATGCAGGCCAAAGTGCCGGTGGTTCCGGTGGGCTTGTGGGGCACCGAACTGGTGTGGCCCCGTTCGTCGCGTTTGCCCAATCTGCTGAACGTGACCAACCCGCCGACCGTGCGGGTTCGCGTCGGCGAGCCGTTGCAATTGCGCGGCAAGACGGCCGATGCCAACACGAAGCGGATCATGAAGGCCATCGTCGAACTCTTGCCCGCCGAGGCTCGCACGAAGCGCACGCCCACGGAAGACGAACTGCGCCGTTCATACCCGTCGGGATACAACGGAGATCCGACGAGCGAAACGTCTCGTCGACCCGGAACGGACTGAACCAGAGCCGACAGAGCCGGACTCAGGAAGAGAAGGTCGGCCCGTCGAAGCGATCGATCGTGGTGAACGAACTCACCGGCTTGCGGGTCAAGCGCGTTGGTTGCTTCACCGGATGGCCGAGGAAGATGGTGGCGACGAGGGCGTGATTCTGGGGCAGGCCGAGAAGCGGTCCGGTGACGGGCTCGGCGCGGGACGCGAAAGTGGTGATGACTCCACCCAGACCCTCGGCGCGCGCCGCCAGGAGCACGTTCCAGCAGAACGGGTACACCGATGCTCCGCCCGTGATGGCGACGCGGTCGAGGTCCTTGTCCATCATCGCGATCGTCGACAGGTCGGCCGCCACGGCGAGCACCACGGGAACGGTGGCGATCTCGGACAACAAAAGATTGGGGGTGTTGCCGGGAGCGGTGGATGCCAGCGAGTACGACGCGGGCGGGACGACCGAGAACGGGGTGACCCCGGTGGCCGACAGTCGCGCGTACTCGTCCCACACCGGTCGCATCGCGGCACCGAGTTGCTCACGAAGCGCGATGTCTTTCACCACCGCGACGCGCCACGGCTGACGGTTTCCGCCGCTGGGGGCGAACCGCGCGTGGTCGAGAACGCGCGTGATGGTGTCGTCGTCGACGGTCTCGCTGGTGAAGGAGCGAACCGCTCCCGTTCCACGAATTCCGTCGACGAGATCCACCTCAGCGGCCGCCGGCCACCTTGGCGCGCACGATGTTGAGCGCGGAGCCGGCCTTGAACCACTCCACTTGCTCGGGGCTGAACGTGTGCACACCCTCGAAGTCGATGGTGGTGCCGTCGGGCTTGACGATCTGACACGTGACGTTGCGACCCGGAACCGGGGGCAGGTTCAGCACGTTAATGCGATCGTCCTCGCCGATGAGTTCGTAGGTGTTCGGGTCGGCGAACGTGAGCGGAACCAAACCCTGCTTCTTGAGGTTGGTCTCGTGGATGCGGGCGAACGAGCGCGCGAAGATCACCACGCCTCCACGGAATCGGGGCTCCATGGCGGCATGCTCGCGCGACGAACCCTCTCCGTAGTTGCGGTCGCCGATGGCGCACCAACGGATGCCCGCCTGGCTGTAGTTCTTGGCGATGTCGGGGTACGAGCGACGCGCACCGTCGGTGACGTCCTTGCCTTCGCCCACCGCACCGTCGAACGCGTTGACCGCGCCGATGAAG
Source organism: Actinomycetes bacterium (assembly GCA_027491335.1). Classification (GTDB taxonomy): domain Bacteria; phylum Actinomycetota; class Acidimicrobiia; order Acidimicrobiales; family Ilumatobacteraceae; genus Casp-actino8. Next base: position 27,261 of record JAIXWJ010000022.1, on the reverse strand, counting down.
AGGTTGCCCGAGATGTTCTCGAGATGTCCGCGGTAGGTGAGCCACTTGCCGGCCGCCGAGATGTGGTCGGTGGTGCACTTGCCTTGGGCCTTCATGAGCACGGGCAGACCGAGGTAGTCCTTGCCGTCCCATGCGGGGAACGGCTGGAGCAACTGCAAACGATCGCTGGTGGGGCTGACGGCGACCGTGACACCACTGCCATCGGCGGGCGGAGCGGTGAAGGTGTTCGAGCCCTTGTCGTAGCCACGGGCAGGAAGAACCTCGCCCACCGGCGCGTCGAGCTTCACCTGCGAACCGTCGGGAGCGGTGATGGTGTCGACGGTGGGATCGAAGTCGAGTCGACCGGACAACGCGATGGCCATCACGGTGTCGGGTGACGTGACGAACGACAAGGTGTTGGCCGAGCCGTCGGCGCGCTTGGGGAAGTTGCGGTTGAAGGAGTTCACGATGCTGTTGGGCTTGTCGGTGGCTTCCTTCGAGCGCTCCCACTGACCGATGCACGGACCACAGGCGTTGGCCAGAACGGTGGCACCAACGGCTTCGAGATCGGCGAGGAGACCGTCGCGTTCGATGGTGGCGCGGATCTGTTCGGACCCGGGGCTGATGAGCAGCTCGCACTTGGCCGTGAGGCCCTTGGCGACGGCCTGTCGGGCGATGGACGCGGCGCGGGTGATGTCCTCGTAGGAGGAGTTGGTGCACGATCCGATGAGCGCGGCCGAGACCTCGATGGGCCAATCGTTCGCGCGAGCGGCATCGCCGAGGGCCTTGCCGACCTTGTGGGCGCGATCGGGGGAGTGCGGTCCGTTGATGAGCGGCTTCAACTGATCCAGATCGATCTCGATCAGTTGGTCGTAGAGCGCTCCGTCGTCGGGACGCAGGTCGGCCGACACCTTGTCGGCGGCGGAGGCAATGGCCTCGCGACCAGTGGCCGCGAGGTACGCGCTCATGTTGGCGTCGTAGGCGAAGACCGAGCAGGTGGCGCCGATCTCGGCACCCATGTTGCACACGGTGGCCTTGCCGGTGGCCGAGATGCTGTCGGCGCCGGGGCCGAAGTATTCGACGATGGCGCCGGTGCCACCTTCGACGGTGAGCACCCGAGCGACCTCGAGGATGATGTCCTTCGGAGCGGTCCAACCACTGAGCGTGCCGGTGAGCTTGACGCCGATCACCTTGGGCCACTTCACGTTGAAGGGGAAACCGGTCATGACGTCGACGGCGTCGGCGCCACCGACACCGATGGCGACCATTCCCAGTCCGCCGGCATTGGGTGTGTGGCTGTCGGTGCCGATCATCATTCCGCCCGGGAACGCGTAGTTCTCGAGCACCACCTGGTGGATGATGCCGCTACCGGGACCCCAAAAACCGATGCCGTACTTGGCCGACACCGTCTTCAAGAAGTCGTAGACCTCGCGGTTGTCGTCGATGGCCACGCCGAGGTCGATCTTGGCGCCCACTTTGGCCAAGATCAGGTGGTCGCAGTGAACGGTGGAGGGCACCGCGGTTTCGGGCAGGCCGGCGGTCATGAATTGCAACAGCGCCATCTGTGCGGTGGCGTCTTGCATCGCGACGCGATCGGGGTTGAAGTCGGCGTAGCTACCACCGCGCTCCATCTCCTGGGTGGCCGGGTCCACGAGGTGATTGATGAGGATCTTCTCGGCCAACGTGAGGGGACGACCGAGGCGCTGGCGCCCCAAGGCCACGCGCTCGGACAAGGTGCCGTAGACGCGGTTGACGAGTTCGATGGGGGTGCCGGCGGAAACGGTGCTCATGAGACAAGTATAATACAAGTGTGGGACGCGCGGGAAGCAGGGAAATCAGGTACCGCGCGATCGCCGACGAGTTGCGTCGTCGCGTGGGGGCCGGGGCCTTCGCGGCCGGACAATTGTTGCCCTCGGAGAGTGAACTCGGAACGGAGTTCGCCGCGAGCCGCGTGACCGTTCGTCGTGCGCTCGAGATGTTGCGCGACGAGGGTTTGGTGGACGCGCGTCAGGGCTTCGGGTGGTTCGTGGCGGCCGCACCGTTGCGTCAGAGCCTCGGTCGTTTGGCGACCATCGAAGCGCAATTGGTGGACGGAGGCATCCGTCCGGAGCGCCGCATCCTGGAGTTCGCCTTCGAGAAGGCGGCTCGGAACGTGAAAGCCGTTCTCGGCGCCGACAACGTGTTGCGGGTGAAGCGACTGAATCTGGCCGACGGGCAGCCGTTCGCGCTCGTCACGGTGTGGTGTCGAGCCGAGTTGGGTCAGCATCTCAGTCGGGCCGATGTGGAGCGTTCGCCGTTCTACGAGTTGCTCGACGTTCCGTTGAAGGGCGCCACGCAAACCATCGGAGCCGACGCGGCATCGGCCGAGGACTCCCGACTGTTGGGCGTTCCCGTGGGCTCGCCGGTGCTTCGATGCACGCGCACCACCACCGACGTCGACGGACGGGCCGTGTTGCTGAGCGAGCACGTGTTTCCCGCGCACCGCACCGAGTTCGTGGTCGACCTTCCGCACGCCGAACCGTCCATCGCGCCAACCGGACTGCGTCTCGTCGAATGAGGCTCGCCGAATGGGGCTCCTCGATTGAGCCTCGCTCGTCGAGCGAGCACGGTGGAATAGTGTTCATCGGGCATGTCCGGAACCGTCGTCGCTGAGTCCCCGGTCGACACCAGACCCGGACATTTGCCCGCCCTCGATGGCGTTCGCGGATTCGCGGTCACCATCGTGTTGTTGTATCACCACAGCGTCACGTGGATGACCGGCGGTGAACTCACCGTGTCGATGTTCTTCACGCTGTCGGGTTTTCTCATCACGCGGCTGATGGTGGCCGAGTGGGGACGTAGCGGCACCATCTCGTTGCGCACGTTCTACGACCGACGCGTGCGTCGTCTCTTTCCGGCCTCGTTCGTGGTGCTCTTGGCGGTCGTCGTCGTGTGGACCGTGTTCGCCGGTGCCGGCCGTTATCTGAACCCGTGGGAATGGTTCGGAGGTCTGGCGTACTACGAGAACGTCTACCTTCAAGCGGCGGGCAAGGATTACGCGAGCTTGTTCGGGTTGGGAAACCCGGTGCAGCACCTGTGGAGTCTGTCGCTCGAGGAGCAGGTGTACCTGGTGTTCCCGGTGGTGATGTTGTTGCTGTTGCGGCGATCGCGCGCGCGGCGCACGGCGTGGATCACCTTCGTCGTGCTGGCGTTCGCGGCCCTCGTGGCCATCGCCCTCGGTGCGTACTACGAGGGGAACTCTCCGTTGTGGTCGCAGTTGCCCGGACTGAACGCGGCCTGCACCGGTCGGTCGTGCGCCTATTACGCCACCGAGGTGCGTGTGGGCGAATTCCTGATGGGGGCCGCCTTCGCGATTCTGTGGGCCGTGTGGGCCAAGGTGCCGGTGGTCCTCGAGTTCGTTCGTCGTCCGTCCATGCGAGCGCTGGGGTGGCCGTTGATCATCGGCGCGTACGTCGTGTGGTACACCTTCGGCGCCTGGAACCGCTACGGCGATTCCTTCTTTCCGACCGTGGTGTTTCTCAACGCGCTGATCACCCTGGCGATCATCGTCTACGCGCACACCGAGGGCGGAATGACGCGGTTCCTCTCGTGGAAGCCCTTGGCCTGGTTGGGGCAGGTCACGTACACCGTGTACTTGGTTCACTGGCCGGTCTTCATGTTCTGGGAGTCGATGAACATCGATCCGAACCTTCCGCGCATCGGAGTTCCTTTCACCGACTGGGTGACCGTGGATCACTTCTGGATGTTCGTGTTGAAGGCGGGCACGACATTCGCCATCGTGGTGGTCCTCTACTACGGGCTCGAGAATCCCGTGCGTCAGCGACGCATGTGGGTGGGGCGGCGACTGTACGTGTGGCTCTCGTTGATCGCCGTTGCGGGCACCATCGTCGCGTTCGTCGGTGACGGGCGTCGATCCGAGCGATCCGAGAACGTGTTGACGTCGTTGAACGAACAGGCTCTCGAATTGCAGCGCGAGGCGCTGGCGGCGTTGCCCGAGGTGCCCGCGGATGCTCCGAACACGGCCGTCAACGACGCGGGACTACCGGCGCGGGTGTTGATGGTCGGTGATTCGCAGGCGTGGGTCCTGGCGTCCGGTTTGGATGATTGGGAGACGTCCAACGGCGTCGATCTGGTTCCCTCGCCCGGTGTCGGTTGCGGTATCGGCGAGAACACGCGCATTCGCTATCTCGGTCTCGACGTTCCCGAGCGACCGGGATGCACGGCGTGGCGCGAGGCGTTGCCGGCCATCGCCTCCAAATTCCGACCCAACGTGGTGGTCATCGTGGGCGGCACCGCGGATCTCAGCGATCGGATGCTGCCCGGAGACGACGATTGGTCGCACGTCGGCATGCCGTCGTACGACGAGTGGTTGCTCGCGGAGTTCGCCGAGTTCGTGGATTCGGTGGCCGGTACCGGGGATGGTTTCGAAACGTCGGTGCTGTGGTTCACCGTTCCCGACGTGAATCCGCCGTACATCGCCGGGGAGACCGGCCAACCACCGTTCGTCGAATCCGACACGACACGCACCGATCGGTACAACGAATTGATTCGTGAGTACGCGATCGGGGATCCGCGAGTCACCGTCGTCGAATTCGGCGATGCCGTGAAGGCCCACGAGGGCGGACAGTTCGAACCGAAGATGCGACCCGATGGCGCCCACATCGATCTGAAGCACGCGCCGGAGCTGATCGACGTCATCGATTCGGCGTTGCGTGAGGCGGTGTCGCGATGAGTCTCTTGCTCTCTCGCTCGTGGAAGCTCCTGGCGCGTTGGTGGAATCGTGCCGGCACGCGAGCGGCCGTGGCGTGGAGCATCGTGTACCTCGTCGTGTGCGCCACCGGTCAACGCTTCGACACGCGTTATCTCGGATACGGATGGCAGTTGATTCCGTGGGACGTGTTGTCGGCCGATCCGGTGCGCAGCGTCTGGTATCTGCACGTGCAGCCTCCGTTGTGGAACCTCTTCCTCGGCGGTCTGGCGTGGATGTCGCCGGTGGGCGACTCGTTCACGCTGCAGGCAGCGATGGCCGCCATCGGCGTTGCGGGGGCGTTTCTGGCCGCCGAGTTGGCCACCTCGTTCGGTCTTTCGCGGCGCTGGGCGGTGGTGGTGGCCTTGGTGGCGACCGCGAATCCCGAGGTGTTGAAAGGTGCGTTCGAGCCGACGTACGAATTGGCCACCGGCGTTCTGTTGATGGCCGTCGTGTTGGTGCTGTCGCGTTTGGGTTCGATGACGAACGTGCGGCGCGGATTGCTGCTGCTGGCCGCTCTGGTGACCGCCACCACCATGACCCGGAGTCTGTATCACCCGATCTGGGCCATCGCATTGGTGGTGCTCGGACTGTGGTTGGTGCGCGGACGCATCGATCGGCGCACCGTTCTGGCCACCTTGGCCGTGCCGATCCTCGTGATGGGGGGCTGGATGGCCAAGAACCAGTTCCTCTTCGGTGACGCGACGTTGTCGAGTTGGTTCGGCATGAATCTGCAACGGGCGGTCATCCCGGTGTTGCCTCGCGCGGACCTGGAGAAGATGCACGCCGATGGCGACGTTTCCGAGATCGCCATGATCGGACCGTTCGGCAACTACGACTTGTACGTCGATGCGATGCCCCCGTGCGAACCGACTCGCGAGCACCGAGCACTCAGTGAAGCCACGCGAACGACGGACCAATGGAGCCCGAACTTCAACTACGAGTGTTTCCTTCCCATCTATTCCGTCGCCGGCGACGACGCGCTGGCCGTTATTCGTGAGCATCCCGAGGTGTGGGTGGAGGGCCGTATGTGGTCGTTGCGGGCCACGTTCGCCGTCGCGACCCTGCCCGCCGAGAGCGAATCGATCGCGATGAGATTCCTGGACTCCACCTTCTCCATCGCGCGACTCGACATGGGTGGAGTGCTGTCCACGTACGGATGGGGAACTCCGATCTATGGGCAGTTGGAGGCCGGCGTCGACTTCGGTCTGGTGTTGATTCCCTTGTATGCCGTGCTCATCCTCGCCGGGGCCCGAGTCTTGGTGCGGCGCCTCCGTCGTCGAACGATGGTCACCAACGACGTGGCCCTCGTGGCGACGTCATTCACGGTCGCGTTCACCATCGTGGTGGGCGCCGTCGCCGAACTGGGAGAGCAGGCGCGCTTTCGAACGATGGTCGATCCGCTGGCCACGGTCGTGGGTGCGTTGCTGATCTCGATGGCGGTTCGCGCGGTGCGTTCGGCTCGTCAACGACAAGCGTCGTCGGTGGGCCGGTAGACGTCGGCCCCGGTCACCGCCTCGAACGACAATCGTCCCGTCTCGACCTGTGCGTCCAGCAAGTCGCGGTTGACCACCGAGAACGTGGCCTCGGGCGACAGCACAACGACGCCGTCGTTGCGCAAGAGAGCGCACGGGAGTTCCTCGTACAACGGAACCTCGTCGACGACTTCTCCGGTGAGCGGCTTCACGGCCAACGGTGCGTACGCGGCCGGGATTCCGGTGTCCCAGTGCAGGGCATCGGCGTCGTTCGACACCACGACCGAAGCGCCGAGTTCGGCGGCCGCGACCGAATACGAACGAGGTCCGCTGTTGTCGCTGAAACTCTCGGTGACGTTGGTCGGATCCACCGCCACCACGGTCCACGCGATCAACGCGGCGACGGGTGCGAACGCGAGACCTCGACGCGCGAGGTGGTCGTGGTTGGCCAACGCCGTCCAGAAGAGAGCCGCCACGGTGAGCACGCCCGAGGGAAGCATCAGTCGATTGTCGGCGATCACGAGTCCGTCGAAACCCGCCATACCGGCCACCAGTCCGGCCGTCACGATGCCCGAGGCCACCAATGCGAGTTCGGCCGCGGCGGGCAGACGCCCACTTTTACGAAGAACGCTCACGAGGGCGTGGGCGAGGAGCGCGAACCACGCGAGCGTGACGAACCAAGACCACCAACTCGGTCCGTCCAGAGTGAAGTAGGTGCGACGCAGATCGCCTTGACGGGAGTCGAACCAGCCGCCGATGGAGCGAACGAGTATGTCCACGTCGGCGCGTTGCAGTCCGCGCCAGCCGGCGTTGTGGCCTCCACCGGAGAACGACGCCCAGAGCGCGTTGATCGCCGCGGGGGCGACCATGGACGCGGCGACGAGGATGGCCTTGCGAGTGTCCCGATGTCGACGGTGATGTTCCCAAGCCACCAACAAGACGAGTGGTGCGCCGATGAATCGAAGCAGCCCCACGAGCGTGCCGAGCACGAACACCGGGCGGAAATCGCCTCCTTCGCGGAATTGGGCCAGAGCAACGACGAGCCACAACGCGACCGCGCAGAAGAGTGGTTCGGAGAGCGCGCCTTGGGTCACCATTCGCGACGCGGGCAGCATCACCACCAGCAGGCCGGCGAGGGCCATGAACCACGTGCGGCGGGCGGGAGTTCGTCGATCCGCTCCGGCCACGATCGACCACGCGATGGCGGCCAGAGCGAGGATGCAGAGAAGTTGCATGGCTCGGCGGACGCCGATGATGGCGCCGAGGCTTCCGGCCGACAGCGGATACGCGACGGGGAAGTCGACGAAGGGGATGCGTCCACCACGCTCCGCGAACTCCACGGCGCTGAAGTTCGAGAACGACGGAGCCAATCGAGTGGTGAACGGGTGACCGTCGGCGACCGCTTGGGCGCCACTCCAGTAGGAGACGGTGTCGAGCAGATGCACGATTCCGTGTCGGAACTGCACGAGGCCCACCACGACGGCGGCCATGGCGGCCACGGCACCGGCGATGGTGCGCTCGCTCGGGCGACGTAGCCGGTTCCGGATCACCTTGCGATTCTGGCAGGATGGCGGCATGTCATCCGAGGACCGTGTCTCCATATCCATTTCCAACGGCGTGGCCGACGTGCGAATGAACCGCGCGGACAAGCGCAACGCACTCGACAACGAAATGTTCTTGGGGCTGGCGCGAGCGGGGGAACGGCTGAAGACCGAGTCCGGCGTTCGTGCGGTGGTTCTGTCCGGGGAGGGGTCGTCGTTCTGTGCGGGCCTCGACTTCGGATCGTTCCAGCAGATGGCCGGCGGAGGCGGGTCGGCGAACAGCGAGGGGAGTCCGGGCAGCATGGCCCCGGGCCGAATCACTCACCTGGGTCAGCAGGTGTCGTGGGTGTGGCAGGAGATTCCCGTGCCCGTGATCGCCGCGGTGCACGGCCACGCTCTGGGTGGTGGCATTCAGATCTGTCTGGGCGCCGACATTCGTATCGTTCACCCTGACACGCAGATGTCGGTGCGCGAGGTGCACTGGGGCTTGGTGCCCGACATGACCGGAACGTTGGTGTTGTCACGTCTGGTCCGTCCGGACGTGGCCAAGGAGTTGACGTTCACCGCGCGGGTGTTCGATGGACGCGAGGCGTTCGCGATGGGTTTGGCCACCCGCCTGTCGGACGATCCGCGAGCCGACGCGCTGGCCATGGCGGCCGAGATCGCGGGTCGGAGTCCCGATGCCGTACGGGGCGCCAAGGAGCTGTTCAATCGCTTGGCCAATGATGGGGCCGCGGAACAGTTCGCCGAGGAGCGTCGCGTGATCGGTTCGCTCATTGGGCGTCCGAACCAGGTCGAAGCGGTCATGTCCAACTTCGAGAAGCGCCCCGCCAACTTCACCTGAGCCGCGCTGCTTCCGCCCGTGGTGTCTCGGTGGTGATTCTGGTGGCAGAAAACGACCCAGATTTGCCGGGTTCTGCCACCAGAATCACCACGATGTCCCGCTAGTTTGGGTCCTGCCGTTCGGGCCAGCGTCGTCCCGAGGGTTCCATAGTTCGAACCATCGCGTTCGTGGACCCGAAAGTGAAGACGATGCACCCCCACAATTCAGTTCAGGGCTTGCCGCCCGCCCACGGCTTGTACGACCCCCGTTTCGAACACGACGCCTGTGGCGTGTCGTTCGTCGCCGACATCGAGGGGCGCGCCAGCCACGACATCGTGGCCCGAGGTCTCGGCGCGTTGTGCAACATGGAACACCGTGGAGCCACGGGAGCCGAGGCCGACACCGGTGACGGCGCCGGTGTGCTCATTCAGATTCCGGATCGATTCCTGCGCGCGGTCGTCGGCTTCGATCTTCCCGCGTCCGGTGCGTACGCCGTCGGCATGGCCTTTCTTCCCGGCAACGAGAACGATGCCAACGCGGCTCAGTCGTCCATCGACGCGATCTTCGCCGAAGAGGGTTTGTCGGTGCTCGGTTGGCGTTCGGTGCCGGTCGATCCGAGCACTTTGGGCAAGGGTGCGCGCGCGGTCATGCCCACCTTCCGTCAGATCTTCGTTTCCGACTCGGCTGGTGCCACCGGCATCGCGCTGGATCGCAAGGTGTTCGTGGCGCGCAAGCGCGTCGAGCACGACTTGCCCGCGGAGCAAAAGACCTACTTCCCATCGCTGAGCAGTCGCACCCTCATCTACAAGGGCATGTTCACCACGCCTCAGCTGGGTGCTTTCTATCCCGACCTGGCCGATGAGCGCGTGGAGAGCGCACTGGCATTGGTGCACAGTCGATTCTCCACGAACACCTTCCCGTCGTGGCCCTTGGCTCACCCGTATCGATTCATCGCGCACAACGGAGAGATCAACACGGTCCAGGGCAACCGCAACTGGATGCGCACCCGCGAGGCGCTCTTGCAGTCGGACCTGATCCCGGGACTGGAGCGCGCGTTCCCCATCTGCACGCCCGGTGGCAGCGACTCGGCCTCTTTCGACGAGGTCCTCGAACTTCTTCATCTCGGTGGTCGCTCGTTGCCTCACGCCGTGTTGATGATGATCCCCGAAGCGTGGGAAAACCACGAGACGATGGACGCGAAGAAGCGCGCCTTCTATCGATTCCATTCCTCGCTGATGGAACCGTGGGACGGGCCGGCCAGCGTCGCGTTCACCGATGGCACGGTCATCGGTGCCGTGCTCGATCGCAACGGGTTGCGCCCCAGTCGCTACTGGGTCATGGACGATGGTCTCGTGGTGATGGCATCCGAAGTCGGCGTGCTCGAGATCGATCAGTCGAAGGTGGTTCGCAAGGGACGCCTGCAGCCCGGTCGCATGTTCCTCATCGACACCGCTCAGGGTCGCATCGTCGATGACGAGGAGATCAAGCAGGCACTCGCTTCCGAGCATCCCTACGAGGAGTGGTTGGCCGACGGTCTGGTGGAGTTGGCGGATCTTCCCGAGCAAGAACACATGGTGTACAGCCACGACAGCGTCATGCGTCGCCAGCAGATGTTCGGGTACACGCACGAGGAAATGAAGGTGATCCTGGCTCCCACGGCCAAGACCGGCACCGAGCCGATCGGTTCCATGGGCACCGACACGCCGATCGCCGTTCTGTCGGATCGACCGCGACTGTTGTTCGATTACTTCCAGCAGTTGTTCGCCCAGGTCACCAACCCGCCGCTCGACGCCATCCGCGAGGAGGTCGTCACCAGCGTGGGTTCGACCGTTGGTCCCGAGTCGAACTTGCTCGCTCCCGGACCCGCGAGCTGCCGTCAACTGGTGCTGCCGTTCCCCGTCATCGACAACGACGAGCTGGCGCGCATCGTTCATGCGGACGATGACGGCGCGCATCCCGAACTGCACGCGCACGTCGTGTCCGGCCTGTATCGCGTGGCCGGTGGTGGCGCGGCGTTGAAGGAGGCCCTCGACGAGATTCGGATCGGCGTGTCCGCGGCGATCGAATCGGGAGCCCGCGTGATCGTTCTGTCGGATCGCAACAGCGACGAGGTGTTGGCGCCGATTCCGTCGTTGTTGCTCACTTCGGCGGTGCACCATCATTTGATCCGCGAGAAGAAGCGCACCCAGGTGGGTCTCATCGTGGAGTCGGGCGACGCCCGTGAGGTGCACCACATGGCCCTGCTCATTGGTTTCGGTGCCGGAGCCATCAATCCGTACCTCGCGTTCGAGTCGATCGAGGACATGATTCGCGAGAACCTCCACGACCTCGGTGACGCCGATCCCAAGGCGGCGGTGAAGAAGTACATCAAGGCATCCGGCAAGGGCGTGCTGAAGGTGATGTCGAAGATGGGTGTCAGCACCGTCGCCTCGTACACCGGCGCGCAGATCTTCGAGGCGATCGGGTTGGCGTCCGATCTCGTGGCCGAATACTTCACCGGCACGGTCAGTCGATTGGGTGGTATCGGCCTGGACGAGATCGCCGCCGAGGTGGCGGCGCGTCACACGTTGGCCTACCCGCGCAACCCCGAACGGCGAGCGCACCGCAAGTTGGAGTTGGGCGGCGAGTACCAATGGCGTCGCGAGGGCGAGTATCACCTCTTCAACCCCGAGACCGTCTTCAAGTTGCAGCACGCGACCCGGGCGAAGCGTTACGACATCTTCAAGCAGTACACCGGCCTCGTCGACGATCAGTCCAAGCATCTGGCCACGTTGCGTGGTTTGTTCGACTTCGATGCGTCGGGTCGCGCACCGATTTCCATCGACGAAGTGGAGAGTGTCGCCGACATCGTGAAGCGCTTCTCCACGGGAGCGATGAGCTACGGCTCCATCTCGGCCGAAGCTCATGAGACGTTGGCGATCGCCATGAACTCCATCGGTGGAAAGAGCAACACCGGTGAGGGTGGCGAGGACCCCGAGCGTTTGTACGACCCGGCACGGCGCTCGGCCATCAAGCAGGTGGCTTCGGGCCGATTCGGCGTCACCAGCGAGTACCTGGTCAATGCCGACGACCTGCAGATCAAGATGGCTCAGGGCGCCAAGCCCGGCGAGGGCGGCCAGTTGCCCGGCCACAAGGTGTATCCGTGGGTGGCCAAGACCCGTCACAGCACCCCGGGTGTGGGACTCATCAGTCCGCCTCCGCACCACGACATCTATTCGATCGAGGACCTCAAGCAGCTCATCCACGACCTGAAGAACTCGAATCCGTCGGCGCGCGTGCACGTGAAGTTGGTGGCCGAGGTGGGCGTGGGCACGGTGGCGGCCGGCGTCAGCAAGGCCAAAGCCGACGTGGTGTTGATCTCCGGTCACGACGGCGGAACGGGTGCCTCCCCGTTGACGTCGTTGAAGCACGCGGGCGCACCGTGGGAACTCGGCTTGGCCGAGGCTCAACAGACGCTGTTGCTCAACGGACTGCGCGACCGCATCGTGGTGCAGGCCGACGGACAGATGAAGACCGGACGCGACGTGGTGATCGCCGCGCTGCTCGGTGCCGAGGAGTTCGGTTTCGCCACCGCTCCGTTGGTGGTGAGCGGATGCGTGATGATGCGCGTGTGCCATCTCGACACCTGCCCGGTGGGTGTGGCCACCCAGAATCCGGTGCTGCGGGCTCGCTTCAGCGGCAAGCCGGAGTTCGTCGTGAACTTCTTCGAGTTCATCGCCGAAGAGGTTCGCGAGATCATGGCGTCGCTCGGTTTCCGCACCATCGAGGAGATGGTCGGACACAGCGAGGTGCTCGACACGAAGAAGGCCGTCGATCACTGGAAGGCCAAGGGCCTCGACATCTCGCCGATCCTCGCCACCGCCAGCAATCCCTACGGTCAGACGATGCACCACAGCGTGGCGCAGGATCACGGTTTGCACGAGGCGTTGGACAACGATTTGATCGCCGCGTCCTCGGCCGCCATCGAGTCCGGCGCGCCGGTGCGTTTCTCGCGTGGCATTCGCAACGTGAATCGCACGGTGGGAACGATGTTGGGCAACGCGGTCACCCGCAAGTGGGGAGGTGCCGGCCTGCCCGACGACACCATCAGCATCGATTTCACGGGTTCGGCCGGACAGAGCTTCGGCGCCTTCGTTCCCAAGGGAATCACCCTTCGGCTCGAAGGCGACGCGAACGACTACGTCGGCAAGGGCTTGTCCGGCGGTCGCATCGTCGTGAGACCCGACAAGGCGGCGACGTTCGCGGCCGAGAACAACGTCATCGCCGGCAACGTCATCGGTTACGGCGCCACCGGGGGAGAGATTTTCCTGCGGGGCATCGTGGGCGAACGCTTCTGCGTGCGCAACTCCGGCGCGACCGCCGTGGTTGAGGGACTCGGTGACCACGGTTGCGAGTACATGACCGGTGGTCGAGTCGTCGTGCTCGGTCCGACCGGACGGAACTTCGCCGCTGGTATGAGCGGTGGAATCGCCTACGTCTACGACCCCGACTCGGTGTTCGGGGCCAAGGTGAACTACGAGATGGTCGAACTCGAGACTCTCGATTCATCGGACCGTGACTTTCTTCGTTCCACTATCGAGCGTCACGTGTTCGAGACCGAAAGCGCGGTCGGTGCCCGTTTGTTGGCCTCGTGGGACACGGAGGTGTCGAACTTCCGCAAGGTGATGCCCCGTGACTTCAAGCGGGTGTTGGCCGTGATGGACGAGGCCCGTGCGGCGGGTCGCAGCGAGCAAGAGACGCTCGATCGCGTGATGGAGGTGGCCCGTGGGTGAGACGACCGGATTCCTGAAGTGGGAACGGCAAACGCCGAAGCACCGACCGGTGCCCGTGCGCTTGCGCGACTGGAAAGAGGTGTACGAGCCGTTCGACGCCGAGGCGTTGAAGCAGCAGGCGGGACGTTGCATGGACTGCGGTATTCCGTTCTGCAACAACGGTTGTCCGCTCGGAAACCTCATTCCCGACTGGAACGACCTCGTCTATCGCGATCACTGGCGCGATGCGATCGATCGCTTGCACGCCACCAACAATTTCCCCGAGTTCACGGGCCGCTTGTGTCCGGCACCGTGCGAGTCGGCCTGCGTGGTGGGAATCAACGCGAACCCGGTCGCCATCAAACAGGTCGAGGTCGAAATCATCGACCGCGCATGGTCCGAGGGTTGGGTGGTGCCACAGGTTCCGTCGGTGAAGACCGGCCGTCGAGTCGCGGTGATCGGTTCGGGGCCGGCGGGATTGGCCGTCGCTCAGCAGCTGACGCGCGCCGGCCATGAAGTGGTGGTGCTCGAGCGCGCCGATCGCATCGGCGGGTTGCTCCGCTACGGAATTCCCGAGTTCAAGATGGAGAAGCGTCATCTGGATCGACGAATCGCCCAGATGGAGGCCGAGGGAACCGAATTCCGGACGAACGCCATCGTGGGTCAGAACGTCGACATCGACGTCCTGATGGCCTCCCACGACGCCGTGGTTCTGGCGTGTGGCGCGACGGCGTGGCGTGATCTGCCGGTCCCCGGTCGTGAGTTGGCTGGCATCCATCAGGCGATGGAGTACCTGCCCTACGCGAATCGGGTTCAAGAAGGTGACCTCGCGGATTCGCCGATCAACGTGAACGGCAAGCACGTCGTGATCATCGGTGGCGGTGACACCGGCGCCGATTGCCTCGGCACGTCGCATCGTCAGGGCGCCGCGTCGGTGACCCAATTGGAGATCATGCCGCAACCGCCGCAGGCGCGTGGTGGCGGTAATCCGTGGCCGCAGTTCGCCATGGTCTACAAGGTCACCTCGGCGCACGAGGAAGGCGGCGAGCGCTTGTACAGCGTGAACACCGAACGCTTCGTCGACGACGGCAACGGTCGCGTGAAGGCGCTTCGTCTGCACGAGGTGGAGATGAAGGACGGTCGTTTCGTGAAGGTGGAGGGGACCGATCGCGAGATTCCGGCCGACTTCGTCTTCCTGGCCATGGGCTTCGTCGGTCCGGAGAAGGGCGGCTGGCTCGACAAGTTGGGCGTCGAGTTCGACGAGCGCGGAAATCTGAAGCGTGACGAGAACTACATGTCGAACGTGCCCGGAGTGTTCGTGGCTGGCGACATGGGTCGCGGGCAGAGCCTCATCGTGTGGGCCATCGCCGAGGGTCGCGCGTGCGCGGCCGGCGTCGACGAGCGCTTGATGGGGGAGACCACGCTTCCGGCGCCGATTCCGCCCACGGCTCGACCTCTGGTGTGATCCATTCGCCGTCCCGTGTGACTTTTCAAGTCGGCTCGCGACGTGATCTGCCATGTTCCCGGGTGTTCGGCGATCTAGATTGACGGTCGTGTTGACGAAGCGCGTGACCTCCATCGCCATCGGCCTGATCGCCTGGTCGTTGTTGGCGGCCTGCGGAAGCGATCCGGGGGCCACGGCCACCACGTTGCGTCCGTTGAGCAGCACGAACTACGCCACGACCCCGCCGTCGGTGGTGACCACGCTCGATCCGGCGAACACGCTTCCGCCGCCGATGCAGTACACGATCGTCAAGGGCGACTCGGTGTACGCCATCGCCGCCAAGTTCGGTATCGAGCCCGACGAACTGGCCGCGTACAACAACTGGCCCGAGGGCGTGTTGCACCCGTTGGCGATCGGCGCATCCATCCTGATTCCACCCACGGCGGTTCAGGCCACCACGTTGCCCGGATTGCCGATGCCGACCGAGAGCACCTCGCCGTCGCCCGATGACACGCAGTACACCAAGTACACGGTGGTCGAGGGCGACTGCTGCATCTCGCGTATCGCCGACAAGTTGGGTGTCGAGGCGTCGGATTTGATGGCGGCCAACGGCTGGGTGGACGCCTCCGTGGTGATCCTGCCCGGTGACGAGATCAACGTTCCGCCGCCCACCAAGGATCCCAAGCCCTGATTCCAGTGGTGCGACTGAGTGAAACCCGTGGTGCAACTGAGTGAAACCCGTGGTGCTTCTGGTGGCATGAAACGACCTCTGTAGGTCGTTTCATGCCACCAGAAGCACCAAAGGATCAGTCGCCGAGGTTGGGCCAGCGGCGCTTCTGTCGCCGTCGCACGCCAGCGTCACCCATGGAGCGGCGCTCGGAGAGAGCCCATTGGCGTCGCCAACCCGTGTACTCCGGGCCGGTCAACTTGGGGCTCTCCTGGCGCGCGGCGCGTTGGCGCGAACTCCAGTAATCGGTGAGCGACTCGTCGCCCAACGTCGTCACCGCTCGCTCGATGCGACTCGAGAAGCGCCGAGTGTTCTCGCTCTCGTCGGCACGCAACGGATGACCGAAGACCACCTTGGTGGTGCCCCGCTTCGGACGCTTCATTCCCTTGCCGTAGATCGAACCGGTGCCGTCGATGAACACCGGCACCACCGGGGCGCCCGTGCGCGACGACAGATACGCGGCTCCGCCCTTGAAGTCCTGGCCCCATCCGTCGGGGGATCGTCCACCCTCGGGGTAGATGACGAGGCTCCATCCGTCCTCGATCAATTCACGAATCATGTCCGACGACTTGCGCCCGGTCACCTCGCGATCGATCGGAATGGCGTTCAGCGCCAACGCCGCCATGGTGGCCTTCCAACGCTTGTCGAAGAAGTAGTCCGCCGCCGCGGCCACCACCAACTTCGAACGCCAGGGTTCCGGCACGGCGACAGCCATCAACGCCGTGTCCAAATGCGAGTGATGGTTGGGGGCGAAGATCAGCGGGGGAGCATCATCGAGTCGCGCCAAGTCGCTCAGGCGATCGGTTCCGTACACCGTTGGGCTGGCGATGCCTTTCACCGCCAAACGAACCGGACCCTCCACCAGGCCGCGACGCACGATCGATGCGACCGAGCTCCGCGCCCACTCCGTGTCGTAGTCCGCGCCGAGCGTGGGTGCATCCTCGGGGACCTCCACGCCCATGGGAACGGTGGGTGGGAGATAGGGAAAGCCTCGTTTGTACGCGCGACGCGCGATGGGATGCGTGAGTCGCTCCACGAGGTCGCCGAACTTGGCCGCTTTGGCCAGGTTGCTGGGCTTCCAGGGTGCGTCGTCGCGGCGGGCCATCATCGACTCACGAAACGTCGGCCACCATCAACGGCGGCGCGTGGAGATGGGTGATGGTGGGGGTGCGACCGACGACGTCGCTGGCGATCTCGAGCGCGTCGTCCATCGTCGATGCGGGCACGAAGCCGAGACGACGAACGGTCTTGGGATCGCCCCCGACCACGATGATTCGTCCGCAGTGCTTCAGAGCGTGGCTACCCCAGTACCACATGTAGAAGGGATGCACTCCGTGGTACGCGTACGTGGTGCGATACAGGTGGCGGTACCACTCGTCCTCGGCGTATTGCTTCTCCCACTTCTGCGACATCACGTGCGGGTCGGTGGTGTCGGCCAGCACCTGCTCGAAGAAGTCGATGTACGACGGATGGTGGACCGGATGGAATTCGGGTCGAGTGGGGTGGGTCATGATGATGACGCCGCCCTCGCGCACGAGAGGCATGCCCTTGTACATGTTGAAGTAGTACCCGAGTCCCATGCACATCACCAGGATCGGGTTCATGATGGAGTGAACGTTGTAGGGGCTGATGTAGGGAATGCCGAG
This sequence comes from Actinomycetes bacterium, assembly GCA_027491335.1. Classification (GTDB taxonomy): domain Bacteria; phylum Actinomycetota; class Acidimicrobiia; order Acidimicrobiales; family Ilumatobacteraceae; genus Casp-actino8. The sequence continues at coordinate 10,128 of JAIXWJ010000022.1, read as the reverse complement.
AGTGAGGATGTCGGTCTGGCCCTTCACCTCGACGAGCTGTTGCTTGTAGACGTGCTCGGTGGTGATGCGATGGACCGCTTCCACCTCTCCGGCCTGGACGCTGGTCATCTGATGGGGCGCCTCGATGGAGTGGAAGATGTTGCGCGCGATGCGATTGGGCGTGCGGTTGAGGGCCTTCGTGGTGCCGATGTAGGTCATGCGATCCGACGGCTTCCATTCCCACTCGCGCTTGGCCAGGAATCCGAAGGGAGATGGGAACGTGTCGGTGTTCAGGGTGGTCTCGATCTGGAACACCTTCACGCCGCTGTCGAGCAACACCTTGCCCATGCGCCAGTTGCTCTTGTGCAACTCGCTGCGGTGCTGGTCCATGAAGCTACGCGAGTGGATCATGGTGTCGGGATTGTGGTGATGGCGCAACGACTTGTACGACGCGAGACCGGTGGCGGTGCTCTTCCAGCCGCCGTCCATGGCCACCAGGTTGATGTTCACGTACACCAACAGGTCGCTCTCGGCGGCTCGCTTGTTGATCTCGACGTCCTCGCCGTGAGGAGTGGCGCCCAGATACGCCAGGTTCTCGGGATCCTCGGCATCGTGCTGATACAGCAATCCGCGAGGCGCGAAGGCGTCGTACACGCGGTCGCCGACCGCGTGACGCAGCTCGGCCTCGGTCATGCGACGGTGAAGGGCGAGCGCCGAGATGATGTGCACGTCGTCGACGCCGGCCTCGGCGGCCAGATCGAGCACCGCCTCGATGACGCGCTGGCGAATGTCGGGTCGTTGCATCTTGGGCAACGGAAGGCTGACGTCGTCGAAGGCGATGGTGAGTTTCATTCCCGCGAACAACTGGGCGGGCAGCGGGTCCTGGTCGATGGGATTCAGCAACGCGTTGCGAATGGCACCGTCCACGTCGTCGATGGCGGGCAGGGGCTCGGGTGCGTAGATCACGCGACTGCGTCCGGCGGGCAGCTTCTCGAGGGAGAAGTTCTCACCACGCCAGAAAAGGATCGGTGGCGTCGAACGGTCGACGTCGAGGACGAATCCGGGACGAGGCATCAGTGGCTCTCCTTCTTGCTTCGACCGTTTCGTAGGTCGAACACGATCTTCACGGCGCCCCGACGTCCGGCGGCGGCCGCATGGGCGATGGCATCTTGGTAATCCTCGAGGCGATAGGCGGCCGACACCAGACGCTCGAGACGGCACTCGGCCGCGGTCTCGATGGCCAGATCGAACGTGTGCTTGGTTGTTCCGTCGGGCAGGTTCTCGGTGCCGTACGTGTACGCGCCGACGATGGCGGTCTCGCGATGCCACAGGCCCGTGAGGTCCAAGGAGACGTCGGCCGGCATGCCGAGAAGGATCACGCGTCCGCGGGGGCGGGTGAAGCGCAGGCACTCGGCGATGCTGTCGGAGTTGCCGACCGCGTCGATGGTGACGTGCGAACCACCGGTGAGGTGATCGCCCACCACATGGCACCCGACCTCGCGTCGAACCGCACGCGACAGTTCGTCGGCGGGAACGACCACGTCGGCGCCGAGCGAACGCGCCAAGGCCTGTTGATGCGGATAGCGCGCGCCGACGAGGATGCGGACCTGCGGCACGTAGCGACGCAAGCCGGCAACCGCGCACAAACCCATGGTTCCCGCACCGAGCACCGCCACCACGGGCGTCTCGCCGCGGGCGAGAGCGGCCGAGACGGCGGGCCAAGTGGCCAATGCGGCGTGGATGCCGCCGGCGGCGGGCTCCACGAGCACCGCTTGCTCGTCCGACATCGAATCGGGGATGGCGTGCAGTTGGCTCTCGTGAGCGATCAACTCGGTGGCCCATCCGCCACCGGTCGACTGGCAGAACCCGGTTTGGATTCCGGGCGCCAGACATCCACCGACCAAGTGGGCGTAGTCGTCGCCATCGCCGGGAGCCGCACCGTCGAACGGAAGCGGTAGTCCGCGGGCCGCGTGTCCGAGCACCGGTTCGAGCACCACGCGTCGACCGTCGTCGCAGTCGGCGACAACCTCGTGTCCGGGCACGAACGGGAACGACACCCAATCGTCGAAGTACGTGGACGCATGACCCTCGACGAGCGACAAATCGCTTCCACAGATGCCGGTGAGGCGCGGTGTGATGCGATGCCATCCGTCGACACCGGGCAACGCGGGGGCGTCGTCGTCGACGAGCGACAATGGACCGAACTTCGCCGCGCCGAACGCGCTCACCGGACTCACCAGTCGGGCCACGGCGAACTTGCCGGTCTTGCGCGAGATCCTGAGAGCCTTCATCGATCGTTCCGCCTCGTGCCGATTCGTCCGGTGCGCGTGGTGAATCGCTTCTGTTCGCCGTCCGACACGCGCGGTCCGATGGGCAGAAGCGGTCGGGGTCCTCCCTCGGCCTTCTCCCAGTTCTCCACGAGCCAGCCCCGCTTGCGGGCGATGGCGGCCAGACGCGTCTCGGGATTGACCGCCACCGGGAAGCCGACGGCCTCGAGCATGGGAAGGTCGCTGCTGGAGTCCGCGTAGGCGATGGATTCCTCCAAGCGCAGACCCTCGGCGGCGCAGTAATCGGCCAGCACTTGAGCGCGCGTCTCGCCGGTCGGTGGAACGCGCGACAGTTCACCCGAATAGGTGCCATCGGGACGCACGGTCATCTCGGCGGCGACGATCTCGTCGAACAGGGGACGCAGGCCCTCGACGGCGAAACTCATGGCCCCGGTGATGAGGATGGTGCGATGTCCGAGTGCGCGGTGTTCGCGCACGCGGCGAAGACCGGCGGGAAAGCTCTTGGTCATGATCAGTTGGGCCAACAACTCGCGGGCGTCGGCATCGATCTGCTCGACCGGAGCGTCCTCGTAGCGTCGGTAGAAGTAGCGCAGGAAGTCGGAGCGATCCTTGCGATCCATCGACATCAGTGACGGTCCCTCGCGAAGCGTGCGCAACACGTAGCGAAGTCGTTCGGGGGAGTTGAGGCGACGCGTGGCCAACCATGAATAACTCTCGACGACGTTGCTGGAGATCAGCGTGTTCTCCAAGTCGAACGCGGCCACGTGACGGCGTGGGTCGAGCACCTGTTTGCGCAATCGATCGGCGCGATCGACGACGGTCTTGCCCGGTGTCGTTTTGACACGACTGTGCAACACGATCGAGGGCAGGTGGATGGTGGAGATGTACGTGGGCCAATCGACCACGCGCGGATCCACGCAGAAGTTCCGACGATCCTCGTCATCGAGGCGATCGTTGATGGAAAGCAGATTGTCGACCGAGTAGATGGCTTCGCACTCGGTGTAGAGGCCGTACAACTCGACGTATTCCAGCGCGCGCTCGACGTCGCTACGACGATCCTCCAACTTCGCCGACCATTCGGCTTGGGTTCCTCGCAAGGGCAGAGCTTGCAGAACCTTCTCGCCCCGAGTGATGAGGGTCTTGGCGCGGGTGAGTTGCTTTTCGACGGTTCCGCGGCCGGGAAACTTCCAATCGGGGACCACGATCGGCTGACCCTGGGAGTCGTAAATGGGATGCTCGGTGAACCAGTCGCGAACGTTGTCGACGAGCGTGCGGTATTTCAGCGGATTCGTCGATCCGGAAGCGACCTGCGTGATGGCGGGAGCCTCGGACGGTCCGAGCGCCGCCACGGCGATGATGGCCGCCACGACGATGTCGACGGGGATGACGTCGACCGTGCCCTCGGGGACGCCCGGGAACTGGTCGAGCAACCCGCGGGCGTAGGAGATGATCACGGGCTCGGCCATGCGGAATCCGCGGATCCAGCCCGGCGTGGGCTCGGCGAGAGCGGACTCGATGATCGAGGGTCGCACGATGCTCACCGGCACGGCTCCCTTGGACTCGGTGAGGGCCTGCTCGCCGAGGGCCTTGGTGAACGCGTAGGCATCGGGCCAACCGACGCTGGCGGCGCGAGTGCGACCGGCCTCGACCAGTCGGTCCTTCACCCAACGTTCGCGAATCTGCTCGGTCTTCTCGGCCAACGCCGGCGCTCCGGCGGCACCGAGTTCCGAGCGGGCCTCGGATCGGAAGCGCGCGAGATTCTCGGGGAGACGACTGGCCGCTTCGGAGTCGCCGCGCAATCGCCGTGCCGCGGCCACCTCGGTTCGCCAGTTCAGGCCGATGTCGAAGGGGCCGTCACTCACCAGTTCTTCGGGAGCCGTACCGCGACGGTTGCCGGCCACGTAACACGTGCTGACCGCCACCAGATGGGGGAACGTTCCGTCGTCACGCGGTCCGTGGTCGTTCAGCAGATTCGCGATGCGGGTCGGGCCGAGCAGGTTCACCTCGACGGCACTGTCGAGAGGCGAATCGAACGAGACGCTCGCGGCCGAGTGGATGATGACATCGCACGTGGCGAACGTGGTTCGATCCGCGTCGTTCAATCCGAGTCCATCGGTGCCGACGTCGCCGGCCACCACCGACAGACGTCGTGCCATCGTGGCGTCGAAGTCGGCTCCGAGTTCGGCGCGCAAACGATCGAAGGCGTTGTTCTTCAGGATCTCCTTGCGCACTCGATCGACGGCCGACGTGCGACGGCCGTTGCGAACCAGCAACACCACCGTGCAATCGGGGACGGAACGCAACAGTCGCTCGACCAGAGCGGTACCGACGAAGCCGGTGGCCCCGGTGACGGCGATGCGCCGTCCGGCAAGACGTTCGGAGATCACGGAGCCATTTGTAGCACACCTCTCTACCAATTGGTAGAGAAACCCGAAGAACTGTGATAGCAAGTGCTCCATGGCTCGTCAGACCCGCCAAAACATCCTGGATGTGGCCGGGAACATGTTCGGACACCGCGGATTCGACGCGGTCAGCCTGGACCACATCGCGGCCGAGGTTGGGGTGGCCAAGCAGACCGTCCTCTATTGGTTCTCGTCGAAGGACGAGCTGGTGCACGAGGTGCTGTCGGAGACCGCCATCGAGCTGACTCTGGTGGTCGAAGCGGCCATTCGCTCGGCGCCCGACGACCCACTCGATCGCATGGAGGCGGTCATCAAGGCGGTGTTCCGTCCCGCGGTCCGTCGACCCTCGTTGTTGGGCTTGGTGCGCGAGATCAGTCGACTCCCGTCGGAGTCCTCGGAGCAATTGACCGACACTCTTCGTCCCCTCGCCGAACGAGCGATGCGTTGGATGAGCGACGAGATGGACGCGGGTCGGCTGCGTCGCGCCGATCCGGGACTGGTCGTGGCCCTTGCCTACGCCACCGTCACCGGCATCGCCACCGAGCCCGAGGCGTTGCGCGTGGTGGGGTGGTCGGCCGACATCGGTGGGCTTCGGCGCTTGCGCGACGAACTGGTGAGCTTCCTGCGCGCCGCTCTCGATCCTCGTTGATCGATCTCTCGTCGATCGATTTCTCGTGGATCAGCGAACGGTGTTGCGTCGCCGACGGGTGTGACGTTCGATGGCGAGGTCGACCAGTCGGTCGATCAGTTCGGGGTACGACACGCCCGATGCCTGCCACAACTTCGGATACATGGAGATGGGCGTGAATCCGGGCATGGTGTTCACCTCGTTGCATAGAAAGCCACGACCCTCGGGTTCGAAGAAGAAGTCGACACGAGCCAAGCCCTCGCATCTCAGGGCGGCGAACACCCGCAACGCGAGGCGTCGCACCTCGTCGCTCTGTTCGGTGGTCAAATCGGCCGGAATGATGAGGCTCGCACCGTCGGTGACGTACTTGTCCTCGTAGTCGTAGAAGTCGTTGCCGGGCACGATCTCGCCGGCCACGCTGGCCACCGTTTCGATGTTTCCGAGCACCGCCACCTCGATCTCGCGACCGACGATGGCCTCTTCGCACACGATCCATTCGTCGTAGGCGAGCGCCGCTCGAACGGCGGGCATCAACTCGTCGCGAGTGGACACTTTGGCCACGCCGACGGACGAACCCATGTTGGCGGGCTTCACGAACATGGGCAGTCCGAGTGCATCGACGACTTCATCGAGTCGCGACACCGTCACCTCGTGCTCGCGCAGCGCCACGAAGTTCGGTTGCGGTATTCCGAACGCCGCGAGAGCGTTCTTGGCCATGCCTTTGTCCATACCCAACGCCGAACCGAGGACCCCGGTTCCGACGTAAGGGAGGCCCATCAATTCGAGTAACCCTTGGATCGTTCCGTCCTCGCCCAAGGGGCCGTGGAGCAAGGGCATCACGACGACCGGTCCGGCCGATGCCGCGGCGCTGAGCACCGGAGCGGACGACACTTCGCGACCGGCGGCTTCGAGTCGCGTCGGAAGTTCGTTCGGTCCGCGGTCGAGGGCGGCCATGGCTCCCTCGGCGAGGTGCCATTGGCCGTCACGATCGATGCCGATGGCGACGATCGAGTACTTCCGTCGATCGACGGCCCGCAGAACGTGGGCGGCCGTGACGCAACTGACGTCGTGCTCTGCGGACTGTCCGCCGAAGACGACGACCAACGTCGTGCGCGCGGTCTCGGCTGACGAATCGTCCACGTCCCGAAGATACAGGTCGGTCGGGGGTGGGGCGTGAGCACTACGCTCGACGTCGTATGTCCTCCGCCCGCAACGTGACCCACGATGCCCGTTTCTTGACCCACCATGCCTTGCGTATCAAGGGCTTCGCCAAGAGCGAGACCTTGGCCGAGATGACCGCTCTCGACCACGCCGAGGTCGAAATCCACCTCGCCGATCTTGCCGCGGCCGAGTGGGCCATGTACCGCGAGGCTCGCTCGCTGTGGCAGTTGACCCCGGCGGGCAAGGCCGAACACCCCAAGGTGTTGGCATCCGACATCGCGTCGGTGGATCTCGACGCGTTGCGCGTCCACTATCACGGCTTTCTCGAGTTGAACACCGCTTTCAAGGACTTGTGCGGCGATTGGCAGTTGCGCGACGGTGCCCCGAATGATCACTCCGACGCGGCATACGACGCGAAAGTCGTCGCCCGACTCGTCGACCTTCATGGTGACACGGCGCCCATCGTCACGTCGATGAGTGGCATCCTGGGTCGACTCGCCCCGTACGTCCCGCGATTGTCGTCGACGTGCGCGGCCGTCGTGGCGGGACAGACGAACATGTTCACCGGAGTGATGTGCGGGTCGTTCCACGACGTGTGGATGGAACTGCATGAAGACCTGATCCTGTCGCAAGGCATCGATCGCGCAAAGGAAGGATCTTTCTGATGGCCCGTTTCGGACAAGTGATCACCGCGATGGTGACGCCATTCACGGACGATGGTTCGCTCGATTTGGATGGCGCGCGCAATCTCGCCAAATGGCTCGAAGCCAACGGCAACGACGGATTGGTGATCGCCGGCACCACGGGCGAAGCGCCCGTGCTCACCGACGACGAGCGGCTGAGCCTCTTCGCCGCGGTGATCGAGAGCGTGTCCATTCCCGTGATCGCGGGAACCGGCACCAACGACACCCTGCACTCCATCCACATGACCAAAGAGGCCACCAAGCTCGGTGCCGCGGGAATCCTGGTGGTGTGTCCGTATTACAACCGTCCCCCGCAGTCCGGGATCGAGGCGCACGTTCGTGCGGTGGCGGACTCCACCGGACTGCCGATCGTTGTCTACGACATCCCGGTGCGTTCGGGTCGCAAGATCAACACCGCCACGTTGCTGAAGTTGGCCAACGAAGTGTCCAACGTGGTGGCCCTGAAAGACGCGGCGGGCAATCCGGCCGAAACGGCGAACGTCATCAATCAGGCTCCCGCCGGATTCGAGGTGTACAGCGGCGACGATGGGCTCACGTTGCCGTTGCTGGCGGTCGGAGCGGTGGGCGTCATCGGAGTGGCGACGCACTGGTCGGCCAGCGACCATCAGGAGATGTTCGCCAAGTGGAACGCCGGTGACGCGAAGGGCGCTCGCGAGGTGAACGCGCGACTGCTCGAGAGTTTCTCGTACGAGACCGGAGACGATTCCCCGAACCCCATCCCGAGCAAGGTGATGATGAACATGCTCGGGGTGCCGGTGGGCCAGTGTCGCTTGCCCATGGGGCCGCCGGCCGATTTCGTGGCCGAACGCGCCAAGAAGGTGTGGGCGAATCTCCAGGCGGCACGATCGAAGGGCAACTGATGCCGAATCCGGTGCGGGTGGTCTTCCTCGGGGGACTGGGCGAGATCGGTCGCAACTGCATGGTGATCGAGCAGGACGACAAGCTGCTCCTCATCGACTGTGGCTTGATGTTCCCCGACGTCGACATGCACGGCATCGATCTGGTGTTGCCGGACTTCACCTGGTTGCGCGAGAACGCCGACCGCGTGGTGGGTTGCGTGGCCACGCACGGCCACGAGGATCACGTCGGTGCGTTGCAGTTCCTGTTGCGCGAGTTGTCGTTCCCCGTGTTCGGCTCCGCCGTCACGTTGGGTCTGGCGCGCAGTCGCATCGAGGAAGCCGGTCTTCTCGGTCGAACCGATCTGGTGGTGGTGCGCGACGGCGAGCGTCGAATGATCGGGCCATTCGACGTGGAGTTCATCCCCGTGACGCACTCGGTTCCGCACGCCTTCGCCGTGGCCGTGCACACGCCGCAGGGAGTCATCTTGCACTCGGGCGACTTCAAGCTGGATCTCACGCCCGTGGACGGACGTCGCACCGACCTGGCGCGCATCGGCGCCATTGCCACCAACGAGGGCGTGCGCTTGTTGCTCTGCGACTCGACCAACGCCGAGGAACACGGTCACGCCCCGAGCGAAACCAGCATCGGTGCGGTCCTGCGGGCGTTGTTCCATGAGCACCGCGATCGACGCATCATCACCGCGTCGTTCGCGAGTCACATTCATCGCGTGCAGCAGATCATCGACGCCGCCGTCGGCACCGGTCGCAAGGTGGCCACGGTCGGACGTTCCATGCAGAAGAACGTGCGTATGGCCCGCGACCTCGGGGTGCTGAAGGTTCCCGACGACACGCTCATCGACATCGAGCAAGCGGCGGACTATCCGCCCCACAAGGTGTGCGTCATTTCCACCGGTAGTCAGGGCGAACCCATGTCGGCGTTGTCGTTGATGGCGCGCGGAGACAGCAAGTTGCTGAAGGTGGGCGAGCACGACACGGTCATCCTGTCCAGTCACGCCATTCCGGGCAACGAGTTCAACGTGACTCGCGTGATCGATGGTTTGTTACGCGCTGGCGCCGAGGTGGTGCACTCGGGAATCGCCGACGTGCACGCCACCGGACACGCCCAAGCCGACGAATTGAAGACGTATCTGTCCATCGTGAAGCCCGAGTGGTTCGTTCCGGTGCACGGCGAGTACCGCCATCTCGTGGCGCACGCCAAGCTCGGCGAGTTGATGGGTGTGCGTCGCGATCACATCCTGTTGTGCGAGGACGGAGACGTGCTCGAGTTGTCCGACGACGGATTGGTCGCCTCCGGTCGTGTTCCGGCCGGCATGTTGTACGTCGACGGCATCGTGGGCGACGTGGGGCAAGGTGTTCTGCGCGATCGACGCGTGCTGGCCGAAGAGGGCGTGGTGGTGGTCATCGTCACCGTCGACACGTCGACGGGCAAGGTGCTCACGGGTCCCGAGATCATCACGCGCGGTTGGGTGTACGCGCCCGAAGCCGAGGACCTGCTGGACGAGGCGTGCGACGCGGTGGCCGCGGCCGTCGAGAAGGCCTTGGCCGAAGGGGTTCGTGATCCCGAGGGTTTGGAGAAGGACGTGCGCCGCGCGGCGGGAAAGTTCGTGTCGGAACGCACCAAGCGCCGTCCGATGATCGTCCCCGTCGTCATGGAGGTGTGATCCCGTGCGACGCGCGAGAGTGCTGCTGGCGTTGCTGGCCGGTGGATTGTTCTGGTCGGCGTCGGCTTGCGGGGGAGAGGCCGATGTTGGTGAAGTGCCAGCGTTGCGGGTGGACCTGATCGATGCGGCCCTCGACGCCGTGGAGAACGAGACGGACGAGAACACCACCTACTTCGAGGTCAACGCCACCTCGTTGGTGGTGAACGTGTTCGTCGCGGTGGAGGGAACCTCGGTCGTTCAATACATCTACGACGGAGAGGGTCTCAACGGTCCGACGGCTCCCGTGACGGCCGAGGGGGTCACCTTCGTGCGCGGGGTGATCGACCTCGATGTCGATCGCGTGTTGGACGACGTGTTGGCCGAACTGCCCGACAGCGAACCCCAGATGTTCGTGATCACCGGGGCGGGCACCTCTGGTGCGGCGTTGCGGACGGAGTATCGCGTG
>JAIXWJ010000062.1 GCA_027491335.1 Actinomycetes bacterium | reverse complement strand
CTCGTCCGGGAAGCGCTCGGCGCTGACCCCGTTCGGTGACATGTTCGACGACATGAATGACCCCCTGGATGTTCGTCACGAACTCCCCCGAGCTCGCCCATACGACAGTCTTACCCGTGCGACCCCGAGATTGCGAACCATCACAAAAAGTACAGATTGTCTTAAATTGCGATACAAAATTTGTTTCTATGGCACACTGTTAGTTCATGGCCGTCCAGTCCCTTCAAACCGTCGAAAACGCCATGAGCGTGATGGAGGCCGTGTCCCAACAGCAACCGGTCGGCGTGTCGGCGTTGGCGCGGGCCATGAACATGGACAAGAACACCGTTCAGCGAATCCTGGTCACGTTGGGTCGCCAGGGTTGGTTGGTGCAGGACGGCCCGAAAGCTTCGTGGTCGTTGTCGGCCAAGGTGCTCACGCTGTCGTCGAAGGTGTCCGGGCCGATGGTCGAACGGTCCCGCCCCTTCATGGGTGCCCTCCTCTCGTTGACGAAGGAGTCGGTGACCCTGTGGAAGCTGGACGGGGTGCACGAAAGCCGAGTCGCCACGCTGGTGGAGATCATCGAGAGCCCGCAGGCACTGCGCATGGCCATTCCCCTGGGCACCACTTTCGATTTGAACGCCCCGCCCGGTTCGCATTTCGACGTGCAACCATTTCTGGAACGATTTCCGAACGGTCGCACCGCATGGGGCACCCCCTTCGTCGATCGAGCCCCTCGCTACTTCGCGCACGACCGTTCGTATCCCACGGCCATGAGCATCGGCAGCGTGATCTACGACGGCCCAGGGGAACCACTGGGAACATTGGCCGTGATCGGGCCGAAGACTCGCATCACCGAGGACCGGCAGCAATCGATCGGCGAGGAAATCGCCAACGCCGCGCGGATCATCAGCGGCTTCTGACGCCCGAGCGAACCTACGGTCGAGTGTTCGCCGCTACGGCGGGTTCCACGGGCCGGATGTCGAATCGCGGCAGCAGCACCTGAACCAACGGTCCGATTCCCACCGCGAACAGCACCGTTCCCACTCCGATGGTGCCACCGAGCAGAACGCCGGCCACTACCACCACGATCTCGATCACCGTTCGTGCCATGCGCACGCTGACACCACGCTCGGCCAGACCCATCATCAGCCCATCGCGCGGTCCCGGACCCAAGCCCGCACCGATGTACATCGCGGAACCGAAAGCGACGATCAGCAGTCCGCCCACGAGCATGGCCGAACGGGCCCACAGCGCTTCGGGCTCACCAATGAATCCTTTGGTGAGGTTCACCACCAAGCCGATTTCGAGCGCGTTCAATACGGTGCCCAGACCCGGTCGTTGACGCAACGGAATCCAGAGCAACAAGAGCAACACCCCGGTCCCGATGATGACCGTTCCGATCGAAATGCCGGTCTTCTCCGAGACACCCTTGTGGAACACGTCCCACGGCGGCAGACCCAAATGGGACTGGAGGAACAGCGTGATTCCGGTCCCGAAACAGGCCAACCCGAAAAGGCATCGGGCCAGGCGCTCGAGAAATCGCATCAGTAGCGGTAACGCTCGGGCTTGAACGGACCCGAAGGGTTCACGCCCAAGTAATCGGCCTGCTCGTCGGTGAGCTTGGTGAGCTTCACGCCGAGCGCGCCGAGGTGGAGAGCCGCGACCTTCTCGTCGAGATGCTTGGGGAGCACGTACACGCCGAGCGGATAGTTCTGCAGGTTGTTGAACAACTCGACCTGAGCGATGACCTGGTTCGAGAACGAACAACTCATCACGAAACTGGGGTGTCCGGTGGCGCAACCGAGGTTCACCAATCGACCCTCGGCCAGCACGATGATCGAGTGTCCGTCGGGGAACGACCACAGGTCGGTGCCCGGCTTCAACTCGTCACGAGTGGCGCCACTGCGGGCCAGACCGGCCATGTCGATCTCGGAGTCGAAGTGTCCGATGTTGCACACGATGGCGTTGTGCTTCATGAGCGCCATGTGATCCACGGTGATGATGTGATCGTTGCCGGTGGCCGACACGAAGATGTCGACCTGTCCCACGACATCCTCGATGGTGGTCACTTCGTAGCCCTCCATGGCCGCCTGAAGAGCGTTGATGGGGTCCACTTCCGACACGATCACGCGGGCGCCCTGACCGCGCAGGGACTGGGCGCAACCCTTGCCCACGTCGCCGTAACCGCACACCATGGCCACCTTGCCGGCGATCATGATGTCGGTGGCGCGACAGATGGCGTCGACCAAAGAGTGACGACAGCCGTACAGGTTGTCGAACTTCGACTTGGTCACCGAGTCGTTCACGTTGATGGCCGGGAAGAGCAACTCACCCTTCTCGTGCATCTTGTACAGACGCATCACGCCGGTGGTGGTCTCCTCGGTGACACCCTTGATTCCGGCCGCCATTCGGGTCCACTTGGTGGGATCCTGCTTCAGGCCGCGCTGCAACAACCCGAGCACGATCGCCAACTCGGCGTTGGACGCGGTGGTGGGATCGGGAACCTCGCCCGACTTCTCGTACTCGACACCCTTGTGCAACAACAGCGTGGCATCGCCACCGTCGTCGAGGATCATGTTCGGGCCGTCACCATCGGGCCACGTCATCATCTGCTCGGTGCACCACCAGTACTCCTCGAGCGTCTCGCCCTTCCATGCGAACACCGGTACACCGGACGGATTCTCGAGCGTGCCGTTCGGGCCCACGGCCACCGCGGCCGCCGCATGGTCCTGAGTGGAGAAGATGTTGCACGAGGCCCAACGCACCTCGGCGCCGAGCTCGACGAGGGTCTCGATGAGCACCGCGGTCTGAATGGTCATGTGCAGCGATCCGGAGATGCGCGCGCCCTTCAGGGGCTTGGTCGCGCCGTACTCCTTGCGCAGGGCTCGCAGGCCGGGCATCTCGTGCTCGGCCAGGTGAATCTCCTTGCGACCGAACGGCGCCATCGACAGATCGGCGACGCGGAAGTCCTTGCGCGCGGCCATGGAGGACGCGGATGACGAGGTGGTGGACGACATGATTTCTCCTCGGGAGGTGAGTGGGGATGAACGGGAAGAGACGATGTCCCTTCCGGGCCGGGGCCTGCTGGCACCGATCTGTCAGCCCGATGGCGTCAGTGTAGACGGGTCCACCCGCGTCCGATGAGGATGGGCCGGACAGGATCCGACGCGAGGATGAAGTCAGGCGCGACCGGTCGTGCGCACGCCGATGGAGGCGATCTTGGCCATGATTCGCTCGTGTTCGGCGTCGGAGACGACCTCGGACTCGTCCACCAACATGACCGCGATGCCCTCTCGCACGTGGTAACGCCGCTTCAGTCGCGCGTTGTACAACGCGTCCTCGTCGTCGAGCACATGAAGGGGCCCCTTGTCGATCGGACAAGCGAGCACGGTGAGGAGTTCGGGATCGAGAGGCATGGTGCTCCTGATGGTAACAAGCCCGACCGCCAACGGGTCCGACGTTGGGTTCGGTTTCGTCAGGCCGAGGTGATGGCGGCCAACAGTTCGGCCACCTTGTCGTCGCACGCGTCCCGGTCCGGGGCCTCGAGGTTCAGTCGAAGCAGAGGTTCGGTGTTCGACGGACGCAGATTGAACCACCAGTCACCGCAGTCGACCGTCAGACCGTCGAGACGATCCTGCGGGAACGACGAATACAGGCGTGACACGGCGTCGATGACCGAAGCCGGATCGTCGACCTGTGTGTTGATCTCCCCGCTCGACGAGTAACGCTCGTACGGAACGCGCATGACCGACAACGGTTCACCAACTCGGCTCATCTCTTCCAACATCAGCATCGTGGCGATCAATCCGCTGTCGGCCCGATAGTTGTCTCGGAAGTAGTAGTGCGCCGAATGCTCGCCACCGAAGACCGCGCCGGTTTCGGCCATGACCTGCTTGATGAACGAGTGCCCGACCTTGGTGCGCACGGGCACACCGCCGTTCTCGCGAACGACCTCCGGGACCGATCGGCTGCAGATGAGATTGTGCAGAATGGTGGCTCCGGGGTTCTTGCGCAGGATGCCCGCGGCCAGAATCGCGGTGGTCGTCGACCCCGACAAGCCACGACCCAATTCGTCGACCACGAAAACGCGATCGGCGTCACCGTCGAAGGCCAATCCAACGTCGAAACCTCCCGCGGTGACCCGCGCCTGAAGGTCGCGCTGATTCACGGACTGCAGCGGATCGGCCGGATGGTTCGGGAACGTTCCATCGAGTTCGGCGTACATCACCTCGATCTCGAGGCGGGGCAGGCGTTCGAACACGGCGGGCACCACGAGTCCGCCCATGCCGTTGGCCGTGTCGGCCACCACGCGCATCGGACGCAACGTGGCCGGGTCGATGAAGGACACCACGTGGTCGGCGAAGGCCGACAACAGATCGCGTTCGGTCGTGCGCCCCGCCTTGGCCGCCGGCGCGAACGTCTCACCGTCGAGGACCCGACGAGCGACGTCCTTGATCTCGGACAGACCCGTGTCGGCACCGATGGGGCGCGCCCCGGAGAGGCAGAGCTTGGCGCCGTTGTACTGCGCCGGATTGTGGGACGCGGTGAAGATGGCGCCCGGGGCATCCAGACGACCAGCGGCGAAATACAGCATGTCGGTGGACGCCAGACCGATGTCGATGACGTCGATGCCGTGTTCCATCAACCCCCGAGCGAACGCGTCGGCCAGTTCCGGGCCGGACGGACGCATGTCGCGACCGACGATGACCACCGAGGCGGACGTGAACTTGGCGAATCCGACACCGAGTGCGTACGCGACGTCGGCATCGAACTGATCGGGAACGGTGCCTCGAATGTCGTAGGCCTTGACGATCTGATCGAGTTGAGCGCTGGAGGCCATGACGGCGGTCACCCTATCGGTGAGCCGGACCCTCGCTCGGTCAGGCGGCCTCGGCAGGGGCGGTGACCTGCCGGTTTGCTCGCCGATCGCGCCGGAAAATCACGATTGTCACCACGATCCCGACCAACGTGAGCAGGTAGGCGAAGTGGTCGACGAGGCTCGATTCGAACGACATCGACACCGTGTTGGAGGTGGGAATCACCACCATCATGTTCGGCGCCACGCGGTACGGCCCCTCGGCACCCGACACGTTCCAGTTGGGGAAGTAACTCACCCGCACCAGGACCGGCACGCCCACCTTGTCCACGTCGAACGACAGCGACTGTTGATCGATGTCCACGTTCGACACCGTCACGTCCTCGAGGGCGACCGCATCGATCGTCGCGGTGGGCACCACCACGTCGACCTTGCGCGAATCCGCACCGGGCTCGCCCTCGCGTCGCGACATGTCGACGTCGACCGACACGCGCTGCCACTCGTCGGGACCATCGGCGGCCGGTAACGCGTTCCATTCCGTGCGGTTCTGCATCCAGCTCGTTCCGAGTTCCAGCCAACGCTCGCGTTGGTCGCCCGAACGACCCTCGACCACGACCGGCTGGGTGCGCAACGCAGTGACGATGTCGGACTCGGCCACTTCGTAGATCTTCCACGGGCCGGAGGTGGCGATGTTGGTGAGCCCACCGCCGTTGCTCTCGAGTTCATCGGCCTTGGTGATGGCTTCGGGGGTGACGGCCATGTAGTAACGGATGCCGAGTTCCTGCATGTACGAGACCCCGGCCACGGGATCGTTGTTGATGTACCGAAGTTCCCGCACCGGGTTGGAGGACTGCTTGGACATCGCCCCCGCCGCGAGGAAGTGATACGGCGTGGTGCCCGCGGCTTCGAAGAAGAGACCCTCGCTCGATCCGATGCAGCCGTCGGTCCAGAACGGAAGCAGCATCAGGGCCATGGTGGTGCCGTACTTGTCGTTGCCCTCGTAGTTCTCCCAGAGCGCGCGACCGCACCCAGCGCTTTCGCCCAGACCCTTCATCGTCTGCACGAGATCGTGGTACTCGCCGTAGGACGAACGACCCTCGTATCCACTGAAGTTCCAACGCGCCCAACCATCGACGAAACCCTTGTCGGCGGCCTGTCCCTCGAACGGGCCCCAGTTGTATTCGGCACCCTGTCCCTCGTCGGAGATGTTTCCGAACGGCAGAACTTGGAAGCGCCATCCGAGCGTGATGAGAACCAAGAGCGAGCCCACGATCGCGGCTCCGGTGCGGGCATTGAACATGCGGGTCTCGTGTCGCGCGTGGACGACCTCGGACACTTCGCCGTCGCGACGGATGCGAGCGGCCAGATCCTCGAGGTTGATCAAACGCACGATCGCGGCCACCAGCTCGATCGCTCCGATGGCCGCCAACAAATAACGACACATGTTGAGCATCGGGAGCAAGCGCGGGTTCCAGAGCAACCCGATGACCGGAAGGCTGTCGTTGAACAGATACACGAACGCGGCGAACACCAAGCCGGTGACACCGAGCCACACGCCGGCGATGTTGCGCTTGGCGATCATGGCCGCGAAGCCGATGATGGCGAGAGTCAGGATGACGAAGTTCCAGAACGGGGGCAACGCGAAGAACATTCCCCAGTAGGAGGTGAACGACCCGTTGCCCGGCTCGCCCTTGTACTTCATGTCGGTCATGTAGGCGTGGTTGAGCAGGAACGGCAGGATCCAGAAAGCCGACAACAGCGAGCCGACGCCGGCCGTGGTGACGAACCAACGCCAGCGCGTGCGATCGATCCACAGCAAAGCCATCAGCAGCAGGCCAACGGCCACGTAGATGGCGACGATTCCGTGCGAGAGCACCGCCAACGCCATGAACACCGCCGCTGGCACTCGATGCTTGCCGGTCTGCATGCCGCGAGCGAAGTAACCGAACGCCAACATCGCGAACGACAAGGAAATCGAGAACGAGAACTCTCCGGCCATGGTCGAGGCCACGTTGCCGCCGTAGATCGTGTAACTCTCGTCGAGTAGGTACACGAGCCCGATGACGGCGAACACCTCGGGGATGGGATACGCGAAGCGCGCCAAACGCCCGAAGGCCCAACAACACAGCGGGAGGGTGATGATGCCCGCCACCGCCACGATCTTGAAGGCCACTCCGTACGGAAGGATGACGTTCAACAGCAGGATGAACAACGCCGGCACGACCATGTAGAAGCGGTACACGGGAAGACCCGAGTACCAATCCATGGACCACCCGTTCAGCTTCCAGGGCAAGAGGTTGTCGCGCAGGAACGCCGGCCCCCACACGTGAGCGCCCATGTCGCCGCCGGTGGGTGTGGTGTTCTTCAGCACGAGCGAGGGCTGGATCACCTTGATCGCCACGATGGTGCTGATGCCAACCAGTGCCACTCGCACCCAGAACACGATCAGACGTTGCCGCTCCCAACCGAGGAACGGATTCCATCCGCGTGCGGAACGAACCTCTCCGGTCTCGGTGGACGGAGACGCATCCTCGGCGACATCGGATTCGATCGGATCAACGTCGACGGGTGACTCGGGGGTGGTCATACGACCTCAATCCTGCCACGACCGACCCGCGAATTCCGCACGACCCTGTTCCACCGTCTCGTCTCGGCACCGGAGGTGACCGGACTCAGGCCACCAGCAATAGTCCGGTCGCATTGAACCCCACGTGCACCAGGATCGGCATGCCCAGCCGACCGGTGCGCATGAAGCAGATGCCAACCACCAGACCAAAAGCGAACAATCCCGGGATCTCGACCGGTTGCAGGTGGATCAACGCGAAGAAGAGCGCCGACAGCACGACCGCCAGTGCATCGTCGATGCGCGAATGGAGCGCCTGCTGGATCATCCCGCGATAAATGATCTCCTCCACCAGAGGCGCGCCGATCGCCACCACCGCCACCAACACGATGAGCCAAATGCCGTCGGCTCGATCCCACAGGTCGCGCGCGCGTTGGGACAACTCGTCGGAGTGAAAGGTCTCGGGCCAGATTCGTTGCAACGGCCAGTACAGAAGCGGAACCATGGCGAGTTGGCAGGCCACCCCAAGGGGCAACCCGAGTAGATCGTTGCCACGAAACGTGAAGCGAAAATCCTCGGCGAAGCGACCCGACCCGAAACGTCGTGACACCACGACGGCGGCCACGAGGAAACACACCCACAACGACAGAGCAGACAACGCCGTGACGCTGGTGGGCCAGGTGTCCGACGGTTCGCCGGCGTACCCGCCGACACCGATGATGAGACTCTGAAGGGGGATGGCCACCACGTACGCGGCCACCCACGCCCCGGCGACGACCCCGAGGGTGAATCGCGTGGAGTTCGTTGCCGGGTGCGACCGCGTCACGTCGGCTCAGCCGGCGAGACGATGGACGAAGGGCAACACCTCGGCGCGGCGTCGGTCATCCATCGACCAGCCACTGGGCGGCTGGAAACGCTGCCAGTGGGTGGCGCAGAACTCGTACACGTTGGGCTGCCGCTCATCGGCCAGGTGATCGACCCAGATGGATGAGGTGGCGTATTGGAACACCACCATCACGTGCGACTCTTCCCGACAACCGTTTCTCGTGCACGAACGCATGCCCGAAACGGTACGGGACGAAGGGGGCGGGGTGGGTGGATGGGGAAAGTCACGGTGGGTGGATGGGGAAGCGAATGACACATATCCGGTGTGTGCTCCGCCAACACCGCCGCCACAGGCCGGTCGTAGCATGGGGCCATGAGCGAGTCGACTCCCCCGCCCCCGCCGCCCCCGTCGCCCGAATCCCCCCGCCGCAACCGGCGTTCGACCCCCTCGTTGAAGTCGGGCGCGAACAAGTCCGACCAATCCCCCGAGGGCAAGAACGGTCGCCCGGCCATGCCCAAGTGGTCGCCATGGGTGCTGCTGGGCATCATTCTTCTGCTCATCTTCGGACCCCAGTTGTTGCCCGGTCCCGACCGCGAGAAGATCGGCTTCGAGGAATTCATCACTCAGGTGAACGCCGGCAAGGTGGACGAGGTCAACCTCAACAACACCACGCTCGGTATCACCGGAACGTTCACCGACGGCGCCGAGTTCTCCACCACCGCGCCGCCCGGGTTCCCCAACGAGAGTGACCGTGAACTGTTGCGCACGAAGGGCGTCGACTTCGTCCCCACCACCCCGCAGTCCAACTGGTTCGTGAGCCTCATCCCGCTGCTGTTGCCGTTCATCCTCATCATGGGATTCCTCGTGTGGATGAACCGCCGCGCCTCGGGCCAGATGGGCAACGTCATGTCCATCGGTCGTAGCCGCGCCAAGGCCTACAACGCCGATCGACCCTCGACCACCTTCGCCGACGTGGCCGGCTACGACGGCGTCAAGACCGAAATCAAAGAGGTCGTGGACTTCCTTCGCATGCCCGAGCGATTCAAGGAAATCGGTGCTCGCGTTCCCAAGGGCCTTCTGTTGGTTGGTCCTCCCGGTACCGGCAAGACGTTGTTCGCTCGTGCGGTGGCCGGAGAGGCCGGCGTCGGATTTCTCTCGGTCACCGGATCGGACTTCATGGAGATGTTCGTGGGCGTCGGCGCCAGTCGAGTGCGCGATCTCTTTCAGCAGGCCCGAAAGATGGGACGAGCCATCATCTTCATCGACGAGATCGACTCCATCGGCCGCAAGCGCGGCGCCGGCTTGGGCGGCGGTCACGACGAGCGCGAGCAAACCCTCAATCAGATGCTCGCCGAGATGGACGGCTTCGAGACCTCCGAGGGGATCGTCATCCTCGCGGCCACCAACCGGCCCGACATTCTCGATCCGGCGTTGTTGCGCCCGGGCCGATTCGATCGACAGATCGTGGTTCCGCTCCCCGAATACGAGGAGCGCCTCGCCATCCTCAAGGTTCACAGCCGCGACAAGCGCATGGGCGCTGACGCCGACCTCGACGTGATGGCCAAAGGCACCCCGGGCATGAGCGGAGCCGATCTGGCGAACCTCGTCAACGAAGCCGCACTGTTCGCCGTGCGACGCGGGAGCGCCCAGATCGAGCGCATCGACTTCGAGTCCGCGCGCGACCGCATCATGATGGGTGCCCGACGTGACTCACTGGTCTTGTCGGCCGAGGAGAAGCGCGTGACCGCCTACCACGAGGGTGGTCACGCCGTTCTGGCGGCCGTGCTCCCGAATGGCGACGCACTCCACAAGGTCACCATCCTCCCCCGCGGCATGGCACTGGGTGTCACCCAGACGCTTCCCGAGGAACGACACAGCTTCTCCAAGGACTACATCTTGGATCGCATCTGCATGGCGCTCGGTGGACGCGTCGCCGAGCAACTCGTGTTCCAGCAGCAAACCACCGGCGCGGCCAACGACCTCGAGGTCGTCACCGGTTTGGCTCGTCGCATGGTGCGCGAATGGGGCATGAGCGACAAGGTCGGCCCGATGGCCTGGCAGAACAATCAACAGGTGTTCCTCGGTGAGGACCTCATGACCGGTGGCCGCGAATACAGCGACGACACGGCGCGAATGATGGACGAGGAGATCAATCGGATCCTCACGTCGCAGGAAAAGCGTGCCGTCGAACTGCTCACCACCCACCGTCGGGGACTCGACTTGGTGGCCACGGCGCTGCTCGACAAGGAGACCATCGACGGTTCCGAGGTGGCCGCACTCGTTCAGCAAGGGATCGGCGACGCCCCCGGCGTTCCCGTGCGCACCGCCGACTGATCAGTGGTTGTCGCAGTGACCGGTCTCGGTCGCTGATTCCGGGTCGCGCACGCGCGCGACGGCCGCCCACAGATCGGTGGCGGTCACCGGACCAAGAATCGAATGTCGCACCACTCCATCGCGGTCGCACACCACCAACGTGGGCACCGCGTCGATGCGGTACTTGTCGTGAAGTTCGCGGTCGGCCGCGTATTCGATCTCACGAACGGCCACCTTGCGGCTGCGCATCGCCTCGGCCTTGGCCGCCACATCGGCGCACACATGACACGTCCCCGACGTGAACACCGCGATCATCCACTCGGCATCCCCGATTCCCAGATCGATCGGGTCCAACTGGCTGGGAACGGTCCACTTCTTCTGAGTGGGAGCATCCGTGACCCGACGGCGGCGAAGCAGGACCGCGACGATGGACACGACGACGGCAATGGAGGCGGCAACGATGAATTCCACGTCGATCACTCCGGGAACGCCAGTGAACCGCTGCGACCGCGGAGCGTGGGCGTGCGTTCCAGTCGGCGTTCGACGACCAACGGACGATCTCCGGCCACCACCAATGGACGACCGAAGGCCAATGGATCAACCAGATCGACCGACACGATGGCATTGGGAGCCAGGGCCACATCGGTGAGACCCGGAATGGGCTCCTCGCCTCCGGGACCCACCGAGAACACCGTGAAGGTGCCGGCCTCTCCCGAGGTGTTCAAGACGATCAGCACGTCCTCGATGGCGATGGTGGTGCTGGTGGGAACACGCCACCGTTGCGAGGTGTATCCGCCCATCACACCGAGTACCGCGGTGGTGGCCACGTAATCGGCCGCCGGTCGGGTGATCACGCGCTCCACCACGATGTCCGAACCGGTCTCGCTCGAGACGAGCATGGCGTGCACACCGTCGGGCAGACCCGCGATGGTCGACGTGTCGAAGGTGACCACCTCGTGGGCCGGAATCGAAAGTGACGCCGGAGGCAGGGTGGCTTCCACCTCGCCCAATCCGAGAACCAGAACCGATGCTTGAGCGTCCTCGTCGGTCGGGTTGTAGATCGAGTACCGCTCGGAGATCCCGTCGCCCGTCTCACCGTCGGCGAACCACCATTGGCTCGAAGGCGCCGGTGCGCCAAGAGCGTTGATATGTCCAAGACGGCCACCGCCGAGGTAGTGCTGGTCCTTGGCAGCGACGAATCGTCCGGTCTCGGCCACCACGGACACCGCCAGAACTTTTTCGTCGCGGAACCCGGCCTCGGCCACGTTCACCACGCGAATCGATCGCGCCGGCACGACGTACCCCTGCAGGTTCGAAGGAGTGCGGGGACCCGCCTCGGTGGCCACGGACACGTTCACGATCGCCGCCGAGAGGTAGGGGTTGGTGAGAATCAGTCGGAAATCGGAACCGTCGAACGTGAACCCATCGGCGAAATGCCACGCGTCAGAGGTGGCGTTCGCGCACGGAGCGACCGCCGTGCCCGCCGGATGGATGGCTCGCTGCTCGACCGCCACGAACGAGGAATCCAACTCGACCACCGTCGAGGCGTACGGCGAATCGACGAGAGATCGCACGTCGATGCTGGTTTGGCTGCGCGCTTCGACGACGACCGTCGACTCCACCGCCTCGTCGTCGGCGGTGAGAGCCGTGATCTTTCCGCGCACCACCACTTCGGTGGGATTCGACAGCACGATCTCACCGGAATACGAACCGCTGCCACTGTCGCCGGCGGCGGACGTGCCTCCGCAGAACCACGAAGTGGTGATCGCCGAGTCGTCGCCGGGAATGACCGGCGTTCCCGTGACTTCGGCGACGGAAAAAGTCGGCGGCACCTCGGACGAACTCACGTCGTTCGACAACACGAACGCCATGATCACCATCGCGACGATGACGACCGGTGTGGTTCGACGAGCGTTCACGGTCGAGCCTCCAGATCGATCACCGGCGACGTGTCCGCGACAACGACCGTGTTTCGTGCGACGACGCGGCGACGCACGAAACGTGGCTGGCGTCGACCCAGCAACAAAGCGGACCACAACACGACTTGAACGAACACCCAGAACAAACGCGAGAGCGGTCGATCGTGCGTGAGCGTGGCGATGCCGGGCTGATCGACCGTGGCCGACATCACCGAACCGAACGACGCTCCGAGATCCACCGCGCGACCATCCACCGCGAGCGTCCAGTTTCCATCCAGCGGAACCCCGACGTGCACGGTGCCCGCCGGAACCGATGCCGATGCGGGCTTCCAGGGGGACGAGAGCGACAGAGTGGCCGAAGCGCCGGACATGTCGACCACGGCCAGAGCCTCGTCACCACCCGAACCAGCCGCCTGCGAACCGGCGGCGGTGAGCACGGCGGTGGTGGGGATCACCTGAAGATTTTCGAAGACCACCATGCTGGCGGGCGCGAACTTGCGTCGGAAGTCCAGTTGACCGCCGAACGAATCGACCAATCCATCGGGAAGAGGCAATGGATCCGCCGACGTGGACACGACCCGATCGACGACCGGAATCACCACGTACCGAATTCCGAACGGCGCCATGAGTCGTCCGACGCGGTCGGTGCTTCCCGATGCCACCGCTTCGACGAGGGGTCGCACGTACCGGTCGATGTCGTCGGGTGCGGGCGTCCACAGATCGTCGGCGTCGAGACGGCCGCCCTCGACGACGGAGAACGTGATTCCGTCGGACACCTCGTGGGATGCACCGGGCACCAAGCGCTCGTCACCGACGATCATCACTCTGAACCCACCGAGTTCATCGGAGGCCAACAATGCAGTCATCTGCTCGGAGAACGTGGCCTCGGGCTGCTGCCAGCGTCCATCGGTGGCCACCGCCAACGCCGGGACGAGACCGATCGGGATGCACGCCAACGACAACAACGCCACGGGCTGGCGGAGTCCGAATCGAGCTCCTCGAACGTCCGCTCCGAAGACGACCCACACCATCGACACACCGAGAGCAACGCCGACCGCGGCCGGAGCCAACAGAACTCCGGGTTCGGGCAGATCGACGGGGAACGAATCCCTCTGACCGAGCACGGCCAACATCAACGACCCGGCGATGAGCACCGCGGCGCGCATGGCCCACACGAAACGCCAACCGCGCGAGACGAACGGAGCCACCAGCGCCGGAATGAAAAGAAGGATGATCAAACCGCCGAGCGCCGAAGGACCGATTCCGAAGCGAAGCAACTGCCAGAAGTCGACTCCCGTGCCGGTTCGCGAACCGATGAACGCGCGCCAGCCGTCGGAAGAGAGATAGCGCGTCATCCACGGGAGATTCACGACGACCGCGGCGACCATCGACACCAGGACCGCGGCGATTCCGAGTCCGGCCGCTCGCAACGACCCTCCGGAGAGCAATGCCGCAAAGATCCAGAGCACCGCGCACACCAACACCATCAACATCACCGACGGCGCGAAGGCCGCGGTGACTCCCATCAGCAGAGCGAACGACGACACGATGCGGACTCGCGTGGCGGTGTCGGGGTGATCGATGACGTCCCCCACCGCACGACTGGATTCCTCGGCACCACGGGGAAGACCGAGTCCTCCGAACAGTCTCATCAGATGCAACGCCCACGGAAGCACGGCGTAGGCGATGAGGGCTTGCAGGCGCCCGGCCGCCACCGCGGCGTACGGGAGCGGGATCGCCACATAGGCGATGGTGCCGATCAGACGTGCACGGGGAGCCGATGCCACCGCGCACAGGCGCGAAGCGCCGAGCCAGCCCGCCGCGACGAGCCCCACGACCGCGACGGTTTGCGCCAACGCCGGATGACCGAGAGTCAGTAGACCGCCGAGAAACATCAAGACGTTGCCCGTGGGCTGCGCGGTGGTGGCGCCCAAATCCTTGCCCCACCAGCCGGACAGATACGAATGTGCGACGTCTCGAGGCGATTCCACCCAGGGCAACAAGTCGCCAACGGAACCGATTCCCCCGGTGATCAGTTCTCGCGCACCCGCGAGCAACAGTGCCCACAAAATGAACCAGACCGCGATCGTGACGGGATCGCGCGACACCGTGTCGTCCCCGGTGACGCCCCCCGTGACGTTGCGGTCGCTCGGCGCGACACCCACGACATGACGACCACGAACCAGACGGCGCCAACGGACGCTTCCGCGAACCTGAAGATCGGCGACCTCGCGATCGGGAATTCTGCGCAAGGCGGCCACGCGACGACGTCGACGCAGAATCGACATCGTGTCTCGAGGAGCCATCACGAGTGCCCGGACCTCGATGATCGCTCGCCGAACGTGACCGGTGACGAGCGAAACGATCGCCTCCACGAGGGTGACGAGGATCAACAGCGGAATGGTCGTGAACGATCGCGCCACGCCGGTGAGCGACGCGACCGTGGACAGCCGATGGCGGGTGGCCATCTCCACGTGGGCCAGATCGTCGCGACGTTGGTGCAGGTTCCCTCGGTGGCGCACTCGCGCGGCCGGTGCGACCACGACGCGGGCCCCCATCACGTGGGCGCGCCAACACAGATCGAGATCCTCACCGTGGAATTGGATCGACTCTTCGAAGCCACCCATCTCCCGGAACAGGTCCGCCCGCACGAGCAAACACGCGGTGGGGAGAACGAACACGTCGCGAACCGCGTCGTGCTGTTCCTGGTCGATCTCGTGCTCCTCGATCGCACCGTCGAGTTCGCCGAATCGGTCGGCATCGAACCCGACCATGTGCAGTCGACGAGGATCGTCCCACTCCACGACCTTGGGGCCGACCAATCCGGCGTTGGATCGATACAACTCCTCCACCATCAGACGAACCGCGTCGGGGTCGAGCGCCACGTCGTCGTGCAAGAAGAGGAAGAAACCGCTGTCGCCTTGAACCAGTCGCGACACCGAATTGGCCACCGTCGCGAAGCCCGGGTTCGCCCCGACATGGCGCACGTGGGCGGCCAGTGATCGGGATTCCACCATGTCGGACACCATCGCCAGCTCGTGGGCGTCCGAACCGGTCAGGAGAACCAGCACCTGGAGGTTCGGGTAGTCCTGAGCGGACAAGGAATCCAAGGTCTCGCCCAGTTGCTCGGTGGGCGAATGCACGACGAGGGCCGCCACCACGCCGGGAGCGGCAGGGGCGGTGGCGACGGCGTCCTCACGGATGTCGTCGGAGGGATGAGGCTCCAACTCGTTCTCCAAGGTGGGTCGAAGGCTACCCGTCGACCCCGTGACGTCGGGTTCACCCGACGTCACCAGCCCCTGCCTCGCCCCACACCGAGACCGGTCGAGGGCCCCCTGTGCTGGGCATTCATCATCCCCGCGACCCGACCTCCATCGCTAGGGTTGGGGTTCTTGAGTGGCGAACCCGAGTCCCCCGCCGCGACGAGTGACGTCGCGTCCCGCGTGCCCCTTCCCGAGGGCACCATTGCGGTGGGCATCGGACTCCTCGTCGCCGGCATCTCCAGCTACGCCTTTTTCAAGGTGGGTCAGGAGGCCTTGGGCAAGGACGACTTCAAGCCCATCGTCGCGTTGTGGTTCGCCACGTTCGCGTTGGCCCCGGGCTTCTTCTTGCCCCTCGAGCAAGAGATGGGCCGCGCCTTGGCCCACCGCCGGGCTTTGTCGTTGGGCGGCACCCCGGTGGTGCGTCGCATCGTTCCGCTCGGCGTCGCGATCACGGTGTTCGTGTCCACGGCCGTCGCGGCCCTCGGACCAGTGGCCACGCGCGAATTTTTCGAGGGTTACGGCCTCGTCACCGTGGCGCTCATCGTGGCATTCGTCTCCTACGCCCCGGCCCACTTGGCGCGGGGAATCTGCTCGGGAGAGGGTCGGTTCGCGGCGTACGGAATGGTGATGGGCGCCGATGGATTCGTGCGCATCGTCGGATGCATCATCTTGTGGCAGCTCGACGTGCACGACGTGGGTGCGTACGCGATGCTCGTCGCCTTGGCTCCCTTGACCGGCGTGCTCATCGTCGGAGCCCGCGGACAACTGCGCACCGACGACGGCCCGCCCGCGGAGTGGAACGAAGTCACGTCGAACCTGGGTTGGCTGCTCATCGGGTCGATCATGGGCGCCGGTCTCGTGAACGCCGGACCCATCGCCGTCGACGTGCTCGCCAACAGTTCCCAGCGCGATGAAGTCACCCGATTCGGCAACGGTGTCTTGTTGGCGCGAATCCCACTGTTTCTCTTTCAGGCGGTACAGGCGGCGTTGTTGCCACGCTTGGCGCGACTGGCCGCCGCCGGTGATCTCACGGAGTTCCGTGGTGGCTTTCGTCGTCTGATGATCGTGGTGCTCGGAGTGGGTGCCATCGGTGTCGGGGGTTCGTTCGCCGTGGGCCCGCAGATCCTCGACCTTCTCTATGACGGTGGGCTCGATCGACGCACGCTCACCATGCTGGCCATCGGCAGTGCGATCTACATGGTCGCCCTGGCCACCGCCCAAGCGGTGATCGCGTTGCACGGACACGCGCGGGTGGCGGTGGGATGGCTCGCCGGAATGATCACGTTCTTGATCGCCACGTGGATCTCGGCCGACGATCTGTATCTGCGCGTGGAGATCGGACTGGTCGCCAGTTCGCTGATGGCGTTGGCGATCTTCGTGTGGTCCTTGCGCCAGTTACTGGCCCGTGGCGCCACCATCGACGAGGGCTCGGTGCTGGAGGCCCTGTCGGACCGTCCGCTCGAAGCCTGAGCGGAGCGAACCGCCGTCAGGACGGGATCGGAAGTCCGGCCCGCGCGGCCTCGACCGCCAAGTCGTTTTTCACCATCATCTTGACCAGCGACGGGAAATCCACCTCGGGCTTCCAACCGAGTTTGGTGCGAGCCTTGGTGGCGTCACCGATCAACAGGTCCACCTCGGCCGGGCGGAAGAACTTGGGGTCCTGGCGAACGTACTTCTGCCAGTCGTCGATGCCCACTTCGGCGAACGCGCGCTCCACCAACTCCTCGATGGTGTGGGTCTCACCGGTGGCGATGACGAAGTCGTCGGGCTCGTCCTGTTGGAGCATGAGCCACATCGCCTTCACGTAGTCGCCGGCGTAACCCCAGTCGCGCTTGGCGTCCAAGTTGCCCATGACCAGTTCGTCCTGCAGGCCGAGCTTGATGCGCGCGGCCGCGTTGGTGACCTTGCGGGTGACGAACTCGACGCCACGACGCGGCCCTTCGTGATTGAAAAGAATGCCGGAGCACGCCCACAGGCCGTAGCTCTCGCGGTAATTGACGGTGATGTCGTGACCGAAAACTTTCGCGCACCCATAGGGCGAACGCGGATGGAACGGGGTCTTTTCGGTCTGGGGAGTCTCGCGCACCTTGCCGAACATCTCCGACGACGATGCTTGATAGAAGCGGATCTTGTTGTCCGTGGCACCACCCACCATGCGCACGGCCTCGAGCATGCGAAGGACGCCCGTTCCGGTGAGGTTGGCGGTCAGCTCGGCCTGATTCCATGACAAGGCCACGAACGAGATGGCGGCCAGGTTGTACACCTCGTCGGGCTGGGCCACTTCCATGGCCTTCACCAACGACGGAAGGTCGGCCAGATCGCCGGGCACGATCTCCACGTACGGGAACTGATCGCGCAACAGGTCGGCCTTGGGATTGTTCTGGCCCTTGACCATGCCGAACACCTGGTATCCCTTGCCATGAAGGAATTCCGCCAGATGCTGGCCGTCCTGGCCGGTGACTCCAGTGATGAACGCGCGGGGCATGGGATCTCCTCGAACTCGGTCCGTTCGGACCAGTAGCCCTCGCATCCTACGGCGCGAGACCTAGCCTCGCCCCTGATGATGCGCGTGGCCTTCGATACCGGACCTTTGCACGGCCCCATCACCGGCGTCGGACGCGCCGTCGAGGCCATGGCCTCCCACGCCACCGTCGACCTCGTTCCCTACGTGCTGAGTTTCCGCGCCAACCTTCGCCCGAACACGGTCCGCCTGCCGTATCCGGCCGCGCTGGCGTTGCGGTCCTGGGGACGGTTCGATCACCCCCGACCGGATCGACATCTCGGCGACGTCGCGTTGGTGCACGGAACCAACTACGTCGTTCCCCCATCGCGTCGGCCTCGACTCGTCACGGTGTACGACTGCTGGGCCCTCGAGCATCCCGACACGGTTCATCGTGACATTGGCTTGATGATGAACGCGTTGCGTCGGGCCATCCACACCGGTGCTCACGTTCACGCCTCGTCGCATGCCACCGCCGAACGTTTGCGAACCCACTTCCCCGATGCGTCCATCACGGTCATTCATCTCGGAGCGCCAGCGTTCGTCGACGCGCGCGCCGGATCGATCGACGGGCTTCCCGACGACGGACCGGTGATCCTGTCCATCGGAACGCTCGAACGGCGCAAGAACCTCCCTTTCCTCGTCTCACTGATGAAGGACGTGATCGGCAAGGTTCCCGCGGCTCGACTGGTGATCGCCGGTGGCGATGGGGACGATGCCATCGCCGTGCGGTCGGCCGTGGAGAACTCGAGCGCTCGCGTTCGCGAACGAGTGCACCTGCTCGGACGGGTGAACGATGAGGTCGTGGGTCGGCTGTATCACCGGGCGAAAGTCATCGCGTACCCCTCGCTCGACGAGGGTTTCGGATTTCCCGTTCTCGAGGCCATGTCGACCGACACCCCGATCGTGGCGTCCAACGTCGGCTCCATCCCCGAGGTGGCCGGGAACGCGGCATTGTTGTGTCCGACGAACGACCACGTCGCCTGGATCGAATCCCTCGTCTCGGCCCTCACCGACGACGACCTGCGGAACCGACTGATCGACAACGGACGTCGCCAACGAGCCGAATTCGACTGGAACCGAACGGCGCGCGAACTGGAACACCTCTACCGGAATCTCGCCGACGGCGCGTGAACCGGCAAGAATGACGACGTGATCACAGTCCTGGCCGGCGGCGTCGGTGCCGCTCGATTCCTGCGAGGGCTCGTTCGGGTGGTCGACCCCGCTCGGGTGACCGCGGTGGTCAACACCGGCGACGACACCGTGCTGCACGGACTGTCGATCTCGCCCGACATCGACACGGTCACCTACACGGTCGCCGGAGCGATCGACCCCGAGCGTGGCTGGGGGTTGGCCGACGAAACGTGGACCGCCATGGCCAACCTGACGCGATACGTCGGTGTGCGCCCCACCGGTTCGATCGCCGCCCCCGAGTGGTTCAACTTGGGTGATCGCGACCTCGCCACGCACTTCTATCGGACCGCCCGATTGTCCGAGGGCGCGACACTGGGCGAGGTCACCGACGAAATCGCCCGCGCCTGGGAACTGAAGATGCGAATCGTGCCCATGACCAACGACCGCGTTCGAACCATGGTCGACATCGCCGAGGACGGCGACGTCACGACCGTGGGGTTCCAGGAATACTTCGTGAAGCGCCGTCATTCGGTACCGGTCACCGGAATCCGTTTCGACGGGGTCGAGGACGCGCGACCCACCTTCATCGACGACATCACGACGTCAGAAGCGATCATCGTCGCACCATCGAATCCTCTGGTGTCGATCGGTCCGATTCGGGCCCTCCACGGCGTCGACGAGGCCCTCACCGCGCACCGCGATCGTGTGGTGGCCATCTCGCCGATCGTCGCCGGCGCGGCCCTGAAGGGTCCGGCCGACCGCATGCTCTCCGAGCTCGGTTTCGAGGCGTCGGTACTGGGCGTGGCGCGCCTCTACGCACCGATCTGCGGCACCCTCGTGATCGACGAGCGCGACGCCGAACACCGCGACGCGATCGAAGCCGTTGGAATTCGCTGCGTGGTGACCGACACCATCATGAGAACCCCCGAGATCGCCGCGACTCTCGCCACCACCACGTTGACCGCCGCTCGCGAAGGAGCCCGACATGACCGATGAGAACGCATCAGCCGCCGTCCCCATGCGCCTCAGTGCGTGGGGAGTCGTCGGCATCGGCGAGATTCGCCCCGACGATCAACTCGGCGAGATCATCGCGGACGCGTGCCGCGAGGAGCCCAACGGTCCACTGCGGGACAACGACGTGTTGGTCGTCACGCAAAAAGTCGTGTCCAAGGCCGAGGGTCGCATGGTTGCCATCGACGCCGATGATCCGCTGTCCCACAAGGCCCTCGTGGAACAAGAGGCCGTGCGCGTTGTGCGCCGGCGCGGCGATCTGATCATCACCGAAACCAAGCACGGATTCGTCTGTGCGAACAGTGGAATCGACCTCTCGAACGTCGAACGCGGATGGGCCGCACTTCTGCCGATCGACAGTGATCGATCGGCCCGGCGCATTCGCGACATCGTGAAGGCCCGACTCGGTGTGAGCATCGGTGTGATCATTTCGGACACCTTCGGACGACCGTGGCGCAAGGGGTTGACCGACGTGGCGATCGGCGTCGCCGGAGTGGCCGCCGTCGTCGACCTGCGCGGAACTCCCGATGCTCTCGGTCGCGTGATGCAGGTGACCGAAGTGTGCGCGGCCGACGAGATCGCGTCGGCCGCCGAGTTGGTGATGGGCAAGTCCAGTGGCGTTCCGGTCGCGGTGGTCCGAGGCGTCGATCCGTCGTGGTTCCGCGAGTCATCGATGCGCGAGATCGTTCGACCGCCGCAGGAGGACCTGTTCCGTTGATCGGCGATGGCTGGCGGTTTGTCAGCCCGCCGACGACAGGGTGGACTCGATGCCTTGGGGCACGGTGGTCCATGGCACCCATCCGAGGTGAAGTCGAGCCCGCGATGGCGACAACGCCATGCGGCCGAGGACCCGACCCGAAGCGGGCTCGGTGACCACGGTCTCGATACCGATCGCCTGCAGGATGGCGCGCAAACTGGTTTGCTCGCCCGATGACACGTGCAGCAGGAGTCCGCTTCCACGAGTGAGCGCCCTGAACACCGCGTCGACGGCATCGGCCACGTAGAGAACGTCGAGCGTTCGTCGACCATCGCCTCGGACCACCGGCGGTCGGCCCTCGCGGTGCGCGGCGAGGAATCCGGCGACCACACCACCTTCGGCTTTCTGACGCGGACCATAGAGCGACGAGACGGCCAACGCGGTGAAGTCGAGTCCGTGATCGCGTCGATAGAGATCCAGCAGTTCCAGAGTGGCCGCCGCGGTGACTCCGGCCATCCCGACCGGACGCAGAGCGCGATCCTCTTTCACCGGCAACTCGCGCGACGGCACCTCGCCGTACAACGACTCGCCGGGAACGAGCACGACGATCTTGGCGACCTTGGCCAGACGACACGCTTCGAGGACCGACAACACGAGCGAATACGAGCGACCGGCCGCCAACGCGTCGTCATGATCGCCGAGAAACGCCGCGCACATCACCACGACGTCGGGCGCGCGACGCCGCACGAGTTCGCCGAACTCGGGAATGGCGGCATCCACGGTGTCGATCCCCAACGACCCGGTCTCCGAACGCGAACGAGCATCGGCGAGATTCCCCAAATGCCCGGTCGACAGATCGTCGACCACCGAGGCCCGAACACCTTCGGCCAGAAGTCTGTCGACCAGATGGGAACCGAGAAATCCCGCGCCGCCCACGACCATCACCGAGGCGGGCAGTGCGGGCTTCGCGCCGGTCTTCACGACCTACTTCGCCGCGGCCGGATCGGGCACGAAAGCGTGGGACAAGACGGCGCCATCGTCGATCCGTCCTTCGGCACCCACCACCGTGTCGGTGATCGACGCCGATCGACCCACACGCCCCATCACCACGGATCCACGAACCGTCGCACCGTCCTCGACGATCGCGGAGCCGAGAAGAA
Organism: Actinomycetes bacterium; assembly: GCA_027491335.1. Classification (GTDB taxonomy): domain Bacteria; phylum Actinomycetota; class Acidimicrobiia; order Acidimicrobiales; family Ilumatobacteraceae; genus Casp-actino8. Next base: position 11,780 of record JAIXWJ010000062.1, on the reverse strand, counting down.
CCGAATCCTCCACCACGGTGCCGGCACCGACGACCGCACCACGCGACACCAAACTGTGTTCCACGCGCGCACTCGCATCCACGCGAGCGCCTTCCTCGATCGGGACGGCTCGCAGCGTTCGCCGAACACCATCGATCATGTCGAGGTTCGCCCGAAGATACGGCTCGGGGCGACCGGTGTCGATCCAGTAATCGTCGGTGGACATCGCGAACAGGCGACCATCGGCAACGATGCTCGGAAACGTCTCGCGTTCGATGGAGACCTTGCGTCCCGCCGGGATTCGGGCGAGAACCGACGGTTCCAGAACGTACGTCCCGGCGTTGATGAGGTTGCTCGGGGCCGTTCCCGGTGCCGGCTTCTCGACGAAGCGCTCCACGCGGCCGTCGGCGGCCAATGCCACCACTCCGTAGGCCGACGGATCCTCGACGGGAGTGAGGTGAATGGTGGCCTCGGCGGAGGAGGCTCGATGGAAAGCGATCAGGGTCGACACATCGAGATCGGTGAGCACATCACCGTTGACAACCACGAAGGTGTCGTCGATGCCGGCGTATTCGGCCGCGAACTTGATCGCACCCGCCGTGTCGAGAGGCTCGGGCTCGACGGCGTACTGCAGACGAACGCCCGCGCACTCACCGTCGGGGAACGCCGAGATGAACGGTTCGGGTTTGAAACCGAGTCCAAGGACGACCTCGGAGACTCCGGCCGCCGCCAGCATGCGAACGAGATTCTCGACGATCGGTCGGTGACCGACCGGCAACATCGGTTTGGGCGTCGTCAAGGTCAACGGGCGTAGTCGGGTTCCGAACCCGCCCACCAGAACGACCGCGCGCATCAAGGGCTCGTGGTGGTCGAAGCCGGAACCGTGGTGCTGGGAGCGACGGTGGAGGCCGACGGAACCGTCGTCGCACCGGGCACCGTTGTGGCGCCGGCATCGCCGGGCACCGTCGTCGATGCGGCGTCTGTCGCCACCGTTGTCGATGCGGCGTCCGTCGCCACCGTTGTGGTCGGCGCCATGTCGACGGCCCCCAGTTCGGGCAGAGAGGCGGCCGACGGCGGCAAACCGGGCTTGGATCCGGCCGGCGCGAACACGATCGAGAAAGCCATCGCGTCGTTCTTCAGACGGATCTCGTCGAAGTTCGTGATGTAGGTCGAGACCTCGTCGGCGTTGTCGTACGAGTCGAAGGCGTAGACGACGACCTCACCGTCGACCTCCTTGCCGTCGACGGTGCACTTGGTGACACCCTCCTCGTAGACCGCGCCACCCTGATCGGCGGGGAACTCGATCTTGGTGTCGGACACCTTCACGCCGTAGACGTCGAGGAACACGCCGAGCTTGGCGTTGCGACCCGTGGCCGCCGAGGTGTAGGCGTGCCAATGGATCACACCGTCGTCATGGCTGTGGATTCCGGTTCGACGGAACCCATCACTGACCAATTGACCGGCCGTGTCGAGTTCTTCCTTGTTCCCCTGAAGATCGGGCAACCACTCGTCACAGGCGTAGAAGCCATAGGAGGCGTGCCAGTGATCCTCGACGGTCGGAGGAACGTTCTGATTCGGAATCGAGGATCGCGAGTAGACGATCAGGGCCAGACCGACCACCGAGATACCCACGATGAGGGCCGGGAACAGTGTCCCACCCTGGAAGCGAACCTTGCGCCCTTTGCCCTTCTGGGCCAAACGAGCGACTTTCTTGGCTGACGATGCCTTACCCACGAGGATGGAAGGCTACCTGCGGGTCGGGCCGAATACGGGGTCACCCGCCAAAGAGGGTCGATTCAGCGGCGGCGATGCCGAATCTCGGACACCAAGCTCGCGTAACTCTCGGCCACCGCACGAGGTGAGGCGTGCGTCTCCACGAACGAACGGGCCCGGCGTCCCATCTCGGAGCGACCGTCGGGGTCCGCGATCAGGTGGTCGATGGCCGAGATGAACGCTTCGGCGTCGTCGGGTCCCACGACGATTCCGCATCCGGCACCACCGACCAAACGAGTGACTTCCGTGCCAGCGTCGACGGCGGCCACGATGGGGCGGCCGGCCGCCATGATGGAATAGGTCTTGGACGGGACGCTCACCCGACCCAGACCTCGACGCAGGGGCACCACGTGCACGTCTCCGGTGGCCAGCACCTCGGACAACCTCTCGGGCGGCTGGAACTCTCCGAAGATCACGTTGCCCAGATCGACCGCCGAACGCTCCAGTTCCGAACGCGCCGATCCGGTGCCGTTGATCACGAAGTCGACGTGCGGTAGCGCGCGAGCGGCGGCCACCATCATCTCCAACGACTGCGAGAAACCGATGTTCCCCGCGTACATGACGACGGGCCGATCCGAGAGGCCGAGTTGACGTCGATACTCGGTGCGCGGTTCGAGGGGGACGATGCGCTCCGTGTCGACGAAGTTCGGAATCACCACCACCCGACGGGCTCGTGCCTCACCGATCTTGGCCACGACATTGTCGGCCAGGTCGTCGGAGAGCACGGTCACTCGGTCGGACAGGACATAGGTGAGTTTTTCGAGAGCCCTCGCGGCACCGATGACCCAACGGTTCGAGATGGCTCCGGTCTCCACGGCTGCATCGGGAAAGACGTCCTGAATGTTGAACACCAACGGTGCGCGCCGGAACCACGCCACCAGTCGCCCCGAGATGCCGAGCGTGAGCGGTGGCGACATCGCGATCACGGCATCGACGCGTCGCCCGCCGCGACCGGCCAGCATGCCGGCCACGGTGGAGGTGACCGAGAATCCGATGAAGCCCAACGCTCGCCGCAGCAGGTTTCGCTTGTCTCCACCGGCGTACGGGTCGAGCCGGGTGATCGTGCCCCACGACGTCGCGCGGGTTCGATCGCGCCAACCGACATCGACCCACTCGGCGTCGACACGATGGTCTCGGTACCACGGCAACGACGTGACCACGTGCACCTCGTGACCGATGGCGCCGAGCTCCTCGACGATGCGCGTCATGACCACGCCGGTCGGGGCGGTGTCCGGATCGAAATGCGGACACAGGACGAGAATCTTCGAACCGTCGCTCATCGCACGATGCTCCGATACGCCCGGGCCAACGCCGCTCCCGAGGTCGCCGCGGTGAAGTCGGTGACTCGCTCGCGACCGGCGTCGATCAATTCGGATCTCCGCGTGGCGAGCGCGTCGATGGCGCTCCCCCATTCGTCGACATCGAGCGCCCGCACGAGACCGGCGGATCCGACGACCTCGGGCAGACAGGCCCGATCACTGCACAGCACCGGTGTGCCCAACGCCATCGCTTCGATCAACGGGGCACCGAAACCCTCGTACTCGCTCGGAAACACCAACGCGATCGCGGCTCGGATCAATCCGTCACGATCGACGGCCGACACTCGGCCGAGGCGCGACACGCTCGCGGACAAGGAATCGGAGAGCATACGTCGAGCGATGTCGGCCTCGGCCGCGCCCCGACCTCCGATCAGAACGAGGCGAATACCGCGCGCCGCCCAATACCGCTCCATCACGTCGAGCAAGAACGCATGGCCCTTGTGCGGATGCGTCATGGCCGGGAACACCACGAAAGGAGAGTCGCCCAAGTCGAACTTCTCCCGCAACTCGCTCTCGGGGGTGGCCCCCTCCCCCAAACGCGGTTCGACGCCGTGAGGAACCACGTGCACTCTCTCGTCGGAAATGCCGTAGGACTCGCAGACGGTCGACTTCACGAACTCGGTGGGCACCGCGATCGCCGACGCCCGACGCGCGGACATCGGCATCACCGCGCGCAGGTACGTGAGCTTCTTGCGGGAGAAGTACTCGGGAAAAGCGCGGTATTGAAGGTCGTGAATGGTGAGCAGAGTCGGCGACCGATGAATGGTCGGGACCGTGCCACCACCGTGATGCACCAACGAGAAGCCGCCGGTGCGTCGAAACAACCACGACGACTCGTCGAGTATCCGACGCACCCGTGAAGTTCCGTCGTTGTCGGTTTCGACCATTTCGCATCGATCACGCAATTCGGGGTGCGCGTAGGAGAATCCGCGCGGGACGAACAACGTCGGCTCGATCTCGGTGGTGTCCAGTCCGAGAATCTGGCGCACGAGGTACTCCTCGCTGCCACCCACCGCGCCGGGCACGCACCACGTCATGTTCACCGCGACGCGCATCGGCGAGGTCAACGCATCACCTCGCGGTACGCATCGACGGTCAATCGGGCGGTCTCCGACCAATGGCGACGCGCCGCCTGACGCAACCCCCATTGCGACAACTCGGCTCGTCGTCCGAGCGCCTCGTCCACGCCACGAGCGATGTCGTCCACCTCGAACGGATCGACGAGAACCGCGGCGCCGCCGGCGACCTCCTCGGTGGAGGTGCCCATGCTCGTCACCACCGGAGTTCCATACGACATGGCCTCGAGCACTGGCATACCGAAACCTTCGCGTTCGCTCGGATAACAGAACACGGCGGCCGCGGCGTACAAGGCCGGGAGTTCGGCCTCGGGAACGAAACCGATGAATTGCACGCGCGCCGAAGGTTCGACCCCCGTGTCACCCCAACCGAGCGAACCGGCCACGACGAGCGGGAGGTCGCACTCCGCGCGCTCGAGCGCCTCGACGAGACGGCGCAGGTTCTTGCGCGGTTCGACCGTGCCCACGAACAACAGATAATCCCCGGGAAGTCCGTACTTGGTGCGCACCACCGCCTTTTGCGCCTCATCCACCTCCGACGCTTCCACTCCCCACGGCACCAATCGCAATCGCTCGACCGGAATCCCGGCTCGTTCGGCGTCGAGCATCGTCACCGTCGACGGACACAGAACCAACTCGGCCCGACGACGGACCTCGGCGAGGCTGCGTTCGAAGACGCGCACCCCGTGACGAGTGAAATGGTCCGGACGATGGCGCCAGGCCACGTCGTGCAGGGTGCTGACCAAGGGGGCCTTCGAGGGCGGAGGAACGAAACCGGTGCAGTGAACCACGTCCACGTCGCCCGTGACGCTCTCGACCGAGGGCCAACCGAAGCGCAGCCAGGTCTCGTAGAGATACGGCGCCCGCAGACGCATGTAGCGCATGTTGACCGAAGGAACGAAGGACGGCTTCGGAGGGTTCCGATGGCGACCGGCGACTCCGATCACCTCGACGCCGGGGACGTCGGACAGAGCCACCGCGGTGCGCAACGCGGAGGTGGCGGTTCCACCGGGCACCCGATGCCAGCACTGTTCCAGGGTGTAGGCAACTCGGACCGGCGACTGCACCCCCCTAGTTTGCCCCTTCCCACCATGGTTTGGGCTGACGGTCGTATGGGCTGACTGTCGTTACGTATCACCAGCGAACGACGGACCACGGTTCACGACACGGGCTCGCCTGGGTCATGCGGACCTCCGGCACACCAGATGTGGGCAGCACCGCGATCATGGATGCCGTCGTCTCCTCGACCCCGTCGACGTGCATGCACACGTTCCATCCATCGTCGCTCGGACCGTGCGTCGTCAGATGTCGACCGACGCCATCGACCGTCACCGGCCCCCGAGCCAAAAACTCGTTGGTGCTCCGCCAACGCGGATCCACGAGTGTCTCCACCGGTTGTCGAGGATGACGTCGATCATCGAAGCCGGGAATCGTCGTGCGGTTCGAGATGGCCCGGACCGTGCGCACTTCTTCCGTCGCCCATTCCCGACCACTCGTCTCCAGCACCCACGCCGAGCGGTGATCGGCCACGAGAAAACTGTTCCAATACGGCCGACGCGAACCCGTCGGATCGTGACCGGACCCACCCTGGCCGAATCGCTCGATGGATTCGATGATCACCTCCACCGCGGATCGGGCGTCACGGGCCCTCTCGAGACCAAGACGAACCAGATCCATCCCGGTGAGCGCGTCGGGAAACGGCCGTGGATCCAATGTCGTGTAGATGGTGGCGTTGCCGATCGCGACACCGGCCTCGTTGACGCCGTGTTCGGCGCCCCAACTCCACGCCGGACGCGAGACCACGCAGCGCAAGGTGGGGTCCGATGACCCGGGAATTTCGAGGTAAGTGGCTCGTGTCGTTGATTCGGTTCGCGACTCCACGACCTCGATCAGTTGCGTCTCCGTCGGAGGCCGATCGGAGTTCTTGGCGAAGATCGTCGACCCGTTGGCGGTGGCCTCGCCGAGCGCCACGAGCAGATCGCACATCGCCGTCGACGCTCAGTTGAACGAAATGGAGTCGGATCCGTCGGCGCCGGAACTGCCAACGTTCGAGGCGTCGACGTTCGATGTGTCGACGTTCGAACTGTCGACTTCGGCTGACCCCGCCGACACGCGCCACAGACTCTCGCCGTTCGGTTCGCCCGACGACCACGACGCATCCGCGCCGCATCGAAGCTCGAGACGCCGCGACGAGACCGAACCGGTCGCCTCGGTTTCCCACAGGATCGCGGCGTTCGATCCATGCCACCGGACCGCCATCGACATCCGAGCACCGTTGGGCGCGGCCAAACCATGGGCCTCGAAGGATGACCCGAGTCGCTCACCGCCGATTCCGTCGACGCAAAAGATCGCGCGTTCGCCGCCGTCCCAGAAGAGCAACGATTCCTCGACGGCGGTGATGAGGGCGCCGTCGCACTCCGCGTCGGCGACGCTCAGTCGCGACGAAGCGGCGATCTCGCCCAATCCCATCCCGAGTGCTCGCCGAACGATGCGGTCGATGTCACCGGTGGTTCGCTCGTCGATGCCGGACAACCACAGCGCACCCACCCGAATGGCCGCGACTCGCAACGGGTTGGTCCCTCTCCGCCGGGACTTGCGAACGATGCGCTCCACGGCACCGGCCACGTCCTCGACCGGCGTCGTGGTCGAGCCCATGCGATCGGCATGGAATCTGTCGATCAACCAACCCGCCAATTCGTCGGTCTTGCGCCACGGCATCTCGGAGTCATCGGCGAGAGCGATGGCCACCTTGGCCCGATTCACCCGACTCACCAAGGACACGCCGCCTTCGAGATCGGGCAACACCAACCGCGACGACCCGTCGCAGATGGTCGTCCATCCCCGCACGACGGCGTCGACGTCGGGCAACCGATCCAGATCGATGTCGCGTCCCACGGCGACGCGCACGCGCGCGCGGTGCCCGATCGGCATCACCGTCGGCGCACTCGCCAATTCGAGTCCCGGTGCCGGCCACGAACCGCTCGCGTCGGCGTCCACTCCACGGGCCGCGATCGGTCTCGACACCGTGAGATCGGTGCGGGTGAGGGCGACGGCGACCGGCATCGGCGAATCGTTCTCGATGTCGATCACGACGATGGGACGAGCATCGGGTCCGCTCGCGCACCACACCGTGTGCACGACGTCGCCACCGGGAACTCGCATGCGGGTGGAAACGATCGGAAGTCCGTCGACATCGGTTCGTCGCACGGCCACTTCCCGCTCGGGGTCGTACCAACGATCGTCGGCCGCGACGTGCCACCCGAGATCGGGCGAGCCATCGGCGAAGACCACCCGACCACTGGGCGCGACCCGACCCACCGCGGGTCGACCGAACACACCGATGGGCAAAGCTTCGCCGGCTGCTGCCTCGCTCGATAACATCCCGTCAGCCAATTTCGCTCCGCCTTCTCCGTTGCATGAGAAGCGCGACTGCCTCGGCGGCGCTCCGCTGGTTCTGACACACCGACACCACCTGCTCGGTGATGGGCATCTCCACTCCGTGGCGCCGCGCGAGATCGAGCACCGCCGGCGAACTCTTCACACCCTCGGCCACCATCGTCATCGACTCGAGGATCGACGCGATGGACTCGCCCTCACCGAGGCGACGACCGACCGTGTTGTTTCGACTCTGCGCCGACGAGCAGGTGGCGATCAGGTCACCCATGCCCGCCAAACCGGCGAACGTGAGTCCGTCACCGCCCATCGCCATGCCGAGTCGCGACATCTCCGCCAGTCCTCGCGTCATCAACGTGGCCCGAGTGTTGTCCCCGAAGCCCATGCCGGCGGCCATTCCCGAGGCGATCGCGATGACGTTCTTGACCACACCGGCGACTTCGCAGCCGACCACGTCGGGATTGGTGTACACGCGCAACGTCGGCCGCGAGAAGATGCGTTGGAGTTCGTCGGCGATCACCTTGTCGTTGATGGCGACCACGGCGGCGGCCGGTTGTCCTTGCATCACCTCACGGGCCAGATTGGGGCCGGTGAGAACCGCCACCGGATGCCCGGGCATCTCGTCGGCCACCACCTCGCTCATGCGCTTCAACGAACTGCGCTCGAGCCCTTTCGACAGGCTGACGATGGGCACCCACGGCCGAACATGGTGGGACGCCTCGGCCACCACCTCTCGGAAACCATGGGATGGCACCGCCATCACCACCACGTCGGCGGCCGACACCGCCTCGGCCAGATCCGAGGTGACCTCGAGCGAGTCCGGCACGCGCGAATCGGGCAAGTAGTCCGCGTTCGTGCGGGAACTCGCGATGGTGGATGCCAACTCGCGACGACGCGCCCACAACACGGTCGACGTGTTGCCCGCCGCCAGCGAGGCCACCGTGGTTCCCCATGAGCCGGCGCCGACAACCGCCACTCGTATCGACTTGGCCCCCGTCACGGCGATGATCGTATACGCCCGACGAAAGATCGAGTCCGACGGCCCGAATCGTTCATCGCACGATCTCGACATCGCACGATCTGGCCGCCACACCAGCACCTAGGCTCGCACCGTGAGTTCGCCCGTGTCGTTGGTCGTGCCGATCCGACGGTTCGACGACGCCAAGAGCCGACTCGCCGCGGTCCTCTCGCCCGCCGATCGACGCGAACTCGCGATCTCGTGCGCCCGTGAAGTCGTGCGATCGATCCCTCACGCCGACGTGTTCGTGATCTGCGACGACGATGAGGTGGCCGAGTTCGCTCGCGACCTGGGTGCCACCGCGGTCATGGTCCAGGCCGAAGGACTCAACGCCTCACTCGCCGCCGGACTGCCCCGCGTGATCGCCGACCGACCCGATCAACCCGTGGTGGTGGCCCACGCCGATCTGCCGTTCGGCCGACGTCTCGGCGAACTCTGGGACGACATCGGCCACGAACTCACCGCCGAATCGGTGGTGATCGTGCCCGACGACCGACTCGACGGGTCGAACGTGGTGCTCATCGGAATCGGACTGCTGCCCACATGGCGATTCGCCTACGGAGTCGGTTCGTTCGAGGCCCACCGGTCGCACGCGCGTCACCTCGGGGTGGAACCGATCGTCATCGTGGACGAACTGCTGTCGCTCGACGTGGACACGCCGGACGACCTCGAGAATCCGAGAATCTCTCGACTGCTCGATCGACTCATCACGAAGCGGGACAACTCATGAACACCACACCGGCCGCGAACGACCCGGGTCAACCGACCCCGAATGCCGAGCGAGTCATCACCTCGATCGACCTACCGACGCCCAAGATCGCACTGGCCATCGGCGCGCATCCCGACGACATCGAGTTCGGTTGCGGTGCGACGCTGGCCAAGTGGGCGGCCGCCGGCTGTCGCATCCATCATCTGGTGCTCACCGACGGCTCGAAGGGCACGTGGAATCCCGACGCCGACATCGCCGGTCTGATTCGCACACGGCGTGCCGAGCAGACCGAGGCCGCTCGTCGGCTCGGTGGCGTCGACGACGTGACTTTCCTCGACCAGGTGGATGGCGAACTGGAAGAATCCGTCGAGCTGCGAAGCCGCATCGCGCGGCACATTCGCGAGATCCGACCCGACGTCGTGCTGGGCCACGATCCGTGGAAGCGTCACCGACTGCATCCGGATCATCGACACGCCGGCTTTCTCACCTGTGATGCGATCGTGGCGGCCCGAGATCCGCACTTCTTCCGCGAACACGGCGTGGCACATCACCGTCCGTCCCATCTGCTTCTTTGGGAGGCCGACGAGGCGAATCATGCCGAGAGCGTCGGCGACTTCGTCGATGCGAAGATTTCCGCGCTGCTGGCTCACGCTTCGCAGTTCGAGAGCACGATGAAAGCCGTCGCGCCCGAGGATCTCGATCGATTCTCCGACCGCATCCGAACCAGATTGGCCGAACTCGGTCGGCGAGTGGACCGGACTGCCGCGGAGATCTTCACGAAGATCTCCGACCTCTGATTTCTCGACTCGATCACCCGCGGCCCGGACCTCCGGCGAATGCCTGCGCCACGTCGATCCACTGACGAGCGGCCTCGCCCGCGACCTCCAGTCGCGAGTCCGTCGGGTCTCGTCGTTGTGTGACGACCAGACAGAAGTCGTACGCATCTCCGATCACCCGATCATCGGCCTCCGGTGGACCCCACGTCCACGTCTGGCCGTCGGGCCCCGTCAGCTCCAGGCGAATCGGTCGGTCATCGGCCGGCAACCGATTGATCAGAAGACTGAACGGGCGAGCCGAGTACCCGATGTGCGCCACGTGTCGCAGGCGATCACTGATGATCGCGGGACGATCGGCCGCCACGCACACGTCGTGACCGTGCGCCCAGGTTTCCATCAGCCGAGCCGTCAGGAACGAGGGCACCGACATCGCGGGGCCGTACCACGGCACTCGTTGGTCGGATTCGACGCCGGCGGCCCGCGCGCGAAGTTGCTCGGAGTGATTCCGCCATTCGCCGAGAAGGTCGGCCCACGACAGCGACCGCCCCGCATCGACCGAGGGGTCGTGGGGCGCCCCGGAGATGATCCGTTCGCGGTCCGCCAGGAAGGTGTCGGCGTCGCAGAGTGCCATGGTGGCGCGCTCGTCGAAAAAGCGCAGATGGCTGATCTGATCCGACACGGTCCAACCCACCGAGGGCGTGGGCAACGCCCAATCGCCCGGGGCGAGATCGCCCAGAACCGCACCGAGAGCCGAATGCTCCGCGGCCAGATCGTCGAGAAGGTTCAGATGCTTCATTTTGGGACCTCCGGTGGGTTGGCCGGAAAAAGCAAACGAGCGGGGGTTTCCCCCCGCTCGTTCAATTCCTGCCCGATCACAGATCGGAAAGAATCACTTCTTCTTGGCGGCTGCCTTGCGCTTGGCCGGAGCCTTCTTGGCGGCTGCCTTCTTCTTGGCGGGAGCCTTCTTAGCAACAGCCTTCTTCTTGGCCGGAGCCTTCTTAGCAACAGCCTTCTTCTTGGCCGGAGCCTTCTTAGCAACAGCCTTCTTCTTGGCCGGAGCCTTCTTGGCGGCTGCCTTCTTCTTGGCGGGGGCCTTCTTGGCCGGAGCCTTCTTGGCGGCTGCCTTCTTCTTGGCCGGAGCCTTCTTGGCCGGAGCCTTCTTGGCGGGAGCCTTCTTCTTTGCTGCCATGGGAGTGTCCCTTTCTGGTTTGGTTTGGTACTGCTGTGTCTTGCTTTCGAGTCGCTTCGGACCGGGGTCTTCCGCGCACTTCGATTCTTGTCGGATCATTTCTGATCAGTTCTCGGGTGGAACCAACGACATTCGATTGGATTTTTCGAGTTATTACAAGTACTGGTTTTGTTGCAAATGCAACGAGCGCTCTCGATTGCTTCGATGGCGACGACCCAACGACGGCTCGACGTCAGTCGGCGAACCCGCGGACGGTCGGCGGACGAGCTCGTGAGACGAAGCACCAACCACGCACCACCCGTCACGAACACGACTCCGGCGGAACGCTGTCGGCGTGTCGACGGACACATTGTGGCAAAGGGGACGGCGTCGTTGGTGGATCCCTCGAACCGTGACACGCGGTGAGGACACCCGAAAGTTCAGGAAGAATTAGCCCCGAAAATCCACCACCTGGAATCGATCGTGAACAAGGATTCTCTCAGAGCGATCCTGCCCCTCGGATTCGTTCGACCGACCACGTCGGGTCTCGGCTCGGCGTTCGACATATG
>JAIXWJ010000002.1 GCA_027491335.1 Actinomycetes bacterium | reverse complement strand
GACTGCGTCATTCAGCCCCCGGGAATTCGTCATCGTGTTCTCGAAAACTCCGAGGGCATGGAGGTCGTGGAGATCGGCTATCCGGCGGAGCACATGACGCTGGTGGAGCACCGGATGAAACTTCCCAATGGGATCGACTCCGGCCGCTCGTGGCACGGCCAGACCTTCATCCGATACGACGAGTCCAACCGTTCATGGACGACCTTGGGGAACGCAATCGAACACTCGGACACCGGCGTGAAGTCCGCGACCGCCGGTCTCGCCGACGTCGATGTGTTGCGCCTGCCCACCGGCGCCGTCCTCGATCTGGAACGAACCGACGCCGACGGATTTCCCCGCCTCGTCTTCGTGGTCGAAGGTCATGCTCGGGTGCGGCTCTCCGAAGTGGATCATGATCTGAACGAGGGCTCGACCCTCAGTTTGCGCTCCGAAGACCACGCGCGAATCTCCGCGACCTCGGACTGCGTCCTGTTACGCGTGATGATCGACGCCTCGCGCGACGTCGATCATTGGCGCCCCATCGCCTGACGCCGACTCGACTCGGCCACGTCGCCCGTGTCGCGAGGCGAAATCAGACGAATCTCGATTCGATCGAGATCGCCCTCGAACGGATACCCATCGCGTCGATGGGCGTACCCGGCCGCCACCGGTGAGCCATGGTCGTAGGCGACGCTCGGTCCCACGCTCGACATCGTCCGCATGACGAAAGGAATCTGCAACGAACCGACGTCGGCGCCATCGATCTGCAGCGACACCAGTCCTTGCTTGCCATCGCGCCGGAATCGCACCGAGAGAACCGAATTGCCGGCGGGTACCTCGACATTGGACTCCAGCACGTGATGGTCGCCGAAAATGTTGTAATCGAAAACCAGCCTGTTCCCGTCGACGTAGAAGCTGAATCCGGAATTCTCGGTTCCGGACGCGTACAGAACTCCACCCCGACCACGTTCCAGGTTGACGTACGCGTCCATGTCCCAGCTACGCCCACCCAAGGACGCGGCCGCCTGGGCGGGCATGGGTGCCATCGGCGGTCGGTACACGTAGGTGCGGGACATGGGATGCACGCTTCGATCCGCGAATTTCGCTCCGAATAGCTCTAGGCCACGGTCATCCAACGGCAACACACCTTCGCGTTCGGCTTCCTCCCACCACAAGGCGATGAGTTCTCGAAGCCGGTCGGGTTCCTGATGCGCCAGGTCGTTGGTCTCCGAACGGTCGACATCCACGTGATACAGCTCCCAGACGTCCTCATCGAACGAAGCACCCGGAACGTGACGGGTGACGGCCTTCCAACCATCCACGTGAATGCCTCGATGTCCTCCCATCTCGTAGTACTGGATCCTCTTGCGCGTCGTGGCCGACGCATCGTCCATCGCGTACCTCATGGATGTACCGCTGATCGGCATCACGTCGAGACCTCGATAGGTGGTCGGCGCCGAGACACCCGTGATTTCCAGAATCGTCGGAACGATGTCGTTCACATGATGGAATTGATCTCGCAGCTCGCCACGACCCGTGACCCCATTCGGCCAACGGACGATGCAGGGCACGTGGATGCCGCCTTCGTGGGTGTTCTGCTTGTACCACTTGAACGGGGTGTTTCCGGCTTGCGACCATCCCCACGGATAGTTGCTGTGGGAGTGGGGCCCACCGATCTCCTCGATTCGTGCGATCGCTTCGTCGGGGGTTTCGAGGATCATGTTGAAGAACTTCATCTCGTGAAGCACTCCGAACGGTCCGCCCTCTTGCGACGCACCATTGTCCGACATCAGGAAAATGACCGTGTTGTCGTCCACGCCGAGTCTCTTCAATCCGGACAACAATCGGCCGATTTGATCGTCGGTGTGTTCCAGAAACGCCGCGTAGGCCTCCTGGAGTCGACACGCCAGACGCTTCTGATTCTCGGAAAGATCGTCCCACGCTTCGACGCCGGGATTGCGTGGCGCGAGGGTGGTGTCCGCGGGGATGACCCCGAGCTCCTTCTGCCGAGCGAACCAACGCTCTCGGAAGACGTCCCAGCCCTCATCGAACGCGCCCCGATACTTGCGCAGATAGTTCTCGGGGGCCTGATGGGGTGCGTGGGTTGCACCGAACGCCAGATACATGAAGAACGGTCGATCCGGACGAAGGCTCACCGAGTCGTGCATGAACTCGATCCCCTTGTTCACGAGATCCTCGGACAGGTGGTAACCCTCGTCGGGGCCGGCCGGCGGATCGATCCAGTGGTTGTCGTACACCAACTCCGGATGGAACTGATCCGTTTCACCGTCCAAGAAGCCGTAGAAGCGATCGAAGCCCCTCTGGAGGGGCCACTGATCGAACGGCCCGGCCGCCGACGCGTCCGCCATCGGACACAGGTGCCACTTTCCGAGTGCGAACGTGGCGTAACCGGATTCGCGCAAGGTCTCCGCGATGGTGGTCGCTTCGTTCGCGATGTGTCCGCGCATGTGGGGAAAGCCACTGTTGAAATTCGAAATGTGCCGCATCCCGACCGCGTGGTGATTTCGGCCGGTGAGAAGTGCGGCTCGCGTGGGTGAACACAAGGGAGTGACGTGAAAATTGGTGAAGCGAAGACCGTCGGCCGCCAATGCGTCGATGTTGGGGGTCGACAACGTCGACCCGAAACAGCCGAGGTGGGAGAATCCCATGTCGTCGAAGAGGATGATGATCACATTCGGCGCTTCTTCTCCCGGATGCGGACGCGACGGCCACCACGGCTCCGACTCCGCGACAGTGCGCCCGATACGTCCCTCGAATTTCTCGCTCATGGTCTCCCCTGATTCCGATTCCGTCGACACCGATGTTGCCACGACCGTTGTATTGACAATACTGGTGCCACTACCTACTGTCAGGACATGAACGCACGTCCGGTCGCGCTGGTTTCCGATACTCGCTACTACGTCGGACCCCACCTCGCCGAGCGATTCGCCGAGCGCGGATTCGACTTGGTTCTCGGAGACCCGGACGAGTCGCTCGTGCGACGCTTGCAGGACATGGGCTCGCGGGTGGTCGCGTGCTCGGGCCACAGCAACCTCTCCGAGCCCAACGACGCCGATGCTCTCGTCGGAACGGCCCTGGAAACCTTTGGACGCCTCGACTCCGCCGTGATGTTCTCCGGGCAGATCGTGACCGGACGCTTCGTGAACTCCACTCTCGACCAGCTGCGACAGGTTCTGGCCGGATGCGTCGAGGCTCCGTACAACTTCCTGAGGTCGGTCGTACCCGTCATGACCGCGCGGGAATCCGGGCAGGTGTTGATCATCACGAGCGCCTCCGCGGCTCGTCCCACTCCGGGCGCTCCGCTGTACTCCTCCGCTCGCGCCGCCGCGACGATGTTGGTGCGCAACGTGGCCGACGAGGTCGCTCGCACCGGCGTCCAGGTGAACGCCGTCGGCACCAACTTCATGGACTTTCCGGCCTTCCTGAAAGCATCCGGAGCGAACGACCCCGAGGTGCGCGCCAAGATCGAGTCCCAGGTGCCCATGCGTCGACTCGGATCGATGGACGAGTTCTCCTCGTTCTGCATGGCCTTCCTCGATGGCACGAGTCGTTTCACCACGGGTCAGTTCGTCGCTTATGCCGGAGGCTGGGCCTGACGGCAGAATGGGGAGCATGGAACGCTCCCTGTACGACGACGACCACCTTGCGTTCGGAGAGAGCTTTCGGTCCTTCATCGCCAAGGAAGTGACTCCCGACTACCTCCGCTGGGAAGAGGACGGGATCGCACCTCGCGAGTTGTACACCAAAGCCGGAGCCAGCGGTTTCATCGGCATGGCCGTTCCCGAGGAATTCGGGGGTGGTGGCAGCGACGATTTCCGTTTCAACGCGATCATCGGCGAGGAACTGGCTCTGGCCGGAATCGGTGGGGCCGGAAACGGCATCACGCTCCACAACGACATCACGACTCCGTACTTCACCGACATCTGCGACAGCGATCAGAAATCACGCTGGTTGCCCGGAATCGCGTCCGGCGAGTTGATCACCGCGATCGCCATGACCGAACCGGGAACCGGAAGCGATCTCGCGAGCATCACCACAACAGCGCGACGTGACGGGGACCGCTACATCCTGAACGGTTCGAAGACTTTCATCACCAACGGTATCAACAGCGATTTGGTGATCGTCGCCGCCAAAACCGACCCGACGCAACGCCACACGGGGATGTCGCTGTTGGTGGTGGAGCGAGGAATGCCGGGCTTCGAGCGCGGCCGCAATCTCGACAAGATCGGGCAAACCAGCGCCGACACGGCCGAGTTGTTCTTCACCGATGTGGAGGTTCCCGTCGAGAATCTTCTGGGCGACGAAGGTCGCGCGTTCCATTACCTCACCTCGAATCTGGCCCAGGAGCGTCTGTCGATCGCGTTGGCCAGCCTCGCATCGGCCCACGCCTGCGTGGGGTGGGCCGTCGACTACGTGAAAGAACGCAAAGCCTTCGGCACCACCATCGGTGCGTTCCAGAACACGAAGTTCGTCCTCGCCGAGCAACGGACCGAAGTCGACGTCGCCCAGGCCTACGTGGATGCCTGCATCTCGGCGCTCAACGCGAAGCGGCTCACACCCGCCGAAGCCGCGGCGGCCAAGTACTGGTGCACCGAGCTTCTGAAACGAGTCTCCGACAAGTGTCTTCAGCTGTTCGGTGGCTACGGATACATGCGCGAGTATCCGATCGCCCGCGCGTACGCCGATGCGAGAATCACCACCATCTACGGAGGGACCACCGAGGTCATGAAGAGCATCATCGCCAAGGACATGGGACTCTGACGTGACGATCGCTCTCGACCCGCATCTCTACCGCGACTTCGATTGGTACCAGCGCGAGCGTTTCTCCGTGTGGTCCAACCAATGGCTGATGTTCTGCTCCGAGTCCGAGGTGGCCGACGATGGTTCCTACGTGGCCGCCGAGATCGCCGACTTCCCCGTGGTCGTGGCTCGACGACCCGGTGGCGAACTGGTGGGCTTTCTCAACGTGTGCCCTCACCGTGCGGGCCCCATTTTGTGGCCGGGTCAGGGCGTCACCGGAAATCTGGTCTGTCGCTACCACGGATGGGCCTTCAACTGGGGCGGCGACTTGGTTTCGGCGCGCGATTTCGGGGACTCCCCTGATCTGTGCCCCGAGCAGCGGAGCCTCACCACCATCGACGTTGCCAGTTGGTGCGGCATGGTCTTCATCAGGATCGGCGAGGGGACGTCGTCGTTGATGGACGATCTGGGAGGACTCCCCGCGGTTGTCGAACAGTTCCCGGTCGACAAATTCCGATTCGTCCGCCGAATGGTTCGCACCCTCGAATGCAACTGGAAGACGTACGTCGACAACTATCTCGAGGGCTACCACGTTCAGTTGATCCATCCATCGCTCACTCGGGCCCTCGACATGCGCACCTATCGAGTGTCGGTTCCCGAGGACGGCTATTGCCACCACACCTGCGACACCACGGAGGGGTCTCCTTCCGGAGGAGCTTGGCTTTTCAGGTATCCGAACCTGGCCCTCAACATCTATGCCGACGGCATGAACGTCGAACGCATCATTCCGGTTGGGGCCAACCGAACCCACGTCGTCTACGACTACTACTCGGAGTCCGGATCGGAGTCCGACATCGAGGCGATGTTGGCGATGTCGAACGTCGTGCTCGACGAGGATCAGGCCATGTGCGAACAGGTGCAACGGGCGATCGACTCGGGCGCGTACCGCGGTGGTCCGCTGAGCCCCAAACACGAGATCGCCGTGGCGTGGTTCCAGAAACGCCTCGTCGACGAAGTTCACTGACCCGAGCACCCTGGATGCCAGAATGGCGCCGTGAGCATCGCGCAAGGACCCAGCCAGAATCTCGTGTGTCTCGATCTCGAGGGCGTCTTGGTGCCCGAGATCTGGGTGGCCGTCGCCGAACGAACGGGCTTGGAAGAGCTTCGCCGAACGACCCGGGACGAACCTGACTACGACAAGTTGATGCGTTACCGCATCGACATCCTCGATCGCGAGGGCTTGACCATGTCGTTGATCGAGGACGTGATCGGAGGACTCGATCCCCTGCCCGGAGCCATCGAGTTCGTCGCCGATCTACGCTCCAACACGCAGTTGGTGATTCTGTCCGACACTTTCGAACAGTTCGCACGTCCGCTGATGCGCAAGCTCGGTTTGCCCACCATTTTCTGCCATCGTTTGATCGTCGTCGACGATCGAATCGTCGACTTCGAACTCCGTCAGGCGAATCAGAAGCAGAAGGCCGTCGAGGCGTTCCGCTCGCTGAATCTTCGCGTGGTGGCCGCCGGTGACTCGTACAACGACACCACGATGCTGGGGGCGGCGCACGCCGGTTTCCTGTTTCACGCTCCGACCAATGTCATCGCCGAGTTCCCGCAGTTCCCCGCCCTCGACACCTACGAGGACCTGTACCGGTCGCTGATGGACGCGTTGGATCGAAACTGAGGATGGGTATCTACACGGATCGTGTGCTCCCCCGCCTGATCGATCGAGCCCTCGACACCGCCGAATTTCGCGATATTCGTCGCGAACAACTGCGGAGCCTCACGGGACGCGTGCTGGAGGTCGGCTTCGGAGCCGGGCCGAACGTTCCCTTTCTCCCCTCCACCGTGGAGGCTCTCTACGCCGTCGATCCGGCCACCAGCGTTCGTGGAATCGCCTCTCGGCGATTGAGAGACCGTGGCATGACCGTCGACTACGTCGGTCTCGACGGTGCCTCACTCGACCTGGCCGACGAATCCGTCGACCACGAGGTGTCCACCATGACCCTGTGCACGATTCCCGACGTCGAACGAGCGCTCCGCGAGATTCGGCGCGTCCTGGTTCCCGGGGGAACGTTCCACTTCGTGGATCATGGGCTCTCACCCGATCCAGAGGTTTCTCGGCGGCAGGCCCGCCTGAATCCGTTGCACGGTCGCATATTCGGCGGATGTCATCTGAATCGCGACATTCCGGCTCTGGTGAGCGACAGCGGACTGACGGTGCAGATTCTGAATGCCGACTACATGCGGGGTCCCAAGGTGCTGGACTACCTGCACCGCGGCACGGCCAAAAAACGAACGGACCGGCACTGAGCCGGTCCGGTGTGGTGTCGAAGGGGGGACTTGAACCCCCACGATCTTACGATCACTAGCCCCTCAAGCTAGCGCGTCTGCCTATTCCGCCACTTCGACGTGGGACACCAAAGATACCGTCGGGTGCTCCGATCAGCGAACCAGCAAGAAGCCGAGGCTGAGGATCGAGACCACCCACACCAATGCGACGACGAAGGTGATGCGGTTGAGATTGCGCTCCGCGGCCGCCGAGCCGATGCCGGCTCCACTTCCGCCACCGAACATGTCGGACAACCCGCCGCCCTTGCCGCTGTGCATCAGGATGCCAGCGACCATTCCGATGGTCGAAACGACATTGACCACCACCATGAAGTACATCACCAGGTCACGCACGAGGAACGAGCCTAACGGCGTCAGCCCGGGAAATGGCAGGCCACGAGGTGCCCGCCGTCCGGCGTCCCGTTTTGGGCCTCGAGGCGTGGCTCCTCGGTGGCACAACGGGCTTCGGCCTTGGGACAACGGGTTCGAAACCGACACCCGGAGGGCGGATCGACGGGGCTCGGAACGTCTCCGGACAACACGATACGGCGACGACCTCCGGCGGCACGGGGGTCGGCCACCGGCACGGCCGACAGCAAAGCCCGGGTGTACGGGTGCGCCGCGCCCTCGTACACGGCCGAGGGGTTTCCGATTTCGACGATCTTGCCGAGGTACATCACCGCGACCCGATCCGCGATGTGACGCACCACCGACAAGTCGTGGGCGATGAACACGTAGGACAAGCCCATCGAAGTCTGCAGATCCTCCATGAGGTTCAGAATCTGCGCTTGGATCGACACGTCGAGAGCCGACACCGGTTCGTCGGCGATGATCACCTTGGGCTGCAGGGCCAGGGCTCGGGCGATCCCCGCACGCTGACGCTGACCCCCCGAGAACTCGTGCGGGAAGCGGTTGTAGTGTTCCGGATTCAGCCCCACCAGATTCATCAGTTCGCGGACACGATCCTTCTCCGCCGAGCGTGACATCGTCTTCTGGATTCGAATGGGCGTGCCGATGCTTTGGCCGATGCTGTGTCGGGGGTTCAAACAGGCGTACGGGTCCTGGAACACCACCTGAATATCACGCCGCAGGGCGAGTAGCTCTCGTGACGATGCGGCGGAGACGTTCGTGCCATCGAGAAGGACGGATCCGGACGTGGGTTCGATCAGTCTCGCCAACAGACGTCCCAACGTCGATTTGCCGCATCCCGACTCTCCGACGATCGCCAAGGTCGTGCCCCGTTCCAGAGCGAACGACACGTCGTCGACGGCTTGGACCATGGCGGTGGGTCGCTGCAGCAGCTTCGACGATCCCGTCGGAAAGTACTTCCGCAACGAACGCGCCTCGAGAACCACCTCAGCGGTCATGTGCGCCTCCGAGCAGATCGCGCAAACGTTCGTCGGGCAGGTGGCACGCGGACGAACTCGCGCCAACCTTCCGAAGCACGGGAACCTCGGTGGAGCAACGGCCGCCGAGCGAGGCCGCGTGGGAACATCGCGGGTGGAACGGACATCCCGTGGGCAGATTGATCAACGAGGGCGGAATGCCGGGAATGGACTCCAAACGCTCGTGACGAGCGGTTTCGAGGCTCTTGACCGACTTCAACAAACCTCGGGTGTACGGATGCGTGGGTGTCGCGAAAGCATCGAGGACCGTTGCCGCTTCCACGACACGTCCGGCATACATCACCATCACACGTTCGGTGATCTCGGCCACGACGCCCAGATCGTGTGTGATCAACACCACCGCCGAGCCATTCTCTTGCTGCATCGCCGCGATCAACTCGAGAATCTGCGCTTGCACGGTCACGTCGAGCGCGGTGGTGGGCTCGTCGGCGATCAGAATCTTGGGACGATTGACCAGAGCGATGGCAATGACGATTCGCTGGCGCATTCCACCCGAGAACTCGTGCGGATATTGATCGACGCGTTTCGACGGCTCGGGGATTCCGACCTTCTGCAACGAATCCAGGGCGATCTCCCGAAGAACCTTCTTCGACGTTCCGGGATGGTGAACTTCGTACGCCTCGGCGATTTGACGACCGACCGTGTAGAAGGGATTCAGGGCCGTCAGCGGATCCTGAAAGATCATCGCCACGTCGCGTCCGCGCACGGTACGGACCTCATCCTCGGTCATGGCAAGCACGTCACGACCTTCCAGCAAGACGCGACCACTCGTGCGGACGTCGGCACCGAAATTCAGGCGCAACAGCGAGTTCGCCGTGACCGACTTTCCCGATCCGCTCTCGCCGACGATGGCCACGGTCTCCCCCGCCTCGACATCGAAAGAGACACCCTGAACGGCGTGAACGTCGCCGTCCGCGGTGCCGAAGGTGACGCGCAGATCCTGGACCGACAACAAGGTCATTTGGCCCTCACCCGCGGGTCGAGAAAGCCGTAGAGAATGTCGACGACGGTGTTGGCCACCACGATGAACACCGCGGCCACCATGGTGGTCGCCACGAGAATGGGCAGGTCGGAGTTGACCACGGCCGCCAGCGTGAGCTTGCCGAGACCCGGAAGGTTGAAGATGCTCTCGGTCACCAGCGCCCCGCCGAGAAGGAACGCGAAATCGAGGCCGGCAATCGTGACGATCGGGACCAACGCCGCCCGAAGCACGTACGTCACGATCAAGCGTCGTCGCGGCAATCCCTTGGCGATGCCGAGGCGCACGAATTCCTCGTTCATCACCTCGAGGATGCCATTGCGGGTCATGCGGACGTACGTGGCCGCCGAAATGATCGCCAACACGAACCACGGCAACAACAGAGCCATGAACCACTCGAAAGGATTCTCGGTGATACCCACGTAACGAGGGAACGGGAGTATTCCGGTCCAGATGACGAAGACCATGATGAAGATCAAACCGAGAAAGAAAGTGGGAAGGCTCACGCCGATCACGCTGAAACCCGTGGCCACCCGGTCTTGCCACTTCCCGCGTTTGAGCGCGGCCATGGTTCCGAGACCAACGCCAATGGCCATCCAGAGCACGAACGCGCCGAGGGCGATGGAGGCCGTGACCGGCAACGTGGACGCGATCAGCGATGTCACGCATTCGTGACGGTCGTAGGAGTAGCCCAGCGAAGGCGCCGGGCAGTGGATCGACGAGCCTTCTTCGCCGTAGGTGCGACCCGTGAAGATTCCCTTCATGTACGCGCCGTACTGCTCCACCAACGGCTTGTCGTATCCCAATCGCTCCCGGTTCGACTCGATCACTTCGGGCCGACAGTTCTTGCCACAGGTGAGAGCCGCCGGATCGGCCGGAAGCGCGGAAAAAATCCAAAAAGTGAAGGCGCTGACGATCAACAACAGAACGATCGCGAAAAACGAACGACGAACGACGAAGAAGATCATCTCAATGCGCCCCGAAGGCGACGGTGGGTGGCCGCGATGTGCGACCACCCACCGAACGCTTCATTCCTCCGAATCAGCCAGCCAGGCCGAGATCACCGAGGTTGTACCAACCGAACGGCAACCAGTTGTAGGCACCGCGCACGTTCGAACCCACCAGGTTCTGGGCCTTGGTGGCCGAACCCGGAATCGACCACACCTGGTCGATGACGTACTGGTTCAGTTCCTTCCAGAGCTTCGCCTGGGCGCCACGATCGGTTTCGAGCTTGGCCTCGTCCACCTTGGCCTGGAAATCGGCGAAAGCAGCGTCTTCCTCGTTGTTGTGGTAGTTGAAACCGCCACCCTGTCCGAAGAGCTCGGGGATCACGGTCGAGGCATTCGCCCAGTCCGCGGCCCAACCGGCACGCATCAGGTCACCCTGATCACCGTTGATGGTCGCGTAGTACTTCGAACCTTCGATCGGGTTGTCGACGATCTTGATGCCGGCGGCACCGAGAGAATCGATCCAGATGGCCATGTACTTCTTCCAGGTGTCGGTGTCGGGGTGGTCGAAACGCAAGCCGTCTTCGGTGGCCTTCGCGTACACCTCGGGACACTTCTCCTTGGCCTCTTCCATCTTGGCGATGGCGGCTTCCAGGTTGGGGGTGCCATCGGGGTTCAGACCCTCGACCAACTTGGCCGGCTCGTAGTCCGTCGTGAGCAAAGGAGCCACGAAACTGGAGGCGAACTCACCGGTGAACGGTCCACCAGCCGCGGTGCGCAGAGCCTCGCGGTCGATGGCCAACCACAGCGCCTGGCGAACCTCGAGGCACGAAACGGTCTTCACGTTGATCATGGTGTAGGTCACGAATCCGTCGAAACCGTCGGTGCGACGATCCTTCAACGTGTCGTCACCGAACACCGTCTGCAGATTCTCGGGCAGGATGCCGCCGTACACGATGGCGTTCTTGTCGTCGCCCGCGTCGGCCAGCATGCGCTCGTCGATGACCGTCTCGTCCAGGCCGAATTGCCACACGATCTTGTCGACTTTCGGGCTGCGGACCTCGTCGGAATCCTTGTTCCAGTTCTCGTTGCGCACGAGGACCAGTTCCTTGCCCTCCTCATAGGACTCGATCTTGAAGGGTCCGTTGGAGAACGGCTTGAGGGCGTACTGATCGGCGGTGTCCTGAGCCTCGGGAACCGGAGCGAACGCCAGCAAGCTCACCGTGTACGCGAAGTCGGCCACCGGAACGGCCAACTTGAACGTGATGGTCTTGCCATCGCAGCTCACGGCCTCGTCGAAGAGAGCCTGCTCTTCTTCGGTCGCCAGCCACGGACCGGGATACGCGCTACCGGTGTCGTAATCACCCTCGGGGATGTCGAGGTAGCTGACGGCGTATTGCGGACCATCGAATGCGGTCACCTCCGAGCCGAAGGTGCGCGACACGCCGTACGCGACGTCGGCGCAGGTGACCTCCGAACCGTCTTCCCACGTGACGCCGTCACGCAAGGTGAACGACCAGGTCTTGAGGTCGTCCGAGGCGGTGCCAAGATCGGTGGCCATGTCAGCCACCAGCGAGGTGCCGTCCTTACCGGCGACCGGCTTGTAGGACGTCAGTGTTCGCGTGAACGTGGAACCCCACGCACCGAGTTCGGCGCCGGTGTACACGCGCTGCGGGTCGAGGGTGGACGCACCCTCCGAATTGGTCAGCACGTACAACGTGCCACCTTCGCCGACGCCGTCATAGGTGGCCGACAGGCCACCGGATTCCTCGCCGCTTTGAACTCCGTCACCGGAGCCGCCGCAGGCACCCGCCACGAGACCCACCAGGGCCACGACGGCGAGAGCTGTGCTTCGCATCTTCATTTTCCCTCCCCTTTCGCCGACGGATTGTCGAGCGTTAGTGAACTTGTAGTGTACAACAGATAAACCGATTGGCGAACGGGCTCAGAGCTGCTGTCGGTCGCTTCGGGGGTCGAAGGCGTCTCGCAGACCGTCTCCGAGCAGGTTGAACGCCAGCACCAAGGCCATCAGAGTCACCCCGGGGATGAAGAGATACGTCGGAGCGGCGCGGTAGTACCGCACGGAGTCCCCGAGCATGATCCCCCAAGAGGCGGCCGGGGCCAGGAGTCCGACGCCGAGGAAGGACAGCGTGGCTTCCAGGGCCACGAAACCCGGAAGGCTCAACGACACGAAGACGATGATCTGGGGCCAAAGATTCGGCAGCAACTGCTTGAACACGAGATGCCCGGTTCCCGCGCCGAACGAACGTGCCGCCTCCACGAACTCGCGTTCACGCAGCGACAACACCTGACCACGCACCAAGCGCGCCATGTACACCCAACCGAACAAGGTGAGGACCGTCATGATGTACGTGATTCGTGCCGTGTTGCCCGAGGGAACCCCCAAGGATTCCAGTCGCTGGGTCATCGGATTGGCCAATGCGATGATCAACAACAACGACGGGAAGGCCAAAGTCACGTCGCCGAGGCGACTGATCAACGAGTCGATGAATCCGCGACGCAGCCCGGCGATCATTCCGAGCGTCACGCCCACCACGGTGGTCAGGATCGTCCCGATGGCACCCACGAGAAGTGAGATCCGTGCTCCGTACATGAGTCGCCCCAGAATGTCGCGACCGGTTCCCGGCTCCACGCCCAAGGGGTGATCCCAGGAGATTCCGCCCATGGGCCCGGCCGGAAGCCCGAAGTCGTTGATGGCCTCTCGGTCCAAGGCGTACGGATCGATGTTGAAGATCTTCACGAGGACTGGCGCGAAGATGGCCACGAACACGAAGAACATGACGACCCAGAACGCCACCACCGCCGCACGGTTACCGCGCACGCGGGCCAAACCCAAGCGAAACGGCGACATGCCCTCGGCCACGACATCGCCGCGGACCGATTCGTTCATCGTGTCGCCACCCGTGCCACTCATCGGCAAGAGCATATGTCGGTCGACGAAGCCGTCGACGCGAGAATCAGGCGGACGGGAACTGGACGATGCGAGCGAATTCGTCGGCGTCGAGGCTGGCGCCACCCACCAAGGCCCCGTCGATGTCGGGTTGAGCCATCAATTCGGCCACGTTGCCGGCCTTCACGGACCCGCCGTATTGGATACGGACCGCGTTGGCGGAATCCGCACCCCACGTCGAGCCCACGAACCGGCGAATGTGGGCGCACACTTCTTGTGCGTCGGCGGCGGTCGCGGTGAGGCCCGTGCCAATGGCCCAGATCGGTTCGTAGGCGATCACCAGATCACCGAACTGCGTGTCGAGGCGACCTTCGAGCGAACCCGCCAGTTGAGCACTCACCACTTCGAGGGTCTGCCCGGCTTCACGTTGCTCACGGGTCTCACCCACGCACACGATCGGAATCATCTTGTGCTTGATCACTGCGGCCACCTTGGCCGACACGAACTGGTCGGTCTCTCCGAAGATCTGACGGCGTTCGCTGTGACCGCAAATGACGTAGCGAACGTTCAACTTGGCCAGGAACGCCGGTGACACCTCTCCGGTGAAGGCACCGGAGTCGTCCGAGTGACAATTCTGCGCCCCGAGAAAGAACGGCAGTCGATCACTCTCGATGGAGGTCTGCACGGTTCGGATGTCGGTGAAAGGTGGGTGCAAGGAAACGTCGACTCGCTCCACGTCGTCCTTGGTGATCAGATAGCTCAACTTCTGCACCAACTGAATCGCGTCGTAGTGATTCAGGTTCATCTTCCAGTTTCCACTGATCAGTGGGCGACGACTAGACGCGGGCATTGGGGGCCTCTCTCAGCGCTTTCAGGCCCGGGAGATCCCCGAGCTCCAACAACTCCAACGACGCGCCACCTCCGGTGGACACGTGATCGACCTCGTCTTCCAGCCCGAACTGAGCCAGCGCGGCCGCCGAGTCACCGCCGCCCACCACCGTGAAGGCCTTCGTGTCGGCCATCGCCTGCGCCACCGTTCGGGTGCCCTTGGCGAATCGTTCGTCCTCGAACATGCCCATCGGTCCGTTCCAGAAGACGGTGCGGGCCTCCATGATGATGTCGCTGAACGCCGCGGCCGAGCCGGGTCCGATGTCGAACCCCTTGGCCCCGGCGGGAAGGCGACGGCCGTAGGTGGCGTAGTTGCCCTCGGCGTCGAGGCCCACGATGTCCTCGGGAAGGTGGATCTCCTTGCCCAGTGCCAAAAGACGACGACAGGTGTCCACCTGATCGGGCTCGAAGAGAGAGTCCCCGATGGGGTGACCCTGCGCCGCCAGGAAGGTGAAGCACATCGCTCCACCGATCACCAACGCGTCCACTGTTTCGAGGAGTGCCTCGACGACCCCCAACTTGTCGGAGATCTTGGAGCCACCCAACACCGCGACGAATGGATGCCGTGGGTTCTTGCGTAGATTCGACAAAACGTCGACCTCGCGCTCGAGTAGCCGGCCCATGGCCGAGGGCAACGTGCGCGGAGGGCCGACGATCGAGGCATGGGACCGATGCGCCGCCCCGAACGCGTCATCGACGTAGATGTCGACTCCATCGATCAGACGAGCCACGAACGCGGGGTCGTTGCCTTCCTCACCGGCGTCGAAGCGCAGATTCTCCAGAAGTTCCACTCCGGGGGCCAATGTCGCCAACAAATCGCGAACGGGAGCCATGGAGTACTTGTCCTCCGGCTTGCCCTTGGGGCGACCCAAATGGCTGGCGCACACGACGGTGGCACCCCTGTCGGTGAGCCATTGGATGGTGGGAAGAGCGGCGCGCACCCGGAACTCGTCGGTGATTCGACGGGTTCCATCGGGGGTCGTCTCCATCGGAACGTTGAAGTCCGTCCGAACGAGCACCTTCTTGCCGGCGACGTCGCCCAGATCCTCGAGCGTGGGAATTCCGTCGATCATCGAATCAGCGACGCTTGGAAGCGGGAACCTTGGAGCCGGCGTACAAGGTGGTGTCGACGAGTCGGTTGCTGTAACCCCACTCGTTGTCGTACCACGCCAGAACCTTGACCATCTTGCCCATGCTGGCGGTGAGGCCCGCATCGAAGATGCTGCTGTGGGGATCCCCCACGATGTCGCTGGACACGATGGGGTCCTCGGTGTACGCGAGGATTCCCTTCAACGATCCGGACGCCGCCTTCTTGAAGGCCGCGTTGATCTGCTCGACGCTGGCCGACTTCTTCAGGTTCGCGGTGAAGTCCACGATCGAACCCGTCGGGATCGGCACACGCAACGACGTGCCATCGAGCTTGCCCTTCATGCTGGCGAGCACGAGGCTCGTGGCGCGAGCCGCGCCCGTGCTGGTGGGGACGATGTTGATCGCGGCTCCACGCGCGCGACGCAGGTCCTTGTGCGGTCCGTCCACCAACATCTGATCGCCGGTGTAGGCATGAACGGTTTGCATCAAACCCTGCTCCACTCCGAAGGTGTCATCGAGAACCTTCACCAGGGGCACGAAGCAATTGGTGGTGCAACTGGCGTTCGACACCACCTTGTGCTTCTTGAAGTCGAAGTCCTTGTGATTGACGCCGTACACGAAGGTCGCATCGGCGTTGTCGCACGGCGCCGACACGATCACCAACGGTGCTCCACCCTCCAAGTGGTACGCGGCAGTGTCCCGCTTGGTGAAGATTCCGGTGCTCTCGATCACGACGTCGACACCGAGGTCGCCCCACGGCAACGCCTTGGGATCGCGCTCGCTCAGAACGCGCAGGACCTGCCCATCCACCGAAATTCCGTTCTTGACCGCCTTCACGGTTCCGGCCATCTTGCCCATCACCGAGTCGTACTTGAGGAGGTGGGCCATCGTGTCGAGAGATCCGAGGTCGTTCACCGCGACGATCTCGATGTTCGCGCCTCGCTCGCGCACGGCCCGAAAGAAGTTGCGGCCGATGCGACCGAATCCGTTGATTCCGACGCGAACAGTCTTGGAGGGGCTCATGATCATCCTTTCGTGGGTCGCCTCGGGAGCCGGCGAACCGAAGCAAAACTAGTCGGCAACCACTCCACCGGAGGGTTTCACCGCGGGAGCCGACACCGAAAAGGAGCCGTCAACGACCGATGTCACGATGACCTACCCGCACCGGCTGGCCCGAGGCCCGCATCCGATCGGCGATCTCGGTGGCGATGGCGACCGACCGATGGCGACCACCCGTGCACCCGATCGCGATCGTGAGGTAGCTCTTTCCCTCGGCGGCGTAGAGAGGAACGATGGTGGCCAGAAGATCGACCAGTTTGGCCACGAACTCCTCGGCCTGCTCCTGACCCAGGACGAAGTCGCGAACCGGCTGGTCCAGCCCGGACAGCGGTCGCAGGTTTTCGTCCCAATGCGGGTTGGGGAGGAAGCGAGCGTCCATCACGATGTCGGCATCGAGCGGTAGCCCGTGCTTGAAGCCGAACGATTCCACCGTGATCTGCAGGTGCTCGCGGACGTCGTCGAACAGGCCCAAAAGTTTGGTCTTCAACTGATTCGTGTTCAGCTCCGAGGTGTCGATCACCAGATCGCAATCGGCCTTCATGGGCTCGAGTAGGGACCTCTCCAGTTCGATCGACTCCACGAGCCCGTCGGCCTCGGCGGCCAACGGATGCCGGCGCCTGGACGCCTCGTAGCGCTTCACCAGCTCCCGCGTGGAGGCATCCAGATACACCACGCGAACTCGATGACCCTCCGCGCGCATTCGCGCCACTTTGGGCATCAACTCGAGATGCTGTCGGCCGGCCACCAGCGCGAGCCGTTCGATACCCGAACCCGGCGCGCTGGCCAATTCGACGATCGTGTCGACCAACGACGTCGGAAGATTGTCCACGACGTACCAATCGAGATCCTCGAGAACGGCCGCCGTGGCCGATCGCCCAGCACCCGACAAACCGGTGATCACGAGAATGTCGGCCATGATCAGAAACTAGCGAGCATCCGCCAGAAGGTGCCGTATGGGGGCGAGGTCGAAGTCGCCAAGACCGTCGGGTCGCAGGCTTCTGATGATCCAATCCGTCCCCGCGCTCCGCCACGCGTGAACATCGGCCGTCTCGTCCAGCGGAGTGAGAAGAACGCTGGTCTCCATGGGCCGTCGATCCGCCAGCTCGTCCAACAGAACCTTGCGATCGCGCCAACGCTCCAGCGGGGCGAATCCGCTCCAACCGTCCGCCCAACGCGCCGCCAACGGAACCGTGACCCGTGGTCCGTCTCCCCCCACCCAGACCCGAACCCGAGTTCCGTGCCGACGGTTCTGATCATCGACCGCGTGCCGAAGGGTCTCGACTTCTTTTCGGAAGTTCGCCATTCGTTCCGACGTCGTGCGTCGATCATCGAACAATCGATCATCGTGCACGAATCCTCCCGCGCCGACCCCGAGCACGAACCCGCCACCCGACAATCGCGCCACGGTGGCCGCGGCTCGCGCCAGCACCTGAGGATGACGAAAGCTCAGCGGTGACACCAGCACACCCAGAACGACGGGGAAGTCGGAACCAACCGCGGACATCGCGCCGAGCAACGACCACGTCTCCCACGCCGAGTCATCGGGCGAACCCACGAAAGGAACCATGTGATCCCACAAGAAGATGCCATCGACACCCATCTCCGCCGCCGCACGGGCGACCGACACGAAGCGCTTCGCATCGACACCATGGGTCTGGAACTGCACGCCGATCTTCATCGAGGAGAGTTATCGCTCAGGCCTTGACGGTGCGCAAGTACAGCAAACGCGGAATGGTCGAGGCGGCCTCGTACTCGGCTGCCCGAGCGAGGAAACCCGGCGGAGGGGCCGGCTCACAAATGCGATGGAGGTACAGGCCGTTCGCGATCAACGCGTTCAGGTATCGACTGATGGGACGATGAATGAAGGGGATGAAGACGTCCTTCTCCACCTCCTCGTCCGACTCTTCTTCGATCAAATACGGGCCGATTCGCCAGTACTGCTCGGGCGGATCCAGGATCTGGTCGTCGATCCAGCCGCTACCGGGCGTCTGAAGCAGCGGATGGTTCAAGAAGAAACAGAAACGACCACCCGGTCGCAGGACCCTCGCCACTTCCGCGATGGCCGCATCGACCTCGCGAATGTGTTCGAAGACCAAGCAAGCGACGACCACGTCGAATTGTTCATCGGCGAACGGAAGACCATCGGCTCCGGCCCGCGCGACGTGCACTCCGCCACCTCGCTCCGCGGCCACCCGGACCTGATTCCAGGTGGGGTCGACACCCACCACCAACTCGGCACCGATTCGCTTGGCCAAGCGGGACACCTGACCCTCTCCGCAGCCGATGTCGAGTATGCGACGGCCACCGGCCATCTCTTCGGCCGCCAACGGAAGAATCTGTTCCTCGTACTCGGCGTCGACGCCGTCGGTGAAGCCATCGATCCACCATGACGCGTTCGTCTCCCACAGGTCGCGCGGCGCATCGTTCACGAGGCGAGACTACGACCTCGGTACCCTTGCCGGGTGAGCATGTTGCGATTCTCCGTGTGGCCGTCCCCACAACGCGACTGGAGTGAAACCTCCTCGTTGGCAAGGTGGGTCGACGACGGCCCGTGGCACGGTATGTGGTGCGCCGACCACTTCATGCCGAACTCCGAGAACCACACCACCAAAGCTGGAGATGTCGCCGAGTGTTGGTCGACGATCGCCGCCATCGCGGCCATCACCAACCGGATTCGCGTTGGTTCACTCGTGTCTCCCACGACTTTTCGCCATCCCGCGGTGTTGGCGAACACCGCCGCGACGATCGATCGCCAATCGAACGGTCGACTCGTGCTCGGTGTCGGAGCCGGGTGGCAGGTCAATGAGCACGACGCGTACGGTGTCGACCTCATGGATCCGGCCGCCAGGGTGGATCGTTTCGAAGAGGCCATCGTGATCATCAACGACCTCCTCGCCAACGAACGAACGAGTTTTGACGGTCGCCATTTCGTCATGCGGGACGCACCGTGCGAACCGAAACCCGTTCAGACACCTTTGCCGGTTCTCGTGGGCACCGGAGGTCGCCGCATGACCGAGATCACCGCGCGACACGCCCACGAGTGGAACACCTGGGGAACACCGGAGACCGCCGCCGGGCGAATTCGTGCGCTTCGTGAGGCGTGCGAGCGGGTCGGGCGAGATCCCGGGACGATCCGTTGTTCGGTGCAGGCCTTGTTCTTCTTCGTCGACGACGACAACGTGGCCCGAAAAGTGGCCGAGAAGGCACCGATCGACCGATCGATCGTGGGCAACGCCGAGGTCATGATCCAAAGCATTGCTCGTTATCGGGACCTTGGTTTCGACGAGATCATCGTTCCCGACTTCGTGCTCGGTGATTCGGCCGAGGTCCGGCGCGAGTCCTACGAACGTTTCGCCCGGGACGTCATTCCCGCATTTTGTTAACCAAATTTGTCAACCGAGTGGGTGGAACTTCTCGAACACGTTTCGGGCCACCGCTTCCGGTAGCCACGAGAGCGCCGTCAACTCCTCGAGCGTGGCCTTCTTCACCGCGTTCACACCACCGAAGGCCTTGATCAGCTTCTTCTTGCGGGCCTCCCCGAGGCCGTCGATGTCGTCCAATGCACTGGCCACCATTCGTTTCCCACGGACTTCACGATGGAACGTGTTCGCGAAACGGTGGGCCTCGTCGCGAATGCGCTGCAACATGAACAACGCTTCACTCCCCCGAGGAACGTCGACCGGCTCCGATCGACCCGGCACGAAGACTTCCTCGAATCTCTTGGCCAACGATGCGACCGGGATTTCGCTCTCCAACCCGAGGGAGCGAACGACCCGTTCGGCCACCGCCAACTGGCCCTTGCCACCATCGACCAAAAGCAGTTGCGGGGGGTAGGCGAACTTTCGCGCTCGTGCTCTTTCGTTCGTCGTCTCATCCGCCAATACCCCATCTCTTTCCTCGAGGTAGGCCTTCAAACGTCGAGTCAGGACTTCCTCCATGGCCGCGAAATCGTCGTTTCCGGGAACTTCCTTCACGCGAAAGCGACGGTATTCGCGCTTGGCAGGGAGACCATCCTCCAGAACCACCATCGATCCGACGTAGTCGGTTCCCTGCAGATGCGCCATGTCATAACACTCGATGCGAAGGGGAGCCTCCGGAAGTCCCAGAAGATCCTGCAGTTCGCTCAAGGCTCGACTACGACTGTTGTGGTCGCTCGACCGCTTGAGACGGTGGCGATGGAAATCCTCCTTGGCGTTGCGGTCGACCATTTCCATGAGTTCGCGCTTGTCGCCCCGAACCGGGACGCGAATCTCCACGCGACTTCCCCGTTCCGCGCTCAACCAGTCTTCGAGCACCTGCGACGACGACGGCTGGACCGGCACGAGGATCATCTTGGGCACTCCGAGGGGTGGCTCTTCACCGTACAAACCCTCCACGAGCCGGTTCATCAAAGTCTGGTTCTCCAGTTGCTCCACTTTGTCCATGACGAAGCCCTTGCGACCGACGATGCGACCCTTGCGAACGAAGAAAACCTGCACCGCGGCCTCCAACTCGTCCTGGGCAACGCCAATGACGTCGATGTCCTCCGAACGCTCCCCCACGATCTGTTGCTTCTCGACGGCCTTCGACACCGCCGCCAACCTGTCGCGCATTCGCGCCGCTCGCTCGAACTCGAGAGCCTTCGATGCCTCTTCCATCTCGACTTTCATTCGCCGCACTATGTCGTCGGTCTCCCCATCGAGAAAGGAACACAGGTCCTCGACCATCGACGCGTACTTCTCGGCGTCGACCTCGCCGACGCAGGGTCCGCTGCACTTCTCGATGTGGAACAAGAGACAGGGCCGGCCGAGTCGTTGGTGTTGATTGAACTTGCCCGCACTGCAGGTTCGAACGGGGAATGTGCGCAACAGCAGATCGAGGGTTTCGCGAATGGCGTACGCGTGCGGATACGGACCGAAGTAGCGCACGCCACGCTTCTTCGTGCCCCTCACCACCACCGCTCTCGGCCACTCCTCGTCGAGCGTGATGGCGAGGAACGGGTAGCTCTTGTCATCGCGAAGTCGAACGTTGAAACGCGGGCGATGCTGCTTGATCAGCGAGTACTCCAGAATGAGGGCCTCGACCTCGTTGCGCACGGTCATCCACTCGACCGACGTCGCCGTGGCCACCATCTGCGCGGTGCGCGGATGAAGGTGCACCGGATCCTGGAAGTAACTGCTCAACCGTTGTCGCAGGTTCGTGGCTTTGCCCACGTAAATGACGCGGCCGAATTCGTCTTTGAATTGGTACGAACCCGGAAGCTCGGGAATCGTTCCGGCTTCCGGTCGAGCCACCACGACGACTCAGCCCTTGGCCAGAAGCGGGGCGAGGAACCGGCCAGTGTGGCTCGTGGCCGCGCGGGCCACCTCCTCGGGAGAACCCTCCGCGATGATCGAACCGCCACCACTACCGCCCTCGGGACCAAGGTCGATGAGCCAGTCGGCGGTCTTGATGACGTCGAGATTGTGTTCGATCACCAAAACCGTGTTTCCCTGATCCACGAGACGAGACAGCACGGTGAGCAAGCGACGTACATCCTCGAAATGAAGTCCGGTCGTCGGCTCGTCGAGCAGGTAGATGGTGTGTCCGGTGCTTCGTTTGGCGAGTTCGGTCGCCAACTTCACGCGTTGCGCCTCGCCACCCGACAACGTCGGCGCCGATTGTCCGAGGCGAACGTAACCCAATCCGACATCGACGAGGGTCTGCATGTGTCGAGCGATCGCCGGTTGGTTGGAGAAGAATTCGACCGCCTCGGAGATGGGCATGTCCAAGACCTCGGAGATGTTCTTTCCCTTGAACTGAATCTCCAGGGTGTCCCGGTTGTACCGAGCGCCCTTGCACACTTCGCAGGGAACGTACACATCGGGCAGGAAGTGCATTTCGATCTTGATCGTTCCATCGCCGGAACAGGCTTCGCAGCGACCGCCCTGCACGTTGAACGAGAATCGGCCGGGCATATAGCCACGAACCTTCGCTTCGGCCGTGGTGGCGAACAACTTGCGAATGTTGTCGAACACACCGGTGTACGTGGCCGGGTTCGACCGTGGCGTGCGACCGATCGGTGACTGATCCATGTCGATCACCTTGTCGAGGAACTGGATGCCGTTGATGCGCTTGTGACGACCGGCGGGATCCTTCGACTTGTAGATCTGCTGCATCAGCACCGGCAGAAGAATGTCGCGCACGAGGGTGCTCTTCCCGCTGCCCGACACGCCGGTCACCGCGACGAAACACCCCAACGGAATGCGGGCCGTGACATCGCGCAGATTGTGCTCGCGCGCACCCACGATCTCCAGCCACTCTTTGCCCGGCACCCGACGCTTCTCGGGCACCGGAATGGAACGCTTGCCCGTGATGTACTGGCCGGTGACCGACTCCTTCACTTTGCCGATCCCCTTCACGGGACCGCTATAGACGACCTCACCGCCGTGTTCGCCGGCTCCGGGCCCGATGTCCACGATCCAGTCGCTTTCCTTGATCGTCTCCTCATCGTGCTCGACCACCAGCACCGTGTTTCCCAGATCTCGGAGACGAATGAGCGTGTCGATCAGGCGACGATTGTCGCGCTGATGCAGTCCAATTGATGGTTCGTCCAGAACATAGAGAGTTCCCACCAATCCGGATCCGATCTGACTCGCGAGACGGATGCGTTGCGCCTCTCCTCCGGCCAAAGTGCCCGCCGAGCGAGCCAAAGTTAGGTAATCGAGACCCACGTCGAGAAGGAAGCCCAAGCGCGCGTTGATCTCCTTCACGACGCGTTCGGCGATGATGCGATCCCGATCCGACAACACCAGTCCGGCCAGGAACGAAGCCGAATCGGCGATGGACATCTCGCAGACCTCGGAGATGTTCTTGTCGTTGATGGTGACCGCCAACGTGCTGGGCTTGAGGCGCATGCCGGAGCAGGCCAAGCACGGCACCAACCGCATGTAGCCCTCGTACTGCTCGCGGCTCCAGTCGCTCTCGGCTCCCTCGTGACGACGTTTGATCCAGGGGATGACACCTTCGAAGGTGGTGTTGAACTGGCGGGCTCGGCCGTAACGATTCTTGAACTTCACAGTGATGTTTCCGGGAAGACCGTTCAGCACGATCTTCTGCGATTTAGCCGGCAACTTGCCCCACGGCTTGTTCAGGTCGATTCCGTGATCACCGGCGACGGACTCGAGAATTCGCTGAAAGAAACCGGTGGTCGCGCTGCGCCACGGAGCAATGGCACCCTGACTCAAGGCCAGATCGGGGTCGGGAATCACGAGCTCGGGATCCACCTCGAAGGTGGTGCCGAGCCCATCACACGTTTCGCACGCACCGAACGGCGAGTTGAAAGAAAAGTTGCGGGGCGCGGGTTCCTCGAACGACAAGCCGCACGAAGGACACGCCAGGTGCTGACTGAACGTGAGGCTTTCGTCCTCGGCACCCTTGTCCCCGATGATCTCGACCGTCGCCACACCGTCTGCCAGGCGCAAAGCCGTCTCGAGGCTGTCGGTCAGGCGGCGTTCGATTCCGTCCTTGCGAACGAGGCGGTCGACGACGACGTCGATCGTGTGCTGTTCGTACCGAGCCAACTTCGTGTCCCGCTTCAGGAATTCGACGATGTCCACGACCTCGCCATCCACACGTGCGCGCACGAACCCTTGTCCGGCGAGATCGTTCAAGAGGGTCTCGTATTCGCCTTTGCGTGCCCGCACCACCGGAGCCAACACCTGGAATCGGGTCCCGTCGCCGAGCGTCAACACCCGATCGACGATCTGCTGCGGCGTTTGACGCGCCAAACGGGTTCCGTCGGTCGGGCAGTGCTGCTGACCGATGCGCGCGTAGAGCAGTCGCAGATAGTCGTACACCTCGGTGATGGTTCCCACGGTCGAACGCGGGTTGCGACTACCAGATTTCTGGTCGATCGAAATGGCGGGCGACAGACCCTCGATGACGTCGACATCTGGCTTGTCCATTTGGCCGAGGAACTGTCGGGCGTAGGCACTCAACGATTCGACGTATCGACGTTGTCCTTCGGCGTAGATCGTGTCGAAAGCCAACGATGACTTTCCGCTCCCCGAGAGACCGGTGAACACGATCATCTTGTCGCGGGGAAGATCGACGCTGATGTTCTTCAGATTGTGCTCACGCGCACCACGAACCACCAGACGATCGGACATGTTCGGAGACTACCCATCGCGCTTCACCGGCTCTCAACCGGCATCGCGCATCTCCCGTCGTAGTTCGTTGATTTCGTCACGCAGTCTCGCCGCGTACTCGAACTTGAGATCGGCGGCGGCCTCATGCATTTCCTCCTCGAGCGTCTGCACGAGTCGCGCGAGCTCCTGCTGCGGGAGGGTTCGCAACTCCCGCTGCACCTTGTCCCGCTCCTTCTGCCGACGACGGTCCTTGCCCGGAACCGGTGCCGTGTGGTCACCGTCGGGTCTCAGCATCGAGAGGATGTCACCAACCGCTTTGCGGATGGTCTGCGGATTGATGCCGTGTTCCTTGTTGTGCGCCAATTGCAATCCCCGACGACGATTCGTCTCGCTGATGGCCCGCTGCATCGACGGTGTGATCTGATCCGCGTACATGATCACTTGACCGTCGACGTTTCGTGCGGCGCGTCCGATCATCTGAATGAGCGAGGTCTCGCTGCGAAGGAATCCTTCCTTGTCGGCGTCGAGGATCGCGACCAGGCTCACCTCCGGGAGGTCCAAACCCTCGCGAAGCAGGTTGATACCCACCAACACGTCGAACTCGCCGAGACGCAGCGAACGCAGAATTTCGATTCGCTGGATGGTGTCGATGTTGCTGTGCAGGTAACGAACTCGCATGCCCTGCTCCAGCAGGTACTCAGTGAGATCCTCGGCCATCTTCTTGGTGAGGGTCGTCACCAGCACGCGGTCACCCATGGTCACGCGAGTGTTGACTTGCTCCATGAGATCGTCGATCTGGCCCTTCGTGGGTTTGATGACGACCTCGGGGTCGACCAACCCGGTCGGACGCACGATTTGCTCGACGACCCGTTGGGACTCCTTCAGCTCGTACGGACTCGGCGTCGCCGACAGGAACACGCATTGATTGACTCGCTCGACGACTTCCTCGAACCGCAAGGGTCGATTGTCCCGAGCACTGGGAAGTCGGAAACCGTGCTCGACGAGGATGTCCTTGCGGCTTCTATCGCCGGCGTACTGACCGTGCAGCTGGGGAACCGCGACGTGGCTCTCGTCGATCACCAACAAGTAGTCCTTCGGGAAGTAGTCCAGAAGGGTGAAAGGAGGCTCGCCCGGCTGACGTCCGTCGATGTGCATCGAATAGTTCTCGATGCCGTTGCAGTAGCCGACCTCCTGCATCATTTCCAGATCGTGTTGGGTGCGCATCTGCAGTCGTTGGGCCTCGAGCAACTTTCCCTCAGCTTTGAACTGCGCCAAGCGTTCCTGCAACTCGGCTTCGATGCCGACCATCGCTCGGCGCATGCGCTCCTCACCGGTGACGTAGTGGGTCGCGGGGAAAACCACGGTGGCCGGCAACTCGCGCAAGGTTTCACCGGTCAATGGATCGATCATGGTCAATCGATCGACCGTGTCACCGAACATCTCGACCCGCAACACCGATTCCTCGTAGGCCGGATGGATTTCGATGGTGTCGCCCCGAACCCGGAAGTTGCCACGCCCGAGACTCATGTCGTTGCGGTCGTATTGAAGGTCCACGAGACGACGCAAGACGCTTCGCATGTCGTAGTCCACACCGACGTGCAGCTCGAGCAATTGCCCGCGGTACTCGTCCGGATCACCCATTCCGTAGATGCACGACACCGACGCCACCACGATCGTGTCGCGCCTCGTCAGAAGCGCAGCGGTTGCCGAGTGACGAAGCCGATCGATGTCGTCGTTGATGGACGAGTCCTTCTCGATGTAGGTGTCACTCGAGGCGATGTAGGCCTCCGGCTGGTAATAGTCGTAGTAGCTGACGAAGTACTCGACCCGATTGTCGGGGAAAAACTCCTTCATCTCCTGAGCCAACTGAGCGGCGAGGCTCTTGTTGGGAGCGAGAATCAGGGTTGGTCGTTGCGTGCGTTCGATGGTCCAGGCGATCGTGGCACTCTTGCCCGAACCCGTGATTCCGAGAAGCGTCTGATAACGCAGACCGGTTTCGATTCCATCCGACAACTCGGCGATCGCCTTGGGTTGATCGCCCGCCGGTGCGTAATCGGCCACCACCCGAAAGGGGATCCCGTCGCGGGACTCGACGCCACTGCTCACCTCACGATCCTAGGTCGCTCGAGGTGTCCGAGCGAACACCTGTTCCCGAGAATCATCCTTTGGGAGCCCGAGATTCATCCCTTGGGGATTGGTGTCACCGGCTCGTAGTCCGCGGGAAGTTGGGGCAACGAGATCAACCAATCCCACAACCGATCGATCTGCGCGTCGAGATCCTCGGGTGCTCCACTGTTGTCGACCACGAAGTCCGCTTTGGCGAGTCGGTCCTCGCGGGAGGCCTGTCGTGAGATGCGGGCCCGAGCATCGGCCTCGTCGAAGCCACGATGCGCCACGAGTCGTTGCACCTGTGTCTCCACCGGCACGTCCACCACGATGCGACCCTGCAATCCCTCCCGCGGATTCTCGGTGAGCAACGGAATGTCGAGAACGACGACGTTGGTGGTCGCTCGTTGCTCGATCATGCGGCGGTTCATCTCGCGACCGACGGCGGGATGAACGATGGCGTTCAGAGCCTTTAACGCCTCGGGGTCGGTGAAGACGATGTTCGCCAGAGCTTGGCGCTCCAACGAGCCATCGGCCGCCAGAACCTCGGGGCCGAATCGCTCCGCCAATTCCTTCACGACATCGGACCCGGGCAACTGAACCTCCCGCGTGATGGCGTCCGCATCGATGATGACCGCGCCGCGGGATGCCAGACGGGCCGAGACGGTGGATTTGCCCGATCCGATGCCACCAGTGAGTCCAACCAGAATCATGGCGACACGCTACGCCGAAGCCCGACCGGTACCCTGCCCCTGTGTCCGATCGTCGTCGCCGCCGGTCCCCCAACCACCCCGCCCTACGTCCGGTGCCGGTGCAGGATGAGACCGGCGAGATGTCGTGGCCCTTGGTGGAACGTCGTCGATCGGTTCGCTCCGACGACCCCTCCGGTCACCTCGAACAGTTGGCGCGAGCGAACGAGTTGCTTCTCTCACTGCAGAAGATGGCCGTCACTTTGTCATCGAGCCTCGACGCCGATGAGGTGGTGCAACGCGGTGTGGAGAATGCCCGACGAGTGGTGTCGGCCGACGCCATCATCGTCGCCTTGATCAACCAGACCGACGGGAGTTGGTCGGTCGTCGCCGGTCCCGACGATGTGATCGCGACCGACCCACTGAACGAACGTTCTCCCGCGTTGCGATGTCTCGACAACGATCGCCCGATCGAAACCAGCGACGGAACCCTCTGGCGCATGGCCGGCCACGGGGTGTACCACGCATTGCGCGCTCGAGGTCAGGTTCTGGGTTTCATCGCCGGCGAATGGACCCAGGGTCGCAGTGCGACCGTCGCCGAACGCGAGGCCATCGTCGGGGTGGCCGACGCTCTCGCATTGGCACTGGACAACGCTCGCATCTTCGCACGACTGGCCGAACGGGTGGCTCGTGACGAACGTTCCCGCGTCGCTCGTGAGTTGCATGATCGCGTGTCGGGTTCCCTGGCGGCCATCGGATTCGAACTGGACGACCTCTCGCGAGG
This sequence comes from Actinomycetes bacterium, assembly GCA_027491335.1. Lineage (GTDB taxonomy): Bacteria > Actinomycetota > Acidimicrobiia > Acidimicrobiales > Ilumatobacteraceae > Casp-actino8. Next base: position 52,254 of record JAIXWJ010000002.1, on the reverse strand, counting down.
TGTGGACGAGGCGAAACGAGCCGAGATCATGCGGGTCCGCGAACACGTGGGCTCGACGATCTCCGATATTCGACGATTGCTCGACGATCTTCGTGCGGATCGAGACGGCCGCGCCCTCGACGCGTCCTCGGTGAAAGAACTCGCCGATCGGATGACTCGACGTTCCGGGGTGAAAGTCACCGTGAACCACCGCATCGATTCGGATTCTGTTTTGCACCAACTGGCCACCGACGGAACGGCCACCGAGATTCACCTCATGATGCGCGAGGCATTGCTGAACGTCGAGCGTCACGCGCGGGCTCGCCACGTGGTCCTCGATCTCTCCCTGAGCGACGATCAGGTGAACGTGGTCATTCGAGACGACGGGCGCGGATTCGACCCCGAACTTCGGGGCCACGGAATCTCCGGTATGCGGGAGCGAGCGGAATGGATCGGCGCCTCCCTCCTCATCGACTCCGGTGCCGATGGCACTGCGGTGACGATTCGCCTGCCGCTCGAGGAGTCGATGCCATGACTCCTCGACGCATCTTGCTGGTCGACGACCATCAACTGCTTCGCGAGGCCTTGCGACGAAATCTCGAGGCTTGCGATTTCGAGGTCGTGGCCGAAGCCTCCGACGGTCCGACTTCGGTCGCTCTCGCGCTCGAACTGCGACCCGATCTCGTGTTGATGGACATCTCCATGCCCGGCGGGGACGGCATCTCGGCCACCCGATCGATCATGCGGGCCGACGGACGACAGCGTGTTCTGGTCCTCTCCATGCACTCCGACGCCCGAACCATTCGCGAGGCCATCAACGCCGGTGCCGTGGGATACATCGACAAGTCCTCGTCGATCGACCATGTCGTCGACCTGATGAATCAGATCCTCGGAGGCGACGTCACATTGTCGCCGAAGGTCGCCGAGGCGATGCTGGCGGTCGTCGACGAAATGCCCGATCACGACCTCACGGAACGAGAGTTGGAAGTGCTGCGCGAAGTGGCCACCGGATGCTCCACCCCCGAGGTGGCCCAGCGACTCTTCATCAGCCAGAAGACGGTGAAGAACCATCTCGCGGCCATTTACGCGAAGTTGGACGCCCGCGATCGCACCGAAGCGGTGGTGAAGGCCATACGCATGGGTGTCGTCCGTATCGACGACACCAACTGACTGTTCGAATCCGAGTGTTCGAACGCATTCTGCGTTCGGCGGTTTCGAACGGAAGATCAGGCTTCGGGAGCCGCCTCGGCTTCGGGGGCACCCTCGCCGCCCTCGCCGTAGTACTCGGCCCACGTGGCCTCGCGCGAAGCATCGTCGGCGCCCGCGGTCCAGTTGCCGTGCTCGTCCACTTCGAAGTGCTTGCGGTACTCCTCGGCCAGTTCGCCACCCTCGGCGGCCTGCTTGATCGAGAGGCTGATGCGACGACGCGCGAGATCCAGATCGATGATCTTGACCCACAATTCTTCACCGGGGGCCACGACCTGCTCGGGGGCCTCGACATGCTGGGTGCTCATCTCGCTGATGTGCACGAGACCCTCGATGCCCTCTCCGACCTGAACGAATCCACCGAACGGCACCAACTTGGTGACACGGCCGTACACCAGCTGACCGACCTCGTGCCCGGAGGCGAAGACCTCCCACGGGTCCTTCTGGGTCTGCTTGCGCGACAGGCTGATGCGCTCACGCTCGTAGTCGATGTCGAGAACCTTCACCGTGACGGGGTCACCGATCTTGACTTCCGAACCCGGATGGTCGACGTGGTTCCAGGACAACTCGCTGACGTGGATGAGTCCATCCATGCCGCCGAGGTCGACGAACGCACCGAAGGCCACCACGCTCGACACCACACCATCGCGGACGTCGCCGACCTTGAGGTTGGTGAGGAAACCGTCGCGGGCCTCCTTCTGGGTCTCTTCCAGATAAGCGCGGCGCGACAACACGACGTTGTTGCGGTTCTTGTCGAGTTCGATGATCTTGGCCTGCAGAACCTTGCCCACGTACGGCTGGAGGTCGCGGACACGACGCAGTTCCACCAACGATGCCGGAAGGAATCCGCGCAGTCCGATGTCGACGATGAGGCCACCCTTGACCACCTCGATGACCAGACCCTCGACCATCTCCTCGGCTTCCTTCTTCTTCTCGATGGTGCCCCACGCGCGCTCGTACTGCGCGCGCTTCTTGGAGAGGATCAGGCGACCTTCCTTGTCCTCCATGGTGAGAACGAGAGCCTCGACCTCTTCACCCAACTTCACGATCTCGCCGGGGTCGACGTCATTGCGAATGCTCAACTCGCGACCGGGGATCACACCCTCGCTCTTGTATCCGATGTCGACCAGAACCTCGTCCTTGTCGATCTTCACCACGGTTCCACGAACCACTTCGCCGTCGGCGAGCTTGGTCATCGTGCCTTCGATGGCGTCGGCGAAGGTTCCCGCCAGGTCGTTTTCGGTGATCTTGCGGGGGGTGTAATTGCCGTCTGCGTCGACCGTTCCCATGGGAGCGAATTCGGACGAGGCGGGGGTCATGGTGTCGGACAAGGGACTGATCGCTTTCGAACTATGTAACTAGAGGGACAGGGACACGCTCGCCGGACGAGCCCGACGAACCACTGAAAGTTACCAGCGTTCGCCCGGGATTCCCTCCGGCGCACCCCTTCGGACGGGACGCACGACCTCAGACCCGTCGGGCGATCACCAGGAACTCGGGGCTGTCCACGGACGGCGGGGCGTCGCCGTACGCCCCCGGCTCCACCGAGGAGATGCTCTCGACCCCGAATCCTTCGGAGCCGAGTAGTAGGCGCAACTCGCGCGGGGTGTAGCACCCGGTCCACAACAGCACGTCTTTGCCCTCGCCCGACCCGTTGCGGACGACGGTCTCCTCCACCGACACCCCGGTGGCCGGGTCGAAGGTGGCTTCGACGTGGTGCTTCACCACGAAGAACGCATTGAAAGCGCTCAGCGCCAATCGGCCACCCGGTCGAAGGCATGTCGCGATCCCGGCCATCACCCGACGGTCCTGATGGTCGTCCAGGTTCAGACCGAAGGCACCCTGGCACAGACAGATCACGGCATCGAAAGCACCATGTAGGTGGTGCGCATTCGCCAGTTCACGGGCGTCCCAGCGCTCGAACGTGGCCCCGAAGGGCGCATCGGTACGGGCCAGGTCGACGAAGTCGGCACTCACGTCGACTCCGTGCGCGTGGACACCTCGGCGCGCCAACTCCCGCGAATGACGACCGGGACCACAACCGACGTCGAGGACCCGCATACCGGGACGCAGGTCGAGTGCCGTCATCAAATGGTCGATCTCCTGCGCGGTCCCTTTGGTGAAGGAATAGCGCAGATAGGCGCCGCCCATGTGACGGGCCAAGGCCTCGAACCAATGCGTGTCCACCGGTTCGGTCGTATCGGGGGCGTCGGGCATGGGGTCCTCGGTCAACCCTTGGCGTCCGCCCACGACAGACCCCACGCCGAGTTCACCGCGAGGGGCACTTTCAGTTCGACGGCACCTTGCATGATGCCGAGAACCAAGGACTCGACCCGCTCGACTTCGGAATCGGGCGCCTCGACGATCACCTCGTCGTGGACCTGAAGCACGAGACGCGACTGCAGGTTTTCCGACTCCAACGCACGGTCGATTCCGATGAGAGCGATCTTGAAGATGTCGGCCGCCAGGCCCTGGATGCCAGCGTTCATGGCCTGGCGTTCACCCATCTGTCGGATCCGGAAATTCGAATTCTCCAGTTCGGGAATGCGACGTCGGCGCCCGAACATCGTCAACGTGTAGCCGCGCGTCTTGGTTTCGGCCACGGTTCGCTCCATGTAGTCGTGCACGTTGGGAAAAGCGGCGAAATACGCATCGAGGATCTCGGCGGCCTCACCCGTGCTGATGGCGAGTCGCTGCCCCAGTCCGTAGGCCTCCATGCCGTACGCGAGACCGTACGAAACCATCTTCGCCCGCGAACGTTGCTCGTGGCTGACCTGATCCACGTCCACGCCGAACACGCGCGCCGCCGTCGCATTGTGCACGTCGCGCCCTTCGCGAAAGGCCGCGATCAATCCGGGATCATCGGCGAGATGTGCGATGCATCGAAGTTCGATCTGGTTGTAATCGGCGACCAGCAATCGAGAACCGGCTCGGGGAACGAATGCCGTTCGGAACACCCGACCCTCGTCGGTTCGCACCGGGATGTTGTGCAGATTCGGGCGATCACTCGAGAGGCGTCCGGTTCGAGCCACGGTTTGGTTGAAGGTCGCGTGGATGCGTCCGTCGGACGCGACCTCGGCCAAGAGCCCTTCCCCGTAGGTGCCCCGCAACTTGTCGACCTCGCGGAAACGCATCAAGGGATCGATGAACTCGGGCCACTCGTCACGCAGTTTCTCCAGCGTGGCCGCGTCCGTGGAATACCCGGTTTTGGTCTTCTTCGGCGGCGTGAGGCCCTTCTCGTCGAACAGGATCCGACCGAGTTGCGACGGTGAATTCGGATTGAAGGAACTGCCCGCGATGCGCTGAAGGGCCTCCCCCAATTCTTTGGTCTCGATCGTGAGCCGATCGGAGATGCGCCTCAGTGCCTCGCGATCCACCGCGATGCCGACATGCTCCATCCGCGCCAGAATTCGCACGAGCGGGTTCTCGATGTCGTCGTGCAACGACGTCATCGCTTGCGCTTCCAGAGCCTCTCGCAAAGGTGCGACCAGATGGGAGATCCCGAGCGCGTTTCGGCCGGCCTCGGACGCTTCGGACAGCGCCGTTCCGTCGAGGTCGAGCTCGCCCTGCGCACTCGTGTCGGTCCCGAATTCCAGATCGGTGTATCGATTCAACAGATCCGCCACCGAGTAATCGTTCTTGGCGGGGTCGATCAGGTACGCGGCGATGGCGGTGTCGAGACGCAGTCCCTTCAGATCGATGCCCATGTCGAGGAGCGACCGCATCAAGCTTTTCGCATCGTGTCCCACCAGCGCCACCGACGACAACCATTCGCGCACGTGACCCTCGACCAATGCGCGGTGGTCGAGCCATGCCACCTCGCAAGAGTCCCGATCGACGACGACCGCGATGCCCGTCAGGGTGGAACGTCCGGGCTGACCCGACCAATGTCCGGCCACGGCCACCTCGGCGAGCCCATTCAACTTCGCCAATGATTCCGCCACCGACGATCCGGAGACCTCGGCGGACAAAACCCGCCGTTCGGTCGAAACGCCCAGTTCGAGGGAGTCGGCACCGGATGTGAACTCGGCGCCAGCCCCTCCCAAGAGGCCGAGAACTTCGGCGAGACGTTGACCCATCGTTCGGAATTCGAGGGCCCGAAACAGTTCGACGACCTTGGGCATGTCCGGCGTGATGGCCACGTGTTCGAGTTCGAATTCGATGGGTGCGTCGTGGCGCAACACCATCAGTTCGAGGTTCTTGCGGGCGACGCCTTCGTTGTCGCGCAACGCCGCCTGAAGTTTCGGCGTCTGCTCCGACACGTGCGCGAAGATTCCGTCGAGGTCTCCGTATTGCGTGATCAGCTTGGCCGCGGTCTTCTCGCCCACCCCGGGAACACCGGGCAGGTTGTCGCTGGGATCACCGCGAAGAGCGGCGTACGCCGGATACTGGTCCGGGCGCACGCCCGTCTTGTCGAGAATTCCCGCCTCGTCGTAGAGCGCGTAATCGGTGACGCCGCGTTTGTTGTAGAGAACCCGAACGCCGGGATCACGAACCAACTGGTAACTGTCGCGGTCTCCCGTGACGATGATGACCTTGTACCCGCCCTCGACGGCGCGATCGGCGACGGTGGCGATGACATCGTCGGCTTCGAACCCGACACATTCGATGGTGGTGATACCGAGTGCCGCCAGGACTTCCTTCACGATTCCCATCTGCTGACGAAGGATGTCGGGGGTCTCCTCGCGCTGCGCCTTGTACGAAGGTTCGGCGACGTGCCGGAACGTTGGCTCGGGGCGGTCGAAGGCCACCACGACGCCATCGGGCCGACGATCCTTCAGCACCGTGAGCAACATCGACGTGAAACCGAAGACCGCGTTGGTCACCTGACCTGATGCGGTCACCATGTCGGCTGGAATGCCGAAGAAGGCTCGATAGGTGAGCGAGTTTCCGTCGAGGACGAGCAGGGTCCGATCGTTGTCGGTCATGGGACGATCTTCGCACGAAGGTGCGACACGCGAAGTGCTCCGGTCCCGACGGTCAGGACGGCCGAAGTTCGCCGGAGATGATTCGCTCGGCGACCTCGCGCATCTTGGAGCGCTCCTTCATCGCGGTCCGCTGGATGAAGGAGAAAGCGTCCTGCTCTTTCATGGCGAATTCGTCGATGAGGCGACCCTTGGCCCGATCGATCAACTTGCGGGCCTCCAATTGCTCCCCGAGAGCGTCGACATGGCCCGACAACGCCTGCAGTTCACGGAAACGCCCGATCGCCACCTCGATCGCCGGGATGAGATCGCTCTTCTGATACGGCTTGACGAGATAGGCGAGCGCACCCGCGTCGCGTGCCTGCTCGATGATCTCTCGTTGACTGAACGCGGTCAACACGAGGACTCCGCAGATACGTTCGTCGCCGATGACCTTGGCCACTTCGAGGCCGTCCATCCCGGGCATCTTCACGTCCAGAATCGCCAAGTCGGGCTGCAGCGATCGGACCAGTTCGAGTGCCTGATCTCCGCGACCCGTTTCGCCGATGACCGTGTAGCCCTCCTCTTCGAGGGTCTCTTTCAGGTCGAGGCGAATGATTGCCTCGTCCTCGGCGATGACCACACGAACGCTCACGCCGACATTCAACCATCCCGACGCACTCGCCCATCGATCGTGACCGTCGAACCCCCGACGATTCGCCGACCCGATCAGGAACCCAGTTGGTCCAGCAGTTGATCCTGACGGGCTTCCAGTTCCGAGATCGACGCCTTCACCGCGTCTCGATGTCGCACCATGGCGTCGGCGTGGCGGCGCGCCTCCCGATACTCGAGGTCGGCTCCGGGTGTCTCCGAGACCAGTGCTTTCAGACCTTTGTCCTCGGCCTCGGCGGCGAGATGCTCGAGTTGCTCCTCGGCCACCGCGAGCGACGCTCGCAACGTTCGTAATCGAGCTCCGACGTCTCGCAGACGACGTTCGATCAGACGCCGACCCATGTCGGCAGTGTACGGAAAAAGAGAATGTTGTGCCCCGGGTGGGATTCGAACCCACACCGTACGGAGTTTGAAGCCGCTGCCTCTGCCGTTGGGCTACCGGGGCGTGCCCGACACGCTACCCGATGCTCTCGCGCGTCCACCCGGTCGACGTCACATGAGACGCGATCGGCGGTCGACGAAGGTCTAAGTTCTCCGCTGTGCTCGCATTCACTTTCCCCGGTCAGGGCTCGCAACGGCCCGGAATGGGTCGTCCGTGGGCCGACCACGATTCGTGGGAACTGGTGTCCGAGGCCAGCGAAGTCGCCGGACGCGACGTCGCGCGATTGCTCCTCGACGCCGATGCCGATGAATTGAAGGACACCCGAAACGCCCAACTCACCACCTTCGTGTCCAGCCTGATGGTCCTGGACGCGGTGGAACGGCTCGGAGTGGAGCCGAGTTTCTGTGCCGGCCACAGCCTTGGCGAGTACACGGCCCTCACCGCCACCGGTGCCCTCGGTTTCGACGATGGGGTTCGGCTGGTGTGCGAACGCGCCGATGCCATGCACGTGGCGGGAACATCCAATCCGGGCACGATGTCGGCGATTCTCGGACTCGATGACGAGTTGGTGGAGGTCGCCTGTCGCCGAGCCGACTCCGACGTGTGGGTGGCGAACTTCAACGCTCCCGGACAGATCGTCATCGCCGGCTCACCCGACGGTGTGGCCAAGGCGATCGAGATCGCCAAGGAGTTGGGGGCGAAAAAGGCCATGCCTTTGCCGGTGTCGGGGGCCTTCCACACTCCGTTCATGGCTCCGGCGCGGGATCATCTGCGTCAGGCGATCGCCGCCGCAAATCCCCGTGACACCGACGTGCCGGTCATCTCCAACGTCGACGCCGCCGCCCATGATCGAGGCGACGAATGGGCCAGCCTGCTCTCGGCACAACTCTCGAGCCCGGTGCGCTGGCGTCAATGTCTGACCAGCCTGTCGGAACTGGGTGTCACCAGCTTCGCCGAGCTCGGACCCGGAGGGGTGCTCACCGGGATGGCCAAGAGGACCATCGACGGTGCACGCACGATTTCCATCGCCACTCCGGACGATCTCGACAAATTCATCGAGTGGGTGAACAGCTCCTCGCCCACCTCGCCCGCACAATTGGAAGGCGAGCACCTGTTCGCGGTCGAACGGTTGGTCGTCAGTCCCGCCGCCGGAATCTTCAGCCCCCGACCGGAATTGCTGCCCGGAGCGATCATCGAGATCGGAACGATCATCGGAACCGTCGGCGATGCCGAGGTGCGCTCCGCCTTCGCCGGAATCCTGCAGGCCTTCATCGCCGTCGACGGCGAGCGAATCACTCCGCGGCAACCGATCGCCTGGCTGAGGACGGCCTGAGATGCCGGCCACCATGCCCGGTGCTCGGGGAGCCGTCATCACCGGATGGGGCAGCGCATTGCCGGAAAAGGTGGTCACGAACGCCGATCTGACCAAGACGCTCGATACGTCGGACGAGTGGATCAAGGAACGCAGCGGAATCTCCGAACGCCATGTCGGGGGAACCACGGCCGAGCTCAGCATCGAGAGCGCTCGACGAGCACTCGCCATGTCGGGGGTGGATCCGAGCGAGATCGACGCATTGGTTCTCTCCACAACCACGCCGGACCGCACCGTGCCGGCCACCTCGGCCCACGTGCAAAACGCGCTCGGATTGTCGTGCGGGGCCTTCGACGTGAATGCCGCATGCAGCGGTTTCGTGTACGCCCTCACGGTCGCTCACGGACTCATCGCCATCGGAGCCCGCAAGGTGCTGGTGATCGGCACCGACACCTTGTCGCGCATCACCGATTGGACCGATCGCAACACCGCGGTGTTGTTCGCCGACGGTTCCGGCGCCGTGGTGCTCGAAGCGGTCGACGGTCCCGGACAATTGCTCGCCTGGGATCTGGACTCCGATGGATCCGCGGAGGACCTCCTCTATTCCGACATCGGAGGACACATCCAGATGGAGGGCAAGGAAGTCTTTCGTCGCGCCGTCCGGATCATGGTCGACTCGGGACAAAAGTCTTTGACGGCCGCAGGCGTGGACGCCGACGACATCGCATTGGTCGTTCCGCACCAAGCCAACATCCGGATCATTCAGGCGGCGTGCGAGCGCCTCGGAATCCCCATCGAAAAGGCGGCCACGGTGCTTCATTACACGGGCAACACCTCATCGGCTTCCATACCTCTCGCATTGGTCGACGCACTGAACAACGACCGGCTGCGCGACGGCGATCTGGTGCTTCTCGTCGGTTTCGGAGCGGGCATGACCGCGGCCAGTGCGGTGCTTCGTTGGGGCAACCCTGAAGCAAAGGCAATTGACTCGAGTCTGACTGAATCTGGCGGCCGGCCATGACCACTTCAGCAACGAGCAGCCGCGTGGTGTTGATCACCGGCGGGTCCAAGGGCATCGGTTTGGCCACCGCGCGTCGATTCGCCGAGGCGGGTCACAAGGTCGCCGTGACCTACAACTCCTCTCCCCCTCCCGATGGATTCATGGCGGTTCAATGCGACGTCAGATCGGGTGAATCCGTCGATGCCGCGTTCACGGCGGTCGAAGAGACCCTGGGCCCCGTCGAGATCGTGGTGTCCAACGCGGGCGTGACGCGCGACGGCCTGTTGCTGAAGATGTCGGAGGAGTCCTTCACCGACGTGCTCGATGCGAACCTCACGGCGGCGTTCCGAGTGGCCAAGCGAGCCTCCAAGGGAATGATTCGTGCACGCCACGGAAGAATCATCTTCGTGGGCTCCGTGGTGGCCCTGCTCGGCTCCGCCGGTCAGGCGAACTACGCGGCATCGAAGGCCGGCCTCGTCGGACTGGCTCGTTCGCTGGCCCGAGAGTTCGCCAGCCGTTCGATCACCGTGAACGTCGTGGCCCCCGGGCCGGTGGAGACCGAGATGACCGCCGCCCTCGGACCCGAGAGGCTGGCCGAACTGTCCGCCGCGGTTCCGTTGTCGCGTATCGCCTCCGCCGACGAGATCGCCGCCGCCATCGCGTTCCTGGCTTCCGACGACGCCGCGTACATCACCGGGGCCGTGCTGCCCGTCGATGGCGGCCTCGGTATGGGACACTGAACGAGAAACCTCATCGCGAGTCACCCACCGTTTACAGTTTGAGGAGCGCCGAGTGGCGCGGTCAGGAGAGCCCAACATGGATCAGGAACTATTCGCTCGTTTCCGCAAGTGCGCCGTCGACGTTCTGAGCGTCGACGCTGACAAGGTCGTCCCCGAGGCGTCGTTCGGCGACGATCTCGAAGCCGACAGCCTCGATCTCGTGGAGCTCGTCATGGCCCTCGAGGAAGAGTTCGGCGTCGAGGTTCCCGAAAAGGAGGTCGAGGACATCAAGACCGTCGGTCAGGCCTTCGACCTCATCGTCGGAAAGCTGGGCTGATGCTCGGACGCCGTGTCGCAGTCACCGGGCTCGGCGTCGTCTCCACCTGCGGGGTCGGCAAGGAGGCCTTTTGGGCCGGCTTGCACGGCCCCGGATTGACCAACCGTCAGTGGATCACCATCGACGATTGGGACCCCAATCCCTTTTTTGCCAACCCCAAAGAAGCACGTCGTGCCGACCGGGTCGAACAATTCGCTCTCGCAGCGGCGGCGGAAGCGCTGTCGCAAGCGGGTGCGGTCGGCCACGATTCGAATCCCATCGGCGTCGATCCGTCTCGCTTCGGTGTCATTCTCGGCACCGGCATCGGTGGCCTCGGAACCCTCGAAGAACAGGTGCAGATTCGTCTGGAGAAAGGTGAACGGCGGGTGTCGCCGTTCCTGGTTCCGATGATGATGGCCAACGCCTCCGGAGCGGCCATCTCCATGCGCTACGGATTGCAAGGGCCGAACGAAACGATTTGCACCGCGTGCGCCGCGGCAACTCACGCCCTCGGCTACGCGGCACGCCTCATCGCCATGGGTCGTTGTGACGCCATCATCAGCGGTGGCAGCGAAGCCGCCGCGACACCGTCGTCACTGGCGGGCTTCAGCAACATGACCGCATTGTCCACCGTCGGAAGCAGTCGCCCGTTCGATCGCGAGCGCGATGGTTTCGTGATGGGAGAAGGCGCCGCGATTTTCGTGCTCGAGGAATGGGATCACGCGGTCGCGCGTGGTGCGGTGATTCTGGGCGAAGTTCTCGGAGCGGCCAGCAACGCCGACGCGCACCACATCACCGCACCGTCACCGGGCGGAGTGGGAGCCATCGCATGCATGAGGATGGCCCTCGACGACGCCGGCCTTTCGCCCGCCGATGTCACCTACGTCAACGCGCACGGAACCTCCACCCCGCGCAACGACGAAGCCGAGGCCGCCGCCGTGAGTGCGGTTTTCGGCGAACACCGTCCGGCCGTCACCAGCATCAAGGGCGTCACCGGTCATGCGCTCGGCGCGGCTGGCGCGCTCGAAGCGGCGTCGGTGTTGTTGTCCATGCAACATGGCGAGATTCCGCCCACGGCCGGAACCACCGAACTCGACGAGAACGTCGACATCGACGTCGTGATCGGGTCGGCACGCCCGTGGACTCCGGCCCCCGCGATGTCGAACAACTTCGGCTTCGGCGGACACAACGGGTCGATCATCTTCGGCCCGGCCTGACTTTCCTCGCACGACGTTGCGACCCGAGGCGTCGACACTCGGTTGTCGAATCTCAGGCGTCGAGTCTCAGGCTTCCACCAGCACGAACATCAGGTCGCACTCGCACGCCACGACGTCACCCAGCAGAGCGCGACCCGAACCCTTGCCCGCCCGCGACGACATCCGTCCGAGTGTCACTTCCAGCGTGAGTTCGTCTCCCGGTCCGACCTGACGTCGGAATCGCGCCGCGTCCAGTCCCCCGAACAACGGGATCCGTCCGACCGCGGTTCCACCGGCCATCACCGCGATGGCCCCCATCTGGGCGATGGCTTCGCACATCAACACACCCGGCAACGTCGGTCGACCCGGGAAGTGCCCGGGGAAGAACCATTCATCGCCCGTCAATCGCCACACACCACGAGCCGATACACCCGGCTCGAGATCCAGAATCTCGTCGACGAACAAAAACGGAGGCCGATGCGGCAACAGATCCTGCGGGCGCGGATGGGTCATGACTCGAGGGCCTTCAAGAGTCGCGCCGGCGTGTCCTTCGGACTGATCTTGTACCACGCTTCCTCGATGCGCCCGGTGGGCCCGATCAGGAATGCCGAGCGCACGATGCCCATGAACTTTCGTCCGTAGAGACTCTTTTCCTGCCACACGCCGTACTTCAGACTCACCACCTGTTCGGTGTCGCACAACAAGGGGAATCCAACCTTGTACTTCACGGCGAACTTCTTTTGCTTGTCAACCGCGTCGGGGCTGACTCCGACGATCGAAACATCGCCGATCTTCTTCGAGATGTCCCGCAACAAACAGGTTTGCTCGGTGCAACCGGGCGTGTCGGCCTTCGGATAGAAGTACAACAACACGCGACGACCCTTGAACGAGGACAGCGACACCTTGCTCCCGTCCTGGTCGAGCAATCCGAGCGCCGGAGCGCGATCACCTGAAGCCAACATGGTTCCACCTTAGAAGCATCCGTCGCACCCCTGAATGATCGACTCTCCGAAGTCGCTACATCACTCTCCGTGGTGTTCGCGCCTCAATGGTCCGAATGACCCAGAGATGGCGCTCACTCTTCGTGGTTTCATCGAACTCGTGCACCGAATCGCGGTGTCGAACGAGGAGAGAGCATGAACGGTCGCCCCATTCGCCGCCCTTGCTGAGCGAGAACCGAACGTCCCAGCTGAACAGCTCGACTGATCGATTCAGCTGACAACTTCGTCATCGGGCCTTTCGCGGCACCGGCTGACCAAACCACCCCGCGCGCGACCTGGCGTGGGCGTGATAGTGCTCGGGGATCTGGCGCATGTTGTCGTCCACGTAGTGCTCGTACTCGAAGAACTCCCCCACCACCGCCGCCAGTCGCGCATGCATGTGGGCTTTTGCTTCTTGGTCGGGGGCGGCATCATGAACGCGCCACACCACCATGGGCACGCAGCAGGCTTCGCATTCGGCGATCCAACAGATGTCGTCCTCGTAGAACCACTCTGTCAATCGCGAGGCCTCGCACAACTCACACGTCACGACTCCCATTCTCCCCCGTCGCGACGTCGCCATCGGGCATTCCACGAAACGAGCCCGGAAACGACGAGAGGCGGGCCCGAAGGCCCGCCTCTCGATTCGAAAGCGTTCGACTCAGAGAGCCGACACGTCCACGCCCGGGGGCAGGATGACGGCGTCGATCACGTGGATGACACCATTGCTGGCCACGATGTCGGCGGTGGTCACGTTGGCGCCGTTCACCTGCACACCACCGTCGTTGGTGGTGACGGCGATGTTGCTGCCCTCGACCGAAGGAACGTCACCGGCCACGACGTCAGCGGCCATGACGGCACCCGACACCACGTGGTAGGTGAGGATCTGGACCAGCAGGTCCTTGTTCTCGGGGAGCAACAGCTTGTCCACCAGACCGGCGGGCAGAGCCTCGAAGGCCGCGTTGGTGGGAGCGAAGACCGTGAACGGTCCCTCGCCCTGCAGGGTCTCGACGAGACCGGCGGCCGACACGGCGGCAACCAAGGTCGAGAAGTCCTCGTTGCCCGAGGCGATGGCGACGATGTCACCGGGCTCCTCGGCCGGGGCCTCGGTGTCCATGGGGGCTTCGGTCGTCATCGGGGCCTCGGTGGTGGGGGCCTCGGTGGTGGTGGCGTCGTTGTCGTCGCTTCCACAGGCCACCAACAAGGCGGCCGCGGCCACGGCGATTCCAATGGTCTTGCGCATGATGTGTTCTCCGATTGCTGTAGGGGGTGATGACCCGGATGAGTCAGGAACCATCTTCCCCTGTTTCGGGAGTCCGTGCTTCATTTAGCACTAAATATTCCGTCAAGAGGACGGATGTCACAAGCAGGTCAAATGCCCCGATCGAGGGCCTGACGAACCTCGGCTACGTAGTCCCCGACCCCATCGGCGCCGCTGGCCATGAAGCGCCGAACCACGGATGCGCCCTGAACCACACCGTCGGCGACACGGCAGGCTTCCACCGCTTGCTCGGCGTTCGACACGCCCACGCCGACGATCACCGGCACGTCGGTGACCGCTTTCAGACGACGCGCCAGCTCCGTCGCGGTGCTGGCCAAGGAGGTGCGTTCGCCCGTGACCCCCAGAAGTCCAACCGAATAGACGAAACCGCGAGCGCGGGCGCAAATGCGGGGCAAGCGGGCATCGGGTGCCGTCGGCGCCGCCAACATGATCGTGGACACCCCATGGGTGTCGGCCGCCTCGCACCATGGCCCCGATTCCTCCAGGGGCAAGTCGGGCACGATGGCACCCCACACGCCCGCCGACTCCAGCATTGACGCGAAGCGCTGATGGCCGGGATGGTGAATCGTGTTGTAGTAACACATGACGACCAGTGGTACTTCCACGTCGAGAGTGCGAATCTCTTCGAGAATCGACACCGGCGTGGCGCCCGAATCCAGCGCTTTCTGGGACGCCTCCTGAATGACCGGGCCGTCCATCACCGGGTCGGAGAATGGCAAGCCGATCTCGATCACGTCGGCCCCATTGGCGGCCGCAGCACGAACACCGTCGGTCCAGCCGGGCAGACCACCGGTCATGTACGGAACGAGAAGTTTGCGTCCGGCGTCGCGCGACGCCCGCAAGCGAGTCTCCAAACGGTCCAAACCCGACATCAGCCCAGGATCTCCATCATCTGACCGACGTCTTTGTCGCCACGACCGGAGAGGTTCATGAGGATCGTCTGACCCTGCATCTTCGGCGCTTCGCGCGTGATCCAGGCGACGGCGTGGGCGCATTCCAAGGCGGGAATGATGCCTTCGGTGCGGGCCATCAATTGGAATGCCTCGATGACTTCGGCATCGGTGACGGTCGGATACTCGGCTCGTCCGATGGAGGCCAAGTACGAGTGTTCAGGTCCGACACCCGGGTAGTCGAGGCCGGCCGACACCGAATGCGCTTCCAAAACCTGTCCGTACTCGTCCTGCATCAAATAGCTGCGCATCCCGTGAACCACGCCGGGCTGCCCACGGCCGACGGCTGCACCACCCGCGGGCTCGACCCCGATTAGCCGCGCACGAGTGTCGACGAACCCCGAGAAGATTCCGATGGCGTTCGAACCTCCACCGACGCAGGCGACCACGACATCGGGAACGTCCCCGATGCGGTCCTGACATTGCGCGAAGGCCTCGTCGCCGATGACGCGATGGAACTCGCGCACCATCCAGGGATACGGATGGGGACCCATCACCGAACCGAGGCAATAGTGCGTGCTCTCCACCGAAGCGACCCAGTCGCGCATGGCCTCGTTCACGGCGTCTTTCAAGGTTCGGCTACCCGAATGCACTGCCTCCACCTCGGCGCCGAGCAACTTCATGCGGAACACGTTTAACGCCTGCCGCTCCACGTCGACGGCCCCCATGTACACCTTGCACTCCAGACCCATCAGGGCCGCCGCGGTGGCCGAGGCCACGCCGTGCTGACCCGCACCGGTTTCGGCAACGATCCGCTTCTTGCCCATGCGCTTGGCCAACAACGTCTGTCCCAGCACGTTGTTGATCTTGTGCGAGCCGGTGTGATTGAGATCCTCGCGCTTCAGCAGAAGCCGGATTCCCAAACGTGCCCCGAGTTGGTGGCACTCGGTCAGAATCGACGGACGGCCCGCGTACTCCTTCAGGATCGCGTCGAGCTCTCCACGAAACAGCGGGTCCGCCCACGCCTCGGTGAAAGCGGCTTCCAGTTCCTGGCACGCCGGCACCAGGGTCTCGGGGACGAAACGCCCACCGAACTCACCGAAGCGACCGGCTTCGGACGGCTGAGACATGATCGAGGGTGTGGGGCTCATGGACTCTCCGTGGACCTGCGGTGCGCCGTTGCGCACTCGACCATGTTCGCACCCTCGAGCCGAAACAACACAGTCGTTATCGCATCAATGGTGTGTTATTCGTCGGCCCAGTCGTAGGGGAAATCGTCGCCGCCCTCGAACTCGGCCGGAGCGGCGGCCCGGGCGTTCTCGATGAAACGCTTCACCTTGAGGGCATCCTTGCGGCCCGGGGACGCTTCGACACCCGATGACACGTCGACGCCCCACGGGTTCACGTACTCGACCGCCGACGCCACGTTCTCCGGGGTCAGACCGCCGGCCAGAATCAACCTGACGCCCGACGGGACCTGGTCGACCAACGACCAGTCGAACACCTTGCCCGAGCCTGCTTGGGGCGCATCCACCAGCACGAGGTCCGTGCCGAACTGATTGGCGATGCGCGCCTCGCGACTGCCGGCCACGACCGATTTGATGACCCAGCGAACGGTTTCGGACACCGCCGCCACGGTGCTGGCGGGCTCCTGTCCGTGCAACTGAACGGCCTTCACACCCGATCGGGTGACCACGTCGAAGATGCGATCGGGCAACTCGTCCTTGAACACCCCGACCGTGAGAATCTCCGGTGGAAGGCGACGCGTGATGTCGTACACGACCTGGGGGGAAACCTGACGGGGTGACGGCGCGAAAACGAACCCCACCGCATCGGCGCCCATCGCCACGGCGAGGAGTGCATCGTCCTCGGACGTGATCCCGCAGATTTTCACGAACATGATCCGAGGGTATCCCGCCTCTCGAAGTCGTCTGCGGATATCCCGACGTTCAGGCCTCGCGGAGCGCTCGCACAGCTCCTCGCGGCTCCGCGGAGGTCACGAGGCTCTCTCCGACGAGCACCGCGTGATATCCGGCGGCATGGAGATCACGGGCATCGTCGGGACCGCGGACACCGCTCTCCGCCACGCGCACCACGGATTCCGGCATCGCCGATCCCATGCGCAACGCACGCTCATGATCCACCCGGAACGTCACGAGATCGCGTTGGTTCACCCCGACGAGATCCGCACCCGCCTCGATCGCGCGCTCGAGTTCGTGCTCGTCGTGGATCTCGACCAACGCATCCAGCCCGACCGAACGAGCGACTCGATGAAGCTCGACCAACTCGCTCGGCGTCAGGGCCGCGGCGATCAGCAGTACGCAGTCGGCGCCCATCAGTCGGGCATCCAACACGTCGAGCACGTCGACGGTGAAGTCCTTGCGCAACACCGGCAAACCACTGGCCGCCGACGCGATCTGCAGATCGCGGATGGATCCTCCGAAGAACTCCTCATCGGTGAGCACCGACAGACAACTTGCTCCACCGTCTCGGTACTGGTCGGCCAGGGACGCCGGATCGAGATCGATGGCAAGGTCGCCCTTGGATGGAGAACGGCGCTTGATCTCGGCGATGACGGACAAACCGTCGGACGCGTCGTCTTTCAGGCGCGACCGGAAGCCCCGTGTCGGACCCATGGTCAGACATCTCGCCGTCAGATCGTCACGATCACGCTCGTCGCGTTCGGCCCGTCGGCGATGCCAGGCGACGATTCGATCGAGATACGTCGCCGGAGCGCTCAAGATCAGGCGCCCTTGCCGCCAATGGGTGTCACGAAGATCAGCTCGGGACGGCCCGCGAGAAACGGCATGATCGACGGTCCGAGGGCCTTGAACGCCTCCGAGCCCATGTGCACGGTGAGGGCTTCCTGATCGGTGTACATCTCGTACATCCACAACAGGTTCGCATCCGACGCGTCCTCGTGAAGGATGTATGCCTCGGTGCCGACTTCGCCCTGGGCGGTGTCGAGTGCGGCCTGCAGTGCGCGAGCGAGATCGGCTCGCTTTCCTTCCTGAGCGGCGATCTTGGCGATGACGGCGACCTTGGACATTTCCCCTCCTGATGATCGAGGTTCGAGCTGGAACCTACGACGACAGCGTAGACGCGCGCGACCGAGGCTCAGAAGCCCAGTCGCGCACGGACCTCGGACTCCAGATCGGCGATCGGCACTCGGGCCTGTTCCATCGTGTCGCGATCGCGGATGGTGACCGCTCCGTCCTCGAGAGAGTCGAAGTCGACCGTGACGCACAACGGGGTGCCGATCTCGTCCTGGCGTCGATACCGCTTTCCGATCGACTGCGTGTCGTCGTAATCGACCATGTAACGCTCGCCGAGCGACTCGAAGATCGTACGAGCCAACGGCGTCAGCGTGTCCTTCTTGCTGAGCGGCAACACCGCGATCTTGTAGGGCGCGAGACGAGGATGGAGATGAAGAACCGTGCGAGTCTCCTCGCCCACCACCTGCTCCTCGTACGCCGCCAACAGAAACGCCGCCATCGCACGGTTCACTCCGGCCGCCGGCTCGATCACGAACGGGACATAGCGCTCGTTGGTGGCCTGATCGAAGTAATCGAGTTTCTGGCCCGAATGAGTCGCGTGCTGATTCAGGTCGAAGTTGGTGCGTTGGGCGATGCCCTCCAATTCGCCCCATCCCCACGGGTAGGCGAACTCGACGTCTGCGGTGCCCGCCGAATAGTGGGACAACTCGTCGGCGTCGTGCGCCCGCAGGCGGAGCATCTCGGCCGGGATACCCAGATCCACGTACCACTGCATACGTGCGTTGCACCAGTACTCGTACCACTTGGGTCCTTCGGCCGGTGGAACGAAGAACTCCAGCTCCATCTGCTCGAACTCGCGGGTGCGGAAGATGAAGTTTCCGGGCGTGATCTCGTTGCGGAAACTCTTGCCCACCTGAGCGATTCCGAAAGGGGGCTTCTTGCGACTCGTCTGCAGCACGTTGGTGAAGTTGACGAACATTCCTTGGGCGGTCTCGGGACGCAGATAGACCTCGGCGCCCGAGCCCTCCACCGGTCCGGCGAACGTCTTGAACATCAGGTTGAACGCGCGGGCCTCGGTGAGGGTGCCCTCGGATCCACAGCCCGGGCAAACGAGAGGGTTCTCGAGGTGATCCTCACGGAAACGCTGCTTGCACTTCTTGCAGTCGACCAACGGATCGCTGAAGTTCGCGAGGTGACCACTGGCTTCGAAAACCTGCGGCGGACCGAGGATCGCGGCGTCGATGAGGACCACATCGTCGCGCTTCTGCACCATCGTGCGCACCCAGGACTCGCGAACGTTGCGCAACATCAGCGATCCGAGCGGACCGTAGTCGTACGAGCTACGGAATCCTCCGTAGATCTCGGCGGACGGGTAAACGAAACCCCTCCGCTTGCACAAGTTGACGATCTGTTCGAGGTCCGTGGCCGGCATGACGGTCAAGGCTAAGGGGACGAAGGCCGGATCACGAACCCGGGTCGTGGCGCTCGAAGATCGACACGGATCGCAAACGACGCTCGACGTGATGCTCGAACGCCTTCGTTGCCAACGCCGACACCTCGTTGATGACGGGGTCGTCGAGCGTTTGTCCCTCGGGGTGGAACGCCCGATCCAGGGCCTCACCCAGACCACCTCCGAGCACCTCGCGCATCAAGTCCAGAGCGGCCCGGCTGACCGGAATCCCGGCTCGACACGCCGAACACGTCACTCCACCGTGTCGCACGTCGAACGTTCCGAACTCCATTCCGGCTTCGGGCGTCTCGTCGCACAAGGAGCATCGATCGAGCACCGGATGCACGCCCTCGGACGCCAACAACTTCCACAAGAACGCCGGAACCACGAGCGGTGACGGTCGCGTCAGGAGCGTGCGCCGAGCACCGACCAACATGCGGTACATGTGTGGCACCGGCTCACGATCGGGAACCAACTGATCGACCGCCTCCAACACCGAGATGGCTTCGGTCATGGAGTCCAGATCGCCGAAGACGTTGTGGGTGCTGTCGACCGTCTCGACTTGGTTCACGATGTCCAGATCGCGCCCGCGATGGAACTGCACGTCGAGCAACGAGAGCGGTTCGAGGCGACCCCCGAACTTCGAGCGTGTCTTGCGCACTCCTTTGGCGATCGATCGCACCTTGCCGTTGTTCTCGGTGAGGAACACGACGATGCGATCGGCTTCACCCGATTTGTAGGTCCGAAGAACGATTCCCCGGTCGCGGTACAGCCGGCTCGTCATTCATCGACTCCGCCGAAGCGACGTTCGCGCCCGAAAAAAACTCCGAGCGCGTCGTCGAAACGATCGGAGTCGAGTGCGACCCACTCCACCGGGACGAACACCAACTCGCTGTATGCGAGTTCCCAAACGAGTGACGGCGGCAATCGATCGGGTGAACCGAGCACGACCACCAGATCCGGTTCACCCGCCTCCCCGTGCAGCAATTCCTCCACCGAGCGCTCGTCGAAGACCACGTCCGTGGAACCGCGAAGAGTTTCGGCGATACGCGCCCGTCCGTCCGCATGTGGCAGGACGCACACGCGCACACCGGACACTTCACGCACGAGCGGTTCCATCGTCGGCCCAGTGGACGGTCGGGCCCCGAAAGGAAAAACGCTCACCCAGTGTGCGCCGTGAGCGGCCGCGACCGTGGCCAGCACGGCGATCCTCTCGCCCCACCGCTCCGACGACATCGAGGCCCATTCGTCGAGTTCCCCGCCCGCAACGACCACGTGACGCAGCCGAGACGCGGCCACGGGGGTCTTGACGTCGCGCTGACGTCGGAAGCGATCGAACACCCTCCCATTGTTGCCGACGAGAAGTGTCCCGCGGTGGCTCCGGTGCACGGCGCGTCGGAGGATGTACGGTTCTCCCGTGCACGTCGCCTGCATCATGGATGGAAACGGTCGGTGGGCCAAGCAACGAGGACTTCCTCGCACCGCGGGCCACACCGCGGGCGAGGAGAATCTGGCCGCGGTGGTGCGATCGGCGGTGCGCCTCGGAATCGACCATCTGACGGTGTTCGGTTTCTCGACCGAGAACTGGGTTCGGCCGCGCCAAGAAGTGCGCCACATTCTCGGACTGCACAAGAAACTCTTCGGACGAGTGGCGGAACTGAACGAATTGAACGTCCGCGTGCGATGGATCGGTCGTCCGTTCGACGACCCGGCTGCTCGCACCCCGCGATACGTGCAGCGGGCGATCGCCAAGGCCATCCGCGACACCGAGGCCAACACCGGCATGACTCTCACCGTGGCCTTCGACTACGGCAGTCGTACCGAGATCGCCCACGCCGCCGAGACGCTGCGCCGTGCGGGTCGAGACATCACCGTGGAGGCCATCGACTCGGCGTTGTACGAGCCGGACCTCCCGTCGGTCGATGTTCTCGTGAGAACGTCGGGCGAAACCCGGGTGTCGAATTTTCTGCTGTGGCAAGCACACGGTGCCGCGATCTCGTTCGCGTCAGCGGCTTGGCCCGACTACTCGGCGGATGATCTACGAGCCGCCGTCGATCTGGCTCTGACCTCTCGCGATCAACACCGGTAACGGCCCGACGACCCGCTCTCACCATTTCCCTTCCGTCACCTCCTGTACGGTGACGGGATGCCCAAACCGTCCCGCCGGACCCTCTCCGATGCCTTGGAGATCGCGACGTCCGCGTTGCCGGCGGCCGAGATTCGACCCGGACAACGCCAAATGGCCACCGCGGTGGAAGAAGCAATCGCCGAAGGACGTCATTTGGTCGTGCAGGCGGGCACCGGCACCGGGAAGACCATCGCGTATCTGGTCCCGGCCATGTTGGCCGGCAAACGCACGGTGGTTGCCACCGCCACCAAAGCTCTTCAGGACCAATTGGCCCGCAAGGACCTCCCTTTCCTCGTGGAAGCTCTCGCTGAATACCTCGGTCACGAGGTGACGTGGGCCGTCCTCAAGGGTCGTCGCAATTACGTGTGTCGCCAACGAATCGCCGAAGTCACGGGCCAAGCCGAGGGAAAGGGCAAACGCGACGACTCCCCCACCTTGCTCGATCTGGACGACCTCTCGTCGACGACCAAACGCGAGATCGATCGCATCGTCACCTGGGCCGGCCGCACCCCCACCGGCGATTTCGCCGATTTGGATTTCAATCCGTCCGAACGAGCCACCCTCGCCGTGTCGGTGGGCAGCGAAGAATGCCCCGGAGCCAACCGCTGTCCGTTCGGGGGAAGTTGTTTCGCAGAAATGGCCCGAGCTCGCGCCGCCGAGGCCGAGATCATCGTCGTGAACACCCACCTATACGGCAACCACATCGCCTCCGAGGGTGCGTTGTTGCCCGAACACGACATCGTCATCGTCGACGAGGCCCACGGCCTCGAGGACATCATGAGCTCGACCATCGGTATCTCCATCGGTGAGGGCAGCTTCACCTATTTCGCCGGTGCCGTACGACGCATCCTCGACGATCCGAAGCTCGATCGTGACATCACCGACGTCGGAATGATGCTCACCGAGGTGTTGTCTCCGAGCGTGGGCAATCGCCTGAGCGCTCCGCTTCCGGTGGCCGTGTCCGAGGTGCTGGCTCGTGGGCGTCTGGTCATCGCCGCCACTCTCGATGGATTGCGACGTATCGAGACCAAGGACGACGACTCGAACCAACGCAAGTTACGCGCGCAGATGTTGGCCAACCGTTTGGCCGCCACCCTCGACGCGTCGTTGGCCATCGACGCGACGTTCGTCCCCTTCGTGACGGGTCGAGCCGATCGACCCAAACTCGACATCGCACCACTGGACGTGGCCCCCATTCTTCGCGAAGGGGTCTGGTCCAAGCATCCGGCGATCCTCACCAGCGCCACGATCCCGGCCAACATGCCGACTCGCATCGGGCTCGCGCTCGAAGGAACGGAGATGCTGAACGTCGAGAGTCCGTTCGACTACCAGGAGAACTCGATTCTCTACTGTTCGACGTCGCTGCCCGAACCGAACTCCCCACTGTTCACCGCGCGCATGCACGATGAACTGTTCCATCTCATCTCGGCGGCCGGCGGGCGCACCTTGGCGCTGTTCACCAGTTACAAGGCCATGGAGGCCGCGGCAACCGAGATGCGCAAGCGTCTGTCGGTGACCATCTTCGCGCAGAACGAATACCAACGCGGCAAGTTGGTGCGCATGTTCTCCGAGGACGAGACGTCGTGTTTGTTCGCCACGGCCAGCTTCTTCCAGGGCATCGACATCCCGGGCCGAACCCTGTCGTTGGTCACCTTGGACCGGATCCCGTTCCCGCGCCCCGACGACCCCTTGCTCAGCGCCCGGCGCGAAGCCCTGGGCGATCGGGCCTTCCGAGACATCGACCTCCCGCGCGCGGCCACCCTGTTGGCCCAGGCCACTGGTCGACTCATTCGCAACGCATCCGATCGTGGTGTGGTGGCGGTGTTCGACCCGCGCCTCGGAACGAAGAACTATCGCCGGGAGATACTGGCCGCCATGCCACCGATGAGACGATCGACCACGCGTTTCGAGGTGGAAGAGTTTCTTCGCCACATCACCCGCTGACTCGTCACGTCGCGTGCTGTCGCGTCGGGAGAGCAGCGCCCGTCAGCGTTCAACCCGGAATCAAGCGATAACCGAGACCGCGCACGGTGAGGATGATCCGGGGATCGTCCGGATGATCCTCGATCTTCACGCGCAAACGCCGCACGTGGGCGTCGACCAACCGACTGTCACCGAGGTAGTCGTACCCCCACACCCGCTCGAGAAGTTGATCGCGCGACAGCACCACGTTCGGATGGTCGGCGAACTCGCACAGCAGGTTGTACTCGGTCTTGGTCAACGACAGCTCGCGGCCGGCCTTGAACACCAACCCCTGTTCGCGTCGTAGGTCCACGTCACCGAAGGTCTCCGACGTCGGTATCACGACCGTCCCCTGCAACTGAACCCGACGCAGGTGTGCTCGGATGCGAGCGGCCAACTCCTTGGGCACGACCGGCTTGGTGACGTAATCGTCGGCCCCGGCCTCCAGGCCCGACACCATGTCGGACGTGTCGGTTTCCGCGGTCACCATGACGATGGGTACGATGCTCATGGCGCGAATCGCGCGGCAGACCTCGAAACCCGAGATGTCGGGCAACCGCAGGTCGAGGAGCACCAGATCGGGTTCGCTCTGATGAAAGGCGGCCAGCCCGGTTGCGCCGTCGGACGCCTCTCTCACCTCGTACCCCTCATCTTCGAGAGCCAGACGCAGGGCCAGACGAATCTGGTCGTCATCCTCGATGAAGAGCAGGGAATGCACGTCCCGATTCTCCCTCATCGATGATGCGCTCGCGGATTTGTTACAAAAAACGCACACAAGCCACACCGTCTTTTCACAGACCCTCGGGAGACTGACCCCCGTTCACGCTGGTGCGGTGGGGCCGTCCTCCCCCTGGTCTCACCGCCCGGCGTGATCAAGACCCGGATCTCGCCCGGCTCGCTGGCCCAGCCCGAGCCGGGCGATTCGCTGTCCGGAGTGGCCCGTCGTGGGGCAGGATTACCGAGTGACCGTGCGCGAGCGACTCCGATCCATCAGCCTGCGCCAACGCGTCACCTTGCTTTTCGCGGCCACCGGATTACTGGCCTCCATCACCTTGTCGACGGCCAGTTACCTGACGGCGCGCTCCTACATCCTCCAACGCCGAGACGAAGTCGTCGAACGCCAGGCCTTCAACAACGCCCAACTCATCCGTTCGCAGATTCGTAATCGTCGCAGCGAGGCGTTCGAACTCATCAGCAACGTGCGCACCGAACAGGGCGGGTTCGCCGTCTTGCACCTGCAACCCGAGAATCTCTTCTTCAGTCAAGAGATTCGGTACACCCAGGCCGCGTTCCCCGGCGAATTGGTGGACTCCGCCCTCACGGGCGTCACCGCGCGTCAACGCTTCACCATCGACGAGCAGCCGTACGTCGGAGTGGCGGTGCACATCGCCGACATCGACGTTCAGTACTTCGAAGCCTTCCCACTGGACGACGAACAGCGCACTCTCACGGCGATCGGCTCGGCCCTCATCGTGGGTGTCGTGATCGTGGCGCTCCTCGCCGGTCTCGTTGGCGTGGCCGTCGGTCGGCGCATCATGCGCCCCTTGGAACGAGTGAGTGAAGCGGCCGGTGACATCGCCGAAGGCGGTCTGGACACGCGACTGGACTCCGAGGTCGATCCGGACTTGGCCCGCCTCGTGACCTCGTTCAACGGCATGGCCGACGCGGTTCAGACCCGCATCGAGCGCGAAGCGCGTTTCGCCAGCGACGTCAGCCATGAACTTCGATCTCCCATCACCGCCTTGGCCGCCGCGGTCGAGGTTCTGGACGCACGTCGCGCCGACTTGAACGAACGAACCCAGCAGGCGCTCGACGTCGTCATCAGCCAGGTGCGACGCTTCGACCAGATGGTCATCGACCTCCTCGAGTTGTCGCGCCTCGACGTGGGTGTCACCGATCTTCACCGCGAGGAGACCGAACTCGCTCCCCTCGTACGACGCATCGCGCAGCGATACGGGGCCACCGATCTGGTCGTCGAGGTGCAGCCGACATCCGAAGGCATCGCGTCCATCGACAAACGCCGCTTCGAACGCATCATGGCCAATCTCATCGACAACGCACGACTGCACGGGGGCGGTGCCACTCGCGTGGTGATCGGCGACATTCTCGGCGAGGGCCCCGACGACGCCGCAACGCGTTCCGCGGTGTTCGTCGCCGTGGAGGACTCCGGACCCGGAGTCACTCCGAGCGAGCGGGCGCGCATCTTCGAACGATTCGCTCGCGGCTCGGCCGGGCGCAGTCGGGCCGGCGGAACGGGACTCGGGCTGGCACTGGTGGCCGAACACGTGCGGGCTCATGGCGGACACACGTGGGTGGAGGACTCTCCGTCCGGTGGTGCCCGCTTCGTGGTGACGTTCCCCAAGGGAGAATCATGAGAACTGGCCCGAAACTGATCTTCCCTAAACTGATTGTCGCGATGCTGATGGCCTCGACCCTGGTGGGGTGCGCCATTCCGGGCTCCGGAGAGGTGCGCACCATCGACCCCGACGACATTCCGTACGAACTCAACGTCACCACGACCGCCGCCCCCACGACCACCTCACCTGCGACCACCACCACTCCGGTGGCTCCGAGCACCTCCACCAGCACGACCGTCCCCGTCGAGGTGGTCTCGCTCTTCTACGTGGCCGGCTCGCAACTGGTCCCCATCAATCGCATGCTCTTGAGTCCGGCAGTCGCTCCTCAAGTGATGTCCGCATTGGCCGAGGGACTTCCCGAGGGCGACACCGCCGCGGGCCTTCGAACGGCATTGCCGGTCGGCTTCGTGGCCTCGGTCGACGTGGTGAGGGGTATCGCGACCGTCGATCTTCCCCCCACCTTCATCACCGAACTTCCCGGCGCCGAGCAACGATTGGCCATCGCCCAGATCGTGCTCACCCTCACGCGCCGGGCCGGCATCGGGCAGGTGGAGTTCACATCGGAATCACGTCCGCAAAGCGTTCCCCGCGGACGTGGCGACCTGGCCGGACCCGGCGACGCCGTCGCCTGCGACGACTACGCGAACCTGTTGCCCGCCGGCTACTCCTGCTGAATCAGTAGCCGAGTCGCTCGACGCGATCGGGGCGATGTTGCCAATCCTTGTCGACGACCACGTGCAACTCGAGGAACACGCCCTCGGGCATCTGCTTACGAACGAGGATTCCCACGTTCTTCAACACCGAGCCACCCTTGCCGATGACCATGCCCTTTTGGCTCTCGCGCTCGACGACGATCTCGCAACGCACGCGAGGCCACTCCCACTCGGTGACCCGCGTGGCGATGGAATACGGAAGCTCGTCGCGGAACACCGCCAGCAACTGTTCGCGAATCAACTCGGCCACCCACTCGGCTTCGGGCAGATCGCTCACCACGTCGTCCGGGTAGTACTGCGGCCCCTCGGGCAGACGCGACGAGATGTGGTCGACGAGTTCGGCGATTCCCTCACCGGTCTTGGCCGACACCGCAAAGTAGGCCAGCGCGTCGAGCTCGGCCGACGCGGCAAGCTGTTGAAGCGTTCGATCTCGACCCGCACGATCGGTCTTGTTGACGATCACCAACGTTTTCGACATGTCCAAGCGTGACGCGACCCAACGATCGCCCGAACCGAACGGCATCGATCCGTCGAGCACGAGGCAGGCCACGTCGACGTCGGCCAACGATTCGATGGCGGCCGCGTTCACGCGCTCGCCCAATGCGGTCACCGGCTTGTGCAATCCGGGAGTGTCGACGAAGACGATCTGAGCGTCCGGACGCGTGAGCACTCCTCGCACCTGTCGGCGCGTCGTTTGCGGCTTGTTCGACACGATCGACACCTTTTGTCCGCAAATGGCGTTGAGCAGAGTGGACTTGCCCACGTTGGGACGACCGACCAACGTGACGAATCCGGAGCGCATCGTTTCCGACGCTATCGGGAGTCACAAGATCACTTGCTCGGTCCGCCACGATCACGGTCGGTGGTTGTGACAATCTGTACCTATGGCTCGCCGTTCGATCGATTTCCGCCGCTGGTTCGACCGCATGGCGCCGCAGACCCTGCAGATCGCGACCATGTTGCTGTACCTCAACGGCTTCTTCGCGTTGATCGGATTCATGGACAAGACCGACTGGGTCGGTTACGCGCGCGTGGACAAGGGTGCCATCGGCACCGCGGTGGGACTCGCCGTCGTCCTGGCCTTCGTGGCCAGTGGTCTGTTGATGGCCAACGACCGCAGACTCGGCTATTACCTCGGCCTGTTCGCGGCGTTCTCACCCTTCTTGTTGCGCTTCTGGATCTACAGCGGAGATCCGGTTTCGACATGGGACCGCATCAGTGGTGGAAACACCATCAGCCTCATCTTCGACGTCGCTTTGTGCGCCCTGCTCTTGCACCCGCTCAGCCGGGATCATCAGCGCATCTGGTACCGCTGAGTTCCGAGCCACCCCGCCGATCTGACAGGATGGGCGCATGAGCGCGCGCGTCATCAACGGAATCGAAGGTCTGAAGTCGGCGGTCGGGGATCACCTCGGCTACAGCGACTACATGGAGATCACCCAGGAGCGGGTGAACCAGTTCGCCGACGCCACCGGCGACCACCAGTGGATCCACGTCGACGTGGAGCGCGCCAAGAGCGGTCCCTTCGGTGGCCCGATCGCCCATGGCTACCTCACCTTGTCGCTCGGACCGGCGTTGTACCCGACCGTGGTGCGCATCGAGGGCTTCTCGATGGGCGTGAACTACGGCGCCAACAAGGTTCGTTTCCCATCACCGGTTCCCGTGGGTGCACGTTTGCGTCTCGGCGTGAAACTGTTGCAAGTGGAAGAGATCGCCGGAGGCGTTCAGACCACCATGGAGTTCACCTTCGAATGCGAAGGTGCTCCCAAGCCTTCGTGCGTCGCCGAGATCATCTTCCGCTCGTACGTCTGAGGCGTTCGTCGCCGGACGGCGGTCAGCGGAAGTTCGGCATCACTTTCGTGGCGAACAACTCCAGGGTCTCGAGGTTCGGGTAGTCCGGACACCACGGCACCAAGCCGCGGCAACCCAGAGCGAGGTACCGCTCGATCTTTTCGCACACCTGCTCCGGCGTACCGACGAGATTGCCCTCGCGCCATGAGGTGGCATCCTCGCCCCACAGACTGCGCGAGCCGGCCGCGTCGATCTCGGCTTCGGTTTCGCGAATGAAGACTTCGGGTGACCAGGTCATGCGAATCGTCGACGGATCGCGACCAACCACACGACAGTGGTTCCACAGCGTGTTTCTCTTGCGCTCCCATTCCTCGGGATTGCCACCGAAGTTCGAACAATCGGCGTACATCGCCACCACGCGCAACGTGAGTTGCTCTCCTCCGCCACCGATCCAGATGGGCGGCATCGGTGACTGCAGCGGCTTGGGGTCGCAGTTCGCCCGATTGAGTTCGTAATAGCGACCCTTGTAGGTGGTCTCGGCCTCGGTCCACATGGAGCGAACGATCTCCACGCTTTCGCGCAACATGCCGATGCGATCCTTGGGTTTGGGGAAGTCGTAGCCGTAGGCGCGGTATTCGTTTTCATACCACCCCGCGCCGATCCCCCACTCCAGACGTCCACCCGAGATCACGTCGACCGTCGAGGTCACCTTGGCCAACAAACCCGGATTGCGGTAGCTGTTGCAACCCACCATCTGGCCGAGTCGTATCCGCGATGTGCGCTGGCTGATGGCCGCGATGGTGGACCAACATTCGAACACCGTCTCGTGCGCCGGGCGGGGCACGTTGTGGAAGTGGTCGTACACCCAGATCGAGTCGTATCCGAGACGTTCGGCGGCCTCGGCCACCTCCACCGTCTTGGCCCACTTCGCCGCGGGATCCTCGATGGACGACAACTCCATCTTCCAGCCCTGGGGCACGAACATGCCGAACACGATTCCGTCGGGCGACGTACCCCGCACGGTGGAATGTGTTTCGGACATGGGCGAACCATAACCAACGGCACGCCGATCGCTGGATTCGTGGGCCGATTCGGCCGAGCCCTAATTTCCATCGGGTGAGAGAATTCACCGTTGGTTCCGTTCACGAAGCAATCGCCCGCACGCGTCCGGATCAGGAATGCCTGGTCTTTCGGGACCGTCGGTTGACCTGGAACGAGGTGTCGGAACGCACCGACCGTTTGGCGAACCATCTGAACCTTGCGGGGCTCGGGTGCCACACGGAACGCGGCCAGTTGTCCGGCTCCGAAAGTGGGCAGGACCATCTGGCCATCTACCTGCACAACGGCAACGAGTACCTCGAGTGCATGTTGGCGTCGTTCAAGGCCCGCGTCGCGCCGTTCAACGTGAACTACCGCTATGTCGCCGAGGAGCTCACCTATCTACTCCTGGATTCCAAAGCCACCGCGATCGTCTATCACTCCACCTTCGCTCCCGTGCTCCAATCGATTCGCGCATCACTTCCCGACTTGCGGGTGTTGTTGCAAGTGGCCGACGATTCCGGTCACGAACTCTTGCCCGACGCGTCGTGGTACGAGGACGCCATCGCCTCGGCTTCTCCGGAACTCAACACTGAGGCCTCGCCCGACGATCTGTACATCCTCTACACCGGAGGAACCACGGGCATGCCCAAGGGCGTCATGTGGCGACAAGGCGATGCCTTGGTCGAATGCTTCGGCGCTCCCAAAACGGCGGAGTCCGTGGACGAAATCGTGGCCGCCGCCACCGGCCGTCGCGCCCTGATCGCTCCCCCGTTCATGCACGGGGCCGGTCATTGGGTGAGCATGGGCACGTGGAACACCGGCGGAACGGTTTTCGTTCCCAGCATTCCGGAGCGATTGGACCCGGCCGACATCTGGAGCATCGTCGAACGCGAACGAATCGACTTCCTGTTGATCGTGGGCGACGCGTTCGCGCGTCCGCTGGTGGACGAACTGAAGCGCAAGCCCTACGACTTGTCCTCGCTGATCGTGTTGCTCTCGGGTGGAGCCGCCTTGTCGGCGCACTTGAAGGAAGAGCTGCTCGCGATCGCACCCCATCTGATGATCATCGACGGTCTGGGTTCGTCGGAGGCCGGTGGCCAACTCACGCACGTCTCGGCCGCGGGCGGCGCATCCACCGGAACCTTCCCCTTGGCCCCGGGCAACCACGTTCTCTCCGAGGACCTGGATCGTGTGCTGGAGCCAGGCGACCCCGAGGTGGGTTGGTTGGCCAAGAGCGGACGTCTCGCGTTGGGTTACCTGGGTGATCCCGCCAAGACCGCGCGCACGTATCCCGTCATCGATGGTGTTCGGTACGTGGTGCCGGGCGATCGAGCGGTGCTTCTGGACGGGAACATCGTCGAATTGCGCGGACGGGACTCGGTGACCATCAACTCCGGAGGCGAGAAGATCTTCGCCGAGGAAGTCGAGATGGCCATCAAGCCGCATCCCGACGTGTTCGACTGCGTCGTGACGGGTCGTCCGAGCGAGCGTTGGGGCAACGAGGTGGTGGCGGTGATTCAACTACGACCGGGGACGAATCCGAGCGACCAGGACATCCTGGAGGAAGCCGCGCGGCACATCGCCCGCTACAAGTTGCCCAAAGCGATCGTGCGCGTCGATTCCATCGTTCGGTCGCCGGCCGGCAAGGCCGACTATCGCTGGGCCAAGGAAGTCGCGTCGAAGCCCTGAACCGCCTCGACCCGAATCGGGTCAGATCGGCAGGTCGCCGGTGGCCTTGCTGGTGGTGCCGGTGTCGGTGAACGCCTTGATGGTGTTCTCGGCGATGCGCATCTGATGGATCTCGTCGGCGCCATCGGCGAAGCGAGCCCAGCGAGCGTGCTGCATCATGTTCGCCAGCGGAGTGTCGGTGGAATAGCCGAGTGCGCCGTGAACCTGGATGGCGCGATCGATGATGCGGTTCAGACTGTTGGCCACGAAGTGCTTGGCCATCGACACCTCCGTGCGGAAGTCGTCGCCACGGTCGATCTTGTACGCGGCATGAAGAATCATCAACTTGCACTGATAGATCTCCATCGCCGAGTCGGCGATCATCCACTGCACGCCCTGCTTCTCGGCCAGGTAGGAGCCGTGCGAGTAACGCTTCAGCGAACGGTCCACCATCATGTTCAGCGCCGTTTCGGCTTGGGCGATCCAACGCATGCAGTGCGCCAAACGAGCCGGCCCGAGGCGGTACTGACCCAAACGGTGGCCGTTTCCGCGACCACCCAGAATCTGCGAATCGTGAACCCGAAGGTCGCTGATCACGATCTCACTGTGACCGCCCGGACCATGCATGGTCTCGACTTCGCGAACGTTGTTCCATCCTTCGGTCGGAAGGTCGATGATGAACGCCGTGTTGGCACCGCGCGAGCCCTCGGGAACGTCGAGCTCGGTGCGAGCGATGAGGATCGCGAACTTCGCGCGATTCGCGCCGGAGATGAACCACTTGTGACCGTTGATGATCCATTCGTCGCCGTCCTTGATGGCGAAGGTCTTGATGAGCGTCGGGTCCGAACCCGCCACCTCGGGCTCGGTCATGGCGAAGCACGACGATGAGACTCCGTTGCACAACGGCTTCAGGTACTTCTCCTTCTGCTCCGGCGTGGCCCAGTGCAGCAAGGTGTGCATGTTGCCCTCGTCGGGCGCCTGACAGTTGAACACCCAAGGTCCGACGCGGGTCTTGGCGGCTTCGGCCTGAACCATCGCCAACGCAACGTGACCGAGGCCCATGCCTCCCCATTCCTTGGGCATGTGCGGCAACCAGAGTCCCACCTCGACGGCCTTCTTGCGCAGACGAATCAGCTCGGCGACGTACTTCTTGTGTGCCTCACCGTCCATTTCCTCGCGATGGCCGAACGGCTCGATGGCCGGACGAATCTCTCCATCGACGAAGTCGCGAACCTTGGACCGAATGGCCTCGTGCTCGGGTGCGAGAGTGAAATCGATCATCGGAATGCCTCCCCATGGCAGTCGACGGGCGCGACGCCCGATGACCAATTATGACGCTCGGTGACCGATGCCCACGACCCCGAGTCACGCCGAACGCCGATGTCACACCTAACCTGACGTCGTGGATCGCACTCCGGACACCTCTTCCTCGGATACCCCATCCTGGGACACCGACCGTCTGCCCGAGGGCGAGGCCAAGGTGACCGCCGTTCGCGAGATGTTCGACGCCATCGCCCCTCGGTACGACCTCGTCAACCGAATCATGACCTTCCGCCTCGACACCCGCTGGCGTCGCAAGGCCGTTCGTTTGCTCGGTCTGGCCCCCGGAAGCCTGGTTCTGGACCTGGCCAGCGGCACCGGCGATCTGTGCGTCGATCTGGAGCGGGTCGGCATTCGTCCGTTGTCCATGGATCTGAGCTTCGGAATGCTGGCCGCCGATCGCTCCGGCGCACCGCGCAGCCAGGCCGACATTCTGAATCTGCCCATCGCGAACGCCAGCGTCGACGGCGCCACCTGCGGCTTCGCTCTGCGCAACCTGCTCGACCTGCCCAGCTTTTTCAACGAGCTCGGACGCGTCGTTCGGCCCGGCGGGCGAATCGCCTTGCTCGACGTCGGTGTTCCGCGCAATCCGATAATCCGATTCGGAAACGGCATCTACTTCGGACGCATCGTTCCGCGCATCGGTGGTTGGCTGTCGGACCCCGCGGCCTATCGCTACCTCCCCAAGAGCGTGGCGTACCTCCCCGAACCCGAGGTGATGCTTCGTCAACTGCGAGAGGCCGGCTTCTCCGACGCGACGCATCGTCAACTGTCGGGCGGCATCACCCAGTTGTTGGTCGCCACCAGGGATTGACGGCGTCCGTGCGCGCGACCACCCGCCTTCTCGACGTCGCCCCCGATCTGAACGACGTCGCCGGAGACGATGGTTACTTGTTCGTGCGCGATGGAGTCGGTTTCGCCGGGCGTGGCGTCGCCGTACGCGGCACATGGGACGACATCCCACATCTGTTGAACACGATCGTCCACACCGACGAGTCGGGAACGAACGCACCGGGTCCCATCGCTCTCGGCACGATGCCGTTTTCCGACGCCTTCGCGGGAACGGCCGTCATCCCCCGTCTTTTGGTGGGCAAGGACGGTTCGGGTCGATGCTGGTGCACCACCATCGATGACGAGCCGATGCCGGTTTTTTCGTCACCTCCTCCGCCGATGGCCGCCTCGTTTCAGGTGTCGCCCCTCACTCCCGTCGACTCGTACCTCGCCGCGGTCACGGCCGCGCGCGACGCGGTGCGCGAGGGTCGCCTCATCAAGGCCGTGATCGCTCGGCAAGTGGAGGTCCGAGCCTCGGAGCCGATTCCGGTGCACTCGGTGTTGACGCGTCTTCGTAACTCGTTCGGCTCCAGTCATCGCTATTCCTTCGACGGCTTCATCGGAGCGTCTCCCGAACTGCTTCTCTCCATCGAGGACGACGTGGTGCGCTCGCATCCCCTGGCGGGCACCACACCGCGCACGGGTGACCCCGCCACCGACGACGAACTGGCCCGCAAGTTGTTGGCCAGCATCAAGGATCAGATCGAACACCGCGTCGTCATCGACGTCATCCACGACATGCTCCTGCCTCACTGCAGTTACCTCGACTGGGAGCCCGAACCATCGGTGGTCAAGGTGGCCAACGTTCAGCATCTCGGAACGCTCATCGAAGGACGACTTCGGGCCGACCATCCGCCGATCCTCGATCTCGTTCGCGCCCTCTGCCCCACCCCGGCTCTCGGCGGTCACCCGCGCACCGAGGCCCTCGAACTGATCGACAGCATCGAGGGCTTCGCTCGCGGGAACTACGGCGGGGCGATCGGTTGGGTGGACGCTCACGGCAACGGAACGTGGGCCGTGGCCATTCGCTGTGCCACCCTTTCGCCCGATCGCCGCTCCGCCGTGCTCACGGCCGGTGGAGGCATCGTGGCCGACAGCGACCCGCTGGCCGAACTGGCCGAAACTCAGGCCAAGTTTCAGGCCATGTTGTCGGCGATCGTGCGCCCCTGAAGTCAGATCGACGCGTGTAGGCGTCGGTGTTCGGCCACGTCGCGCTCGCGATCGGTGCGTGCGATGGAGATGGTCGGCCCGCGCCGTCCGATTCGCTCGCGCAGATCCGCGATTCCAACGATCGTCTCGGAGTCGATGCCGAACGCCCGACCGACCAGTTCCAGATCGGTGCCATGCGGGGTGCTGAACAGCGTCTCGAACACGACTGGGTCGAGATTCGCCTTCTGTGGCAGATGATGGAAGATGCCGCCACCGTCGTTGTCGGTCACGACGATGCGCAGATCGAGACCACGACTCTTGACCCCGGCCAGACTCGACGCGTCGTGAACGAAAGCCACGTCGCCGATGAGCAAGCCGGTCGGTAGCCCGGTCGCCGTCGCCACTCCGATCGCGGTGGCGATGACACCATCGATGCCGTTGGCTCCGCGGCTGGCGAACACCTGGAGGTGAGAGCAATCACCGGCGAACCATTCCACGTCGCGAATGGGCATGGAGGACGACACCACGAGGTTCGCACCTTCGGGAAGCCCGGACACCACGTGGCGAGCCACTCGGGGTCCGGTGACGGCGCCATCGACCGCGTCCAATGAGGCGAACGCCTTTCGGGCCGACTCATCGCGGCGTCGCCATTCCGCGCACCACTGCTGTGGAGCCGACCGGACCACTCCGACGATCGCCTCCACCAGACTCTCGGGGTCGCATCGAACGAAGCCGGACACACGGGAATCTGGATCGAAGGGACGTCCAGCGGCCGACACGTGCCACTGTTCGGCGCCGGACTCCCACAGGAATCGACCGAGAACCTTCGACGAGGGCGCTTCGCCGAACCTGACCACCAAATCGGGGGCCAAAGCGGAGTCGGCCGCTCGAACGATCGAGTCGTAATGCAGGATCGAATCGCCTTGCGCACCCGATCGGGGCTCGGCCAGCAACGGCCAGCCCAGAGCCGCGGCGAGCCGATGCATCGACTCCGCGGACGCGCACCCCCGCCCGGCCACCAACACCCCGCGGCGTCCGGACCAACGTTCGACGATGTCGGCCACGGTGGCGGCCGAAGGAACCGAACGACCGGTGTGCGTGACGCGCACCGCGTCGTCACGTTCGATCGTGGCCTCGCCCAGCAGCGGTTCGCGAAACGCGAGATTGAGATGAACCGGTCCCGGCGCCGATGAAATGGTGGCGGCGTACGAACGAGCGGCCAACGACCGCCACGACGCCTTCGCCGCATCCTGAGCCACGCCCGGTTCGTGGAACCAGCGCACCTTCTTGCCGAACAGATCCGTCTGGTCGATCGTCTGCGGCGCGCCAACGTCTCGCAGCTCCGGCGGACGATCGGCGGTGATCACCAACAACGGGACGCCCGACAGATCTGCTTCGGCAACCGCGGCGTGAAAGTGGGTGGCCGCCGTCCCCGACGTGCACAGCACCAGCGATGGTTCACCCGTGGCCATGCCCGAACCCAGAGCGGCGAAAGCCGCGGAGCGCTCGTCGAGAAACACCGAGACATTCACCGCGGGGTTGGCCACGAGCGCCACGGCCAGCGGTGTGGAGCGCGAGCCGGGAGCGATCATCGCCGAGCGCAATCCGATGCGGACCCACTCGTCCACGAGCGTGGCACAGAACGACGCCTGAACGTCCTCGGGCTTCCTCACGAACGTGACGCTACCTTCGTCCTCGCACCCCATGACCCGCTGAGTAGGTTGTGTTCGTGGTCATAGAGATCTGGTCCGACGTCGTGTGTCCCTGGTGTTACATCGGGAAGGTCCGTTTCGATCGGGCCATCGAGGCCCTGACCAGCGGGCCCGATGCCGTGAACGAACCCATCGAGGTCGTTTACCGCGCGTACCAGCTCGACCCCACCGCCCCGGTGGGCACGTCGAATCCGGTCCGCGACACCTACGCGAAGAAGTTCGGTGGCTACGACCGAGCCGATCGCATCATCGAGAACCTCACCGCCACCGCTCGCGAGGACGGCCTCGACTTCCGCATGGATATCGCCAAGCGCGCCAACACGTTGCTCGCTCACCGCATCCTGTGGTGGACGGCCGCGACTCATGGCACGCAAGCCCAGTCCCGAGTCAAGACGGCCTTCCTCGATGCCTATTTCACTCGCGGCCTCGACGTGGCCGACACCGACGTTCTCGCCGAGCTCGCCGCCACCGCCATCGGTTGCGCCACCTCCGACGTCACCGCCATGCTGGCCAGCGACAGCGGCCGCGGAGAGGTCAGCGAAGAGTTGGCACAAGCCATCGGCCACGGCATCACCGGCGTCCCCACGTACGTGATCGACGGTGCGTGGGCCATCCCCGGAGCACAGGACACCGACACGTTCGAGCGGGTCATTCGTCGATCGATCGAGCGCAAGGCCGCGTCGGCGGAGTGACCCCGGTCGTGCCGC
The DNA here is from genome assembly GCA_027491335.1 of Actinomycetes bacterium. Classification (GTDB taxonomy): domain Bacteria; phylum Actinomycetota; class Acidimicrobiia; order Acidimicrobiales; family Ilumatobacteraceae; genus Casp-actino8. Next base: position 15,591 of record JAIXWJ010000002.1, on the reverse strand, counting down.
GTTCGTGGACCCCACGCCGAGCGATTCTGCACGCGGAGGATTCGGCGGGAACCGACGATCGATCGCGCCTGATTTTGCTGCACGGCTTCACCCAAACGTGTCGATCATGGGACGGGTTCGTCGATGCACTCGGCGACGGACCCTCGATGTGCCGAGTCGACGCCCCGGGACACGGAAGATCACCGATGCTCGACGACGATCTGTTCGGCGTCGCCCGAGCGGTCGTCGCGTCGGCTGGTGACGGCACGTACGTCGGTTACTCCATGGGTGCCCGCATCTTGCTGCACGCCGCTCTCGACTCCCCACGGATGTCGGGCCTCGTTCTCATCGGCGGCACGCCCGGCATCGAGGATGATCGCGAACGCGCGGACCGTCGCGAATCGGACGCCGTTCTCGCTCGCCGCATCGCCACCGACGGAGTGGAGACATTCCTGGAGTGGTGGTTGAGTCAACCGCTCTTCGACGGATTCAAGCCGACCAGCGACGACATCGCCGAACGCCGACTCAACACGGCCGACGGCTTGATCTCCAGCCTGCGCCATTGCGGCGTCGGACAGCAGACACCGCTGTGGGACCAACTGCCCAACATCGAGATTCCCGTGCTGGTGCTGGCCGGTTCACGCGACACCAAGTTCGACGCCATCGGACGACGCATGGCCGAGACCATCGGAGACACCGCCCGTTTCGTCTCGGTTCCCGACAGTGGTCACGCCGCCCATCTGGAGCGACCCGATGCGGTCGCGAGCATCGTGCGCGACTGGCTGAGCTAGTCGATCGAAATCGAACGATCGAGATCCGACGGACTCAGGCTCCGATGGCGAGCGACAACGTGGCCACCACGCCGAAAACCAGTTGCACCCTCGCGGTGGCCCCCAACACGGCGATCAGGTCGCGCCCCGCGGCGCCGGCGCGCACTCGTCGCACCGGTTCGATGGCCACCAGCAGAACCACGGCGATGACGGCCGCCAACGGACGTTCCCACACGGCCCCCGCGCCGACGAGCACACCTCCGACCACCAGAGCGACGAACAGAGTTCGGGTACGGGCGTCGCCGAGACGAACAGCCAACGTCTTCTTGCCCACCTCGCGGTCGGTGGGAATGTCGCGCAGATTGTTGGTCACCAGCAAAGCGCACGCCAAGGCACCCACGGCCACACCCAATTGCCACGCCAAAGCGGTGATGCGTTCGGCCAACACGTAGGTGGTGCCCACGGTGGCGACCAATCCGAAGAACACGAACACGAACAACTCACCGAACCCGAGATAGCCGTACGGATGCTTTCCCCCGGTGTAGAACCATCCGGCCAGGATCGACGCCGCTCCGACAACGAGCAACCACGGACTGGTGACGATCGTCAGAATCAAACCGAACACGGCCGCCATCAGGAACGACGACAGAGCCGCGATCTTCACCGAGCGCGCCGACGCCAATCCCCCGCCCACCAGACGGGCCGGTCCGACGCGAGCGTCGTCCGTACCCCGGATGCCGTCGCTGTAGTCGTTGGCGTAGTTCACCCCAACCTGCAACATCACGCTCACCACACCGGCCAGCGCGACGCGCCACCAGCGAACGTCCGGTTCACCGACCGCGACCGCGGCGCCCACGGCCACCGGCACCACGGCCGCCGGAAGAGTGCGCACACGAGCTCCAACGATCCACTTGTTCACGAGCACACGCTAAATCACGCCGCTCGACGTCGGTCGGATGATGCGGACGAATTCTGCCTAGAGTCTGCTCGTGCCCCGTCTCGTCGCTCTCGACATGCCGACGAACGACGCCTACGTCGCGATCGTTCGCGCGATCTGGGACGCGGGAGACGCGGTTCTGCCCATCGACTCGCGACTTCCCGAACCGGCCAAGCAACGTCTACTGAGCATCATGCGACCCCACGCGATTCGCTCCACCTCCGGCGAACACGCCTTGCCGGACCCGCTGGAGACCGAGATCGGCGACGCACTGGTCATCGCCACCAGCGGCTCCACGGGCGACCCCAAAGGAGTCGTTCACACCATGGACGGGCTCGTGGCCTCGGCGCGCGCAACGTCGTCCGCACTCGGAGTGACGCGAGACGATCGCTGGTTGGCCTGCCTTCCGGTCGCGCACATCGGTGGGTTTTCCGTCATCAGTCGCGCGGTGCTCACCGACGTCGCCCTCGAGGTGCACGACGGCTTCGACGCCGTTCGCGTGAATGCCAGCGACAGCACCCTGATCTCCTTGGTCGCCACCGCGCTCGCCCGTGTCGACGCCACGCGATTCCGGCGCATTCTCATCGGCGGCTCGAGACCGCCGGAACAACGACCCTCCAATTGCGTGGCCACCTACGGAATGACCGAGACCGGATCAGGAGTGGTGTACGACGGCTTCGCAATTCCCGACGTCGAACTAACCGTCTTCGACGGCGAGATCGCCGTGCGCGGACCCATGTTGATGCGTGGCTACCGCGATGGACCGACCTCGATCGACGCCAACGGCTGGCTTCGCACCGGTGACGCCGGACGTTTGGACGAGGACGGTCGGCTGCACGTCGACGGACGCATCGGAGACGTCATCGTCAGCGGCGGCGAAAAGATCTGGCCCGAGAGCGTCGAGCGAGCCATCGCCGATCGCCTGAACGATTTCGCGGTGGTCAAGCTGCCGGACCCCGAGTGGGGGGAACGGGTTCTACTGGTGCACACCGACGTCGCGCCGAGCCTCGCGGAGATTCGAGATCTCGTGAAACAGTCGTTGCCCGCCTATTGCGCCCCCACCGCCATGGTCCGAGTGGAGTCCATCCCGCGCACGGCCTCGGGGAAGGTCCGCCGCTCCGACCTGGCCGCCGTCGTTCGCGACATGCGTCCGGACCAACGGCACTAGCGTTCTCTCATGACCACCAACCGTCTCACGAACAAGACGACCTTCGTCACCGGGGCGGCCTCCGGAATCGGCGCCGCCATCTGCCGGCGATTCCTGGACGAAGGAGCGCGAGTGATCGCCACCGACATCGACCCCGAGGGTCTGCGTCGTCTGCGCGAACTCGATCCGGAGCGAGTGCACGTGGTGACGGCCGATGTCACCGACGAGCGAACCATGGCCGACGCGGTCACTTCGGGAGTCGCGGTCTTCGGCGGCATCGACGTCGTGGTGGCCAACGCCGGCGCGGGAACGTACGGACTCATTCAGGATCACGATCTGGCGGATTGGAAGCGCATCATCGATCTGTGTTTGGTGGGTGTGTTCATCACCCTGAAAGCCACGTCGGCCCACGTGAACGATGGCGGTTCGATCATCACCATCTCCTCGCTCAACGCGATTCAACCGTCGGCCGGAATGTCGGCGTATTGCGCGGCCAAGGCTGGCGTGGCCATGCTCACGAGGGTGGCGGCCATGGAGATGGGCGCGCGCGGTGTGCGCGTCAACACCATCGCCCCGGGCTTGGTTCCGACGAACGCGACGGCGGGAATGTTCGCGGTGCCCGAGGTCATTCGACAGTTCGAGGAGAACGCCTCACTCGGACGTCATGCCACCCCGGACGAGGTCGCTTCGGTGGCCGCGTTTCTCGCCAGCGACGAGTCGTCGTTCATGAGCGCGTCGTTCCTGTCGGTGGACGGTGGCGGCAACACCGGTCGCTATCCGACGCTTCCGGCGATCTTCTCGTCGCTCCAGTAGAGAAGTCCGATCTCAGGAACTCTTGACGCCCGCTCCGCCGTCAATCACGTACGTCTCACCGGTGATCCACGACGCACGATCGGACGCCAGGAAGGTGGCCAGAGCCGCGATGTCGTCGGGCACTCCGATGCGGCCGAGCGGTAGTGCCGCCGCGAGCCGGTCACCGAAGTTGTCCACCAGAACCTTGGCGAAGTCGGTCTTCACGAGACCGGGGGCGATTCCCACCACCCGCGTGGGACCCAGCTCGGCCGCCAGCTGACGCGTCATGTGGATGAGCGCGGCCTTGGTGAGGTTGTAGATACCGAGAGCACCTTCGGTGCGCATTCCGCCGACCGAAGCAACGTTGATGACCACCCCGGGGCGATCCTTCATGCCCGCGTCCCACACGGCCTGGGTCCAGAACAACGGTCCGCGCAGGTTCACCTGGAAGGTCTTGTCGAATCGGGCTTCGTCGACGCCCAGAGACGGGCCGTAGTACGGATTCGTGGCCGCGTTGTTCACCAGGATGTCGATGGGGCCGAACCGCTCGACCGTGGCGGCCACGCAACGGCGACCCTGCTCCACGTCGCCAGTGTTGGCGGCGAACGTCTCGACGTCGCCCACGATTCCTGCTTCGGCGATCACGTCGGGTCCGATCTTGCGCGACACCATCATCACGCTGGCTCCGGCCTCGGCGTACATCTTCGCCATGGCCAAACCGATGCCCTTGGAAGCACCGGTGATCAATGCAACTTTCCCGTCGAGTCGTACGTCCATGTCGCCGAAGTTAGTACGAGTCGAAGCGATCGGCTTCAGTCTCCGAACTCAGTCACCGGTTTCGTCGTCCGCGGGCCGGGCCACCACCTGCACCCGGATGGACCGAATGCGGCGACCCTGCAGCTCGGCCACCGTGAATCGCCAACCGTCGAAGTCGATGTGCTCGCCCACGGCCGGAACGTGACCCAGAGTGTTGAACACGAAGCCTCCGATGCTCTCCCACTCGTCGTCGGGAATGTCGGTCTCCAATTCGTCGTTCACATCCGAGACGCTCGTGGTTCCGTCGACCAGGTACTGCCCGTCGTCGTGCTTGACGATCGATTTGTGGTCCTTGTCGTACTCGTCGACGATCTCGCCCACCAGTTCCTCGAGGCAGTCCTCGAGAGTGACGATTCCTTCGATGCTTCCGTACTCGTCGGCCACCACGGCCATGTGGTACTTGCGGGCCTGCATGTCGCGCATCAGTTGTGCCACCGGCTTGTTCTCGGGGATCACCACGGCGTCGCGCATGTACATCGTGACCAACTGCGCGCCTTGCCCGGAGCGTTCCGCACGAACGAGGTCCTTGATGAAGGTGACCCCACGCACGTCGTCATCCGGACTGAGCACCGGCAGACGAGAGAAACCATGTTCGATGGCCACGTCCACGGCCTCGCGCACGGTGAAGGTGTCGGCGATGGTCACGATGTCGGGGAACGGCACCATCACCTCGCGAGCCACGGTGTCTCCGAACTCGATGATGGACTCGATGAGATCGCGCTCTTCTTCTTCGATGACCTCGTCGTTCATGGCGGCCTCGACGATGCCGAGCAACTCCTGCTCGCTGACGAACGGGCCCTGCTCCAGGCCCTTGCCCTTCACGATGACGTTGGTCAACGAGATCAACCAGCCCGACACCATGCGCAGAGGCGGAAACGACACCAGCAAACGAATTCCCCGAGCAGTGCTCAATGCGGCGCGCTCCGGATAGAGCACCGCGTACGTCTTGGGAACGGCCTCGGCCAGAACGAAGAACACCACCACGTTCAACAACACGCCGACGACCACTCCGATGGCACCGAATGCTCGGGCCGCGATCACACCGGTGAGAGTGGCCTGCACCGTCTGGCACACGTTGACCGACAACAGCAATGGGTTGACCCACTTCTCGGGCTCTCCCACGAGATCCTGCAGGGCACGGCCCTGGCGCACGCCGCCCTCGGCCATGGCGGCCGCCTTGGGCTTGCTCATGCGAGACAGCCCCATTTCGGCCAACGACAGGAAGATCAGCACGATCAACAAAACGAGAACGACCGCGAGCAGGATCCAATCGGTCCCGGTGAATGCGGCGACGAATGCGGTCATGTTCCCTCCGGAACGCTCTGACTGAAGGACAGGGGAACTTCCCCGTTCCAATGATGGGCCACCAAAATCTCGCGTTCGCGCGCCTGCATGGCCACGGTCTTGTCGGCGGTGTCGTGATCCCAACCGAGGATGTGCAGAACACCATGCACGACCAACAAGGCCAACTCGTCGTCCTCGGTGCCCGCGTGCGTGGGTGCTTGTTCTCGGGCCACTTCCGGACAGATGACGATGTCACCCAACAGCAACGGCATGTCGCCTCGGTCGGGAGGCGAACGATCGGGTCCACGCGTGCCCCCACTCGGGCCGCTCACGACTTCCAACACCTCGCCACCATCGATCGGGAACGACAACACGTCGGTGGGGCCGACCTCGCCCATGTGCTCGAGGTTCAACTCGACCATGTCGGACTTCTCCACGAAGAACAAGGACAGCTCGGTTCCTCCGCGGACGCCCTCCATGGCCAGAGCGTTGCGAGCCAAGGATTGCCAACGCGCCACGTCCACCACGACGGTGGTCTGTTCGTCGGCGCAGAAGACCTCGGCATCGGTGTCACCGCCCACCTTGGACTTGCGTCGGAATCTGGGAGGACCCTCAACCATTGCGTTCCGTTCGCCCCGCGCGCTTCTCGTACGCCGCGACGATGTCGCCGACGATGCGATGTCGAACGACGTCGCCCTTGTCGAGATGCACGAATTCCAAGCCTTCGATGCCCCCGAGAATGCGTTCGAGACCGGCCAGACCGCTGCGCCCGTCGGGCACATCGACCTGGGTGGCGTCTCCGGTGACCACAACTTTGGAACCGAAACCGATGCGGGTGAGGAACATCTTCATTTGTTCCGGCGTGGTGTTCTGGGCCTCGTCGAGAATGATGAAGCTGTTGTTCAGGGTGCGACCGCGCATGAACGCCAACGGGGCCACCTCGAGCACTTGCTTCTCGTGCATCTTCTGCACGCCCTCGGTGTCGACCATGTCGTACATGGCGTCGTACAACGGGCGCAGGTAGGGATCGATCTTGGCCATCAGGTCGCCGGGCAAGAAGCCCAGTCGTTCGCCGGCCTCCACCGCGGGTCGCGTGAGGATGATCCGTTGCACTTGTCGGGTCTGCAAAGCGTGCACCGCCATGGCCACGGCCAGCCAGCTCTTGCCCGTTCCCGCCGGTCCGATGCCGAAGGTGATGACGTTGCGTCGAATGGCGTCGATGTACCGCTTCTGTCCGGCGGTCTTGGGCTTGATCGTGCGCCCTTTGGCACCGCGCAGAATTTCGTCGGTCAACACGGAACTGGGGCTGGCGTCCTGTCGAACCATGGCGATGCTGCGCTTGATGACCGACTCGTCCACGTTCTCGCCCCGCTGCAACAACAGCACGAGTTCCTCGAACAGTCGGGCCACCACGGCCGAATCGGGACCGGCAATGGACAGCTCGTTCCCTCGAGCCGAAATGTCGGTGCCGGAGAACGCGGACTCGATGAGTCGCAGGTGCCCGTCACGAGCGCCCAGCAGGTTCGCCATGAGATGCGTCCCCGGTATCACCAGGGTGGAGGTCGGAGATGGAGGCGTCATTCGGTGGGTCGGAGCGAGGTGCTGGACCGGCGTCTCATCGGCACGTCGTCAGCGTAATGGACGCGCGAGCCTTCTCCCATCACCAATGACGAACGTGCCGTGTCAGACGACGGTCGGACTGACCACGTATCGGCCCGTGACCTCGCCCTTCAGGATGGCCGTCAGCACGGCGTCCAGTTGGTTCAGGCCGATCTCGTGGCCGATCTTGTCGATACCGGCGGGCTTCAGATCGGTGGCCAAACGCCGCCACACCTCCACACGCTGGGCCATCGGCAATTGCACGGAGTCGATACCGAGCAGGGCCACACCACGCAGGATGAACGGCATCACGGTCGTCGCCAGGTTCGCGCCACCGGTCAAACCGCTGGCGGCCACGGCCGCTCCGTAGTTGAGACGCTTCAGAACATTGGCCAGCGTCACGCCACCGACGCAGTCGACGGCGCCGGCAAAGGTCATGGCCCCCAATGGCTTGGGGTCCTCGGCGCTCAATTCGGCGCGGTCGATCACCCGCGACGCCCCCAACGAACGCAGGTAGTCCTCGGCCTCCTTCTTGCCGCTCGACGCGACCACGTCGAAGCCGAGCGCGGCCAGCATCGTGATCGCCATGCTGCCCACGCCACCGGTGGCACCGGTGACCAACACCGGTCCATCGGACGGGCGAAGTCCGCGATCCAATAAAGCCATCACGGATTCCGCCGAGGTGAAGCCGCCGGTGCCGATGACCATCGCATCGCGCGTGGTGAGGCCGGCGGGAAGCTCGAGGACCCACTCCGACGGGATGCGGGCGTACCGGGCGTACCCGCCGTGATGGGCGACTCCGATGTCGTAAGCGTGCGCGATCACCTTCTGCCCCACCGCGAACCGGGACCCACCCGCGTCCACGACGGTGCCCGCCAGGTCCACTCCGGGAATGAGCGGCGAGATCCGCGCCACCTTGCCCTTGGGGGACGTGGCCAGTCCGTCCTTGTAGTTCACGCTGGACCACTCCACCTCGATCAACACACCATCGGTGGGCAGATCCTCGAGACCGATCTCGACGACCTCACGGCGCGGAGCTTCCGGGTCGTTGGTGAACATGAAGGCGGGAAAACGTCCGATCGACATGTCCGAAACCTACCCGAGGACCTCTCGGCGGGTCGCCTCCCGTTACCGTGGGGACGTCATGAAAGTCGGCTACACCACCATGAACACACCGGCGGACATCGCCCCGCCGGTTCTGGGACCGCTGCTCGAGTCGGCCGGTTTCGATTCCATCTGGATCGGCGAGCACAGCCACATTCCCGTGTCGCGCGAGACGCCGTATCCGACCGGCGGCGACATGCCGTGGCAGTACACCACCATGATGGATCCGTTCCTCAGCCTGATGCAGATCGGCGACCACGCGCCGACACTGCTGCTCGGTCTCGGTGTGGCGCTCCCCCTCGAGCACGACGTGTTCGTGCTCGCCAAGCAGGTGGCCACGCTCGACGTGTTGAGCGGCGGACGCGTTCAGTTCGGCGTGGGCGTGGGCTGGAACCGCGAGGAGTTGGCGAACCATCACGATGTGAAGTGGTCGATGAGGTATCGCGCCCTCGCCGATTGCGTCGCGGCACTGCGATCGCTCTGGATGAACGACGAGTCGGAGCACCACGGCGAGTGGTACGACTTCGACAAGGTGTGGAGTCGACCCAAGCCGGTGCAGCGTCCGCATCCGCCGATCTGGTGCGGCACCGGCGGAAAGCTGGGTACCCAACATGCCGTGGCGTGGGCCGACGGTTGGATGCCCCTCGACGTCACCCTCGGCGACGTGGAGAAGCGGGTGAACAAGTTTCGTCAGATCGCATCGGAGGCCGGTCGAACCGACGTGCCGATTTCGATGGTCGCCTTCGGTGATCCCACGCTGGACACGTTGTTGCGCTACCGCGATCTGGGCATCGAACGAGTCATCGTCGGTTCCGGACGCGATGGCTGGGAGGATCCCTCCGGAGTTCCCGCCTTCATCGACAGATACGCGGCGATGGTCGATCGTTTGGCATCGTGACGGAAAGCGAGAGCAAACACATGAGCGACAAGCCGAACGACACGCCCGTCGACATTCGCGACACCGATCCCGACAAGTACTGGGAGACGTTCGCCGAGAAGTGGACCTCCCTGCTGACCTATCGCTATCTGGGGCGACGTTGGTCGTCCCTCGACACCGGCGTCGAGGGAAGCTTCATGACCCTGCGCCACGACATGCGCAACTCCACCGGAGGAATCATGGCGGCGCCGTTGTGCGTGGCGTCACCGGAATGCGGAGGATTCAACGACGACCTCGTGGTGCCGAATCCGCTCATCGCATCGATGCAGATCCTCGATCCGGCCAAGGACGTGCGCGAGTTGATGATCATCCCCGACAATCTGCACACCGGGCGGCGTTTGGGTTTCAGCCGAGCCCTCGTGGTGGATGCGCGCGACACCAGTCGGGTGATCGCCATCTCCACCGGAGTCGGCCTCTCGTTGGGCGAACAACCCGAGGGATACCAGAAGATCGACAATCCACCCATCGATGTGGAGGACTCACCGAATCTGCCTCCGTTGCACCAGGTGTTCGGGGCGTCATGGGTGTCCACCGGGTTGTGGGAGATTCCCGTGTTGAGCGCCGAACTGGCCTCACCCGACGCGGCGTTGCACATCGGCCCGCAACACATCGTGTTGGAAGCGTGCGCCAACGAGCTGGCCACGCAGTTGGCCGGACACGATCTTCAGATCGACGACTGGTACGTGATGTTCGTCAATCGTGGCAAGTCCGGACCGTTCCGAACCGAAGGCGAGGCGTTCCGCGGCGCCGACGGAAAGATCGGGGTCAGGGTGTCACTGATCGATCACGGCAACGGTGGCCGCGTGGTGAGCACGTGCGCGGCCACGTTCCACGCCGCGCACTGACGCGCGTCTCAGAGCGGGAAGCCCGACAACGCGCGCATGTTGTCGCGCAAGCACATGCGACGCTCGGCGGGCGTGATCGACGCGAAGTCGGCCGCCCATTCGTAGGGGCTGGCCAAACCCTCGGGGTGCGGCCAGTCGGAACCCAACAACATGCGATCGGCCCCGATGAGGTCGCGAATGTTCGACACGTCGTCCTCGTAGAACGGAGCCACCCACACGTGATCGTGGAAGGTGTCCAGCGGATCGCGCTTGTACAACTGCGGGGTCTTGCCATAGGAACGCTTCAGCCGACGACTGAGATCGCCCACCCATCCGGCACCCAGTTCGACCGTGGCCACCTTCAGGTTGGGAACCCGATCGAACAGACCGTGGCAGATCAACGAGGCGATGAGGTCGTAGACCGGACGCTCGACGTGAACACCCATCACCTCGCTGAGCGCCGACATCTTGTGGCCGGTGTACTTCGGGGTCTCGCCCCACATCTGCGTGTACACGCCGTAACCCGAATCCGCGCCGTGGAATGCGACCACGATGCCCGCGTCGGCCACGGTGTGCCAGAACTCGTCGTACATCGGATCCGCCAACGAGTGGAAGCCGTCGGGGGCATGCACCGGCGCCGGACGGAAGGTCACGAATCGCGCGCCCTTGTTCAAAACCAACTTCAGTTCTTCGAGAGCCTTGACCGGATCGACCAACGACATCAACGGTCCGGTGAGAATGCGGCCGTCGCGGTTGTATCCCCAATCCTCGTCGAGCCACTGGTTGTAGCTGTGGAACGCGGCGTAGAGCATGTCGGGGTTGTCGCGCATCATCTCCTCGAGTCCGAGTCCGAGGCTGGGCAACACCCACGCGAGGTCGACACCCTGTTCGTCGAGCTTGCGCACGCGAGCATCACGGTCGCGGGCCGCCGGCGGAATGGGACCCATCTTGATGATGTCGCGCATCTCGAGTCCGTCGTGGTTCTGAGCGCGGAAATACAACTCGAGCGAACCGGGCTGACCCACCGGGTCGTAGGTGGGGTTCGGAATGAGGGTGAGCAACTTGTTGTTCACCAACATGGTCTTGCGACCGTCGACCTCGATCCAGTGGATCGCGTGACGATGTTCGCGCGGAAGGTGACGCGTGACGGCGTCGTGAGCCTCGTAGTAGTGCTGGTCGGCGTCGCTCAACCCGTAGGTGACGTCCGCGGGCACCTTGCGCTCCACTGTCATCGTTCCCGTACCTGCCGACATGGTGGCCACCTCTCCGTTGGGGCGCCGAAAGTTTCTGACGCCTCGTCAGATTCTATGATCCCTCGGGTCGGAGTGGGAGACTTCGACCCATAGTCGTGACCTTGGTCCCGCTCCTTCGGGTCGGCGGACCCGGGCGAGAAGGAGTCACCAATGGAGATTTGGCAGGTCACGGCCCGTGAGGCCATCCGGGACTTGGCGACCCGCTACAACGCGAACGGCGACACCGGTCGCTTCGCTCAGGTGCGCGAACTCTTCATGGACGACGCCGTCATGACCATTCAGGGCGTCCCCCATCGCGGCATCGAGGCGATCATGGCCATCTTCACGGGCACGACGGAGTCGACACCCGGGCTCACGCACGTTCGGCACTTCGTGGCCACGCACCAGATCGATCTACTGGATGAGGACCACGCCAAGGGACGCGCCTACTTCGCCGTCCTCACCGACATCGGCCTCGATCACTGGGGGCGTTACGTCGACGAGTACGAGCGCGTGGACGGTCGCTGGCTCTTCGCGTCGCGCGCGGTGACCCTCGACGGACAGGTTTCCGAGTCGCTGTTTCCGCGAACGGTGTGACGACCGCTCAGGGCCGGAACGCGGATCGCGGACGCTGAACGAATTCGAACGGAACTCCGTCGGGGTCGTTGAGGAAACAGATCCACATGTCGGGCACCTTCGTGCCGGACAACTCGACCTGACGCGGCTCGCGCTCGAAAGTCCATCCGGCGGCCACGAACTCCTCGTACGAACGCACGGTGTCATCGACGCCCACGGCGGTGCGGAACAAGCCGGCCTGATTCGCGTGCTCGGGATGACGACCATGCGAACGTGGGTTGTTCCATTGGGTGAGCACGACCTCGCACGGCTCGTCGGGCAATCGCATGCGAACGATCGACGCCGACGCGTCGGCTTGCTCGACACCGACGTGCGCACCCGACGTCCACTCGTGTCGCGCCACCTCTTCGAAACCGATGCCGCGATACCAGGGCAACGAGGTCTCGAGGTCGGTGATGGTGATGCGCAGGTGACGCATGCGCGACTCCCCCACGGGAATGGTCGCGTCCTCGAACATGTCGAACAACGTTCCGGTGGGATCGGCCACCGTCACCCAACGGTCGGTCCAGTCCGTGCGACCGTCGGCCACGATGGTGCAATTCGCGGCCATCATGCGCTTCAACGTGTCGGCCAAGTCGGGCACGGCCACGCCGAGCGATTGCATACCGACGTGGGTGGCGTCTCGCATGGGGGTACCGATGACCGTGGGCGACACCCATTCCTGCACCTCCACCGAGGGGCTGGTGCGCGGACCGCGCTTGTCGTAGACGAAAGCCGCTCCGCTGACGATCTCACCATCGATACCCAGCAACGATCCGTCCGAGGGGTGCAACGGGTTGCGCATCACCTCGCGCATGTCGAGCACGTTCACCAGGAAATCGACGGCCTCGTCGGTGTCGTCACAGCAGTAGCACATGTGAAGGAAACGTCGGGCGGGCGGTTCGGGTGCGTTGGTCACGAGATGCGACAGTACCCCACCGACCCCGTTCACCTGCCAGTATTGACAACGACCAGTGGCTGAACTCGGAGACATGATGCAAGAGCGAATCGACGGACAACGATTGGATGGCAAGGTGGCACTGGTGACCGGTGCCAGTCGCGGAATCGGCACCGCCATCGCCCGTCGACTGGCGGCCGAAGGTGCCACCGTGGCCTGCACGGCGCGCACCATGGAACCGGACCCGCGTTATCCCGGAACGCTGCGCGAGACCGTGGAGATGATCGAGAAGGCCGGCGGCAAGGCCGCGGCGTTCAAGGGCGACCTGTCGAACGCCGACGACCGCAAGGGATTGGTGGACGAGGTGCGTTCCGCTCTCGGACCCATCGACATTCTCGTGAACAACGCCGCGGTCACCTTCTTTCTTCCCATCGACTCGTTTCCCGAGAAGCGTTTCAAGTTGATGATCGAGACCCAGGTGTGGAGCACCATCGATCTGGCCCAACAAGTGATTCCCGACATGCGTTCGCGAGGAGCCGGTTGGATTCTGAACATCTCGTCGCGCGCGGCCGTGAAGCCCATGGGGCCTCCCTACGAGGACTTCTACAAGACGGGCAACTCGTCGGTGTACGGACTGTGCAAGGCCGCGCTCGAGCGATTGTCGCTGGGCATGGCCGCCGAGTTGTTCGACGACAACATCGCGGTGAACACCTTGGCTCCATGGGACAACGTGCCCACACCAGGAGCGGGCGTGCACGACCTCGTCGAGAAGTACCGCCTCGAACCCGAGGAGATCATCGCCCAAGCGGCACTCGAGTTGTGTTCGGCCGAACCGACGACTCTCACCGGTCGTGTCGCCTACAGCCAGAGCCTCATCCAGGAACTCGGCGTCACTCCGCACGCACTCGACGGTCGCCCGCTCGGCACGTGGCCCAGCGCCCACTGACGACCATGTCGAACATTCGCCGGGGCGTGTGGACCAACTGGGCGGGCAATCAATCGGCTCGACCGACCGCGGTTCATCGGCCGTCCTCCGAGGAGGAACTGTCGGCGATCGTCACCCGCGCAGCCAACGATCGAACGACGGTGAAGGCGCTCGGTAGCGGACACAGCTTCACGGCCACCTCGGTCACCACCGGGGCCATGATCGACATGAGCTCGTTGAGCCGGTTGATCGCCGTGGATCGCGCGGCGTCCACCGTCACCGTGGAGGCTGGTATCACCATCGCCGACCTGAACCTGTTGCTGAACGGTCTCGGGTTGGCGTTGCCCAATCTGGGCGACATCGCCTACCAAACCATCAGTGGCGCCATCGCCACCAGCACGCACGGCACCGGGCGCAACCTCACCGGCATCGCCGCCCAAGTGGTGGCCATGCGCGTGGTGGCCGGGGACGGAAGCGTTCTGGACCTCGGCCCCGATCGTCACCCGTCGTTGTTCCATGCGGCGCGCGTGGGAGTGGGAGCGCTGGGCGTGGTGAGCCAAGTCACCCTGCGCGTCGTTCCGGCGTTTCGCTTGCGGGCGGTCGAAGGAGCACAACGCCTGGACGATCTGGTGGAACAGTTGGACGATCACGTGGACGACAACGATCACTTCGAGTTCTTCTGGATTCCCCACACCAAGTGGGCCCTCACCAAGCGCAACAACCGCACCGACGACCCGGTCTCGATTCCGAGCCCGGTCAAACACTGGTACGCCAAGACCTTCATGGAGAACTACGCCTTCGGTGCGGTGTGTCGTTTGGGTCGCGCGCGACCGAATCTGATTCCCCGTTTGGCCACCGCACTGCCGTCAACCGGTCAAAGCACCATCGTGGATGAGAGCTATCGCATCTTCGCGAGTCAGCGCCTGGTGCGATTCGTGGAGATGGAGTACGCCATCCCTCGCGAAGCCTGTGGTGAGGCGTTGCAGAGGGTGCGGCGCATGGTGGACGAACGCGGACACATGGTGAGTTTTCCCGTGGAAGTGCGCTTCACCGCGCCCGACGACGTGCCGTTGAGCACCGCGTCGGGTCGCCCTTCGGCGTACATCGCCGTGCACATGTACAAGGGGACGCCGTTCGAGCCGTACTTCCGCGACGTGGCCGCGATCATGGCCGATTACGACGGTCGGCCGCACTGGGGCAAGATGCACTTCATGGGTGCCGACGAACTGTCTCGGCTCTACCCGCAATGGGACGCGTTCCAGCAGGCTCGCCAACGTATCGACCCCATGCGCACTTTCGCCAACGCCTACACCGGACGGGTGCTGGGCGACTGAGCGCCTTACATCTAGCGGTCGGATACAAATTCTCCGTCAGTCGACGAGCGCGACCTTCCGATATTCCCCGAGAAATGATTTTATACATCTACACCATTTGTCAATGCTCATTGACTAGGTAGACCAGACGGTGAAATAGTTCGCCGATGATCGGCTTTATTCTCGGCATCGGTATGGCTATTTCTTATATTGGCCTGGCTTGGAATGGCTTTGAAACACAATTTCAGTTCGCACCAGCATTGGCCTCTGGTGGCATCCTGTTGGCAATTGGAGTTTTTCTCTTTCCCAAGACAGTAGGGATTGCGCTAACTCCAACGTCGATGCTTACACCGATTGCATTCGTGATCGCGTGGGTTCGCTTGGGCATCTCTGATGCAGCAATTGTGCTTTTGATAGGG
>JAIXWJ010000036.1 GCA_027491335.1 Actinomycetes bacterium | reverse complement strand
CGCGATCAGGGGTCTTTCGCATTTCCGGGCTCTGTTGCCCGTAGCCTTGAGCAAATGCCCGAGCGTCCGAATTCTGATCGTCCCCGTCAATCTCGGGGTGCGTCGGGCCGACCGTCCAACGGACGTCCCGCGGGAGGCTCTGGTCGGCCGGCAGGTCGTTCCGGTGCTGGTAGCGGCGCTGGACGTCCGGGTGCGGGTCGCCCGTCGGGTCCGCGTCGCGACGGTGAGTCGCGCGGGTTCCGTCGAGATGGCGATGGTGATGACCGTCGACCGCGTACTGGTGGGGATGACCGTCGGCCCCGTCGCGACGGTGAGTCGCGCAGTCCTCGACGTGATGGCGATGGTGAGGATCGTCCCCGCCGTTATGGCGCGGGCGCGGGTCGCCCGTCGGGTCCCCGTCGCGACGGTGATTCGCGCAGACCTCGTGGCGACGGTGAGTCGCGCAGTCCTCGACGTGATGGTGATGGTGAGGATCGTCCCCGTCGTTATGGCGCGGGCGCGGGTCGGCCGTCGGGTCCGCGTCGCGACGGTGAGTCGCGCAGACCTCGTGGTGACGGTGATTCGCGCAGACCTCGTGGTGACGGTGAGTCGCGCGGGTTCCGTCGTGATGACGACCGTCGTGGTCGTGACGTCGTGCGTGGGCCGCGTGAGCCCCGGAACGAAGCGGAACGTCGTCGCATGGCGGTGCGCGCCAAGGGTGGTGGAAGCGCCCGCAAGGATCTCGAGCAGACGCGCGAAGAGCGCGTGGCCGAACAATGGATCGATGAAGGTCCGGTCGATGCCGCCGAGTTGCGCAACACCGCCGAGGCAGCAGCCAAGCGCGCGGCTCGCAAGGCCCGCGAGGATGGCGAACTCGATCCCGAGGTGAAAGCCGACGTAGCCAAGGCGCTCGACCCCAAGCGGGCGGCGCGATTGGGTGAACGTTTGAAGGATGCCCAGAACGCTCTCGAACGCGAGCGTTATTCCGAGGCCAAGCGCGTGGCCAAGTCGCTGATGAAGGAACTCTCCACCGTGGCCGCCGTGCACGAAGTGGTCGGTTTGGCCAGTTATCGCCTGGGTCAGTATCGCGATGCCGCCGCCGCGTTGGAGCTGGCGCGTTCGTTGCGCGAACGTGTCGAGGATCTGCCGGTTCTGGCCGACTGTTACCGCGCGCTGAAGCGTTGGGACTCGGTGGACGAGATTTGGGCGATCCTCAAAGAAGCGTCCCCGGCGCACGATGTGATGGCCGAAGGTCGCATGGTGGTGGCCGGTTCGTTGGCCGATCGGGGCGACCTGAAGGGTGCTCTGCAGTTGATGGCCAAGGCCACCGAGATTCCGCGTCGAGTGCGCGAACATCATCTCAGCCAGTGGTACGTCATCGCCGATCTGTACGACAAGGCCGGCAACGTGCAAAAGGCTCGCGAGTTCTTCAAGCGGGTGGCTTTGCACGATCCGGATTTCGCCGACGTCACCGATCGCATCAAGTCACTCTGACGACTTCCGCACCGGGGGTGGCCCGGTACACCCGTGTCGTCACGAAAGGACGACATGAAGAAGTTCGACGCGAACAATCTGGTGCTCGTGCGAGGCACTCTCAGCAGTGCGCCGGTTCGACGCACCTTGCCCAACGGATCCGACATCGTGCAGATCGAGGTGACATCGCGCGACGAGGGTGGTGCGGCCCGCAGCGTGCCAGTGATCGTGCACGAGCCCATCGGCAAGGATGACTTCACCACGTGGGACGCGGGTACCGAGGTCGTGGTGGTGGGCGCCGTCGTGCGTCGGTTCTTCCGCAGTGGTGGGGGAACGGCCAGTCGCACCGAGGTGGTGGCGGCCCGAGTGGTGCGCGGTTCGCAGGCGGCCCGAGTGGAGCGCCTGCTGGCCGAGGTGGCCAAGGTGGTGGCCGCCGAAGTCGCCGCCTGACGGGCGTATTGCGGGGTCCGGCGGGGAAGTCTGGGCCGTCACGGCGCTGGGAACTAAGGTTTCCACGTCTCGTCCCGGCCCCCGCCCCGACCCGAATGCGAACACCCCATGAACAAGGACCAGCTCGACCGCATGCGCAACGACGAGGGCTTCATCGCCGCCCTCGATCAGAGCGGTGGCAGCACCCCCAAGGCTCTGCGCCTCTACGGCATCGAGGAGTCCAGCTACTCCGGTGACGAGCAGATGTTCGACCTCATTCACCAGATGCGCACCCGCATGATCACGAGCCCGGCCTTCGATGGCGATCGCGTGTTGGCGGCCATCCTGTTCGAGGGCACCATGGATCGCTACATCGAAGGTGTCGGCAGCGCCATCTATCTGTGGAACACCAAGCGCATCGTTCCCATCCTGAAAGTCGACAAGGGTCTGGCCGACGAGAAGGACGGCGTGCAGGTGATGAAGCCCATGCCCGAGCTCGATGCTCTGCTGGCCAAGGGTCGATCCAAGGGCATCTTCGGCACCAAGATGCGCTCGGTCATCAAGGAAGCCAATGCCGCCGGTATCACCGCCGTGGTGAAGCAGCAGTTCGAGGTGGGACGTCAGATTCTGGCCGCCGGATTGGTGCCCATCATCGAGCCCGAGGTCGACATCCACAGTCCGAACAAGGCCGAAGCCGAGGCGTTGCTGAAAGCGGCCCTGCTGGACGAACTGAACCGTCAGCCATCGGATCAACCGGTCATGTTGAAGTTGACCCTTCCCGAGACCGACGGCTTCTACACCGAACTGGTGAAGCACCCCAGCGTGTTGCGCGTGGTGGCGTTGTCGGGTGGCTACAGCCGCGAGGAGTCCAACGCGCGTCTGTCGCGCAACAAGGGCGTCATCGCCAGCTTTTCGCGCGCACTCACCGAGGGACTGTCGGCCCAGCAGAGCGAGGCCGAGTTCAACGCCACGCTCGACGGCGCCATCGCCGGCATTTTCGCGGCCTCGCGAACCTGATTCTTCTCTCGAAACTCAGAACAAGGGTCGGATGACGGGTCCGGTGCGCAACTTGGGCGTGAAGAACGTCGACTTCGGCGGCATCAACAGTCCCTCGTCGGCGGTGCGCTGAATCTCACGCACGGTCACCGGGCGAATCAGCACCCCGGCCGCCGCGCCACCCGACGACACGATGTCGCGCACCAGGCCGACGCCGTGTTGGTACGTCACTTCGTGAGTCACGTTGGCCAACGCGTGCTCCAGTCGTGCGCCGTCCAGATCGCGAACGTTCGCGAACTTGTCGGCCTTGGGGGTGAGGTAGGTGCCGGTGCCGTCGGCGTGAACGAACACCAAGGATCCACGGTCGCGCATCTCGTGCGTGATGTCGGCGTTCACCGACCCGGCCGGCGAGGTTTCGAAGAACTCCGACAAGGAACTCAGCAACGAATCGGCGTCGATGTCGTTGTAAAGGCGATGAATGGCGTCGACACTCAACTGTTCCTCGATCAGTTCGCCGATGTAGGTCATGGTCAGTTCCGCCGATCCGTTCGTACCCGTGTCGGTGGCGCGTTGTTCGTCGCGGAAGGTTCGACTGATGGCGTAGCGATGGTGGCCATCGGCGATCACCACGTCGGCGCCGCCCACGGCCGCGGAGATGGCGGCCACGCGCGCCGGATCGTCGACGCGCTCGATGGTGTGCACCACACCTTCGGCCTCGACCACGCCCACCACCACGCCGGGCTCGGTGAGCAAGTCGGTGAGGCCTCGAGCAAGAGACAGACCCCACACCGGCGACAAGTTGGTGAGGGTCGCGCGCGTCAGGTCGAGGCGATCGGTCTTGGCCTTGGGAGTGGTGCGCTCGTGGGGCAGCACTCCGCCGGCACCTTCGTCCACCACTTCGAGAGCACCGATGACACCGATGGTGGTGCGGGGGCGTCCGGATTCGTCACGGAACGACATGCGATAGATCGAGAACGACGGGCGGGCGTCGCGCACCAGCACGCCGTCGTCCAACCATCCGCGCAACACGGTGTTGGCGGCGTGGTAACGACCGGGGCCGTCGGATTCGCGAGGCACGTCGACATGAACGATGTTGTTCGGGTGCCGGTTCGCCAATTCCTCGCGGTCGGATTCCGACAACACGTCGTAGGGCGGCGCCGCCACGGCGTTCAGGTCGGTGGTGGAGTAGCGCAGTGCGGTGAAAGGTTCGAAACGGGGCACCCCTCTAGGTTGTCACCTTCGGTGGCAGAATCACTACCCGATGAGGCCCGTGATTCTGTGCGACCTGGATGGTGTGGTGTGGCTGGCTCATCGCCCCATCCCCGGTTCGAGCGAGGCGGTGGCCGACATGCGCGCCGCCGGTCATCGGGTGCTGTTCGTGACCAACAACTCCTCGGCCACGGTGGCAACTCAGGAACAGGCTTTGGCGGACGTGGGCATCGACGCTCGGGGTGACGTGGTGACCTCGGCCATGGCGGGTGCGCACGTGCTGGCGTCCGGTGAACGCGTGCTGATTTGTGGTGGTCCCGGCATCCACGAGGCGGTGGGGGTCGTGGGAGCCGAGGTGGTGTCGCACGACGACGTGGACCGTGGTGCGCGGGTGGACACGGTTCTGGTGGGATTCCATCGCAACTTCGACTACGAGATCATGCGTCGGGCGTCGGGGGCGGTTCGCGCCGGCGCTCGTCTGGTGGGCACCAACGATGACGCCACGTACCCGACCCCCGATGGTCCCATACCCGGCGGCGGAAGCATCCTGGCCGCCATCAGCACCGCGGCCGGTCGAGCGCCGTTGGTCACGGGCAAGCCATATTCGCCCATGGCCGACGTGGTGCGCGCCGTCGAGCCCGGGGTCGATTCGAGGGCGGTCATGGTGGGGGACCGTCCGAGCACCGATGGCGCCTTTGCCACCACCATGGGCTGTCGGTACGCGTTGGTACGTTCGGGTGTCACTCCGGCGCACCTGTTGGTCACCGATGATCCGGCGTGGTTCGCCGGGTCGACGGCGTGGCTGGACGTCGCCGACCTCGCGGCCGTGGCCCGTGTCGTTCTGGAACTGTGAGTCGGTTGACACACCGGAAAATCGGGCGTGACGGCACGGGTAGCGTGACGACATGGCGAAGAATCAGATCTCCAAGAATTCGTTGAAGAAGTTGCTCGACTCGGTGACGCCGATGGCTCCCGACGCGGCCGAGAAGTTCGTGCGCGACCTGTTGAAAGTCGGCGATGAGCGTCGTCGTGACGCCGAGAAGATCGTCGCCGAAGTGGCCACCGTGGCGCGTCGTTCCGCCGAGCAATTCTCGGTGACCGTGCAGAAAGAAGTGGCCAAGCAGCTCGGTCGTTTGGTGGTGCGCATCGACCAGGTGGAAAAGCAAGTGGAGACGCTGAACAAGAATCTGGAAGCGACTCGCGCGCTGTTGGTGGCCGCGGCGGCCAAGGGCCTGTCGAAGTCGACGGCTACGACCAAGAGTTCGTCGACGACGACCGCGAAGCCGGCCGCAAAGAAGCCCGCCGCAAAGAAGAGCGCGGCGAAGAAGCCGGCCGTGAAGAAGCCCGCTACGAAGAAGCCCGCCGCAAAGAAGTCGACGGCGAAGAAGAGCCCGGCGAAGAAGCCGGTCGCGAAGAAGAGCGCCGCTCCCAAGTCCTGAGATCGACTCTCATCGTGTCTCGTCGTCAACGGCTCGACGCCGACCTCGTTCGACGTGGTTTGGTGGCCAGTCGTCGCGACGCCGTGGAGCTCATCGACGCCGGCCGGGTGTTGGTGAATGGAGCGGTGGCCGACAAAGCGGCGCGACAGGTGGATCCGGCCGACGCCGTCGTGATCGAGGGTCCACCTCCCCGTTTCGTCAGTCGCGGCGGAGAGAAACTGGACGCCGCGCTCACCGAGAGATCCATCGACGTGATGGGACGTCGCGTGCTCGATGCCGGAGCGTCCACCGGTGGGTTCACCGATTGCTTGTTGCAACGAGGCGCGGCGCACGTGGTGGCCCTCGACGTGGGACACGGTCAACTGCACCCTCGCATTCGTGCCGACGAGCGCGTCACGGTGATCGAGCGATTCAACATCCGCGAGGTGCAGTCCGACGTCATCGGGGGAGAGGTGGACATGGTGGTGGCCGACCTGTCGTTCATCTCGCTCACGTTGGTGATTCCGGCTCTCGTTCGTGTGTGCACACCCGGCGCGGTGTTGGTGTTGTTGGTGAAGCCCCAGTTCGAGGTGGGCAAACGCGATGTGTCGCGGGGTCGCGGAGTGATCACCGATCCGGCCCTGCACGACGAGGCGGTGACCGCCGTGCGCTCGTCCTGCGAGAACGCCGGCTTGGAGGTCATCGAGGTGGTTCCGTCGCCGATCACCGGCGCCGAGGGCAACCGAGAATTCCTTTTGCATGCGGTCCTGCCACACCCGCGTGAGAAGATGATGCCGTGAACGTCCTGATCGTCGGCAACTCCGAGCGCACCGACGCCACCGATGTGGCCGCTCGCGCCGCGCGGTGGTTGATCACGCACGGACATCATCCGGTGGCGGTGGCCGCCGATGCCGCCGTGTTGCGTTCCGACGACATCGAAATCGTCGACTCGGTGGCCGGTGCCGGCGAGTTGGGTTTGGTGGTCAGCGTCGGAGGCGATGGCACCATGTTGCGCGCGGTCACCTTGCTCGATGGTGCGCCCGTTCCGGTGCTCGGCGTGAACGTCGGTCTGCTCGGCTATTTGGCCGAGGTCGAGCCGTCCAATCTCGAAACCGCCCTCACGCGCTTCTTCGCTCACAACATCGAGATCGAACGTCGCTTGGTGCTCGACGTGGTGGCGCGCACCTCATCGGGAATTCGACAGTGGCGTTCGCTCAACGAAGCATCCCTCGAGAAGCAACACGCCGGTCAGACGGTGCGTTTGCGACTGCACATCGATGGCGTGCCCTTCACCACCTACCAAGCCGACGGCATCTTGGTGGCCACACCCACCGGATCCACCGCGTACTCCATGTCGGCGCGGGGCCCCGTCATCTCGCCCGGGCATCAAGCCATACTCATCACGCCATTGGCGCCACACATGTTGTTCGACCGCTCTCTGGTGTTGCGTCCCGATGAGGCCGTCGACGTGGAGGTGGTGGGTCAGCGTCCGGTGGGGCTCACGGTGGATGGCCAAGAGGCCGTCGTTCTGCAGCCCGGCGACACGGTTTCGTGTTCGGCGAGCGATCGACCGGCCTTGTTCGTGCGTCTCGAATCACGTCGATTCCATCAAACGTTGAAAGCCAAGTTCGGGTTGTCGGATCGGTGACATCGTGCTGACCGAACTGCACATTGAGGACCTCGGCTTCAGCTGTCGTCCCGAGGTGGCTGTCGCATGCTGACCGAACTGCACATTGAGGACCTCGGCATCATCGATCGGCTGGATCTGGTCTTCGCCGAGGGTTTGGTCGTTCTCACCGGTGAAACGGGCGCCGGAAAGACCATGTTGATCGAAGCCATCTCGTTGCTGGTGGGCGGTCGCGCCGACGCCGCGCGGGTGCGTGCTGGCGCCACCGAGGCCCGGGTGGAGGGTCGATTCGTGGTGGGCGACACCGAGCACATCATGACGCGAGTGGTGCCCCTCGACGGACGGTCGCGGGCGTACATCGATGGTCGCCTGGCAACGGTGGGGCAGTTGGCCGACCTCGGAGCGCGGTTGGTCGATCTTCACGGCCAACACACCCACCAAAGTTTGCTCTCGGTCGCGGTCCAACGAACCGCTTTGGATCAGTTCGCGGGCAGCGATCTGGGGCCGTTGCGAGTCGCGCGCGGTCGCATCACCGAAATCGATGCGTCACTGGCCACGTTGGGTGGCGACGCCAAGTCCCGGGCCCGCGAGATCGATCTGCTGCGCTTCCAGGTGCAGGAGATCTCGGCGCTGGGCATCGTCGACCCCGACGAGGACCGACGTTTGGAAACCGACGAGGACGCCTTGGCCGACGCCACCGCGCACCGCGAGGCCGGCGAGACCGCCATCGCGGCGATCAATGCCGACGGTGCGGCCGCCGATGCGTTGGGCTCGGCCATCGCCGGATTGGCGAACCGGGCTCCCTTCGCCGCTGTGGTGGGTCGATTGCGCGACGTGGCGGCCGAGGTCGCCGACATCGCCTCCGAATTGCGCTCGGTCACCGAGTCCTGCGAAGACGATCCCGAGCGCCTCGCCGAGGTGCGGGCCCGGCGTCGGGACCTGCGCGAACTGCAACGTAAGTACGGCGACTCCCTGACCGAGGTGCTGGCCTACCGGGACGAAAGTGCCCAGCGTCTGGCCGAACTGGAGTCCTTCGAGGTGCGGGTGGGCGAATTGGAGACCAAGCGGGCGGCGGCCGTCAAGGCCGAGCGCAAAGCCGCCGCGGCGGTGGCCGCGGCTCGTCGTGGGGCCGCAGAAACCCTGGGTCGCAACATCACCGCCCACTTGGCCGAATTGGCCATGGAGCGGGCCGTGGTGACGATCGAGGTGGCGGGCGACGATCCCGCCGACGAAGTCACGTTCCTCTTGGCCGCGAATCCCGGTAGCCCGCCCGCACCCCTGGCCAAGGTGGCCTCGGGTGGAGAACTGGCCCGCACCATGCTGGCCATCCGCATGGTGTTGACCGACGGGCCACCGATCCTGATTTTCGACGAGGTGGACGCCGGAATCGGCGGAACGGCCGCCAATGCGGTGGCCTCGTGTCTGGCCGGGCTGGCCGCGACGCATCAGGTGTTCGTCGTCACCCACTTGGCCCAGGTGGCCGCGGTGGCCCACCAACAAATCGTGGTTCGCAAGCACATCGTCACCACCGATGGCGCCGAACGCACCCGCGCCATCGCCGAGCAGGTGGCCGGCAACGAGCGCGTCGACGAGATCGCCCGCATGTTGTCGGGGCGTCCCGACAGTGCCGCGGCCCGTCGCCACGCCCGCGAGCTGTTGGCCGGTTGAAACCTTCCCCGCGAGTGTTTGGGCGGAGGAATGTTTGGGCAGGGGAATGGCTGGGCGGGGGTCCCCGGCAGGGTATGGTGATCTCCCGTTGTAGATGCTCGATCGGGCATCAGGAAACGGGAGGTCGACATGCCGAAGCACATCTTCGTGACCGGAGGGGTCGCGAGCTCGCTCGGTAAGGGTTTGACCGCTTCGTCGCTCGGACGTCTCTTGAAGTTGCGTGGTCTGCGCGTGACGATGCAGAAGCTCGATCCGTACATCAACGTCGACCCGGGCACCATGAATCCGTTCGAGCACGGCGAAGTCTTCGTCACCGACGACGGTGGGGAAACGGACCTCGACCTCGGTCACTACGAGCGCTTCATCGACGAGAACCTCACGCGCAACTCGAACGCCACCACCGGTTCCATCTACCAAGCGGTGCTGGCCGCCGAGCGTCGTGGTGATTACTTGGGCAAGACCGTGCAGGTGATCCCGCACATCACCGACGAGATCAAGCGTCGCATTCGTCGCATGGCCAGCGAGGACGTCGATGTGGTCATCACCGAGGTGGGCGGAACCGTGGGAGACATCGAGATTCTCCCGTTTCTGGAGGCGATTCGGCAGTACCGCAAGGAGGCCGGTCGCGACAACGTGTGTTACATCCACGTCACGTTGGTGCCATTCATCGGTCCGTCCGGCGAGCAAAAGACCAAGCCGACGCAGCACTCGGTCACAGAGTTGCGCAGCCGTGGCATCCAGCCCGACATCATCGTGTGTCGCAGCGAGGAGCCTCTCAGCGCCAGCCTGAAGCGCAAGGTCTCCAACCTGTGCGACGTCGACGAGCGCGCCGTGGTGAACGCGGCGGACGTGCGCAACATCTACGAGTTGCCTCTCGTGTTGCACGACGAGGGACTGGACACGGTGGTGTGCGAGACGTTGCGCATCGACGCTCAAGTCGACCTCAGCTCGTGGGAGCGCGTGGTCACCATGGTCGAGAACGCCACCAAGCCCGTGCGCATCGGACTGATCGGCAAGTACATCGAACTGCACGACGCGTACTTGTCGGTGGTCGAGAGCATCAAGCACGCCGGCTTTCATCACGGCGCTCATGTGGAGATCGATTGGATCCAAGCCGAAGAGGTCGAAGGGTTGTTGGCCGCCGGACGTCTGGCCGAGCTGGACGGCATGGTGATCCCCGGTGGGTTCGGTGTGCGCGGAGTGGAAGGCAAGATCGCCGCGGCCGAGTACGCCCGTGTGAACAACGTTCCGTGCCTCGGTCTGTGTCTGGGCATGCAGGTGATGACCATCGAGTTCGCTCGACACGTTCTGGGAATGAGCGACGCGCACTCCACCGAGTTCGATCCCAGTAGCCAGCACCCGGTGATCGACATCATGAACGATCAGCGCGACGTCACCGACAAGGGCGGCACCATGCGTCTCGGTGCGTACTACGCGGTTCTGCAGCCGGGCACCAAGGTGGCCAGGGCCTATGGCGAGCCGGTGGTGAGCGAGCGCCATCGCCACCGCTACGAGTTCAACAGCCAGTACCGCAATCGTTTCGAAGCCGCCGGATTCCTGTGCAGTGGCACGTCCCCCGACAAGCGACTCGTCGAGTTCATCGAACTCACGGATCACCCGTTCTGGGTGGGCACGCAGGCGCACCCCGAGTTCAAGAGTCGACCCGACCGCCCGCATCCGCTGTTCCGCGACATGATGGCGGCGTCCTTGCAATACCGATCCGAGCATCGTCCGCAGGTCGAGCAAGCCGTCGCCGACTCCGCGCGAACCGTCGCCGACGCCAGCCGGGCGTGACCGACGGGGCCTTCGAGCATCTCGGCGACCAGTCGGTCTACCGGGGGTACATCTGGGAGGTGGTCGTCGGGAGTTTCCGCGACCCCAACGGAAACGAGTTCACCCGTGACATCGTGCGCTCGCCCGGCGCCGTGGCGGTGGTGCCCCTGATTCGTGGTGAGAACGGTGCACTCTCGGTGGTGTTGTTGCGCCAGTACCGCGCGGCGTTCGCACGTGAGATCGTGGAGGTGCCGGCCGGGATGCGCGACGTCGAGGGGGAGGATCCCGAGCGCACCGCTCGTCGCGAGTTGATCGAGGAGACCGGTTTCGATGCGGGAACGTTGCGTTTGTTGCATCGCTTCTATCCATCCACCGGGATGACCGATTCCGAATTGCACGTGTATCTGGCCACCGACTTGCGACACGTCGGTCGGGAAATGCATGGCCCCGAGGAAGCGCACATGGAGGTGTTCACCGTTCCTTTCGCCGATGCGGTGGCGATGGTGGTGTCCGGCGAGATCGCCGACGCCAAGAGCACCATCGGCCTGCTGCTGGCGGATCGACTGGTGCGTGGGCTCGACGCCGATGTGATCTGATGTCGGCGATGATCCCCGACGTCGTGCCCATCGAAGTGGAGGAGTTCCTCGGTTGGTTGGCCGCCGAACGCGGGCGCTCGACGAACACGTTGTCGGCGTATCGGCGTGATCTCACCGGTTATTGCGGTTGGTTGAACGAGAACTCCACCGACGTGCAACGAGTGACTCCGGCCGACGTCGATCGTTTCGTGAATCATCGCCGTGCTGGTGGCATCGCGGCCTCCAGCTTGGCTCGCCAGATGGCCGCGATTCGCACGTTTCATCGCTTCATGGTGTCGGAGAATCATCGGTCCGACGATCCGACGGCCGACTTCGAGGGTGTGAAGGTCCCCGCGGGAATTCCCAAGCCCCTCAGCGAAGAAGAGGTGGAGTCGTTGATCTCGGCCGTCGTCGGCGTCGACCCGGTGGCCCGTCGGGACCGGGCGTTGTTGGAGTTGTTGTACGCGACCGGTG
Organism: Actinomycetes bacterium; assembly: GCA_027491335.1. Taxonomy (GTDB): domain Bacteria; phylum Actinomycetota; class Acidimicrobiia; order Acidimicrobiales; family Ilumatobacteraceae; genus Casp-actino8. The sequence continues at coordinate 35,358 of JAIXWJ010000036.1, read as the reverse complement.
CGCGCATTTCGGAGTTGTGCGGTCTGTCGCTCGGCGACATCGACTTGGAGGCGGGCATGATCCGCCTGTACGGAAAGGGTTCCAAGGAGCGATTGGTGCCCGTGGGCAGTCTCGCCCGCGAGGCGGTGCATCTGTGGTTGACCGATGGTCGTGACTCACTGTCTCCCGTTCGGTGGGCGCGACGCGGAGACGCCGACGCGGTGTTCCTGAACACGCGGGGCGGCCGATTGGGTCGCCAGGCGGCCTATGCCATCGTCGTGCGTCACGGCGAACGTGCCGGCCTCACCAGTCATCTGTCGCCGCACGTGCTGCGACATTCGTGCGCCACCCACATGCTCGATCATGGTGCCGACTTGCGCATCGTTCAGGAGATGTTGGGGCACGCGTCGATCTCCACCACGCAGGTGTACACCCGGGTGTCACAGGAACGACTCTTCGATCAATACCGTTCGGCGCATCCTCGCGCCACCGTCGGGCGCGGGACCTGAGCAACATGACCCCGGCCACTCGACGGCTCGTTCACTTGGTGCGACGTTGGTGGGGTTCGCTGTCGTCCTCGGCGCCATCGCCGGTCGACGAGGGTTGGGCGCGCGCGAGTTTGTTGGAAGGGGAGAGGCTCGTCTTCGACGCAATGTCGGTGCAAGACCGCCGTCATGCCATCTCCGTGGCGCGGCGTTTCGTCGATCTGAGTCCCGATTCTCCCCGTGATGATGTGGCGGCCGCCCTTCTTCACGACGTGGGAAAGACCCACAGTGACCTGTCCACCGCGCTTCGAGTGTTGGCCACGGTCGTGGGGCCCCGAACCCGTCGTTTTCGGGAGTATCACGACCACGAGACCATCGGACTCGACATGTGTCGCCGGGCCGGTTCGACGGAACGAACCTTGTCGCTGTTGGAGGGTCGGGGGAACCAGCGAATCGTGGATGCGTTGCGACGCGCCGACGACATTTGACCCTCTCGTTCGAAACCGCGATCCGTTCATCTCGTCGCCACCCTGCCGACACGGTTCGTCGTCTACGATCGACTGTCGTGCGCGGCAAGGGACTTGGCAAGATTCGACATCGGAAACGTTCGGTGAGAATGTCGATGTTGGTCGCGTTGACCAGCCTGTTCTCGTCGATCTTCGCCGGCATGAGCGCCGAGGTCGCCTCGGCGGCTCCCGCGGGTGCGTCGGCGTTTCGTGGCATGACCCCGGTGCGCATCCTCGACACCCGCATCGGTGCGCGTCCCGGCGCCAATTCGTCGACGGTGCTCACGGTGGCCGGAGTCCATGGCGTCCCGGCGAACGCCACCTCGGTTGTTCTGAACGTCACCGCTTATCAACCCGATCGCGAGGGGTTCATCACCGTTCACCCATGGGGTGAGGGCTTGCCCAACACGTCGAACGTCAACATGCAGGACAACCGGTCCATCGTGCCGAACCTCGTGACGGCCAAGGTGGGCACGTGGGGCAACATCGTGTTGTACGCCTCGGTGGGTACGCACATGATCGTCGACGTTTTCGGTTACTACGTCCCGGCGAACACGTCGCGGGAAGGTCGATTCGTCGCCAGCCAGCCGCAACGACTTCTCGACACGCGGCACACGTCGCGCGTGGCCCCCGACGGCCGCGTCACGGTCCCGCGCCCATTGACGGTTCCGGCCGACACCGAGGGAATGGTGTTCAACGTGACGGCGGTGAATTCCGGGATGCGGTCGAACGGATTCGCGTACTGGACGGCGATGCCCTCTGGTGCCCCCATTCCCGACACGTCGAATCTCAACATCTTGCGCGCGGGCCAGACCATCGCGAATCAAGTCATCGTGAAGCCGTCGGCATCGGGCGTCGACTTCTATTCGTACGCCGGAGGCGACATCATCGTCGACTTCATGGGGTACTACACCGGACCGTCGGCGGCCAACATCGAGACCGGTCTCTACGTTCCGATCTCCCCGACACGTTTGATGGACTCTCGTTCCGGACCAAATCCACTTGGTCGTGCCGTGACGGTGCATCACGGTTGGTCCGTCGAGGTGGCCACGACCGGTGTGGCCGGCATTCCCTTCGGTGGCGCATCGGCGGTGGCGCTGAACGTCACCTTGACGCGTTCGCTCGACGACGGTTTCGTCAGCGTGTACCCGGCCGGAAACGCGCGACCCGATGCGTCCAACCTGAACGCCGACCGAGCGGGCGTCACCGCTCCGAATCATGTGCAGGTGCAGAACGCCGTTCGTGGTGTCACGTTGTATTCGTACGGCGGTGCCGACCTGATCGTCGACGTCTTCGGCTGGTTCGTGGGGTCCCCGGTGTCGTCGCCGTATTCGGCGCCCGCCAATCCGTTGCCACCCGCGCAGTACTTCCCGGCGCAGTTGTCGATCCCCGATATCAAGGTGAACACCCGGGTGCGCGAGCACGTGGCCTACGTCGACAAGGACCCGTCGCACCTGATCGAATCCCGCACGCCGAGTCAACCCGGCAACGTGGCCATCTTCGGGCACCGAACCTCGCACGGACGCGAGTTCCGCAACATCGACAAGATGCGGGCCGGAACGCTGATGTATCTCACGGTCGACGGCAAGATCTACACCTACCGCACGACATCGGTCGACATCCGTTTGCCAACCGATCCCATGTTGTACGCGTCGTCGAGCAACGACCAGACCATCTCTTTGGTGGCGTGTCATCCACCTGGGAGCGTGAAGTACCGAATCGTGGCTCACGCGGAGTTGATCTCGACGGCGGAACTCTGACTCGCGGAGATGTCCGGGAGTCGCCCACGCGTCGATTCGCGTGAGGGTCAATCGAGCGGAAGTAGTCCGATGTTGTCGTAGGTCCGCTGCAGGGTGCGCGAAGCCACGGCACGTGCTTTGTCGGCGCCGACGCGGAGCAGACGCGACAGTTCGGCGCGATCTCCCATGAGTTCCCGGTAGCGATGTTGGATCGGGGTCAGCAATTCGATGACCGCCTGTCCGGCGTCGTTCTTGAGGGGTCCGTACTGCGTGTAGCTCGCGGCCACGTCGGTCGGAGACTTCCCGGTGCACGCGGCCAGGATCTCCACCAGGTTCGAGACCCCGGGCTTCTGGGCGCGATCGAAGCGCACCTCGCCGTCGGAATCGGTGACGGCGCGCTTGAACTTCTTCATGATGGCCGCGGGCTCGTCGAGCAGGTACACGATTCCGGCCTCCGAACTGGACGACTTCGACATCTTGGCGGTGGGCTCCTGCAGGTCGGTCACCTTGGCTCCGGCCTTGGGGGTGACCACCTTGGGCACCACGAAGGTGTCCCCGAAGCGGGAGTTGAAGCGCATGGCGATGTCGCGGGTGATCTCGACGTGCTGGCGCTGGTCCTCGCCGACGGGAACCTCGTTCGCGTCGTACAAGAGGATGTCGGCGGCTTGGAGCGCGGGATAGGTGAACAGGCCGGCCGAGACGAAGTCCGCTTCGCGCTTGGCCGCTTTGTCCTTGAACTGGGTCATGCGGCTCAGTTCGCCGTAGGAGACCGTGCACTCCATCACCCAGCCCAGTTGGGAATGCTCGGGAACGTGGCTCTGCACGAAGACGGTGGCCACCTCGGGGTCGAGACCCACGGCGAACAAGGTGGCGGCCAACTCGAGGGTGCTGGGCCCGACGACGCCGGGGCGATCGGTGACCGTGAGGGCGTGCAAATCCACGATGCCGTGGAAAGCGTCGCATTCGTGCTGTCCGCTGACCCAGTTCCGCAACGCCCCGAGATAGTTGCCGAGGTGGACGACGCCGGTGGGCTGGATGCAGGACAGGACGCGAGTCACGGGCTCAGGCTAACGGTGACGACGCCGCCGACGAGGGTGCATTCGGTCGAGAAGGGGGTCCCGAACCGGCCCCGCCGATTAGCCTCGCAACCATGGCAGTCGACGTTTCCACTCCGGTCTTCGAGGGGCCGTTCGACCTGCTGTTGCACCTGATCCTGAAAGAACAGGTCGACATCTACGAAGTCAGCCTGTCGGTCATCGTCGACGCGTATCTGGCCGAACTGGCGTCGATGCAGTCCCTCGATCTGGAGGTGGCCACGGAGTTCCTCCTGATCGCGGCCACCCTGGTGGAACTGAAAGCACGGCGTCTGTTGCCGGGGCGAGAAGACGTCGATCTCGACGAGGAACTGGCCTTGTGGGAGGAACGCGACCTGCTGTTGTCGCGTTTGCTCGAATGCAAGACGTTCAAGGACGTCGGACAGGTTTTCGGTCAACTGGCCGACGCCGCCGATCGCACCTACGCCCGCAAGTGCGGCCCCGACGAACGCTTCGCCGAATTGATGCCCGACCTGTTGGAGGGCGTCAAGCCCAAGCAGGTGCACGCGGCCTTCGTTCGCGCCACCACCCCCAAGGTCGTTCCCAAGGTGGATCTGTTCCACGTCGGGGTGATCAAGGCGTCGGTGAGCGATGCCTTGGCGGAGTTGGTGGACGAGTTGCCACGAATTCGGCGCATCAGCTTCCGACGATTGACCGCCGATCTCGCCGAACGCATGGAGGTCATCGTGCGCTTCCTCGCCCTGTTGGAGCTCTTCAAACAGGGATACCTGGAACTGGAACAAGGCGAGCGGTTCGGGGACATCGACATCGTGTGGATCGGCGACGACTCATCGATGGCGGTCGGATCCATCCCGATCGACGATTACGAAGGCTGAGAAAGAACATGTCCGAAATTGAACAGTCACAGGGCGGGCCCATCGACGGCGAATTGGTGCGAGCGCTCGAGGCCATCATCCTCGTGGCGTCCGAGCCGGTGCCGGCCGAGTTGCTCGCGCAGATCCTCGGCCACCCGGTGGAGGTGATCGCCTCGTTGTGCGACTCGTTGGCCGCGGCGTACGACGATGCCGGACACGGATTCCAATTGGTGCAGGTGGCCGGTGGCTACCGGTATCAAAGCCATCCCGACGTCGCCGCCTACGTGGAGCGGTACATCCTCGACGGCCAACGCGCGCGCTTGTCGGGTGCGGCGCTGGAGACCTTGGCGATCATCGCCTACAAGCAACCCATCTCGCGGGCCCAAGTGGCCGCCATTCGTGGTGTCGATCCCGACGGCGTGATGCGCACGTTGCAGGGTCGCGGCTACATCGACCAGATCGGTCGCGATCCGGGTCCGGGTCAAGCCGTGATGTGGGGCACGACGCCGGCGTTCCTCGAAAAGTTGGGAATCAACTCCATCGCCGATCTTCCCGCGATCGCCGAGTTCGTGCCCGGCGCCGACGTGGTCGAGGCACTGGAGGAGGGGCTGCGCATTCCTCAGGTGGCCGACGTTCCGAGCGCCGAGCCGACACCCGACTCATGACCGAGCGTCGCCCCGAACCCCCGTTGTGGGAACAGTTGGCGGCCAAATCGAAATTGTTGCCTCAGGGTGATCGGTTGCAGAAGGTTCTGGCGCGACACGGTTTCGGGTCGCGGCGCGTGTGCGAGGAGATGATCGCCGAAGGTCGCGTGACGGTGAACGATGTCGTGGCCGAGTTGGGACGTCGCGTCGACGTCGAGACCGATCGCATCGCGGTCGATGGTGCGCCGGTGGGAGTTCGTCCCGGGCTCGTTCACTATCTGGTCAACAAGCCCACGGGTGTGGTGACGACGTCGAGCGACACGCACGGGCGGCCGATCATCGTCGATCTGGTGCCCGCCGAACCTCGCGTGTTCGCCGTGGGGCGACTCGACGTGGAAACCGAGGGTCTCATCCTGCTCACCAACGATGGTGATCTGGCCAATCTCGTGGCGCACCCCAGTCATGGCGTGGAGAAGGAGTATCTCGTCGAGGTCGACGGTGGTGAGGTGGCCGGCAACCGATTGGCTCGGTTGCGCGACGGTGTGGAACTCGAGGACGGAATCACCGCTCCGGCCAAGGTGTCCCAACCGGAACCCGGTGTGTTGCGCATCACCATTCACGAGGGCCGCAACCGACAGGTGCGACGAATGTGCGATGCGATCGGCCATCCGGTTCGTCGTCTCGTGCGCGTGCGTATCGGCCCCATCAGCGATCGCACCTTGCGTCCCGGGCAGTGGCGAGAGCTCACCTTGGAGGAACTGCGGGCGCTAACCGAAGCGGTCGCCCCGCGGGCCCGGAAGTACGATCGGAAGCGATGAGTCAGAGTTCGCAGGTCGTTCCCCGACGAGCCAACGTGCTCGGACTCGGTCTCATCGGTGGGTCCATCTGCGTCGCGTTGCGCGACCGGGGTTGGATCGTCAGCGGGGACGACGCCGACTCCAAGCGCGTGGCCGAGGCGGTGTCTCGCGGAATCGTGGCGCACCCCGGTCTGGACCCCGATGCCGAGGTCACCTTCGTGGCGGTGCCCGTGATGGCCGTGGGTGAACAAGTGCGTCGCGCGTTGAGCCAGACGAAAGGTTTCGTCACCGACGTGGGCAGCGTGAAGTCGGCGGTGTGCGACGCGATTCGGGATGCGCGCTTCATCGGCGGGCATCCGATGGCGGGTAGCGAACTGGAGGGTCTGGACGGCGCCGATCCGGATCTGTTCACCGGTGCGGTGTGGGTGCTGACGCCGACGGCGGAGACGTCCGACGACGCCTTCGCCACCGTGGCCGGAATCGTCGGTGATCTCGGTGCCGAGGTGGTTGGTTTGGCGCCGGAGCGTCACGACGAACTGGTGGCGGTGGTCAGTCACGTTCCGCATCTCACCGCCGCGACCTTGATGGGGGTGGCGAGTTCGCGTGCCACCGAGCACGCGGCCCTGTTGCGTCTGGCCGCCGGTGGATTCCGCGACATGACCCGCATCGCCTCGGGCCATCCGGCGATCTGGCTCGACATCTGCGCGGAGAATCGCGAGGCCATCGTGGCCACGCTGACGACCCTCATCGATGGCCTGTCATCGATGCGTTCGATCGTGGCCGACGGTGATCGCGATCAGCTGTTGGCACGGTTGTCGATGGCCCGTGAGGCGCGATCCAACCTTCCCGGTCGAATCAAGATGCCGTCGGAACTCGCCGAAGTGCGCATTCCCATTCCCGATCGTCCCGGAGCGGCCGCCGAGGTGTTCACGTTGGCCGCCGAGATCGGAGTCAACATCGCCAACTTCGAGGTGGTGCACTCCGCCGAGGGCGATCGCGGTGTGGCCGTGGTTCTGGTCGACGCGTCGAACGCCGAGGTGTTCCGCGGTGGTCTGTTGGCACGCGGATTCCGGCCGGCCATTCAACGGTTGAACTGATGGTCGAACCGTCCGCGTCGATGCCCATCGCGGCCGGCCCGATCGTGGCCGACGTGGCGGTGCCGGGTTCGAAGAGCATCGCGAATCGAGCCTTGGTGTGCGCCTCGTTGGCGCGGGGGACGACGAACCTGTCGAACCTCGCACCCGGTGACGACACCGCGGCCATGCTCGACTGCATGCGATCCTTGGGCGTCGTCGTCGACGTGAACGACGGAGTCGCTCGGGTGCGAGGACATGACGGATCCGTGCGCGGTGGGGTCGTCCTCGATGCTCGTTTGGCCGGAACCACGTCGCGATTCATGACCGCAGTGGCGGCTCTGGGCGTGGAACCCACCACCGTCGACGGAGGAGAGGCCCTGCGCCGTCGTCCGATGGCGGAGCTGCACGACGCTCTGCGACGTCTCGGTGCCGAGGTGGCGTCCACCGGCGGGTGTCTTCCGGTCACGGTGTCGCGAGGAGCGTTGTCCGGTGGGCGCATCGAGATGCGCGGGGATGTGTCGAGCCAGTTCGTCTCGGCGCTGATGATGATCGGTCCGATGTTGCCCAACGGCTTGCGCATGGATCTCACCACGCCGCTCGTCTCGCGACCGTACGTCGCCATCACGGCGTCGGTGATGTCGTCGTTCGGCGCTTCCGGAATCACCGTCGCGGAGCGGGGGATCGGCGTCGAGCCGTCGTCGTACGTCGGGTGCGACTACGTGATCGAAGCCGACGCGTCGTCCGCTTCGTATCCGTTGGCGGCCGCGGCCATCACGGGTGGATCGGTGCGCGTGGACGGATTGGGTGAGGGAGCGTTGCAGGGGGACGCGCGATTCGCCGACGTGATGCAAGCCATGGGTTGTCGCGTGGAACGAACGGCCGACTCGACCACGGTGACCGGAACCGGGTCGTTGCGCGGAGTCGACATCGACATGTCGGACATCTCCGATCTGGTGCCCACGGTGGCGGCGGTGGCCGCGTTCGCGTCCTCGACGACCCGCATCACCGGCGTGGGCTTCATTCGGCGCAAGGAGAGCGATCGCATCGGGGACTTGGTGCGTGGTCTGTCGGCGATCGGCTGCACCGCGGTCGAGGAGGACGACGGACTGCGCATCGAGCCGACGTCTCCGTCGAGTTACCACGGAACGCGACTACTCGTGCACGACGATCATCGATTGGCCATGGCGTGGTCCCTGCTCGCCCTGATCGTTCCGGGTATCTCGGTGGACGATCCGAGCGTCGTGGGCAAGAGTTGGCCCGAATGGTGGTCCGTGCGAAGAGCCCTTCTGGAGGGCGCCCATCGGTAAACTGTGGGCGATGGAAGCGCCGACGACGACTCACGGCGCTCCGCGAGGCGATGAGCCCACCGTGGCCGCTTTCGACGTGGATTGCACGCTCACCCAACGTGACTGCGTGGTGCCGTTCTTGCGCGAGTTGGCCGGTTGGCGTTGGTACCTCGGATTGACGCGGCGAGCGATTCCTTTGTCGGTTGCCATCCTGCGTCGTGATCGCGACGAGGTGAAGAATCTGGTGACGGCCGCGGCGATGGCGGGACGTCCGTTGTCGAACGTGCAGACATCGGCCGAGCGATTCGCCGAACGGGTGTTTCCGGCGTGGCTTCGTTCGGACACGGTTCAGCGCCTCCGTTGGCACCGCGAGCAAGGGCACCGGGTGGTGCTGGTTTCGGCGTCGTATCGGGAGTACCTGGATCATCTGGCCCGACTGCTCGGCTGCGACGACGTGCTCGCCACCGAAATCGAGGTTGGTTCCGGCGGCTCGTGCACCGGACGGTTGCGGGGGCGCAACTGTCGAGGGGTCGAAAAGGAACGCAGATTGCGCGACTGGATGGCCTCGCGGGGCTTGCTGGGGGCCCGTGTCTTCGCCTACGGGGACTCGGCCGGAGACGATCAGATGCTGGCGATGGCGAACGTGCCGGTGCGCGTGGGGCGCGAGCCCATCACTCCGGAGCCGATCGCGGCATGAGCGTCGGAGCCCATCTTCGCGAGGCTCGACCCAAACAGTGGGCCAAGAACGTCCTGGTGTTCGCGGCCCCCGGAGCCGCGGGAGTTCTCAACGAGTGGTCCGCGTTGTGGCAAACGTTGGTCGTGTTCGTGGCCCTCTGCATGGCGGCCAGTGGCACCTACTACTGGAACGACATTCTCGACGTCGAGGCCGACCGTGCGCACCCGCGAAAGCGGCTCCGTCCGGTGGCGTCGGGTGCGGTGTCGATCATTTCGGCACGGATCGTCGGAACGATCCTCCTTCTCGGTGGTATTGCGCTCGCCTTCGTTCCCGATTGGCGCAGTGGGGTGGCGGTCGTCATCTACGTGGTGCTCACCGTGTCGTACTCGGCGCGCTTGAAACACGAGGCGGTGCTCGATTTGATGGCGGTGGCCGCCGGGTTCGTCATTCGCGCCATCGCCGGTGCGGAGGCTTCCGGTGTGGAGATGAGCACGTGGTTCTTGTTGTGCGCCAGTTTCGGGGCGTTGTTCATCGTCACCGGAAAGAGATACGCCGAACTGAGAGACGCGGGCGACACGGTGGGCGTCACGCGAGTGGCTCTCACCGAATACAGCCTGGGGTTCCTGCGCATCGTGCTGTCAGTGAGTCTGGCCGCGACCTTGGTGGCCTATTGCACGTGGGCCTTCGCCACCAAGGAAATCTCCGGCTCCACGTGGCCCTTCTACGAACTGTCGATCATCCCGATGTTGGGAGCACTCCTTCGCTATCTGCTCGTGCTGGAACAGGGGCAAGGTGCGGCACCCGAGGACGTGTTCGCCGCGGACCGCATGTTGCAGGGCATGGGCGTGGCGTGGGTGCTCGTGTTCGGCCTCGGTGTGTACGTCGGCTGAGAGTCGGCGCACAGCTTCGAACCTCGAACGTCGAACATCGGCAACACGACCAGCAGTAACATGGAGAAGCCCATGTCGACCGACTTCGCCTCCACGCGCCTCACCGGTTGGGGCCTGACCGCACCATCGGTCGCCCGTGTGGCCACGGTCGCTCCGTCCGATTTGGCCGCCTGTGTGAAGGACTCGGGGGTGCGTGGCGTCATCGCTCGGGGTCTCGGTCGCTCCTATGGCGATGCGGCTCAGAACTCCGGCGGATCGGTGTTGCGGGTGTCCGGTTCGATCTCCGATGTGGTGGTCGACCGCGCGTCGGCGACGGTGACCGCATCGGCCGCGGTCAGCCTCGACGATCTGCTGAAGGTCATCGTTCCCCAGGGTTTCTTCGTGCCCGTCACGCCGGGGACCCGTTTCGTCACCGTCGGTGGCGCGATCGCCAGCGACATTCACGGCAAGAACCATCACGCGGACGGCTCATTCGGAGTGCACGTGCGGCGGTTGTCGCTGCTTCTCGCCGATGGAACCGTTCGCGAGTTGTCGCCGACGATGGATCCCGAGTTGTTCTGGGCCACCGTGGGCGGGATGGGGCTCACCGGCATCATCTTGGATGCGACGTTCGCGGTGATTCCCATCGAGACGAGCCGTTGCGTCGTGAGCACGATCAGGTGCGACGATCTCGACGAGTTGTTGTCGGAGATGTCGGTCGGGGACGACGAGCATCGTTACTCGGTGTCGTGGGTCGACCTACTCGCTCGGGGGCGTTCGTTCGGTCGCGGTGTTTTGTGGCGGGGTGACCACGCGCGCGTGAGTGATCTGGACGCCAAGCAAGCAGTCGAACCATTGAAGTACGAACCCAAACACTTGGCGACCGTCCCGCCGATCGTTCCGCCACCCGGTTTCGTGAACTTGCTCACGTCGCGATTGTTCAACGAGCTATGGCTGCGCAAGGAGCCGCGTCGCAAGGACGGTCAGATCAAGTCCATCCCCGGCTACTTTCATCCGTTGGACTCGATCGGCTCCTGGAATCGTCTGTACGGACCTCGCGGCTTCATTCAGTACCAGTTCGTCGTGCCGTTCGAGCGCGAGGATGCGTTGCGGCGATGCATCGAGATGGTGGTGGAGTCCCGGTTGGCCAGTCCGCTCGTGGTGTTGAAGCGCTTCGGGGCGGCCAATCGAGCGCCATTGAGTTTCCCGATGCCCGGCTGGACCCTCACCGTCGACATGCCGGCCGGAGCCGATGGATTGTCGGACTTGTGTCGACGACTGGACGACGTGGTGTTGGAAGCCGGCGGTCGCCACTATCTCGCCAAGGACGCGCACACCCGCGCCGAGTCGATCGTTCGCGGATACCCGCGGCTGTCGGAGTGGCGTCGCGTTCGGGACGCCGTCGATCCCGATCGGGTGTGGCAGAGCGATTTGTCGCGTCGCTTGACGCTGTTGGGATAAGGAGATCACATGCAGAATGCCTTCGGGGAAACCCAGAACATCGTCGTGTTGGGCGGAATGAGCGAGATCGGTTTGGCCATCGCGCGCCGACTGATCACGCCGTCCACGAAGTCGGTGGTCCTGGCGTGCCGACGACCCGACGAAGCGTCGACTCAGGTCGCATCGTTGCGTCGTGACGGCGTCGACGTGCGCGCCGTGGCATTCGACGCGGCCGACACCGATTCCCACGAGGCGTTCATGGACGGGATTCGCCGAGACCATGGTGACCCCGACGTCGTGATTCTGGCTTTCGGACAACTGGGGGATCAGACTCGATTCGACGAGGATCCGGCCTCCGCGGTGAAGGTGGCTCACGTGAACTACACCGGCGCGGTGTCGATCTCGTTGCACGTTGCTCGGCAGTTGCGTCGGCAGGGACACGGTCGCTTGGTGGTCTTGTCGAGCGTGGCGGGCGAGCGCGTGCGCAAGCCCAACTTCGTGTACGGATCCACCAAGGCCGGTCTCGACGGATTCGCTCAGGGTCTGTCGGATTCGCTCGAGGGTTCGGGGGCGCGGGTGTTGATCGTGCGACCGGGATTCGTCCATTCGGCCATGACCACGGGAATGAAGGCGGCTCCGTTCGCCACCACGCCGGATGCGGTGGCCGAGGTGACGGTTCGCGGACTGAAGTCCGGTCGCCGAATCGTGTGGGCGCCCGGAATTCTGCGCTGGGTCTTCACCGTGCTGCGACACCTTCCGGGTCCCGTGTGGCGCCGGATGCCCGTTGGTTGATGTTCACGGGTTGATATTCGCGGGTTGATGTTGACGGCCGGATGTCGACGGCCGGATCTTGACGGGTTGACCGTGGTCGGACGTCAGTCGGGTTCGATGGTGGACGTGTTCAGCGCCGCGTAATCCGGATCGAACTCGCCGTTGCACGTGGGCGTGCAGGTTCCGTCGGGCCGGGGCGGCACGGGAACGCGCACTTCCACCGCGTAGTCGAACTCGGGGCGATACGGCGCGTCGTACGGTCCGATTCCGTCTCCGACGGAGCATCGCTGGTACAGGCGAACCAAGTCGTATTGATACGACCCGCGCAGGCAGAAGTTCTCCTCCACGACCCGGTTGGGTTCGTCGGGTCCGAACAGCACCGATTCGTTCGGCTCGATCCACTGCGACCAGAACCGAGTGAGGATGAGCCAATCGGCCGAGCGCACCTCGTCGGCCAACGGTGAGTCGGCCGCGTTGGCGATACCGGGATCCATCTCGATGAAGTAGGTGGCCGGAACGAGTTCGGGGAAGAGGTGATAGAAGAACGCGTCGCTGTACGCGGTGTGACGCAGATCGACCGGCCCGACGAGCAGTCGTTCGCCCGGTCGGGCGAGCCCGTCGAGTTCGGCGATCACTTCTCGCGCCGCCAGGTACGGACGTTCGTCGCCGAGATAGAAGTAGCGATCACCTCGCGACACTTCGTAGAGCGGCTTGGCGTTGGTGAGTGAATCCTTCACCAGATGCGTGTAGGTGCGCGCCGTGTACGAGGGCGCCACGACGAGCACCAAGGTGGCCAACGCCGAGATGGCGATCGCCGAACGGGGAACCGGGTGCGCTCGGGGGAGGCGCCAACGCAACCACTCCAGAACCGCGGGCAGGAGAAATGGCCACGGAACGCAGGCCACCCAGAGAAGGTGCGCACTGTCGGGTCGTTGCACCGCCTGAGGCAGCAGTCCGATCGACATGAGGCCCACGGCGATGAGCACGGTCGCCCGGGACCGACCGGCATGATCGGTGGCCCGGGCTCGACGGTGCGAGAACGCACCCACACCCACCACGAACACGGCCGAAACCGGAAGCAGGAAGAACCAGATGAAGAGTTGCTTGGATTCGCCAATGTGGGGCAACGGCCACGAAGGGGCCACCTTTTCACTGATGATCTGCAAAGCCCCGTCGAGATGCGACCACGATGGAGGGCGCGGGAGTTCGCGACCCGGACGCAAGTTGACCACCGGGTCCAGGAGCATTCCCTCGATGACCGCTCGTGGACCGGCTTGGACGAGGTGAACCCAGAGCGACGTCGAACCCACCACCAAGCCCGACAGCGTGAGTGCCCAGGCGCGCCGGGGTCGTTTCCAGAGCGAGTACGCGCCCACCAACACGAGAGCGACCACGAGGTCGGGTCGGAACGTGAGAGCCACGCCGGCCAGAACTCCGGCGATCACGCGACTGAGTCGCGCGTCCGAGCCGGCGCGCTCGCGATGAACGGATCGAACGAAGAACACCAGCGACCAAAGCGCCAGCCCCAGCCCACCACTCCAGGCCAGAGCCTGCAGCCCGATCGGCGTGAGGACGAACAACGTCGAGCTGGCACCGACGGCGACCGCGACTCGGCGTCCCCACGGACGAGCCAGCACGTACAAGGCCGAGATCGCGAGCAGGTGCTGTCCCAATCCGAACCATCGCTCCGAGGTGACAGAGACCCCGAACACTTCGAACCACCCGGCGAGGAAATGCAGCGAGCCGGGGCCGTACAAGTGAAGGAAGTCGACGTTGGCGATCGCCCCCTTCAGAACTCGTTCGGGAAAGACCAACATGAAGCCTTCCTCCATGGTGGCACCGACCGAACGAAAGAGGGCCGGGAGTGCCACCAGCACGGTGAGCATGACCGCGCCGAACGATGCCCATCCCTTCAGGGCCGGGCGCGCGAATGCTCGCCGAAGGTCGAGTCGATGTCCCGACACGAATACGTCGGGTGTCGAACCATCGACGTGGCGGTCATCGTGTCGATCGGCCGATGGAAATCGACGCCGAAGTCGTTCGAGGACGGGGAAAATGCCGACGGCCGCGAGCACGCACAACGCCGGTTCGGCGGGCACTCGGAAGCGCGTGGTGCCGTAGGCGTAGGCGGCCGTGAGGGTGACGCTGATGAACAGCGAGGCGAACGGAATAAGGCCGACGCGACGTCGTCGAAGCTCTCGTACTCCCACGAGCGAGAACGCGGCGAGTCCGTAGTACATGAGGAGGCCGGCGCGAGCCGCCTGCTCGTTGCGACCCTCGATCGGCGCGAACTGGGTGTTCTGAATGGGTCGGAAGAGTTCCCACTGGCGTCCGATGCGAGCGGCGATCACCTTGGGTAGTTCCCCGATGTTCTCGCGGGCGTAATCGAAACCGACCTCCCGCCAAAACAGGGATTTCTCGGCCTCGTCGCCGGTGGCATCGATGCCCTGGTCGCGCAGATCCTCCTGGCACGGGAAATACCAGAAACCGAGGAACTCGCCGGAATACACGACGTCGCAGTTGGCGTACACGAAGAGTTCGTTGCCGTTCGTGGACAGCGGAACCGGCACCTCGAAGGAGCGCGCGTTGCGAATGGTCCATGGAGCGATCACGATGATGCAGGCCACGGCGGCCCACGAGATGTGGGCGATGCGTTTGCGCAGCGGAAGATCGCGTCGCAGGATCACCCACGGAACGATCAAGAGCACGGAGAGCAACAGTCCCTCGCCGCGCGTCAGCGCGGACAGACCGGTGAGCAAACCCATGGCGACGGCCCACCGACGCGCGGGCGTCGACTTCCACTTGAACGCGGCCCACACGGTGGCCGTGGTGCACAAGGCCATCAATCCCTCGGGGAACAGCACGCCGTCGATGATCCAGAGGTTCGGATAAATGGCCGCCAGTGTCATGGCCACGATCGCCACGCGATTCCGTCGCTGAGGCTGCGCCACTTGGCGTGCGACCAAGCCGACGAAGGCCACCACGGCGGTGCCGATGACGAGCGAGAACATCTTGTGGTCGAAGTACGTCGTGCCCCCGAATCGTGATCCGAAGGAAAGAACCAACGGATACAAGGGTCCGTGCAGAGCACTGGCCATCCACCGTTGGTGCGCGATGAAGTTCAGTGGCTCCGGGAAGCCCAAACCATTGGCGAGCAAGTTCGCCGTGGAGTGGTAGAAGAGCGGATCGCCTCCGTCGGTGCGAGTGGGTGCCACCGTCAGCAACGTGACGAGGCGCACGACGAAGGCCAACGACAGGGCCGACGCGTACAGATGCAATGCGGGCAGGTGGAATGCGCGGATGGGCGGACGACGTGTTGAGACGAGTCGAGCACCGACGGCGACCCAGAAGGTTCCGAGCAACACGGCGAGTGCCGACGCCGTGATGACGACCCACACGAACAGGGGTAGTTGGGGTCCGATCAGGCGTCTGACGACCCCCGACGAATCGATCGACGCACGTTCGACGTGTTGCCGGGCGATGAGGTCGGTGATCGGTCGCGCGAGGGTGAAGAGACCGATCGAGACGACCACCGCCATCGTGTGGCGTGTCCGCACGAGGCCGGAGGGTGCGAAGATCGCTCGCCATCGTCCACCTCGGTGGTCGGAGGCGGTGACGCACAGCATGGTGACGATGGCCAGCAGGGCGACGGGGCCGGCGACATTGCCGAGGATCCCGTTCGAACCAACGAAGACGATCGCGGGCAGAAGGAGATCGCGCACCCCCGAATCGGCTCCGTTGTTGACCACCACGGTGACGGTCAGAGTCGACCACCACGCGCCGTACACGACGATCGCGAGTCGACCCAGTCCGCGCCATCCGGCGATCGGAGCGGCGAGGGTCGAGGCCAGGATCGATCCGAGAAGAACTCCGGAGAGGGCGACGATGGTCGCTCGCATCGCGGCCGGAGTGGACCATGTCTCGTCGAGATCGCCGATGACCGTCGCAACATGAACGATCGACACGATGAGCAGGAGCGTGACGCGCCGTCCGAGACCGGACAGGGCGCGCACGACCTCGAGGGAGCGGGATACGGTGGTCATCGTGCGTCTCGGACCCTCGCCGGTATCGCCCGGAAGGTCGTTGGTCAATGGTACTTTCCATTGACCGTGGAAGAGTCGACTCCCCGCCCCGAATCCGGTGACGAAGCGCGCCGCCGATGGTCCTCGCGTCGCACCGCCGCACCTGTGATCGTGGTCGTGATGGCTGTCTCGTTGTCGGCCGTGGCGTTGTATTGGTGGTGGCCGGGCATCGCTGGACGGGGTGAGTCGTTCGATTCGACCCCGGCGGTGATGGTGGTGGGCGGTGGCCAGTTGGCGCGATCCGAGGAGAAGGTGTTGCGTCGACTCCGTGAGGAGGGGTACTCGGCGCTCTGGGGCGGTCGGCCAACCGACTGGTGCGAGGTGCGCGACGCGGTGACCTCCACCAAGGTCGCACCCACGCGCGCCGTGGTTCTGCACGCACCCGTGTCGGAGGGTGACTGTGCCGATCCCGAAGTGCTCGCCGACGACATCATGGGTGCGGTCGACGCGTTCGACGCGCGAGCCGTGCTGGTGATCGGACTCGAAGTCGCGGATCGTGACGACCCCGTTGCTCGTGCCTTGATCGAACGTGGCGTGGCCGTCGTCGATCCCGCGGACCTGATCGGGGATCCGACCGCGGTGGGTGAGCGGGTCGATTGCCTGTGGTGGGACGATTGCGTCTTCGAGGGGCTCAACCCCGGATACGTGGTGCTCCGCGACGAGGACGGTTTGACGGAGGCCGGCCAGCAACGGGTGGCTCGCCTGATCGTCGCCACGGTTCAGTGAGGATCGACATGGTGCCGTCTGGTGATCGTGAACGTCTGCGTGCGATGGTGGCCGAAATGGCGAGCCACGGTGTTCGTCGGGTCCATGTCTTGGCCTGGAGAGATCTCGACGACCGCGAAGCCGGGGGATCGGAGAACCACGCCGACGAGTTCATGACAAGGTGGCAGGAGGCGGGACTGTCGGTGATGCATCGCACGTCGCATGCCGTCGGGCGTCCTCGGGTCGATCGACGCAACGGGTACGACGTCGTGCGGCGCGGGGGCCGTATGTCGGTGTTCCCGCGGGTGGCGGTGTCGGAGACCCTCGGACGGATGGGGCCGTACGACGCGTTGGTCGAGATTTGGAACGGTGTTCCGTGGCTGTCGCCGGTGTGGTGTCGCAAGCCCCGCATCCTGATCTTGCATCACATTCACGGACCCATGTGGGATCAGATGTTCCCCGCACCGATCGCCGCTCTCGGGCGCACGATCGAGACACGATTGGCGCCACCGTTGTACAGACGAACCCCGACGGTCACCACCTCGACCGACACCCACGAGGAGTTGCTGCATCTTGGTTGGAAACCGGACATGGTGACGACCGGACCCGTCGGTGTGGACGACTACTTTTCGCCGGGCGGACCCAAGACCGCTCATCCGTCGGTTCTCGCGGTGGGGCGGCAGGCTCCCGTGAAGCGATTCGTGGATCTCCTGGAACAGGTGCGACTGGCGCGACTTCGGGTGCCGAATCTGACCCTGACCTTGGTGGGTGACGGACCGGAGCGTGGAGCAATCGAAGCCTGGATGCGCGCGCACGACGCGACATGGGTGACGCTGGCGGGGCGAGTCGATCGTCATGAACTTCGCGAGCAATATCGACGGTCGTGGATCGTGGCATCGGCGTCGCTGGCCGAGGGTTGGGGTTTGGCGCTCACCGAAGCGGCGGGTTGCGGCACTCCGGCGGTGGCGACCGACATCAGCGGTCATCGTTGTTCGGTCCTGCACGAGCGCACCGGCATTCTCGCGTCCCTCGACGATCTCGGCGCCTCCATCGCGAACGTCCTCACGAACGATGAACTACGCGCGCGACTGTCGATCGAGGCGGAGCGCCGCGCACGAACTCTCACGTGGGATGCCTTGGCAGTCGGAGTGCTCGAACCACTGCACGCCCAGGTGGTGCGCCCTCGGCGCCGTGAACGCGGTCGTTAGGCTGGAACGGTGACGTCGACGTCTCGCTGGCCCGTGCGGACCCTCGCTCCGCTCAACGTGGCGATCACGGTCGCGGTCTTGGTCTCGATTCCGATGTTCGCGGCCTTGATCGTTCTGCTGGGCGGTGCCCGTTGGTTCCCCTGTGGCGACATGGCGCAGGCCGAACTGCACATGCGGGGTTTTCTGAGTCATCCGCCGTTGGTGGGCGCGGCGGGTCGAATCGTCGACAACACGGGGTTCCAGGGATCTCATCCCGGGCCGAGTTTGTGGGTGGCCATGTATCCCGTCTACGCGCTCGGAGGTCGCACCAGCGCGGCGCTGATGGCATCGGTGGTGTCGGTGCATCTCGTGTCGATCGTGGCCGCGGTGTGGTTGGTGGTTCGTCGCTGGGGTCGCTGGGCGGGTGTGATTTCCGGTCTGTCGATTCTGCTTCTTTTGCGTTCGTCGGGAAGCGATTTCATGGTGGAGCCATGGAACGTGTGGATGGCTTTCCTGCCGTTCCTGGTGATGATGCTGCTGTTGTTCGACGTGGTGGCACCTCGTTCCGACATGGGTCAGCAAACGCGCGTGTGGCGATGGGTGATCGCGGTGGCCGTGGGTTCGCACTGCGTGCAGTGCCACGCCGGATACCTGGTGATCGTGGTGGCGGCGCTGTTGCTCGCGTTGGGCGTGCTGATCGCCGACAGCAGGTCGGTGAAGGGGGCGTGGCGCGCGCCGCTCTTTGGTGGTGCGGTGGCGACGCTCATCATGTGGTCGGCGCCGATCGTCGACCAGATGCGTCGGGTGCCGGGAAACCTCACCATCCTGCGCGAGCACTTCACCTCACCCGAGGAGCCCTATGTCGCTCTGTCGTTGGCGGCGCGGATCGTCACTTCGCAGTACAACGTCGTCGGCCCCTGGGTGTTGGGACCGCATGTACACGCATCGAACGACAGCTGGTTGCGTTGGCCCGGATTCATCTTGATGGTGGGAATGACCGTGTGGGCGATTCGTCGGAGTCGGGGAACCGTCGAACGACGATTGTTGGTGCTGACGAACGTGGTGATCGGGGTCGGAGTCCTGTCGATCACGCGAATCTTCGGACCGTACTACGAATACACGATTCGGTGGTTCTGGGTGCTCGTGGTGCTGAACGTCGTGCTGTGCGCACGTGTGATCGTCCGTGGACGTTCCATGACCGCGATCTCGCCTCGACGAGTCGTCGTTTTCGTTTCGTTGGCGTCGGTGACGCTGGTCGGGCTCACCACCTTCCAGGCCGTCGAGGGATTGCGTCTTCCCGGCGCGACCGACTCTCGGATCGTGTCGATTCTGGCCCCTCAACTTCGCGAGGAGCTCGATCCGGCGGATCGTTATCTGATTCGCATGTACGACCCGTACACGTTGAACGCCACCGGATTCGGAACGCTGCTCGAACTCGGTCGTTCGGGTTACGAAGTGGGTGTGGACCTGTACTTCGCCGCCGCCGCGCTGCCGCACCGAGTGGTGATGGAGGACGACGTCGACGCGGTTCTGTGGGTCGTGGTGGGCCAGCCGATCGAACGCGCGCGGCAGGATCCGAACCTCGTCGAGATCGCCTCGGCCGATCCCCGTTCGAGCAGCGAACAAGCGCGAGCGGTCGAACTACTCGCGGCCATTCGTGCCGGCCTCGAGCGAACTGGGCGTGACGATCTCGTCGCCTCGCTCGAGCGACCCGGTGCGTCGTTGGTGTTCGCCGAGCCTCCGTTGGAGGTCGATGTGGCCGACGATGTTCGGGCGCTGATTCGACTGGGTCAGCCGGTGTCGGTGTTTCGCGCGGAACCCGGGGCAAACGTCACCGCCTTCGACGAGTGACGGATTCGTGACACCGTCGAGTTCGGGAGTGGGTGCGAGTCGAGTCACGGGGAGTCCGGTGCGCCGAGGTCCCGCCGAGTAGATTCGCAGTCGTGCAGGTTTGCGTGGTGTTGCCCACCTACAACGAGTCGGAAAACCTGCGACCCATGGTCGAGCGTCTGCGTCAGGTGTCGCCCGAAATCGGCATCGTGATCGTCGATGACAACAGCCCCGACGGAACCGGTCGGATCGCCGATGATCTGGCCCGCGAGATGCGCGGCGTGGAAGTGATTCACCGTCCCGGCAAGCAGGGTCTGGGCAACGCCTATCGACACGGGTTCGCTCACGTGCTCGCGGGCGGTAACGACGTGATCGTCACTATGGACGTCGATTTTTCGCACGACCCCGCGGTGATTCCGGCGATGCTGGCCGCCATCGAGTCGGGCGCCGACGCCGTGGTTGGCTCGCGTTACGTGCGCGGTGGTGGAACGGTGAACTGGCCGATTCATCGCCGTTTGTTGTCGCGATGGGGGAATCTGTACACCGGTTTTCTGCTCGGTGTTCGGGTTCGCGATTGCACCTCCGGATTTCGGGCCTATCGCTCGTCGGCGTTGGCCTCCATCGCTCCGGAAACCACCCGTGCCGATGGGTACGCGTTCCTCACCGAGTTGGTTCTTCGATTGTCGCGAATGAAGTTCACCGTGACCGAGGTTCCGATTCGGTTCAAGGAACGCGAACTCGGCACCTCGAAAATGTCGGGCCGTATCATCGCCGAGTCGATGTTGCTGGTGACGCGATGGGGTCTGACGCACCGCGTGCGGCGGTTGGTGGCGGCGATCCGTCGCGACTGAGGTCAGCGGTCGAGAAGGTTCTTCAAATACTTGTCGCCGACCGCCGAGTAGCGAACGATGCAGTAGATGGCCCGAACGCCGTCGCGCCATCCGATCTTCTTGCCCTCGTCGTAGGTGCGGCCCGAGTAGGAGATTCCGACCTCGTAGATGCGCCAGCGACCACGGGCCAATTTGGCGGTGATTTCCGGCTCGAAACCGAAGCGGTCCTCTTCGATGTCGATGGACTGGATCACCTCGCGACGGAAACACTTGTAGCACGTTTCCATGTCGGTGAGATTGAGGTCGGTGAACATGTTCGACATGAGGGTGAGGAACTTGTTGCCCATGCTGTGCCAGAAGTAGAGCACTCGGTGGGGTCGTCCGGAGAGAAAGCGCGATCCGAACACCACATCGGCCCGATTGGTGAGCAGCGGTTCGAGAACGACCGAGTACTCACTCGGGTCGTACTCCAGGTCGGCATCCTGGACGATGACGAACTCGGCGGTCGCGTGGGCGAATCCGGTGCGCAACGCGGCCCCCTTGCCCTGGTTTTGTTCGTGCAGGACGACGCGAACCCGGGGGTTGTGCAACGACGCGAGGATCTCACGGGAACGGTCGCGCGAACCGTCGTCGACGACGATCACCTCGGCGACCCACGGGGAAGCCAGGACTTGGCCGAGTAGGGCCTCGATGGTGGCTTCCTCGTTGTAGCAGGGAACGACGACGCTCAAGCAGGGGCGCGGATCGAGGCTCACGAGTGTGGAATTGTACCGGACGAGGGCGGTCGGTCCCGAGTGAGTCGCAGTCCGAACATCACCGTGGAGAACAAGACGATTCCGTGGACCTTTCCGTAGGCGCCCGGCCATCCGAAGCCCTCCGGGGTTCCGTAGCGCGTTTGCTGGATGATGATGTAGGCGTACCCGAGGGCGACGAGACCCACCAGTAGGTGGTCGAGAATCGCGGGAGCTCGACGTTGCACGGTGGTGGCTGTCATGGTGGTGGCTGTCATGGTGACGGCTGTGGTGATGGCCGCGAGCACTCCGGCCATGGGGTGAACGAAGACGGCGATCATGAGCCCGATGGCAATGGCGGTTGCGGCCAGGCGTCGAGAGGTGGTCGCCGCGGAAGGAGTCGACGTCACGGTGTCGGCTCCTGTGTCGACCACTGTGTCGGCCCCTGTGTCGACCACTGTGTCGATCTCGGTGCGCCCGAGTCGACGACCACGCAGGCGTCGAGACGCCAGAGTCAGCAGCGCCATGATCGTTCCGATGAGGGACACCGCGACGCCGATCCACACGAGGCGCTGCGGAGTCCATTCGCTGCGGAAAACCGCCGCCGTTCGGGAGGAAGTCACCCATGTGCCCCGTCCCGCGGCACTGGCGATCGGAGGTTCGCTCGGTTGTCCCGCGATGGTGGCCTTCCAACCGGTGTTCCAACCGTCGGTCGACTCGACCCAGCAGAGATCGCTCGCGCACGCGGGAACCAGAGCGGTGCGGGTGGTGCGTTCGATGGCCGCGTCGAACACCTCGGCCGGTGTGCTCGGCGTCGCTCGCGACGATCGCAGGGTGAGGCGGTCGATGACGATCGGAGCGTCGGAGGACGTCTCCAGGATGCGCGAGCCGGGCTCCAGCAGAAGTGGATCGCACGCCTGCAACGTCGATTCGACACCGTTCACTTCGATGACCCGCATCGCGACCGGCTCGAAGTCGATCGTCAGCAGGTCGTCGCGACAGTCGGAGCTCGCTTCGATGCCTTCGTTGCCGCTCGTGCGAGCGACGGCCGAAACGACGAACCCGTCTTCGTGCTCCACGTGGAAGATCCGTCGAATGGATCGTTCCGGGTCCGTTCGTTCGCGGTCGGTGTCATCGGCGCGC
Organism: Actinomycetes bacterium; assembly: GCA_027491335.1. Taxonomy (GTDB): domain Bacteria; phylum Actinomycetota; class Acidimicrobiia; order Acidimicrobiales; family Ilumatobacteraceae; genus Casp-actino8. The sequence goes on along the minus strand of JAIXWJ010000036.1, from coordinate 12,673 downwards.
CAACGCGCGAAGTGGTACGACACCGGGGTGCGCGCTTCGACGACGTCGACGGCATCGGTCGGGGTCGCGATGAATTCGGCGATGAACTCACCAGGTGGAAGCACCTCGGCCCAACCGCTGGGCCGGTCACGATTTTCGAGGTCGTCGTCCTCGCGGGCCACCTCGTCGATGCGCAAACGAACCGTTTCGGCGGGCCGGGGCAACGTGACGACTCCACCGGGGGCGGACAGATCCATGTCGATCCAATCGTCACCGTCGAGGCTGACCGAGGCGCGGGTGATCGCGCGCACACCGTTGGGGTGCTCGGCCGCGAGCAAACGCAGTGTCGTGATCGGGCGGTTGTCGCGATCGATCCGGAGGATCTGTCCGACCGGATCTCGTCCCCAGCCGACGAGCCACGCGGTGGACGGATCATCGTCGGTGGCCATCGCGGGCCGGTATTCGGGATAGTAGGCGAGGAGAGCGCCGTAGGAGGTGGCCGATGCCGGAGCACCCATCGACGTGTCGACGATCGACTGCGTGACGGGCCAACCGCTTCGGTCGGGAAAGACCGGCAAACGGTTGTCGAACTCGTCGTCGGAGGTGTCCGTGGCGGTCTCCGTGGCACCCCACACGTCCTGTGATCCGCGCCAGTGGTGGGCGCGTTTGCGATTTCCGTCGGTCACGATGAGTTCGGGTGCCACCGACAACGCGGAGCGCAGTTGTTCGCGGTCGAGGGCGGCCGAGTGAAGCACGATGGAGCGACCATCGACGAGATCACTGGCGGCGAGATCCACCAAGCTGGTGCCGTCGCCGGACACCACGAGGGGCGCGTCCGACGTGCGGAACCCGGTGGGAGCGTCCTGAACTTCGTACACGACGATCTCGGGTAGTGGTTCGATGGTCGATGCGTCGTCACCCGGTGCGACGTTCCTCGATGGTTCGCCGAAGTCGGCCAGGCGAGTGAGGCCCGGAGCGGAGTCGATGATGGCCGCGGCGCGGTTCGGAGAGTCGAGCCCGAATCGTTCGTATTGATACGAATTGACGACCATCACGGTGTCGGCTCCGAGGAGTCGAGCGATGGGGGCGATGGATCGAGCGTCGGCGGTTCCGTTCTGGAACGAGTCGTCGAGCGCGTACAACACGTCCATGTACGGAGCACTGCCTTGGGGAACCCAGTCGCGGTTCAACATCGGCTTCTTCGTGAGGCCGGGCAGGATCGGGTCCACCGGATAGCCCCATCGGAACGCCGCGGATTCGATGCCGGGAATCATCAACACCGAACCCCGATGGCCGTCGTCGAAACGTTGGTCGAGCAATCGAGCCGCGTCGGTCCATGCCGTCGGGAGATTCTCCGGCCGGTCCATGACCGGGTCCACCAATCGTCCGCCGAGGAGTGCGGGCAGATTCGTCATCACGATCACGATGGCCAGCGGGACGGCGAACACCGCGAGCCGCGGTCGTGTCGACGCGAGTGCTCGCTGACGCAGCCGATCGACGACGCAACCGAATCCGAAGGCGAGCGCCATCACCACCAGGGGCGCGGCTCGTGTCGACGAACGCAGCGCGAGGCTCACGGCGCTCTGGGGGTTGTCGACGAGAAGGCTCCAGGCCGGCGACGGCGACGAGTAGGGGTGGGCGCCCACGGCGAGGACGACGCCGGACACGAACATCAGTGCCAAAGGTCGACGCGCTCGTGAACTCAGCCAACGCAGACCGACAAGTCCCGACAGGACGATGATGATTCCGGCGATCATCACGACCGGATTGGATTGGTACGGCTTCGCCGCCGAGGTGAGGGGCACCACGTCGTTGCGGTCGTAGAAGAGCCAGTAGCCGAGGCCGCGCAACACCTCGGGCGCGGTGGATGTGGCCGCGGTGGAAGGAAGGGCCTCGGTGTACGACAACACCGCCGAACCATGTCGGCCCTGCACCACCAGTCCGGCGAGCCACCAAGCACTCATCGCGATGGTCGTGGCGCCGAGGATGCCCATGGTGACGAGCGCCGAACGAATCGTGACTCTCCGGCGCCACACGGCGTCGACGATGAACGCGATGGGGGCCGGGGCGATGACGAGCAGAGCGGTGGCGTTGAGTCCCCCGGAGGAGAAGATCAACAATGCGAACACCGCCAGTGTTCCGAGTCGTCGTTCGTGGGTGAACCGCAGGGTGGCGGCGATGATCCAACCCAACAACGCCCACGGGAGGAGCAACGCCGACGTGCGCGAGATGTAGGGGAGCACGTATGGCGTGAATTGATACGCGAACGCGGCGACCGCGATGGTGGTCGGGTTCAATCCCAGTCGGCGTCCGAGGTGAACGATTCCGGACCCGGCCACGAAGAGCAACGTCGCCATCCACAACCGGTGCGCGACCCAATCCGGAAAGCCGATGACATCGAAGAGACCGAACCAGGGACCCGAGGGCCACAAGTAGCCGACGTTCTGGTGAGGGACCCAGCCGCCGAACTGTCGCGAATCCCAACTGAACGCGGCGTCCGACATGAGACGCCACGGATCGAGGTAGAGGTACAACTTGGTGTCACCGGGCACCTTGCCCGGTGCGGTGAGCAGCAGTGGCACGTACGCGAGGAGGGCCAACGAAACATGAAGGACGTTCCGTTCGACCCACTGGCGAACGGTTCGGATCAAGGCACCACTCCGTACGCGCCGTAGAGCGCCGTGAGCGTCACCAGGCCGGCCATTCCGATCCCGACGACGTACGGATACCAGTCACGACGACGGGGGCTGTCGAACCAGACCGCCGCGGCGATGAAAAGAGGGAAGGCCGTGAACATGAATCGCGGGCGCGCCGTGACCGTGGCGGGCAAGAGCATCAGGATCACGACGACCGCCGAGTACGCCGCGGCCGGCAGTGGCAATCTGTGGCGCTTCCATGCGATCCAGATGAGCGCGAGCGTGCCGATGAACGAGGCGGCCGTGATCATGTCGGTGGGTGAGGTGAGGGGTTGCGTGAACGTCTCCAGCGTTCGGCGAATCGCGGTGAGGCCGAAGCTCGCCCCCTCTTTCCACGCTTCTCCTTGCACGCGGAACCACACACGGCTCTCGTCGGCGTGCGCGTCGATCCACAACTGGTATCCGACGAATCCGAGCGGCGCGAGCAACGGTGCGGCCAAGGACCGGAAATCGCGCCGTTTGTGGATGGCGATCACCGCGGCCACCGCACAAGCGACGATGACGGCGACACCGTTCGGTCGAGTGGCGCTGGCGAGAGCGGCGAAGAGTCCCGCGATCAACCATCGTTCATGGTGGAGCGCCAACAACGTGGCCGCCGCCATGGTGAGAAGCAGGGCTTCGGAGTACGCGAAGGAGAGGACGAAGCTGCCGGGGAAGATGGCGCACAACACCATCGCCGTCCGGGCGTGTCGAACGCCGAACCAGGCACGTGTCAGCAACCCGATGAGGACGATGAAGACGGCACCGAGAGCGAGGTTGAGTGCCAGCGCGGCCAGCGTGTCGCCGCCGGGCAGGATCCGATCGAGCCATCGCACGGAATAGGGGTACGCCGGGAAGAAAGCCACCCGGGCCTGTGGTTCCTCGTAGGTGATCGAGGGAGGAACGAAGCTCGGATATCCGAATCTGGTGATTCGCAGGTACCAGATGCCGTCCCACGACGTGAGCACATCGAGGATCATGCGACCCGCCGAGCGCGGCAACACCAGCCCCCGCGAGTGAGGGTCGACCTTGCGGTCGAGGCCGAACAGAATCTGCGCGCGAATCTTGTTCTCGTCGGCGCGCATCTCGGCGGCCACGATGGCCGCTCCCACCATCACCATGATTCGGGACACGAAGAACGCGAACGCGGCCGCCTTGAGCGCCGCGACCCAGGTCCGACGTTCTTCGCTGACGTCGGGGTCGGGGGAGGAGACGGGCTCGTTCATGGCTGCAAGAGCGCCGTGATTCGGCGTGCGAGAGACGCTAACACCCCCGGCGAGCGAGGCTTCGGACGCTTCGATGGCCTGCTTATGACTGTCAGAATGGATCCATGAGTTCTGCAACCTCGGATCCGGTCCTGCTCGTCGAACGCCCCCGCGCGGGTGTGGTGGTGCTGCGCATGAACCGACCCGATCGACTCAACGCCATGTCGGCCGAACTGGTGGAGACGCTGCACGAAACTCTGGCCGACATCGCGGTGGACAAGGACTGCCGAGTGGTCATTCTCACCGGGGTGGGCCGGGGGTTTTGCGCCGGACTGGATCTGGGCGGTTACGGCTCGGCTCCGCACACCGACGACATGGGGCCGACCCAACGTGCCTTCGCGGTGCAGAAGCACATCGCCACGTTGATCCCGCGCCTTCGATCGATTCCGCAGCCGGTGATCGCCGCGGTCAACGGAGCGGCCGCCGGCGGCGGTTTGGCGTTGGTGCTCGGCAGCGACGTGCGATTGGGATCCACCGCGAGCAAGTACAACGTGGCGTTCATCCGTGTCGGCTTCTCGGCCTGTGACATCGGCACGAGTTGGTTGTTGCCCCGAATCGTGGGAGTGGCTCGGGCGCAGGAGATGATGCTCACCGGTCGGGTCGTGGATGCCGACGAAGCGCTGCGGATCGGATTGGTGGTCGAGTTGCACGAACCCGATCGTTTGGAGGAGGCCGCTCTGGCCAAGGCCGAGCTGATCATGGCGAACACGCCGTTCGGGGTGTATCTCACCAAGGAAGCGATGTGGACCGCGCTCGAGATTCCGGCGATGCAATCGGCGATCGATCTGGAGAACCGTCAACAGATCATGTCGAGCCACACCGAGGACGCTCGCGAATCCATGCGGGCCTTCATGGAGAAGCGCCCGCCGGAGTATCGCAACCGCTGATTCAGGCGGTGCGCACCGACACCGGAGCCTCGCCACCGAAAAACGGATGGTGGCAGGCCACGAAATGCCCGGGCTCGACTTCACGCAACGTCGGTTCCTCGCTACGGCAACGATCGGAGGCACTCGGACAGCGCGGATTGAAACGACATCCGGAGGGGGGATTCACCGGGGAGGGAGGTTCACCCTCGACGGCCACTTTGCCCACGGCCACGTTCGGATCGGGCACGGGGATCGAATCGAGCAGGACCTTGGTGTACGGGTGGGCGGGTCGCGCGTACATGTCGTCGCTCGCACCGATCTCGCAGAATTTGCCCAGGTACATGACGGCCACTCGATCACTGATGTTCTTCACGACGGCCAGATCGTGCGCGATGAAGATGAGCGTGAGCCCGTAGGCCTTCTTCAGATCCTCGAGGAGATTGAGGACTTGCGCCTGGACGCTGACGTCGAGGGCCGACACGGGCTCGTCGCAAATGATCATCCGAGGATCGAGCACGAGCGATCGCGCGATCGAGATGCGCTGGCACTGTCCACCGGAGAACTGGTGGGGGAGGCTCTCGGCCGCGCGTTGCGGGTCGATGCCAACCTCTTCGAGCACCTTGTCGACCGCCGCCCCTTGCTCTTCCTTGGTGCCACGCTTCCAGATGCTGAGCGGCTCCATGACGATGTCACGAACCTTGCGCCGAGGATTCAGCGATGAGATGGGGTCCTGGAAGATCATCTGGACCTTCGTGCGAGCGGCCCGCATGGCGTCATTGTCGAGCTTGGTGAGGTCTTGTCCGTCGAAGACGATGCTTCCCGACGTGGGACGAGGCAACTGCATGATCGCGCGCCCCGTGGTGCTCTTGCCGCATCCGGACTCGCCCACGATGCCGAGGGTCTCGCCACGCAACACGTCGAAGGAGATGCCGGTGACCGCGTTCACCTTCAAGCCGGTGCGCCCGACGGGGAACTCGACCACCAGATCCTCGACCCGGAGAAGGGCCTCGCCCTCGGGTCGCAGATGCGCTTTTCCGGTGCCGGCCATCAGATTGAACCTCCCACCGCGGTGGACGCTTTCGATAGTTCGACGCGACGCTCGTGGTACTCGGGCGAACCGACGGGATAGTGGCACGCGTACACGTGGTCGGGGCTTTCGGCCACGGTGAGTTGTGGTTCCTCGGTGAGGCACCGGTCGCGGGCGTACGCGCAACGAGGCGCGAAGCGACAACCCTTGGGCGGATTGACCAGATCGGGTGGACGGCCGGGAATGACGGCCAGTCGAGAGTGCGACGGCTGATCCAACCGCGGGATGCTCTGCAGCAAGGCCTCGGTGTAGGGCATCTTCATGCGCTCGAAGAGAACCTTGGTGGGAGCCTTCTCGACCAACTTGCCGCCGTACATGACCGCGATCTCGTCGGTGAAGCCGGCGACGACACCGAGGTCGTGGGTGACCAGGATCAGGCTCATGTTGCGATCGCGGCGTTGCTCGTTGATGAGCTCGAGAATCTGGGCCTGAACCGTGACGTCGAGCGCGGTGGTGGGCTCGTCGGCGAACAAAAGAGTGGGTCCGCACGCCAAGGCGATCGCGATCATCACGCGTTGACGCATGCCGCCGGACAACTCGTGCGGATACTGATCGAGGCGACGCGTGGCCTCGGGGATGCGGACGTCGCGCAACAACTTCTCGGCGGTCTGGCGGGCTTCGGCCTTGCTCATGCCGAGGTGAAGCATCAGCGGCTCGGCGATCTGTCGACCGACCTTCATGACCGGATTGAGCGAGGTCATGGGGTCCTGGAAGATCATGGCCATCTCGCGGCCCCAGACGCTCTGCATCTCCTTGGTCGACTTACCCAGGATCTCCTGTCCTCGGAACTTCACCGAGCCCTCTCGGATGACACCGTGACGTGGCAGCAAACCCATGATGGAGCGCGACAAGATCGTCTTTCCCGAACCGGATTCGCCCACGATGCCGAGGGCCTTGCCGCGCTCGAGGGTGAGCGACACACCGTCGACGGCTCGAACGGTGCCTCGCGGGGTGCGGAAGTGGGTCTTCAGATCCGAGATTTCGAGCAGCATCTCGACGTCGGCGCCGTTCTCGATCACAGTGCGGACTCCTTCACGTCGAGGTAGGTGCGCAGACGGTCACCGGCGAAGTTCAAGGCGAGAACCGTGAAGAACAGCACGAAGATGGGGAAGAAGGCGATCCACGGGGACTTCTGCAGGGTGGTGGACCCTTCGGAACCCAACTGAATCAGGAAGCCCCAGGTGATGCCCTTCTCGACGGACAATCCGAGGAAGGCCAAGCCGCCCTCGGCCACGATGGCCACCGCCATGCCCAACAGGGCCAACGCGCCCATGGGGATCACGACGTTGGGAAGCAATTCGCGCATGATGATGCGACGGTTCGTGGCGCCGATCTGACGCGCGGCGGTGACGAACTCTCGATCGGCGTATTGCAAAGTGGATGCACGCGCGAGTCGGCCGACGGGCGCGATGGAAAGAACGCCCAACACCAAAGAAATCGTGAGCAGGCTGCGCTCGATGAGCGACGTGAGCATGATGGCCAGCACGAGCGAGGGGAACGACAGCAGGATCACGAAGACGAACGAGATGATGCGGTCGAACCAGCCACGGAAGTAGCCCGCCAAGATGCCGAGGGTGCCGCCCACCAACAAACCGAACGCGATGGCCACGAATCCGACGGTGAGCGAGATTCGGGCTCCGTACAACGTGCGCGAAAAAATGTCGCGCGCGTCCTTGTCGGTGCCGAACCAATGATCCATGGAGGGGCCGTACGGCGGCCGTCCCTTGCCGCTCATGTCGATGAAGTTGGCGTTGGGATCCTTGATGGACAGGTACGGGGCCAAGAAGGCCAGGACGATCATCAGAACGATCCATCCGATGCAGAGCCAGAAACCCCAACCCAGGCGGCGCTTCACGGCCTCGTCGGCGGGACTGTCGGCGGGATTCGTGGCACCGCCGTCGGTCGTGTCGACGGCGTGCACGAGATTGTCGGTGTCGCTCATCGTCTCACTCTCGGGTCGATGATGGAGTACAGGATGTCGACGAGAAGATTGATCAGGACGAAGGCCACGGCCACGATCATGACGATCGCCAACACCACGGGGAAGTCCTCGCGCAGAACCGATTCCACGAGACTGGAACCGATACCGGGAATTCGGAAGATCGTCTCGACCACGATGGATCCGCCGATGAGGGCACCGGTGTTCAAACCGACCACGGTGATGAAGCTGAACAACGACGGTCGCAACGCGTGACGGAACAGCACGCGACGGCGTGACAGTCCCTTGGCGCGCGCCATCAGGATGAAGTCCTGCTGCAAGGTGGTGATGAGATCGGTGCGCAGAAGGCGTTGGAAGACGGCCGCCACCGGCAGGGCGATGGTGAGCGCGGGCAGCACCATCTGCCACAAGCGCGACGACAAGGGGTCGTTGGCGACGTAGGTGAGTGGCATCCATCCCAACTTGATGGACAACACGAACTTCAGGATGATCGCCAACGCGAAGTTGGGCATCGCGACCAAGAAGAAGGTGTTCATGGTCGAGATGCGGTCGGACAATTTTCCTGCTCTGGATGCGGTGGCCAGAGCCCACGGAATGGCGATGACGATGGCCATCAGTTGGGCCAGCAGAACGAGCGTGGCCGTTCTGGGTAGTCGTTCCTTGATGAGGTCGCTCACCGGAGGCTGGCCGTCCGAACTGAACTGCACGCCCATGTCGCCACGGACGAAGTCGGACAGCCAGAGTCCGTAGCGAACCACCAAGGGTTCGTCGAGATCGAATTCGGCCTTGGCCTTTTCGATCAACTTGACGCTGTCGGGATTGTTCACGTCCCCGGCCACGGGGCCGAGAATGTTGAACAGCGGGTCGCCAAGGATGTTCATTGCGCCGAACGTGAGCGCGCTCACGGACAACAACAACAGAACCGCCATGGCGACCCGCTGCAACCAGAACCTCATCGGTCAGTGCTCATTTTCTCTTCTGATTCCGACCGATGGGTCGAATCAGCCCATCCAAGCGGTGTTGAACCAGGAGCGACCGTTGCTGTAGCACTTCAGTGCCACACCCTCGGGCGAGGTGCGATTGCAGACGCCGCGCACGGTGTCCTTCATCGGGTTCGCCCAGATGGTGTGCTGCAGGAAGATGTAGGTGTAGGCCTCGTTGATGTTCTGCGACACCTGCTGGTAGATGCTCACGCGCTCGGCTTGGTCATCGGTGTTGATCGCCTGCAGGAGCAACTCGTCGCGAGCCTCGTCGCAGAAGCGCGGCCAGTTCAGGGCCAGGCCACCCACGGTGCGACACATCAACCACACGTTGTCGGCCCACGGGTCGTCGGCGCCGAACTGACGCCAAGTGACCACGTTGTAGGCACCCAGAGCGGTTTCCTGGATGTGCAGGTCCTGCTGGATCTCCTGGCGCGTCACGTTGAACGCCACGCTCCACGCTTCGTCGAACAGATCGGCGATGCGGGTCTGGACCACGGCGGGACCGGACCACTGGAATTCCATGTTGATCTTGCCCTCGGTGCAGTTTTCGGGGAACTCGCCGCAGTACTCGGTGGCCAGCGCGACGGCGGCGTCCGGGTCATCGGCTTCCTGCTTCACGTCGGGGTTGTAGTACGGGCTCTCCGGGGTGAACATCTGGTCGGCGAGACGGTTCTCGCCCAGTCCGAACAGCTCGTTGTACTTCTGACGCGGCGTGGCCAGCGTGAGGGCCTTGCGGGCACGAATGTCGTCGAAGGGAGCCTTCGACGAGTTGATCATGACGAAACTCTCCTCGGCGGTGTCGTCGAAGGCGTTGACGATCGACGAATCCTCGCGCAACGAGACGAACTGAGCGGGGTCGGTGGTCTGCATGCCTTCCAGTTCGCCGTTGAGCAGCAACTCCACGCGGGTGTCGGGATCGGTGACGGGGTAGAACTCGACGGCGTCGAGCCACACGGTTCCGTTCCAGTATTCGTCGTTGCGCACGAACCTGGTGACAGAGTCCTGGCTACGGCTGTCGTACTTGAACGGTCCGGTGCCAACCGGCTCCTGGTTCAGCGTCGGGTCGGCCAAGGCCGCGTCCACCCACGTGGGCGACGGGATGTAACCGAGCTGTCCGGTGACGGCGTGCGGGAAGAACATGTTCGGCTCGAGCAGGTTGTACTTCACCGTGAAATCGTCGATGCGCTCGACGGCTCCGGTCTCGGGGTAGTACGGCTTGACGGCCAGACCCACGAGGGGGTCGGTGCGCTCCAGCTCGAAGGCCTTGATGAGGGCATCGGCGGTGAGGTCGGTGCCGTCGTGGAACTTGATGCCTTCGCGCACCTTGATGGTCCAGGACTTGAAGTCGGCCGACGGCGTGAACGACTCGGCCAGATAGGGAACGGCATTGCCCTCGGTGTCGACGGCGGCCAAGGTGTCGAACACCATGTTGGCCATGAAGAGACCCGGTGCCGACAGGGCCGACGAGGTCGGGTTCAATCCGTCGACGTCGGCCTCGATTCCGTAGCGAAGCGTGCCACCGGGAACGGGGTCGCCTTCGGGTTCGGTGGTCGGTGCTTCGGTGGTGGGGCCCTCGTTGCCGGAGCCACCATCGGTTGTCTCGGTGTCGCCCGAGCCGCTGCCGTCATCGTTGCCACCACAGGCAACGGTGAAGATCATGAGGCCCGCAAGCGTCGCGCCGAGGACACGCCCCGAGCGCAGTTTGCGTGATTTCACGTGCTTTCCCCCTTGTCGACCGGATCCGACGGAACCGGAGTTGTTGACGTCGTGACGACGATCGGGGAAGCAGACGTCTCGCGGCCCCCACCGTCGTGCACGCTCGTACCCTAGTCGGTGGTTCGCCGGGGTCAAGGAAGACGTCAGAATTTCGATCAGGCGTTGCCGAGGATTGTGGGCGACAATGGTCCATGGCTTCCACCGATCGACTGCGCCCCGACGGGATCGAGGTTCCGCTGGAGCGCAGGTTGCCGGCGGGGACCGAATTTCACGCCGAGGTGATGCGTCGCCATGACGCGGCGGTGCGCGGGCGTCGACCGACGTATCGGGATCCGGTGAGTGGCTACACGGTCTTCACGGCCCGATTCCTGGCCGACCGTGGATATTGCTGTCGCAGCGGCTGTCGGCACTGTCCGTTCGAGACGGACTAGGGATTGCGTCCGTTCGAGACGGACGAGAGATTGCGTCCGTTCGAGACGATTCCATGGGGTCGACGCACTCTCCGATACGGTTGATCCATGGTCGACAAGATGTTGAAGAAGTTCATGGTTCCGGCCAACAAGCCGATCGATCTGGGGGCTCGCTCGACCGATGAAACGCTCGGTTGGGACAAGGATTCGGCCAAGGGTGAATTGGCCAAGGTGATCGGTCAGATGGCCTTCCTGCAACACCGCCTGATGGCCGAAGCGAACCAAAGTTTGTTGATCATCCTTCAGGGTCGCGATGCCTCGGGCAAGGACGGACTGGTTCGTCACGTCATGACCGGAATGAATCCGGCGGGCGTTCGGGTGGTGAGCTTCAAGGTTCCCGCCGGGGCGGAGAAGCAGCACGACTACCTGTGGCGTTGCCACGCGGCATCGCCGGCCCGAGGTGAGGTTGGCGTGTGGAACCGCAGCCACTACGAGGACATTTTGGTTCCGCGAGTGAAGAATCTTGTTCCCGAAGAGACATGGCGGGCGCGGTACCGCCACGTTCGCGATTTCGAGCAGCTGCTCGTCGACGAGGGCACGACCATCCTGAAGTTCTATTTGCACGTGTCGCACGAGGTCCAACGACAGCGTTTGCAAAAGCGCATCGACAATCCCGAGAGCAGTTGGAAGCACGACCCCAGCGATCTCACCGATCGCGAGATCTGGCCCCTGTATCAGGACGCGTACGAGGACGTGTTGCGCGAGACGTCGCGTCCCCATGCTCCGTGGTACGTGATCCCGGCCGATGTGAAGTGGGTTCGCGATCTCGCCGTGGCCAAGATCGTTCTCGACGCACTGCAGCGGATGGATCCTCGACTGCCACCTCCGAAGGATCACCTGAAGGGCGTGACGGTCGTCTGAATTGACAACAAGTCAAGACGGAATTGGTCGTCGAGGGTGGCCTCTCGTCTACATTTGCGATGACGGACGAAGTAGTTCGCAATGATCCGGACGATGTCGTCCATCATGGGTCGTCCAATTTGAAGGGAGTCGGCGTGTCCAACGAGCGCGAGATCATGACGTGGGAGATCTTCGGAGTTGCCTCCCGCAAGTTGGCTCAGATGGTGGCCGACGACGGCTATGAAGCCGACATGATCCTCTCGATCGCCCGCGGTGGACTGTTGATCGGCGGTGCACTCGGCTACGCGCTGTCGGTCAAGAACGTCTACACGATGAACGTCGAGTTCTACACCGGAGTGGACGAACGACTCGAGGTGCCGCGAATTCTTCCGCCCGCGCCGGACTTCGTGGATCTGGCCGATGCGAAGATTCTCATCGCCGACGACGTGGCCGACACCGGACACACGCTTCGTAGCGTGCAGCAATTCTGCGAAGGCAAGGTGGGGGAGGTGCGCACCGCGGTGTTGTACGAGAAGTCCCACTCGGTGGTGCAGGCCGATTACGTGTGGAAGCGCACCGACATGTGGATCAATTTCCCCTGGAGCGATCAGGAACCGGTGGTCCGTCGCGCCGGCGTCGCGCTCGACGCCTGATCAGTCACGACCCTGGGTCATCCACGACCCGCGATTAGTCGTGACGTAAAACGCGGGTCGCACAATGGCGTCCGCTGGCGCCCCAGATTCCGGCCCCGGGGAACGTGGCGGCGCCGCACAGGTACAGACCCGGGATGTCGGTCTCGTAGCGAACCAACTCGCGCGGTTTGCCGCGCAACGCCGCCAACGGTCCGCCGGCG
>JAIXWJ010000035.1 GCA_027491335.1 Actinomycetes bacterium | reverse complement strand
TATCAGGTACGAGCGGATTCACGTCCCGTCGTCTGGTTCGACCCCGGACGCTCCAGCCATCGGCGTCATCACCATCGACCGCCCCGAAAAGCGCAACGCCATGACGTTCGCCGTCCTGTTCGAGTTCATCGAAGCGGTCCGCGAGGCCGGCAACGACGACTCCACGGCCGCACTCATCGTCACGGGCGTGCCGGGAGCCTTCTGCGCCGGGACCGATCTGGCGGACCTCTCCACCATCCCCGGTGAGCAACGTGGTTTGCGTGGTTCGGCCGAGGAGACCGACAAGTGGTGGCCGTTGGTGGAGTGTCGCAAACCCACCATTTGCGCCATCGATGGTCCCGCGGTGGGAATGGGGGCCGAGTTCACGTCCCAATGCGACCTGCGGATCGCCTCCACGAACGCTCGCTTCGCGTGGAATTTCGTTCATCGCGGTCTGGTACCCGACACCGGGGCCGGCACTTGGTTGTTGCCCCGCATCATCGGTCTGCAGAACGCGCTACGACTCACCTACACCGGCGACATGATCGACGCCGACGAGGCGCTTCGATTGGGGTACGTGTTGGACGTCGTTGCGCCCGATGAGTTGATGGATCGAGCGATCGCCCTCGCCGCCCGAATCGCCCAAGGCTCTCCGCACAGTCTTGGCCTCATCAAGAGTCTCACCTACGAAGGGTTGACGGCCACGGTCCCCGAGCACATGGAACGTCACACCGAGGCCATGTCGGCAAGCTTCAAGAGCGCGGATCACCGCGAAGGAGTCGCGGCGTTCCTCGAACGTCGTCCGGCACGATTCACCGGACGTTAAGGGTCCATCCATGTCTTGATGCCGTTGGTGAGACCGCCATCGGCAACGATGGAGTCATGCGCATTCTCCTGACCAACGACGACGGAATCGACTCCGTCGGATTGCATGTTCTGGCTCGCGCCATGCGTCCTTTCGGGGACGTGGTGATCGCAGCCCCCGATCGCGAGTTCTCCGGGGCCGGCGCCGCGCTCGGCGCGCTCCACTTGATGCAGCCGGAGGTTCATCGGGTTCACGTCGACGGAATCGCCGAAGCATGGTCCGTCACCGGCCCGCCGGCGTTGTGCGTGATGTTCTCGCGACTCGGCGCTTTCGGCGAACCCTTCGACCTCGTCGTGTCAGGAATCAATCCGGGCGCCAACGTGGGACGATCCGTGTATCACTCGGGAACCGTCGGTGCCGCGCTCACCGCCCGCAACGGTCGTGTCTCCGGAATCGCCGTCAGTCAGGCGGTGGCCGGATTCGGCGTCGAGGGCCAGGGCTGGGACGAGATGCTCGTGGGCCAGAAGTGGGAGAGTGCCGCGACGGTCGCCGCCGCGTTCGTCGACGGCTTCATCCGCAACATGCCCGTCGAGCCCGTGGTGGTGAACATCAACGTTCCGAACAAGGACATCGCCGACATCAAGGGGTGGAAGACCGCGCGTCTCGGACACGAGCCGCCGCGTCGCATGAGCACGGCTCGTCTCGAACCCAAGGTCGGCCACGAAGGAACCTTCCATGTGCGCATGGCGTGGGGAGAAGCGGCTGAACTGCCGATCGACACCGACGGAGGAATGGTGGAGAACGACTTCGTGTCGGTGAGCTATCTGGGGCCGATCCTCAACATCGAACGGGCCGACGTGATCGACGCGGAGAGCAGTCTGACGAAGTTGATCAGCGACGCCCGCTGATCAGATCACCACGACGGGAGTGCCCACCTGGGCGAAGTCCCACGTGAAATCGGCATCGAGATTGGCTTGACGCTGGCAGCCACCCGACAGTCTCTGACCAAGTTCGGCCTCGGTCTGATACGGGGAGTTGTCCTCGACATGAATGGGCAACGCGTGGAAGCCGATGGCGCCGATGTCGGTCTTCAACCAGCGCACCATCTTGTAGAGGTAGGCCTTGCCGTTCCATGCGGTCGACACGTCCGAGCGGCTGTACACCTTGTGCGTGCCGGGAGTTTCGTTGTTGTACTTGCTGCCCGACACCAACCACGAACGGATCACCACGTTGTTCTCGTCGATGGCCCACACCCGCTGCCCGGCGCGTTCGAACACCAATCGTCGGCCCGTTCCGGAGTTGGGCGGCAGGGGCGGCGCATCGGGGCCACTGGTGGCCACGCTCGACAAGGGGTATCCGAGCAGATCGACCGCACCGGGGGCCGGAGGGGGAGTGCGCACCACCAACGACATCTCGTCGGGCCAGATTCCCAGCGACAAGGCGGTCTCTCGTCCGGTGAGTCCGTCGACGAAGAGGTTGCGTTCGGTCTGCAGTTTCTCCACGGCGACCGCGGTGGCGTTGTCGTACACCCCCGACGGGAGGCCCGACATGTAGCCGGCCTCGATCAGGGAACGTTGCAAACAAATCACGTCGTCACCACTGTCGCCGCCACCGAGGGACCGAGCACGCAAGGTGCACGGTTCGTCCGCGGTGGGGTCGGTCCCGGCCAGATCGGGGAGGTTGGCGGAATCGATCGGAGTTGCGATGGTGGTGGACGACTCGGTCGGAACGAGGTTGGTCGTCACCGTGGTGGATGTCGCGTCGGACGCCGAACCGTTGTACATCTCGGCGGCCGAAGAGCCGGCGTTGTCGGAGCCCAGCACGGCGACCAGCAGACACGCCGCGACCACGGTTCCGATTCCGGCGAAGATGAAGGTGCGATGGGGGACGTTGTTCATGGTGCTCTGGTGCGAGTCGAGATCCGCCCCGTCAGATTACTGAAGCTCTCCGACGCGTGTCGGGCACGCGCCAAGAGAGGACGTGCTCTTTGTCTCGGACGAGGTCAGGACGTGTGGCCCGTGGGGCGCCGAGCACGTTTCTGACCATGTGCGTTTTCAACGGCGGGTCGTGTCTCCGATGATGGGTGGCTGGATCGTTAGTCTGCGCGGGGATCGGTGGTCCCGGACCGAATGGCGAATGCGAAGGTGGTCGAATGGGAAGTGTCGGTCGAGAGTGGACGGTGAGCGATTTGCCCGACCTGCGTGGTCGCTCGATCGTGGTCACGGGGGCGAATTCGGGCATCGGTCTGGAAGCCACTCGCAACCTTCATCGTGCGGGTGCCACGGTTGTCATGGCCTGTCGGAACTTGTCCAAGGCACAGGTGGCCGCCGACGGCGTTCGCCGTGCGGGCGGTTCGGGTGAACTGGTTGTGTGCGAACTGGATCTGGCCAACTTGGGTTCGATCCGCGCCTTCGCTCGTTCGTTGGCGGAGGAAGGTCGAACCATCGACGTGTTGATGAACAACGCCGGTGTGATGGCCCTCGACCGGGGTCGCACGGTGGACGGCTTCGAGTCCCAATTCGGCACCAATCACCTCGGCCACTTCGCGCTCACCGGGTTGCTTCTTCCGATCATCGGTGGTGACGACGGTGGTCGGGTGGTCACCGTGACCAGCATCGCGCATCGGCCGGGTCGAGTGCGTTTGGATGATCCGCACTTCGACAATCGTCGCTACAGCCGCTGGGGTGCGTACTTCCAGAGCAAGTTGGCCAACGTCCACTTCGGATTGGAACTCGATCGGCGGTTGCGGGCTTCGGGGTCGCGGGTGCGTTCGATTTTGGCGCACCCCGGCACGGCGCGCACCGAGTTGGGCAAGAACGGAACATCCACGACGAACGTCGTGATGCGTCGACTGACTCCGGTGCTGGTTCGCACCGGAGTTCAGGGTTGCGAAGCCCAACTTCGCGCCGCCGTCGACCATTCGGCGACGGGTGGCGACATGTACGGGCCGCGTTGGATGGCCTTCGGATCTCCACGGCTCGAGGTGCCCGCGCGTCGTGGTCGCGACGAACGAGCGGCCCGGCGGTTGTGGGAACTCAGCGAACGTGCGACCGACATCAGGTATCCGTTCCCGAGCGATCAGCGATGAGATCGGGAATCACATGAGATCGGGAATGAACCGTGGGCTTCCCCGGTTGAAGTCGTCGCAACTAAGGTTCGTCGACTCGAGGAGGCAGACATGTCGAAGGAATGGGGACCGCTCGCCGGTCTGATCGGTGAATGGCAAGGCCAGGGCGGACTCGACAGTTCGTACTCGCACTCGCGCGGCAAGGTGTGGCAGACGCCGTACCTGGAGAAGGTGACGATGAAGCCCTTCGGCCCGGTGGAGAACGGCTCGCAGTCGTTGTACGGGCTCGATTACAAGACCGCCATGTGGCGCGACGGCGAGGAGAATCCGTTCCACACCGAACTCGGCTACTGGCTCTGGGACGCCGCGACGGGCGAGGTTCTGCGCGCCTTCGTGGTGCCGCGCGGCATCTCGGTGTTGGCCGGCGGGCGCACCACCGCCGACGCCACCGAGTTCTCGATGTCGGCCGAACTCGGTTCCAAGACCTACGCGATCGGTGAGAACACCTACCTCGGTCAGCACGCGAGCACCGTGGCCTACTCGGTCACCGTCACGGTGAACGGCCCGGATTCTTGGAGTTACAGCGAGAACACGAGCCTGCGGATGGACCAGTTCCCCGACATCCTCCCGCACACCGACGGCAACACTCTCCATCGCGTCGGCTGATCAATGGCCTCGCGGGCGATCGTTCTTTCTCACCGTGGGGTGGCCGATGAACTCGGCCACATCGGCGAGTGGTTGAGCGATTCCGGGATGTCGATCGATCGCGTGTATCGCGAGGATGATCCGAAGATTCCCGACGGAGACTTGTTGGTGGTGCTTGGTTCACCGAACTCGGTTGCCTCGGGTCATTGTCTGCCGCCGGCGCAGGCCGAGATCGAGGCCGTTCGTGCGTGGGTGGCGGCGGATCGACCATACGTCGGCGTCTGCTTCGGTGCACAGGTGCTCGCACGGGCATTCGGTGGGTCGGTGTCCCGTATGGATCGCACCTATCGGGACTACATCGACTTCGAGACTGCCCAAGGCGCACCGAGTGTGCTCGAGGGTCGATGGGCGGTCTGGCACGAGGATGCCATCACCGCGCCCAGCGAAGCGGAGGTTCTCGCTCGTTTGCCGCACGCGGACACGGTGTTCCGAATCGGTCGCGCGTGGGGTTTGCAGCCCCATGTCGAATTCGACGCGACGATCGTTCGCAACCTGGGTGACGTGGTCGGAATCCCCGAGGATCAATGGCTGCCACTGCATCGAGAGCTGAGCGACGACGATGCCGGACATGCTTCGCGCAGTCGCGCGTTGCTCGACCACATCGCGGCCGAGATTCTCTGAGTACCGTCAGGCGTCGATGACCCTGAAGTCGGTCACTTGGGTGTCGTCGGTGCCCAGATCGGTGAAGTTGTCGTAGGCCCGTGCGGCCATGAATTCTTTCCACGCGAACGATCGATAGCGGGCTCCCGTCGAACTCAGTTCGGGCATGGGTTCGATGATGGTTTCGCGAGCCGGATTCTGGAAGTACGGGATGCTGAAGCGGCGGTTGCGGGTCATGGGAACCACGCGGTGAACGGCCGCGCGGTAACGATCGTTGGTCCAGGCCTGCATGCAGTCTCCGAGGTTGACCACGATGGTGCCGGGGGAGGGCGGAACGTCGATCCATCCGTGGTCGAGCGACTCCGTTTGCAGTCCACCGGTGTCGTCCTGCAGGAGCAACGTGAGGGTGCCGGGGTCGGTGTGATAACCGAGAGCCGTTTCGCCCAGCGGAGGAAGGCCGGCTCGCTCGGCCTCGGGCACCGGATCACCCACGGGGTAGCAGTTGAGGCGAACCATGCTGCTGTGGCGGCTTCCCGAAACCCGTCGACGCGAATCGGACTCCAGTTCGAGAGCGGAATGAATGAGGCTCATGGTGCGATCGGCGAGTTCGCTGAAGCCGTCGAACAGCTCCGTCATCGTTTCCCGGAAACCCGACAAGTCGCGTGGCCAACGATTGCGGGCATCGATGGCCGGCACCGTGGGGTCGAGGAAGTCGAAGACTTCCTTGTTGTCTCGCTTGCGCTTCGTCAGTTCGCGATCGAAGTAGCCCATGGGGTTGTCGAGGTCGCGGACGATCTCGTCCTTGATGCTTCGATCGGCGTCGAAGAATCGCTCGGTCTGGCGCCACGTGCGTTCGATCAGGTCGTCGAGGCCGTGTCCGCTGAGAAGAAAGAAGCCATGGTCCCGACAGGCCGCATCGAGGGCTTCCAACGAGGTGGCCGAGGGGTTGGAAATGTCGACGGTGGGAACGGAGAGCACGCCTCATGTTGCCACACCCCGATTGGTTCGGACCCGCCCTGTACATCGGATGAGCCATCGGCAAGAATGACCCCGTGATTCACCATTACCTTGCCGCCCGCGCCGAACTCGAAGGACCGGGCTCACCGTTTGCCACTCACATGACCACCATTCGTGGGGTCCCGGCGAAGTCCTACGTGGCCGCTCCGCCCACGATGCGCGCCATCTGGGAAACCACCGCGGTCCACGGCGACAAGGACTATCTGGTGTACGAGGACGAGCGGTACAGCTACGCCGACGTGCACGCCCAGGTTCGCAAGTTGGCCGCGTACTTGGTGGCCAACGGAGTCACCCCCGGCAGTCGCGTGGCCATCGCCATGCGCAACTATCCCGAGTGGGTCGTCGGCTATTGGGCCGGGGTGTCGGTCGGAGCCGCCGTCGTCGGCATGAACGCGTGGTGGACCGCTCCCGAGATGGAGTACGCGCTGAACGACAGTGAGCCTCGCGTGCTGATCGCCGATGACGAGCGCCTCGAGCGCTTGGCACAGATGCCCAGCCAACGCCCGATGCACATCATCGCGGTGCGCACCGAGCGGGCCATCCCCGGCGAGGGAACGACCTGGAGTTCGATCATGTCGGCATCCGATCCGGGATCGCTTCCCGACGTCACGATCGACACCGACGACGACGCGACGATCTTCTACACCTCGGGAACCACCGGATTCCCGAAGGGCGCTCAGTTGACCAACCGCGGTTCGGTGCACAACATCTTGAACATCGCCGTCATGACCACCGCGGTGGCCATGGCCGAGCAGAAGGCCATCGCCGCGGGCGACGTGCCCCCGCCGCCCCCGCCGCCTCCCGCTTTGCCGGCCTCGTTCATGGCGCCCACTCCGCTGTTCCACGTGACCGCCTGCAACTGCATCCTGCATCCGGCCACGCTCACCGGCGGCAAGGTCGTCCTCATGTACAAGTGGGATCCGGGTCGCGCCCTCGAATTGATCGAGCGCGAGAAGGTCACCAACTTCTCCGGTGTTCCCACCATGAGCCGCGAGATGTTGATGCACCCCGATTGGAACAAGCGTGACACCTCGTCGTTGGCCGGACTCGGTGGCGGCGGCGCCGCATTGCAGCCCGACCTGGTGCACAAGATCGCCGGTGCGTTGAAGCACGGCCAGCCCTCCACCGGTTACGGCATGACCGAGACGTGCGGAATCATCACCGCCAACTCGTCGCGTTGGTTCGTGGCCAAGCCCGAATCGTGCGGTCCCGCCGTGCCCACGCTTGAGACCAAGTTGGTCGACGAAGAGGGCCGCGACCTACCGCCGGGACCCAACACCGTCGGTGTGTTGTGCGTGCGTGGATCGATCACCATCAAGGGCTACCTGAATCGACCCGAGGCGACCGCCGACACCATCAAGGACGGCTGGTTGAACACCGGTGACATCGCGCGTATCGACGAGGACGGATTCATCTACATCGTGGACCGCGCCAAGGACATGGTCATTCGTGGTGGAGAGAACGTCTACTGCAGTGAGGTGGAAACCGCGATCTATCACCACGACGCCATCGCCGAGGCCTGCGTGTTCGGAATTCCCGAGGAGCGTTTGGGTGAGGAAGTGGCGGCGGTGCTGGTGCTTCGACCGGGTGCGTCCTTGACCGAGGACGAGCTGCGTCAGTTCCTGACGGCCAGCCTGGCCAAGCACAAGATCCCCACCAAGATCTGGTTCCGCAACGAGCCCATCCCGCGCAACGCCAACGGCAAGTTCCTGAAGCGCGAGTTGAAGAAAGAGCTCACCGGCTCCTGAGCACCGTGCGCCTCAGCGGGTGGAGGTGCATTCGCCGTCCATCTCGCGAACGGCGACATCGACGGTGTTCTCTTGAACCACGATTCTCACGGCGGTGTCGGCCGAGCTCATGGCGATTCCTTCGACGATGAGTTCGCACAGCGCGACGCCGTCGATGGAGTCGGCGTCGGCGAAGTCCATGATCACCTCGGTGTAGCCGTCGGCCGCAGCCATGCCCGTGGAGTTCACATATCCATTGGGGAAGTAGTCGACACCATTGGCCTCGACGTAGCTGGCGATGTCGCCTGCTTCCATGTCCTCGAAGACGTATGCACCATTGCTTCCTTCGGTGGGCATCGTGTCGGTGGAATCACCGATCGTCTCGTCGGTCGATTCGTCGGCCGCGTCGATCCCGCAGGTTTCGGAGCTGTACTTCTCGATCAACTCACCGGCGGCCAGAACCTTGGGATCCATCAGGAGCTCCATGACCGAGTTCATGGCGTCCGGATCGTTCTCGTCGATGCCGCTCATCGCCGTCATCACCGGTCCGAGAGTTTCCAGTGCCTCGCGGAGTTCCTTCGTCGGGGCCGCGGCGGCGAGGTCGTCGAGCGCGTCGGTGACCGCGGTGATGTCCTCGGCGGAGGGGTCCATGTTCTCCATCGCCGCGACCTTGGCGCAGAACTCTTCGTCGCTGAGACCCGAGCCCGACGAATCTCCACCTCCACACGCGGTGCCGGCGAGCACCAACGTGAGCGAAAGGGCGGACAAGGTTCGGGTGGTTCTGCGCATGCCCGGAGCGTAACGACTCGGGCCGACGCCCGGTGATGATGACCAGAGATGATGCGTTTGTAACGCTCGCTACAGTGACGACGTGGGTTACCGCCATGATCGTGACGACATCGTTCGGGCCGGAATCGAGGTCGTGTTGGCCGAAGGTTTGGCCGCTCTGTCGTTCGGCAAAGTGGCCAAAACTCTCGGTATTTCCGATCGGATGGTGGTGTACTACTTCCCGTCCAAGGACGCGTTGACCACGTCGATCGTGGCGGCCATGGGGGCGCAACTACAGGAGTTGCTGGAAGGGGCGTTTCCTTCCAAAGCGAGCCCGGACGCGCTGATGCGCTCCGCGTGGCCCATTTTGGCCAGCAGCAAAGTGGACGCCTTGATGGCCGTCTACTTCGAGATCGTGGGTTTGGCGAGCGCAAAGAAGGAACCATTCGTCGGTTTGTCGGCCGCGTTGGTGGAAGCGTGGGTGGCCTGGATCAGCGAACTCATCGACGTCGAAGCACCCGCGGAACGGCGACGTGTGGCGTGGTCGATCGTCGCTCGTATCGATGGCTTGCTGATGGTCCGCCAGGTGTGCGGAGCGCGCGCGGCCAACGACGCCGCGCGGGCACTGGGCATCATCGACTGAGGTCGATGGACACGTGACGGCCTCTCAGGCCAACGCGGCCATCTGCGTGGCGAACACGTTCATGTCGAAGTAATCCCGCCAATGCGTGATCTTGCCGTCGCGAACGGTGAAGACGCCGTTCACGGGAAGTTCGGCCCAACCGTTGGCCAGCTGATGGCGATCGAGACGTTCCACGAACACGGTGTCTCCGTTGGTGGCGGTGGTTCGCACGATGAACTCGTTGCGAACGACGCCGGCGAAGGCCGGTCCGAGCACCGCCCGCATTCCGTCGGGGCCGATCACCGTTCCGGCCTCGAAGCCGAAGGGAACGTTCACGTATTCCAGATCGTCGGCGACGAACTTGATCGCCTCTTCCACGTCGTTGCCCTCGAAGGCGCGGAAGAAGTCGAGAACGGTCCGCAAGGGGTCGTTGGAACTCATGAGTGGTGTCCTTTCCGCCGGGGAAGTGAGTTCTCCGGAACGATCTGATCCGAGACGAGGATGGCGGCCAGTCCGAACAGGATGAGCGCGGCGACGTTGGCCAGATCGGCGCCCTCGTGTCCGTAGACGTCGGGCCACAATCCGACGAACAATCCGTCGAACGTGACGGCCCCGGCGCTCGCGATGACGACGAATCGTCGTCGGTCCAGGCGCAAGCGGTCGGCCAGGAACCGCAGGATCAAGACGGTGACCGGACCGAGAGCCGCGGCCAGAACGTACAGCCCGATCTTGGAACCGGTCTCGGAGACCGTGTCGGAGGGCAGGACCGAGAAGAACAGGGCGAACCCCAGCGCGAACAGCATCCCCACCGGATGAGCGAGCCAGATTTTGCGGGACGAATCTTGTGTAGCGGTCACTACAAAAAGGTATCCCCGGCCGAGTTCGGGAGTCAAGGGTTAACTCGGACCGAACAGGCGGTGTTTGTCCCAAAAAGACGAAGAATCCGGCGAGAAGTGTCGTATCGTTTGTAACCCTGTGACTACGAAACCGACCGCCGCCTTCTCCATCGCTCTCGACTGCCAGTTGGACAACGTCCCGGGCACCCTCGGACGCCTCTGCACCGCCATCGGCGAGGCCGGGGGCAACATCGGTGCCCTCGACGGTTTCGACGTGCGCGGTCCCGTGTTGCGTCGCAGCGTGGTGGTGCATTGTCGCGACGAGGCGCATCAGGCCAAGGTCGTCGATGCCGTCAACAAGCTCTCGGGCGTCACCCTGCTGGATTGGTGGGACCGCACCTTCAAGATGCACGAGTCCGGCAAGATCCAGGTGCTGTCGACCGCTCCGGTGAACGACCGCGACGATCTGTCGATGGCGTACACCCCCGGCGTGGCCCGCGTGTGCACCGCCATCGAGAACGATCCGGGCTTGTCGCATCAGTACACCATTCGCAAGAACACGGTGGCCATCGTCAGCAACGGCACCGCGGTGTTGGGCCTGGGTGACATCGGACCCGAAGGCGCCATGCCCGTCATGGAGGGCAAGGCCCTGCTGTTCAAGGAGTTCGGTGGCGTCGATGGTTTCCCGGTGTGCATCAACGCCGAGACCGCCGACGAAGTGGTCGATTTCGTTCAGCGCATCGCCCCCACCTTCGGTGGCATCAACCTGGAGGACATCAAGGCTCCGGAGTGTTTCGAGATCGAGGAGCGTCTGCGCGCCAGCCTCGACATTCCGGTCTTCCACGATGACCAGCACGGAACCGCGGTGGTCACGTTGGCCGCGTTGTGGAACTCGCTGAAGATCACCGGCAAGAAGATGGAGGACCTCACGGTCGTCATCGCCGGTGTGGGTGCCGCCGGAGTGGCCATCGGCAAGATTCTGTTGAACGCCGGTGTCGGCGACGTCATTGGCTGCGACCGCGTGGGCGCCATCTACACGGGTCGTGGCGAGATGAACTCGGCCAAGGAGTGGTTCGCCGAGAACACCAACCGTTCGCGTCGCATGGGAACCATCAGCGACATCATGAAGGGCTCCGACGTGTTCGTGGGCGTCAGCGGACCGGACCTCATCACCGCGGCCGACATCCGTTCCATGGCCAAGGATCCGATCGTGTTCGCCATGGCCAACCCGAACCCCGAGATTCGTCCCGAGCAGTGCGACGGTTTGGCCGCGGTCATGGCCACGGGCCGAAGCGACTATCCGAACCAGATCAACAACGTGTTGGCGTTCCCCGGCATTTTCCGCGGAGCCCTCGACGCCCAGGCCACCGACATCACCGAAGGCATGAAGTTGGCCGCGGCGGTGGCGATCGCCGAGTCGGTGACCGATGCCGAGTTGAAGCCCGAGTTCGTGGTGCCGTCGGTGTTCGATCGCTCGGTGGTGGCCCGCGTGGCGCCCGCCGTGGCGGCGGCCGCGGTTGCCGACGGCGTCATTCGCAAGCGCTGAGGTGTCGTTCGACCTGTCGTTCGAGCGGGTCGTCGCGCCATCGGCGAACGATCTCTACGACGGCTGGACCCGTCCGGAGATGATGGTGCAATGGTTCACGCCCGCGCCCTGGCGAACGACCGAGGCCGAAGTCGACACCGTTCCCGGTGGCATTTTCCGCACCGTGATGTGCGGTCCCGACGGAGAGCGCAACGAGGGGACCGGATGCGTTCTGGAAGCGATCCCCGGTGAGCGATTCTCGTGGACCAATCTGATGGGCCCGGGTTTCGCCCCGAACGCGCTGGGCGAGGGTGATTTCGGGTTCACCGCGACGATCGCCTTCGACACCATCGCCGAGGGCACGCGATACACCGCCACGGTGCGCCACGTCGACGAAGCCGGCATGCGCACCCACGAACAGATGGGATTCCACGACGGCTGGAACGCCGCATTGGATCAACTGGTCGAGTTGCTGCGGAACCTCCGCGCCTGACGCACGAATGAGGAGTTCTCGATGACGACCGCCGCGTGGATTCTGTTGTCGGTCGCCGTGGTGATGTCGGTGGTCGATTGGGTGGCCGTCGCTCGGGACCACAGCGTGCTGGAGTACGTCAGCAAGCCCGCGGCCACCGTCGCGTTCCTCGCCACGGCGGTCACCCTCGACGTGGTGCACGACGCGTCCTGGGCGTGGCGGGTGGTGGCACTGATCTTCTGCATCCTCGGCGACGTGTTCCTGATGCTTCCCATCAATGCGTTCGTTCCCGGCTTGGCCTCGTTCGCCGTGGCGCAGGTGATGTTCGCCATCAGCTTCGCCACCGGGGAGACATCGGCGTTGCGTTGGATCGTGGCCGCGATCGTGGCGATTCCGGTGGTCCTGGTGTTGGCGAAGCGATTCGTCGGAGCGATCCGACGCGCGGGACACGCCGAACTGGTCGTGCCGGTGTCGGTGTACGTGGTGGTGATCACCGCGATGGCCGTGGCGGCCGTGGCCAGCGGTTCGTGGGTCGCGGTGGCGGGGGCGACGATCTTCATGGTGTCGGATGCTCTGATCGCCGAGACGCGCTTCGTGAAGGCGCGCCCGTGGCATTCGGTGGGCATCATGGTGACGTATCACCTCGCGTTGGCGGGTCTGGTGCTCGGTCTGCTCTGAGTTCGATCGCCGATCAGGCGATGACGTTCGTTCGACGCACGAGTAGGGAAGTCCCGCACGGAGAATTCGGCCGCGGGCTTTCCTGTGGGCCATGCGCACGAAGCTGATTTCCCTGACCGTGGTTCTCGTTGTCGCTGGTGTCTCGTGCACCAGATCGGCCGAAGGACAGTTGCCAACTCCGGCGATGATCTCGGAGGCCCTGCCCACCATCACCGACATGCCGGGAAAGTGGGACGAGACCCAGCGACAGGTGTTCGAGACGCGCGAACCGGAGAATCCGTCCATCGACCCGTCGGTGTGGTGTCCGGACTCGGACATGGTGACGAAGAATCTCGTGGAACTGGCGGGGGAGTCGGGCGCCGACGTGGAGATGCAGGACCGAACCGACAGCGGCTCGATTCGCATGATGCGATTGCAGGCGTGGGCGAACGACGATGTCGAGGCGTACTTCCGCGACGCCAGGGAAGCCGTGCGCATTTGTGACGACGCCGAGGTGACGGTCGAGCCGGGGGTGACCGAGTCCTATTCGGTGATCGAGGCGCGCGACATCGGGGACGAATCGATCAGTTGGATGCAGACGACGACACCCCCGCCGGCCACGCAAGGCGACAAGTTGGAGGTCGTCGGGCGAACGACCATCGCTCGGTTCGGGTCGATCATCATGGTGATGCAAATCGGCGACGCGGCGTTCACGGGCGAGACCGCGGCCATGGACGAGGACGAGTGGTGGGCCATCGTGGAGATGGTGGGTCGACGTTTGAACGACCTGGACTCGCAGGTGCACGACTGATCCCGGTCGAACGGGACCGGCGATGGTCGGTGCTGGTTACTCGCGTTCCATCGACACGGCCATGCCGGGGAGATCCACCCAACCTTGCTTGTCGACGCACCACACCTCGACCGACGGACTCACGACCGAGGAATCATCCAGAGCGCCGGCCTTGACGGCCACGATGCCGTTGCTGAGCGCGAGTTCCGAAACGATCGGCGACCCGCAGACGTTGCAGAAACGGCGACGCACGTAGACCTGATCGCCCGCGTCACCGCGCTCCTCGTAGGTGGTGAGTTCGCCCGTCAGGTTCAGTTGAGACTCGTGAGCGATGAGGTTCACGGAGAAGGCGCTTCCGCTTTGACGCTGACAATGGTTGCAGTGGCACACCACGGTGGCGATCGGATCACCCGAGAGCTCGAAGGTCACTTTGCTGCACAAGCAGCGTCCGGTCATGCTCATGCCCCGACCGTAACAGGCGCGGGCATGTGGTGGTTCTGGTGGCAGGAAACGACCCTGTGGGGTCGTTTCCTGCCACCAGAACCACCACGGTTCGTGGAGCTGGAGGGGAATCGAACCCCCGTCCATCAGGCGATGAGCGTTCGTGCCACGACCATTCCCGATTTCGAGACTGACGCAATCTCACCGACGGGTCCAGTAATTCCTATTGCTGGAAAACCACGCCATGTCTTTGCGTGCGGTGAGTCTTTGAACGTGCAACACTGATCCGCGATGGGATCGGTGCTCGTCTTCGATCGCGTGGACGATCAAGGGTCATGAGAAGCCGTTTGCTTCCTCGGGCTGGACTCGTCGTTGCACTGTCGCTGGGTCTGCTCGGAACCATCTCGGGCTGCTCGACATCCGCCGAACCGAGTGATAATTCGTCGGCTGTAATCGGCTCGACGTCGACATCGCTCGCGCCTCCGGACTTTTCGGCGACTACACCGTCCCCTGCGACGACGGTGCCGTCCTCCGAATACGACCCGTACGACAATTCGAATCCGGCCACGGCGGCCGTCGGAACGGTCACCGACGAGTGGGTGACAACACCCGACGGCCGACGACGCCATTTTCGGCTCTACGTTCCATCGGGGGTCGCGGTGGGGAGCGAAAACGTTCCGCTACTCGTGGCACTTCACGGCGGATTGGGCTCATCGGATCAGTTCGCGGCGAACTCCGGTTTCGATGAACTCGCCGAAGCGAACGGCTTCCTGGTGGTGTACCCCGACGGGATTCGCGCGATCCCCGAGCGTCCAGGGCTGCAGACGTGGAATGGCGGATACTGTTGCGGTCCGGCCGCTGATCGAAACGTCGACGACGTGGCGTACATGCGTTTCCTGTTGGATCTCTTGACGGCGCGGTTCGACATCGACTCCAGCCGTGTGTTCGCGGCGGGACACTCCAATGGGGCGATCATGGCGTACCGGTTGGCCTGCGAATTGTCCGATCGAATCGTGGCGATCGGCGTGCAGGCGGGCAGCCTCGGTATCGATGACTGCCAGCCGATGGAGCCGGTGTCCGTCCTGCACATTCACGGCCTGGCCGACACGAATCATCCGATCGACGGTGGTCGTGGAACCGGCGTCTCGGGTGTCGAGTTCAGATCCGGTCGGGACGCGGTGATTGAGATGTCGCTGAAGTTCGACTGCATCGCCGATCCGAGCGACCGCACGTTGACGTCCAACGAGGATGTCGAGAGCTTCGTGTGGTCGGGCTGCGAAGAGGGATCGCGTGTCGAGTTGGTGACGGTCGAGGGCGCGAGCCACGCGTGGATGGGCCACGGAGCGGCGACCGCTGGAGCGGCGGCTTTGGTTGGCGAGCCCTACATGGACTTCGATGCGAGTCGCGCGATCTGGTCGTTCCTCAACCAGCATTCACGCAAATGATGGCCCGTTCGAAAGTTGCGGAAACACGCCAAGTGTTGGCGGCAAAACCCGCCAACACACCATTGGTGGAGCTGGGGGGAATCGAACCCCCGTCCATCAGGCGATGAGCGTTCGTGCTACGACCATTCCCGAATTCGAGACTGACGCAGTCTCACCGACGGTGTCTCTGGAGCCGTGTTTCTGGTATCCAGTATGCATGGGTATTACATGGGATGGACTATCCGCTGTTGCCACTCCAATTGGACTGTTAGCCACGGTGTATCAGTTGGGGCAAACGCGTAGAGCATTGAGATATGCGTTCGAGCGGACTTTTGTTGATCGGTACTGTCGCATTGCTTCATCGATTGATGTCGACGTGATGTTAGGAACTGCTGCAGCCGACCTCGATAACCCGGAGACAAAGAGGGCATTCTTTGACTACTTTGAACTCTGTGAGGAAGAGTTGTACTTCCGCGCTCATCGAAAAGTTGGTTTAAGTGTTTGGAGAGACTGGTGGTACGGGATCTCCACGAACCTGCGCAATCCAAATTTCGCGCGAGCGTTTGAGTCGCTGGTAGTTGATTCCGCAATTGGGAACGCTCCGCACCGTTTTCCTCACCTGCGGCACGCGTTCACTCACAGAAATGAGAGAACGTTCGAGCCGATTCGGTCAAGGAGAAATAGACATCAGCAACTTGAAGATGCAGATTGGGGCTGAGTTCTCAGTTACTTGATGCATTCGGGATCACGTTGAATTGAATTGCGGGTCTGGACTGAGGATGCGATGCCCGACTGGTGACAATCGACAGGCACCTAACTGATTGGAGTTAGCTCCAAATTTTGTTGTGCGACTCCGATTGGGCAAGCGACTCAGACTTGAAAGCCTGAGTCTGCAGTTGAAATTGATGCAAGAAACGTCTGTAATTCGGTTGTTCTAGGATGGTTCATCCCGAAAAGCCGAATGTGATCGACAATCAGGGACTCAACAAACGCCAAGGCTTGGCTGACCTGTCCGAGATCAACCAGGGTTACTGCTGTGAAGGCTCTTGTTCTCAAAGTGTCTGGGTGGTCGGGGCCGAGAATTCGAATTCGGTCGTCGAGTAGTTCCTCAATAATCGTATGTGCCACTTGGAACTCGCCTGATAGACGAAAAGTAATCGCAAGGTTGAATCGAGTCTGAAGGGTGTGAGGGTGGTAGGGCCCGAGGATCCTTTCCCTTGCTTCGAGAAGGGTACTGAGTGTGCTCAGGGCGCCCTCAAGATCGCCGAGATCTCCGTAAATCGTGGCAAGGTTGGAAGCGACTGACAGAGTGTGGGGGTGGTCTGGGCCGAGGATTCGTTCTTGGTCGTCGAGTAGCTGTTCTAGGGTTGCGACAGATTCATCTTGATGTCCCGTGGTAAAGAGCATGAGGGCAAGGTTGCTCCTTGTCATCAGGACATCCGGATGGTTGACGCCATATACGCGTTGTTGGACGTCGAGTAGTTGTTCGAAGATGGCTATCGCTAATTCCTGCTGTCCGCTTTCTCCATATGCAGTGGCAAGGTTTGAAGCAGCTGTCAGTGTGTCGGGGTGGTCGGGTCCAAGTATTTGTTTTCGGTCGTCGAGTAGTTGTTCGAGGATTACGAGCGCGTGTTGATATTGCCCAAGTTCCTTGAGTCTGAGGGCTAGGTTGCCTCTTGAGCGTTGGACATCGGGGTGGTCGGGTCCAAGTATTCGTGTTTGGTCGTTGAGTAGTTGTTCGAGGATGTTGAGTGCGTTTTGGTGCTGTCCGATTTCGGCGAGGCAGATCGCGAGGTTTTGTGATGTCTGCAGAGTTTGTGGGTGGTC
>JAIXWJ010000027.1 GCA_027491335.1 Actinomycetes bacterium | reverse complement strand
TCACGTTGGGCGCGGCGGCCACCGCCTCGGGATTGATTCTCCGCGAGTTCGAGTTGTCGGGAGAGTGGTCCGCTCTCATCCCGGCGGCAATCGTCGCGGCGTGGTCGCTCGTGCGCATCCGTTTCGCCGAGTTCGCCGCCGCCATCAGTTTGCCCGCCAGTTCCATGGTGGTGGCCGGCACGATCGGATCCTTGGTGCGAGCGAACGACGAGATGACGGCGTTGCCGTTCCTGTTGGTGGGCTTGATCATGGTTTTGATCGGAACGCAGGAGATCTCCTCTCCGACGTTGTTGCGCGCCATTGGTGGGATGATCGTGCTCATGGCCGGACCGGGTTGGTCCGCCGGTCGGGAAGGTTGGGAAGGCGTCCTACCGGTCGTGGCGATCGGCGCCATCGTTTTTGCGATCGGTGCGACCCACATGTGGCTCGAATTGATCCCCACGTCGTCGTTGGTAATCGTCATCTCGGTCGTGAACTTCATCGTCCGAAAAGTCGACAACGAGGTGCTTCAGGGTGTCACCATCGTGGTCACCGGTTTGACGGTGCTCATCGGTGCGACGATGGTGTTCAAGAACCGCGAGCAGCGAGGCAAGCATCGGGCGAGTCCGCGACTGATCACTTCGTCAACACGACGAAGTGGCCACGGCGCATGACGATGGGTGTCGCGCGGCCGACGAAGCGCTTGAACAACGTCGCGACGGTGGACCAGGTGGGCCACCGACCGGTCGTCACCAAGAGAGGATCCAGCGGGCGTTCGTGAACCGCGTGGGACGCGAATCCCACGCGACGGGCCGCGTCCACGATCGTCGACGGAGGCATGTCGCGTTCCGTCACTCCGAGGTGCTTTATGGCGCTCATCGACAGTTCGGCCATGTGGTGACCTTCGCCCGGTTCGAGAGTGACACAGATACCGCCGGGCTTCAACGCCCGATACGCGCTTCGCAATGCCGCGACTTCGTTCTCCGAATGGTGCAAGCAGTCGTAGAAGATCACCACGTCGAACTCGTTGTCGAACGTCAACGACTCGAAATCGGAAACGATCGAGGACTCGAGTTGCACGTGGTATCGCGCCGCGTTCTCGGTTTGCATCACCACCATTTCGGGAGCGATGTCGGTGGAAGTCACTCGGTATCCGGACAGCGCCAGAAGGCAACTCGTCCAACCACTGCCGGCACCCAGATCGAGCACGCGTGCGGGAGGCTGGGGCAGAAGAGTGATGAGGGCACCGATCTCTTGCAGATAGCGACCACGGTCGACGTCGGACCACGGCTTGTTCAGGGCATGTTCACGACCAAGGGGCCCGAGACGTTCGATGTAGGCGATCTCGTCTTCCTTGGCCACGACGTCAGCCTAAATCACCACGTGAACCGGCCCCGATCATCGCGTCGAGGTCAGATCACCGAGCCAACGCGGCCCGCGGTGTCGATCACGGGGAGCCCGGCCGCCACCCACGCTTGCATTCCACCGGCCATGTTCACCGCGTCGTAGCCGAGACCCGTCAGCCACGCCGTGACCTTTCCGGATCGATTGCCCGATCGACAGATCACGATGATGCGTCGCGAGGTGTCGAATTCACCGAGTCGACCCGGAAGTTCCGACATCGGAACGTGTCGTGCCGACGGATCGTGACCACTGTCCCATTCGTCGATCTCGCGGCAGTCCAATCGCAACGACGTGTCGTCTTGACTCGCGCTGACGACGTCGATGGTGGGCAACGAAACGGGGATGTTGCTGTTGGCCCACGCGGTGTAGCCGCCGATGAGGTCGGACACGTCGGTGAACCCATGCGACCTCAGCAGGCTCGAACCGATGGCGGAGCGATATCCACCGGCACAGTTCACGACGGTGGGTGCGTTCGGATCCAGTGAGGACAGCCCGCGAAGCAGCTCGGACAAAGGAACGTGCTTCGCGCCGGGCAGGTGACCGAGGGCGAACTCTCCGTGATTGCGCACGTCGACGACCACCAGATTCTTCACCGACCCCATGCGCTCGGCGAGGGTCTCGACCGAGAGTCTCGACAAACGTTCGACCGAGTCCGGATTCTCGATGAAGGCGGCGTACGGATTGTCGAGGGCCCCCACCACGTTGTCGAATCCGATGCGGGCCAATCGGGTGCGGGCCTCGCTCTCCGATCCGGGTTCGGCGACGATGATGATCGGAGTACCCGGTTCCATGACCTCGCCGACGTACTCGGCGAAGCGACCGGACAATCCGACGTTGATGGAGCCACGAAGGTGTCCGGAGGCGAACATGTTGTCGTCGCGGCAGTCGATGACGACCGCTCCACCACGCTGGTGTTCGCGCACTTGGTCGATGGTGAGCGGAACCACCTGG
This sequence comes from Actinomycetes bacterium, assembly GCA_027491335.1. GTDB lineage: Bacteria > Actinomycetota > Acidimicrobiia > Acidimicrobiales > Ilumatobacteraceae > Casp-actino8. The sequence continues at coordinate 13,964 of JAIXWJ010000027.1, read as the reverse complement.
ACGTTGTCGGGGAGGAGTGCGTGGGCTTCGCGATTGCGCGTGGCGGCGTACAGGAAGTAGAGCGGTGCCGGGGTCTGGCCCTGCGTCACGACGTCGATGAAGTCCTCCACCACCATGGGGGCCAGCGCGTAGTTCGTGCGACGCTGCTCGCCGATCGTGGACACCGTCTCGGTGGAGAGGTTCTTGCCGCACGCCGATCCGGCACCGTGCGCGGGGAAGACCTTCGTTTCGTCGGGAAGCACCATCAACTTGGTGTGCAGGGATTCGTACAACTGACGAGCCAGGCCATCTGCGGTGAAACCGACCGCGGCCAGAAGATCGGGTCGTCCGACGTCTCCGATGAAGAGGGTGTCGCCCGTGAGCACTCCGTAGGGTTCACCGGCGGGTCCGTCGGGTCGAACCACCACACAGACGGACTCGGGTGTGTGGCCGGGGGTCTCGAGGATCTCCAAGTCCACGTTGCCGAGACTGATGCGGTCACCGTGGCCATGGGTTTCGATGGGGAAGCCCACCCGACCTGCGGCCATCGACCCGTAGACGATGGAGGCTCCGGTGCTCGCCGCCAACTCGAGATGACCCGACAGGAAGTCCGCGTGGAAGTGCGTCTCGATGACCTTGGTGATCGTGAGTCCGTTGGCCTCGGCATCGGCGAGATACTCGGCGATGTCGCGCTGGGGATCGACCACCACGGCCTGTCCGGTGGTGGTGTCCCCGATGAGATAGCTGGCGTGGGACAGGCACCCCAGGTAGTACTGCTTGAAGAACATTCGCGCCCCTTCGGTTCGTCAGAAGCATACCCTATGGGGTATCATTTCTCGTAGCCAGTCAGCGGATCCGCCAGGAGGACTCGATGGAAATTTCTCAGGACGTCAAGGATGACCTCGCGCGTCGCTTGCGTCGCATCGAAGGTCAGGTGCGGGGCATTCAGAACATGATCGAAGAGGATCGCGAATGTCGCGACGTCGTCACCCAGATCGCCGCGGCGAGCAAGGCTCTCGAACAGGTGGGCTTTCGCATGCTGGCCGCCGGCCTCACCTCGTGTTTGGCCGACCCCGAGAAGGCCGCGGCCGAGGGCTATCCGATCGACGTCGTCGAGAAGATGTTCATGAAGCTGGCCTGACGTCGGGCAACTAGATTCGCGCCATGACCTTCATCATGTACACCACCCAGTGGTGCGGCTATTGCAAGCGCTTGAAGCGCGACCTGAACGACGCGGGGGTCTTCTTCGAAGAGGTCGACATCGAGGTCGTCGCCGACGCCGCCGAGACCGTGGCCAAGGTGAACGGCGGCAACCACACGGTGCCCACGTTGCTTTTCTCCGACGGAACGGCCATGACGAACCCGTCAGTGGCCAAGGTGCTCGAGAAGCTCGGCTCCTGATTCAGCAGTTGGTTTCCTCGTCGGGGATGACGAGGTCGAGCAGGTACGCATCGGCGGTTCGCTGAGCGCACGCGTCCGAGGTGTAACCCGTGTGTCGTTCCGCGGTCACCACGATGAGACGGCCATCTTCCAGAACGCGCGCCATGTTGCGCGTTCCCTCCAGCGGTGTGGCGGAGTCACCGGTGGTTCCGATGACCACGATGGGTCCGGCACCAGCGCCCGTGATCGTGATGCGGGGATCGATCGCTTCGGGCCAGAACACGCAGGTGTAGTCGCCGGTGGTGCCGGGCCTGAATCGCGGGGCGATCTCGTTGAATCTCGTCGATTCGGCGTCGGCTTCTTCGATGGTGATTCGCGTCGGTTCATCGGCGCACAGGATGTTCAGGAACGCCTCCAGTTCGTTGCCGTACGAACCGTTCGGCTGACGTTGGAAGTACGCATCGAACAGGTCGAGCAGCCCCGATCCGTTTCCGGCTTGGGCGTCATCGAGGGCGCGTTCGAGAGTGTCCCATCTCGACGATGTGTACATCGCCTGAGCGACGGCGGTGAGGGCCATCCCGCGTGTGAGATCCGGGCGCCCGGATCGAGTGGGAACGGGATTCTCGTCCAACTCGGCCATCAGTTCATCGAAGGCCCCCTCGGCATCGCCGTTGTTGTGGAACGCGCACACACGATCGGCGGAACAGCGGGCCAGGAACGTGGAGATGGACTGCTCGAACCCCTTCGACTGTTGCAGGGAGCCGTCGAGTCGATCGGCCTCGGGATCGGTCGCACCATCCAGCACCGCCGCTCTCACCGTGTCGGGAAACATGGTGGCCCACACCGACCCCAGTTCGCTGCCGTAGGAGAATCCGAAGTAGCTGATCGTGTCCTCGCCGAGCGAACGCCGGATCATGTCCATGTCGCGGGCCACGTTGTTGGTGCCCACGTACGGAAGGATGTCGCCGTTCTTGTCGAAACAGGTCTCGGTGAAGTCCTTGGCCGAGTCGACCAACTCTTGTCGCTCGGCGTCGGTGTCGGGCGTGATGTCGCCTCCGGCGAAGTAGTCGTCGTAGTCGTCGATGCAGTCGATTGCTGGTTCGGAAATTCCGGTGCCCCGAGGGTCAAAACCGAGAATGTCGAAGCGTTCCAGTAGATCCGAGGAGAAGATGTACTCGGCCTGCTCGGCGAGGTACGAACCTCCGAATCCCGGTCCGCCGGGATTCACGAGCAACGTGCCGATGCGGTCGGAGGGATTCGACGCGAGACGTCGTGTCATGTAGAGGGAGATCGTTTCGGAATCGGCGTTCGAATAGTCGAGAGGAACATCTATGTAGGCGCACTCGAGCGCGACTCCACATTCGCTCCACTCGTACTCGGGCGTCGCGAAATCTTCGGTGGAGTAGTTGGTGGTTCCCGTGCCGTTGTCGCTCGTTTCCGGATCGTTGTCCGTCGAGTCGGTCGGCGCGGTGGGGTTCGCGACGACGGTGTCGCTGGAGACCTCGGTGACGGAGCCACCATCTCCACCGCAAGCGGAAATCAGAACCAACGAAACGAGTGAAGCCGTGACGACGCGACGCATGAAGTCAGAGTAGTGGTCGGCTCAACACTCGAGTTCGTCGGGACCGTCGATCAGCTCGACGAGATATTCCTCGACGGCGACCGTGACGCAGCCGTCGGAACCGTACGTGGTGTGCTGTTCCAATGGTGAGACGATCAGTCGTGCGTTGCCCAGAGCCTTCACCATGTTGCGGGTGCCGGCCAGAGGGGTGGCGGCGTCACCCACACTGCCCACCACGACGATTCGCGTCGCGGTGGGGGCCGACACCGTGATGGTCCGACTCGGTGGGGCGGTCCATTGGGAACAGATCAGCATCTCTTGGATCCAGCCCATGCCGAGACGCGGAGCGACGGTCTCCAGCCGATCCGCTTGGGCGAGAATGTCGTCGGGCTCGAACGACAGACGACGATCGGCGCAGGTGATGACGAAGTACGCGTCGAGCATGTTGCTTCGATGTCCATCGTCGTAACCGCCGAAGTACGCGTCGTACAGGTCGAGCAGACCGGCGCCGTCCCCCGCCTTGGCGGCATCGAGCGCGTCGGCCAGTCGGGGCCACGCGTAGTCGCCGTAGAGCGATTGGCTGATGCCGATGGACAGGATTCCCTCGGTGGTGGCGGGTCGTCCGTCGTTGATGGGGGGATTCGCGTCGATCGCATCGGCCAGTTGGTCGAACGCATCTCGGGCATCCGATCCGGGCTCGATGAACGAACACCTCTGACGATCGCACCAATCGAGGAACGCGTCGAACGAGCGCTCGAAGCCTCCGGCTTGCAACACGAGACCATCCACGTATCCCAAGGTCGGATCAACGGCCGCATCGAAGACGGCGGCCCTCACCGTGTCGGGGAAGAGTGTCGCCCACGTGGCGCCCAGTTGCGTTCCGTACGAGAAGCCGATGAAGCTGATGGTCTCCTCGCCCAGAGCTCGTCGCAACACGTCGATGTCGCTGGCCGCGTCGACCGTGCCGACATGTTCGAGAATGTCACCACTGCGCTCACGACAGGATCGGGCGAACTCACCGGCGCCATCCACCAGATCGCTCCGCTCGGCGTCATCGTCCGGAGACGGGTCCAGAGCGAAGTAGTCGTCCATCGTGTCGACGCAATCGATCGCCGGTTGCGACCCACCCACTCCGCGTGGATCCCAGGCCACGATGTCGAATGACTCGAGAAGCGTCGAGCCGAAGATCGAATCCGCGTACTCCGCGTAGCTGAGACCCGCACCTCCCGGTCCGCCGGGATTGACGAGCAAGGACCCGATCCGACGCTCGTCCGAATCGGCCAGACGACGTGTGACGGGCAGCACGAACGTGCCCCGACTGGGGTCGTCATAGTCGAAGGGAACCTCGAACGATCCACATTCGAGTGCGACGCCACAATCCGACCAATCGATGCCCGACGACCATGTTCGTACCGCATCGACACGACCCACAGACACGGTCGTGGAGGATTCATTCGAACGGTCGGAGGAGTCCGAGCCGCCTCCGCAGGCGACCACCAGAGCGATAGCCGGAATCGTCGACACGATCCATCTTGTGGACGATCTCGTTGACCATCTCGTGGACCGTCGCGCGCAGTTCGACATTCGTGTCGACTCTATTCCCGTTCGATACGTCGGCTCGGGACGCGTCGGTAGCCTGACGCTCATGCGCATGGGTCCCCACATGATGATGCCGGGAGACGCGAGCGTCGTGAAGGGCCGCAAATTCGATCGATCCACGCTGTTGCGGGTGTGGGAATTCGCGCGACCGTACCGAACCAGCATCGTCGGGTTTCTGCTGTCCATTTTGTTCGCCGCCGCCGTGGCGTTGGTCGCGCCTTTCACGTTCCGAGCCATCATCGACGACGCCATCCCGGCCGGAGACCGAGGACGCATCTGGTTCCTGGCCTCGCTCGCGGTGGGAGCCGCGGTGTTCGATGCCGCGATGGCCATCACGCAGCGTTGGTTCTCGGCTCGTATCGGCGAGGGACTCATCTACGACCTACGGGTCGCGTTGTTCGACAAGGTCCAACGCATGCCCGTGGCCTTCTTCACCCGCACGCAAACCGGGGCACTCATCAGCCGCCTCAACAACGATGTCGTGGGCGCGCAGTCGGCCGTCACCTCCACGTTGGGCAGCGTGGTGAGCAACGTCGTCGTCCTCGCGATGACGCTGGCCGCCATGCTGACTCTCGAGTGGCGGCTGACGCTGTTGGCGTTGATCGTTCTTCCGGTTTTCATTCTTCCGGCTCGTCGGGTGGGTCAGCGACTGCAGGACATCGCGCGCGAACAGATGACCCTCAACGCCCAGATGAACACGCAAATGAACGAGCGCTTCAACGTGTCGGGGGCGTTGCTCGTGAAGTTGTTCGGCCGTCACGACGCCGAGGTGGGCGCCTTCGCGTCACGCGCTTCGCGGGTGCGCGACATCGGCATTCTCTCGGCCCTGTACGGACGCGTGTTCTTCGTGGCGCTCGGTTTGGTGGGGGCCCTCGGTGCGGTGGCCGTGTACGGCATCGGTGCCCAATTGGTGGTGTCGGGGAACATCACTCCGGGCACCTTGGTGGCCATGGCCACGTTGGTGGCTCGGGTGTACCAGCCCCTCACCGGTCTCACCAACGCGCGCGTCGACCTGCTCACGTCGTTCGTCAGTTTCGATCGGGTGTTCGAGGTGCTGGATGCGCCGGTGTCCATCGTCGACAAGCCCGGCGCGATCGATCTGATCGCTCCCCGCGGTCGCGTCGAGTTCGCCGATGTCACGTTCCGGTATCCACCGGCCGCCAGCGTCAGTGTTCCATCGCTCGAGGCGCCCGGGTCGCCGCTCGGGGATCCCGACGTGGACGTGTTGCGCGGATTGTCGTTGACGATCGCGCCGGGTGAGACGGTGGCGATCGTCGGATCATCGGGATCCGGAAAGAGCACGTTGGCCGCGTTGGTTCCGCGTCTGTACGACGTCACTTCCGGTTCGGTGCGTATCGATGGACACGATGTTCGCGACCTCACCGGCGTTTCGTTGCGGGCCGCGATCGGCGTGGTGTCGCAGGATCCCCATTTGTTCCACGAGAGCATCGAGTCCAACCTGCGTTACGCCAAGCCCGACGCGACACGGGAGGAACTGAACGCGGCCTGTCGCGCGGCCCGCATTCATGAGACCATCGCGGCGCTACCCGACGGTTACGAAACGGTGGTTGGCGAGCGTGGCTATCGCTTGTCCGGAGGCGAGAAGCAGCGGTTGGCCATCGCACGTTTGCTGCTCAAGAACCCGGCGGTGATGATTCTCGACGAGGCGACAAGTCATCTCGACAACGAGAACGAAGCATTGGTGCAGTCGGCCCTCGACGAGGCGCTGCGGGACCGGACCGCTCTGGTGATCGCTCACCGTCTGTCGACCATTCGCGATGCCGATCGCATCGTGGTGATCGACGCGGGACGCATCATCGAACAAGGCACTCACGAGGAACTCATGAACCTCGATGGTGCCTACGCCCGCCAGGTGCGGGCCGGGGAGACGACGAGCGAGATCTCCTGATTCAGCGCGGAGCTGATTGGGCTCCGCGAACGAGGGAGCCGCGCAACTCACCGGTGTGCTCGCCGTTCTCGAACGACACCCATCCGTTCTTGATGGTGTAGTGGTAACCGGTCGCGGTCTGCATGAGACGTCGTCCATTGGCGGGCAGGTCGTGAACGATGCGCGGCGGCGGCGTGCCGAGCGAAGCGATGTCGATGACGTTCAGATCGGCGCGATAGCCGGGAGCGATCACGCCGCGATCGAGCAGCCCGACGTGTCGCGCCGTGCGCTGAGTGATGTGGTGCACCATGAACTCGAGCGGGAGTTTCTCGCCCCGACGACGATCCTTGCACCACAGGGCCAGGGCCGTGGTGGTGGCACTGCCGTCGGAGATCGCACCGCAATGCGCGCCGGCATCGCTGAGACCGATCACGGCGTTGTCGCGCAGCAACATCTCGCGGACGTCGTCGAGGTTGCCCCGCGCGAAGTTGTACAGCGGCATGTAGAGGAGTCGATTGCCGTCGTCCTCGCTCAGCAGGTCGATGAGGAACTCGAGCACCGGGCGTCCAGCGGCGGCGGCGCGCGCGGCGACCGAATCGCGTTCGCTCGGCTCGTAGTTCACCGGATTCTCCATGGGGTACAACTTCGTGAAGTCACCGAACATCTCGGCGGGGAGTCCGGTGAGATTCGGCACCGCACGCGCGTGCTCCTCGATGATGCGACGACGCCGTTCCGAGTCCCGAAGGGCGACCACGATGGCGGCCAGCGGACGACCGGCGATCTCTTGGAACGACGGGCAGATGGCCAACGGGTTGACGGTGGCGCTGAATCCCTGCAGGACGCCGATGGGGCGCACGGCGACCTGAGTGGCGAGCGACAAGCCGTTGCTGACCCCCTCGTCGACCCACGCTCCCATCTCGCGCCAGCGGTCGGGGAGTGGAGCGGGCTGCTGAACCGTCATGCTCAGTGGACGACCCGACGATCGGGCGATCGACTCCATCAGGCTCATCTCCTCGCGGGCGAACTCGGAGTCCGGAGATTGATACGCGTCGCTGATCAGTTGCACCACGCCCGAACCGGTGGCGGCCATGGCATCCACGAGCGCGACGAGTTCGTCGGCGGTGCTGAAGCGCGTGCCGAGGGGTGAGCCGTCCTTGGTTCTGTGAAGGTAGGTCCGGCTGGTGGTGAAGCCGAGCGCTCCGGCGCGCATTCCGTCTTGCACCATGCGAGCCATGGCCGTCAGTTCATCGACGGTCGGCGCCTCGTTGGGATCGGCACCGCGCTCTCCCATGACGTAGGCCCGCAACGGAGCGTGAGCCACCTGGGTCGCCACGTCGATGGCGTACTCGCGTCGCGCGAGGGCGTCCATGTACTCGGGGAAGGTTTCCCAATCCCAGGTGAGTCCTTCGGCGAGAGCGGTTCCTGGGATGTCCTCGACCCCTTCGAGCATGCCGATGAGCCACTCGTGTTGCTCGGGCGTGGGACGAGCGGGGGCGAAGCCGACTCCACAGTTGCCCATCACGATCGATGTGACGCCGTGGATGCTGCTGGGAGCGAGGATCGGATCCCAGGTCGCTTGTCCGTCGAAGTGCGTGTGGATGTCGACGAAGCCGGGGGTGACGATGAGGTCGTCGGCCTCGATTTCGCGCCGGCCGCGACCATGAACGCGAGGCTCCACCTCGGTGATGACACCGTCGGTGACCGCGACGTCGGCGACTCGCGGTGCGGCACCGGTGCCGTCGACGACGGAGGCGTTTCGGATGACGAGGTCATGGGCGCTCATGGCGCCATTCTGTCACCCGTGTTCGGACATCTCCGATCGCAACTACTTGCGCAGTTTGGGAATGAACATGGGAGTGGTGGCCGCGTAGGCCTCCCAGCCCGGACGACGTTCGGCACTGCGCTTCTCGGCGATCGGAATCGATGCCGTGAGGAACATCACCAGCATCGACAGAGCTCCGATTCCGGTCCACCAGGATCCGGGGTCGGCGGCCAGCGCGAAGACGAAGAGCGACAACCACCAGCACATCTCGCCGAGATAGTTGGGATGGCGTGAACGGCTCCAGAGACCCGTGTTCAGGACGTCCCCGGGCTTCTTCGTGCGATTGAAACGACGAAGGTCGACGTCGGCGAAGTGTTCGAGGGCCACGCCGACGAGGGCGATCACGATGGCCAGCACGTCCAATGCTCCGAAATCGCGACCGGTGGATTCGGAGGTGTGGGCCACCGCGGTGGCCATGGGGAGCGAACCGAGGGTCACCACGATGAGGGGGAACAGGTGCACGGAGGTGAAGCTCACCGCCCATCGGGGCATGGGCGCGGTCTCGTAGAGCATCCGGTAACGCCAGTCCTCGTGGTCGAGCCCGGTCCAGCCGATCGCCCAGTTGGCGGTGAGGCGGATTCCCCAGAGCAGGGCGCACAACGCGATCGCCCAGTTTCGGGGGCCGCTCCCGTCGGCCGTGAGCGCGAACCAGATCGCGATCGCCGGCGGCATGACGCTCCACCATGCGTCGAAGGTCGAACCGTTCTGCACGACCTGACTGGCGATGTACAGGAACGCCACCGATGCCGCGAAGCCGAAAATGAGGCCGCGATACGGGTGGTCCACACCGACCACGTCGGCCACGATCACCGCGATGGCGGTGGCCACCACGTAGAGGCCGACGATCAAGGCGAAGGATCGTCCACGGGTCCAACGAGAGGCAGGTGCCGTTGTCATGCCTACATCATGTCCGATCCGCGATGACCGGTCGCTCATGGGAGCGAAGCTCGTTCGGACAGGGGAGCGAAGCTCATTCGGGCGCGATCTATTGTCGGGGTATGAAGAGGCGCCTGGTGTCGATACCGGCCGTGATGATCGTCGCCATCGTGCTGCTGTTGGGCGCGCCGGTGTGGTTGGTCATCGGCGCAGTGGTCGATCTCGTTCGGGGACGACCTCGATTGCCCGTGGTGCGGTTGCTGGCCTTCGCACTTCTCTGGTCGTGGCTCGAGACGGTGGGTGTCGTGGCGTCGGCGTTGTTGTGGATCCTCGGTCGGTCCGCTGATCATCATCGCCACTACGCCCTTCAACGTTGGTGGGCCCGGAACCTTCTACGAGCACTGCGCGTCACGTGCGGTCTGCGCATCACGGTGGAGAATCCCGAGGCACTTCACCCCGGTCCCGTGGTGATGTTCGCTCGACACGCCAGCCTCGCCGATTCCTTGGTGTCGGCCTACGTCGTCACGACCGTGGCCGACATGAAGCCCCGGTACGTGTTGAAGAAGGAACTGCTCGCCGACCCGTGTCTCGACGTGGTGGGCCAACGTCTTCCGAATCATTTCCTCGACCGCGGGGCCACCGACTCCACGCCGGAGTTGCAGGCCTTGTCCACCCTCACATCGACGATGGACGAGCGAACGGTCGGAATCATTTTCCCCGAGGGCACCCGAGCGAATCCGGCCAAACGAGCCAAGGCGATCGCCCGGATCTCCGAGGTCGATCCCGAGCGCGTGGGTCGGGTGTCGTCGATGCGGCATTTGTTGCCTCCGCGTCCGGCCGGTGCGGCCGCGATGTTGCGCGGTCACTCCACGTGCGACGTCGTGGTGGCGTGGCACGTCGGTTTCGAGGGGCTCGACACCTTCGGGGGAATCCTCGCCGCGTTGTCCGATCCGATTCCCCCGATTCGGTTCGTACTGCGTCGGATCCCCCGATCCGATGTTCCGTCCTCGTACGGTGACTTCACCGCGTGGCTCGACGGTGAGTGGATGCGAATGGACGACGAGGTCGACACGGCGCTGTTGGCGCGTCGCGACGAACGGAGGTAACGGAATGGGTGACGTCATGTTGTTCTCGGCGATCGCGATTTTGATCGTGATGCTGACCACGTGGGTGATCAGCGTTCTGATCAAGAACGCGTCGATCGTCGACATCGTGTGGGGTCTGGGGTTCGTCGTCGTGGGCTGGGTTTCCCGTTTCGTCGGTGACGGAGTGGAAGCGCGGCAATGGTTGCTCACCGCGATGGTGTCCGTCTGGGGATTGAGATTGGCGGGATATCTCGCGTGGCGAAACATCGGCCACGGTGAGGACTATCGCTACAAGAACATGCGCAAGCAGTGGGGAGCCCGATTTCCGTTGGTGAGTCTCGTCACCGTGTTCGGACTTCAGGGCACGTTGATGTGGATCGTGTCGTTGCCGGTCCAACTGGGGCAGAGTGACGCCACACCCGACCTCGGCCCGTTGGCCATCATCGGTGTGATCGTGTACTTGGTTGGTCTGTTCTTCGAGGTCGTGGGCGATGCCCAGTTGACGAGATTCAAGAGCGATCCCGCCAACGCCGGCAAGGTCATGGATCGTGGTCTTTGGCGATACACGCGTCATCCCAACTACTTCGGTGACGCGTGCGTGTGGTGGGGAATCGCCATCGTGGCCGTCGAAACGGGGACCGGTGCGTGGGGCCTCATCGGTGCCGCGGTGATGACACTGTTTCTGCGTCGGGTCAGCGGAGTCACCTTGCTCGAGCGCTCGCTGAAGAAGCGTCGCGAAGGCTACGAGGACTACATCGCGCGGACGAGTCCGTTCCTGCCGCGACCTCCGAAGAAGATCTGATGCGAGAAACACGGCGGTCGCGACCCAGCACCTAGTGTGGCGTCGTGAGCGCGAGTGGCCGACCGGAACCTCGCCCTTTTCTTTTCCGAGCCGTGGCGCTGTTGTTGGCCATCGTGGGTGTCGGCTTCGGCATCTCCGTGATGGTGTCGGCGCGGCTCGGTGTCGCTCCGGCCGACGTCTTGGCCACCGGTGGAGCCAAACAGCTCGACATCGGCGTGGGCACGATGGGCTGGATCAGCGGAGCGATCTTCACGCTGTTGGCCCTGCTCGTTCGACGTCCACCGTCCTGGGGGACTCTCATCGGTGGGGTTCTCGTCGGTCAGGTGGTGAATCTGGTGATCGATCGGATTCCGGATCCCGAATCGTTGGTGGCTCGGGTGCCCATGATGTTCCTGGGGTTGGCTCTTCTGTACGGGTCGATCTCCGTCGGGGTGGCCACCACGTTGGGAACCGGCCCGATGGAACTGCTGATGTTGGGTTTGGTGGACAAGGGCGTCAGCGTTCAGGTGGCCCGATGGGGTATCGAGGCCACGACCGTCACCATCGGTTTTCTGCTCGGTGGACAGATCGGTGTGGGCACCATCATCTTCGTGGTGTCGACCGGGCCGGTGCTGGCTCGCACCTTGCCACCCGTGGCTCGATTCATGGGCACGCAGTTGGTGCGCGAGACCGCGGCCCTCGACGCCTGAAGTCAGGCGCGTGGGAGTCGACTGCTGATCACGGCACGACGTTCGAGATCGTCGATGGTCGCGTCGTCCATCCCGAGTAGGTCACGCAGGATCGTTCGGTTGTCCTCGCCGCGAAATCGCGGTGCTCCCGACGTGCCGACGTCTCCGCGTTCGAAATGCCACGGTGCGTTGGGAACACGAACGTGTCCGCCACTGCGGTCGTCGATCACGACAATGGCGCCACGCGACCGCGCCCATTCGCTCTCGGCGATCTCGCGCACGGAGCGCATCACCCCCATGGCGAATCCGTGGGCATCACAACGCCGCTCGAACTCCTCCGCATCGGGAACGGTGGCCGCCCAGTCGCGCATTTCGTCCTGCAGCGCACCGAGATGCTCGAGGCGCTCACGGGGCGTCGCGAAGCGAGAGTCTTCGAGCAGGTGGGGACGCTCCATGAGGGCCACCAACAACTCGAACGTTCCCCGTTCGGCCGGATGGGCGCTCATCACCACCGTGGAGCCATCGGCCACGGTCATCACCGGATAGTCGCCGGGTCGGAAGGACCGCACCCATTGCGGGTCGATGTCACCATCGAAGAGTTGATCGTGGGTGTGTTCGTTCACGTACAACATGGTCTCGGCCATCGACACGTCGATGTATTCACCGTGACCCGTGCGCTCGCGTTGGAAGAGAGCCGCCAACACCGCCGAAGACGTCTCGAGCGCGGTGTACACGTCGGCGTGAGACCACGGGTCGTTGGCGAAGCTCCCTCCGCGCGACTCGCCTTGCATACGGGTCATTCCACTCTCGGCCCCGATGACACTGGCGTACGCCCGCCGATCCACCCAGGGTCCGTCGGCTCCGTAACCACTGATCGAGGCGTACACGAGTCGTGGGTTGATGGTGCGCAACGCCGACCATCCGAGTCCCAATCGATTCATGACACCGGCCCGATAGTTCTCGATGACGACGTCGCTGATGGCGACGAGTCGGCGGAAGAGGTCGGCACCTTCGACTGTCGAGAGGTCGATGCTGACGCACTTCTTGCCGGCGTTCTGTTGCATGAAGTAGGTGGCCATCGACCCCACCTTGGGGCTGGAGAAGCGGGTGAGATCGCCGTCGGGTGGCTCCACCTTGATGACCTCGGCCCCGAGGTCGTGCAACATGCGTCCGCAATGGGGGCCGGCCAGAACCCGCGTGAGGTCCAGGACCCTGATACCCGCCAGAGGGGCCGCGCGTTCCGTCATGTTCCTATGATGCCCGTTCGCGCGGACCGTGCCATGATCGGTTCATGAGCTCCACTTCCGATCCCCGTTCCCTCGCCGGCCGCGTCGCACTCATCACCGGAGGAGGTTCCGGAATCGGCCTCGGTTGCGCCCGCGAATTGGTGGCCGCCGGAGCCACCGTGGTTCTGGCGGCGCGCAACACCGATCGACTCGTGTCGGCCGCCGACGAACTGCGCAAGGTGGCGGCCCCGGGTGCCGAGGTGCTGACGGTGGCGTGCGATGTCACGAACGAGGACAGCGTGAGCGCGGCCTGCGCGCGCACCGCCGAGGCCGGCACCTTCACGTTGGTGGTCGCCAACGCCGGGTTCGGTTCCGGTGGTCCCATTCACCTCACCCAACTCGATGATTGGAACGGAGTGATCGGCACCAATCTCACCGGCGCGTTCCTCACCATCAAGCACGCCGTGCCGTACCTTTCGGCGAATGGTGGCGGCTCGATCGTGGCCGTTTCGTCCATCGCCGGTCCGGTGACTCATCGCTTCATGACGCCCTACGACGTGAGCAAGGCCGGTCTCGAGATGTTGATCCGACAGACCGCCGACGAACTGGGGTGTCGCAACATTCGCGCCAACGCGGTGCGTCCGGGCTTGGTGCCCACCGACGCCACCGAGGCCATGATCAACTACCCGCCGGTCGTCGACGACTACATCTCCCAGATGCCTCTCGGACGCGTGGGCACCACCGAGGACGTGGGTCGACTGGTGCGCTTCCTGCTCAGCGACGAGAGTTCGTGGATCACGGGAACGTGCATCAGCGTCGACGGCGGTCATCATTTGCGTCGCGGCCCGAACATCGAGCCCTTCATGGAGATGGCTCTGGGTGACGCCCGCTATCCCGCCGGGCCCGCGAACTGAGAAGAAACCCGGGCCGGGGGTCGGACCGGCGTCAGGTGGGGGACAGGTGACGCAACGCCATCGCTCCGTACAGGGCGATGCCGGTGGTCATGCAGGCCTCGTCGTAGAAAACCCGATTCGAATGGTTGGGCGCCGCGTGGGCGGGGTTCTTGTCGAGCGGTGTG
>JAIXWJ010000033.1 GCA_027491335.1 Actinomycetes bacterium | reverse complement strand
GCGGGGCCGGTGGCACCTTTGGCCCACTCGCCGCCTTTGTTCTCCGGTGACCATTCGCCCATGCGGGTGAGGTCGCTGACCATCGCCCACACCACCTCGGGCGACGCGGCAATCTCCTTGCTGACGACGACGGCCATGATCAGGCCGGCCCGGAGAACATGCCCGTGCTCTCGCGCGCCTGACGGGTGGTGTCGTTGTCCTCACCCTCGTAGCGCGAGATCTCGTTGCGACCCACCACGTGCCAGTGCACCTCGTCGGGGCCGTCGGCCAGTCGCAGAGTGCGCTGGCTGGCGTACAGACGCGCCAATGGGGTCCACTGCGACACACCGGTGGCGCCGTGGAACTGAATCGCTTCGTCGATGATGGCGCACACGCGAATGGGCACCATCGCCTTCACGGCGCTCACCCACACGCGCGCTTCGGCGTTGCCCAAGGTGTCCATGGCCTTGGCGGCCCGCAACACCATCAATCGACACGCCTCCAACTCGATGCGCGCCTTGGCGATCACCTCGGGGTTCTTGCCCAACCGAGCGATGGGCTTACCGAAGGCCTCTCGACTGAGACCACGACGAATCATCAACTCCAGGGCGCGCTCACCGGCACCGATGGAACGCATGCAGTGGTGAATGCGTCCGGGTCCGAGGCGCACTTGAGAGATCTCGAAACCACGTCCCTCTCCGAGCAACATGTTCGATGCCGGCACGCGAACGTCAGTGAAGCGCAGGTGCATGTGACCGTGGGGAGCGTCGTCCTCTCCGAACACTTCCATCGGTCCGAGAATCTGCACACCGGGCGTGTCCATGGGAACGAGGATCTGCGAATGACGACGATGCGGCGGACCGTCGGGGTTCGTCATCAACATGCAGATCATGATCTTGCAACGCGGATCGCCGGCACCCGAGATGTAGTACTTCTCGCCGTTGATGACCCACTCGTCGCCATCCAGCACGGCGCGGCATTCGATGTTCTTCGCATCCGACGACGCGACGTCGGGTTCGGTCATGGCGTACGCCGATCGAATCTCGCCCGCCAACAACGGCTCGAGCCACTTCTTCTTTTGCTCGGGGGTGCCCACTCGCTCGAGCACTTCCATGTTGCCGGTGTCGGGCGCGCTGCAGTTCATGGTCTCCGAGGCGATCGGGTTCTTGCCCAACTCGACCGCGATATACGCGTAATCGAGGTTGCTCAGACCCTCGCCCGTCTCGGCGTTGGGAAGGAAGAAGTTCCAGAGGCCGGCTTTCTTGGCCTTGGCCTTCAGCGAGTCGAGCAACTCCAACTGACCCGGCCCGTATCCCCAGTGGTCGGCGCGTCCCTCGCCCAGTCGGTAGAACTCGGCGGTCACCGGCTCCACTTCTTCATTGATGAACTTCACGACGGCTTCGTACAGGGGCACGACCTTGGCCGACATGGCCAAATTCATCGCGTCGTCGGTGGCGAGACCTGAGTGCATTCCGGGCTTGGGCATGTTCCGAGCGTAGTTCTTGGCCCCATTCCCCCTATTGTTCGGGCACAACGGGCGTGACGTCGATCCAAGGCGGACCCGACGCACGCCGGAGAATTCGAGACTTCAGGGGGCTGAGTTGAAGTACGACCTCATCATTCGTGGCGGATCCGTGGTGGACGGCTCCGGTAAGCCGGCCGCGCGCGCCGACGTGGCGGTCAACGGCGACCGCATCGCCGCCATCGGGCTGTTGGCCGACGCCACCGCCGAACGCGAGATCGACGCCACCGGCATGGTGGTGTCCCCCGGATTCGTCGACCTGCACACGCACCTCGACGCGCAAGTGGGTTGGGACCCGTACATGACCTCCAGCTCGTGGCACGGCGTCACCACGGTTCTCATGGGCAACTGCGGAGTCACCTTCGCGCCGGTGGTCGAACAGGATCGAGCGTTCCTCGCCGAGATGATGGAGAGCGTCGAGGACATTCCGCGACAAGCGATCCTCGACGGATTGCCGTGGGACTGGGAGACGTACCCCGAGTATCTGGATTCGGTGCAACGACTTCGACCGGCATTGAACGTGGTTGGCCTGGTGGGCCACTGCGCGATTCGCACCCAAGTCATGGGTGAGCGTTCGCTCGGCGACGAGGACCCCACACCGCAGGAACTCGGCCGCATGGCCGACATCGCCGAAGAGTCGGTGGCCGGTGGCGCGGTCGGATTCTCCACGTCACGCATCCTGTTGCACTTCGTGCCCGACGGACGTTACGTGCCGGGCACCTTGGCCAAGATCAAGGAGTACGAAGCCATCGCCGACGGCATGAACCGCGCCGGCGGTGGATTGTTCCAAGCGGTGAACGATTTCGGCACCAAGTTCGAACACGAGATCGAACTCTTGCGCACCATGGCGGGACGTGCCGGCGACGTGTTGTTCTCCGGTGGTGCCGGCGATGGCGACATGCGTTTCGTGGAGTACTGGGACAACTTCCTCAGCGAGACCGCGTCCACCGTGGGTCGCATCGCGAGTGCCACCCAGACACGCCCCGGCGGAACGCTGATGGGTCTGAAGCAGACGCCACCGGTGAAGGGCAAGGCGTGGGCGGCCATGATGGCACTGCCCACCGTCGAGGAGCGCTTGGCAGTTCTGCGTGATCCGGTGCGACGCGCCGAATTGATCGACGAGGGCAATCGCAAGGGCACGTGGTACGACCCGGCCAAGATCTACCCGCTCGGCCTCGACGAACTGCCGGACTACAACGTGGACGATCCCACCTCCATCGCCACCTTGGCCGCGGCCGCCGGCGTCACTCCCGTCGAACTCATCGTCGACCGATTGCTGCAGAGCGAGGGCCGCGAGGTGTACAACGCGTGGTTCTTCAATCGCAACACAACGTCGATGGAGGCTTACCTGCAACTCGACGGAGTGGTGCCCGGTCTGGGCGATGCCGGCGCGCACGCCGGACAGATCTGCGACGCCGACAGCCCCACCTTCTACTTGTCCTACTGGCATCGTGATCGCAAGGTGGTGTCCATCGAGACCGCCGTTCATCAACTGACGGCCAAGCCCGCGGCAGTGCTGGGGCTGATCGATCGCGGAACGTTGGCCGAGGGTTGTTTCGCCGACATCAACGTCTTCGATCCGGCCGCGTTGCAAACGCAATACCCCGAATATGTGAACGACTTCCCCAACGGCAAGGGGCGTTTCGTCATCAAGTCGAAGGGTTACGCCGCCACCATCGTGAATGGCAAGGTGGTCACCGAACAGGGTCGACACACCGGCGAACGTCCCGGCCGAGTGATCCGCGAATTCTCTCGCGGCTGAATCTCACGACACGGGAACAAGCGGCACCAGACGTTCGGACAACCACGGCGTCACGGCCGCCACGCCCTCGGGGCCGAGGTGCGTGCCATCCACCGTCAGATCGAGGTTGTCGTCCAGCCATGATCCGAGGTCGATGACGTCGGCCTGATTGCGTTTCGCCTCGTCGATGATCAACGTGTTCAGAACGTCGATGGCCCGCGGATCGATGTCGAGCGGTCCCCATGGGTCCACGTGCCCGGTGGTGGTCCACACCACGATCGCATCGGGCGCCAATCGCTCGAGCATGCCCGAAGTCGCTTCGATGCGCGCCCGCGCCCACGGCTCGCAGCGATTCGTGCCGTCGCCGAGCACGCACCAACGGTCATCCCCGTTCGGGTCGATCTCCCACGCCAATCCGTAACCACCGATGATCACCACCACGTCGGGTCGTGTCGCCGCGAGCCACTGGGGCAGGTACTCGTTCCACCATTGATCGCATCCCGGTTCGTCCCCGATCTCACGAACGGTCACGGCGCCACCCATGTACGAGGTCTTCAATCGTGCGTCGCCACCGAAGGGGCAGCCGACCATGTGCACCAGCGACGTCTCGTAGCCGATCGGCGACAGAGCGTCGCGAACCGCACCGGAAGTCACCCACGCCGTGGAATCGCCAACCACCAGAACGTCGAGGCCGTTGCTGGAGGGTGTCGTCGGATCGACCGCAACGGTGGTGGTCGTGTCGCCCGGTGCGGAACTCGGTGGCGGGCCCTGTGTCGAACTCGGTGTCGAACTGGGTGGCGGGCCCGGCGGGGGGCTCTGCGTCGGCGGAATCGCCAGCAACGGCTGCTCATCGCGCACCAACGCCAGAGTGGTCACCGCGACCAATGCGACACCCACGACGAGAGACAGCACCATGGCGCGATCGGACGTCACCCAGCGACCCACCCGCAACGGCTCCTCGAAGAAGCGAAACATCATGCCGGCGCCCACGATGGTGGCCACCACCGCCACCACCATCCATGGCCGCGGCAAGTGTTCCTCACCGAGTTCGAACGCCATGAAGTCGATGATCGGAAGATGCAACAGATACACGCCGTACGAACGCCGGCCCAACCACGCCGGCACGCGCAACGAAAAGAAGCGCGACGGCAACGAACCCGGATAGCGCCACAACATCGCGATCACCACGGCCGCCAACGGCGCACCGAGGGTGATACCAAGACGAACTCCGTCGACGGTGTCACCCGGCGCCCAGATCCACAATGGTGCGGCCGCCACCATGGTGATCAGAATGATCGAACCGGCGGCTCGGTCCGAGAGTGCGCGACGAGACCATCGATGACTCAGCGCCGCCGCGAACATGCCGAGAGCGATCTCCCCGAGTCGCGGCACGCTGTGGAGATAGAGCGAGATCGGATCGTCGACGGTCCAGAGGAAGATCCAAGAACCGGTGAGGATCACCAACGACGCCATCATCACGTGGGTTGCGAACGACCCTCGTCCCGCGCGTCGTTGGCGAAGCGCCACCAGTGCGGCGATGACGATGGGAAAGAAGACGTACACCTGCTCTTCGAACGACAGCGACCAGAAGTGGTGGGTCAGGCTGGGTGAGAAGCCGTCCCAGTAGCCGCCACCGTTCAGTTGCTCCCAGTTGGAGCCCCACACGAGGGCCGACAGAACGTCACCTTTCACCGCCGCGAGGCCCGGCCAGTCGATGGCCCAAGCGATCACCACGATCAACGCCAGCACCAGCAACGACGCCGGCAGCAAACGTCGCAATCGACGCATCCAGAAGTTGCCCAGGCGAAGCCGCCCCGTGTCGTCCACCTCGCGCAAAGCCAACGTCGTGACCAAGAACGACGAGAGGGTGAAGAACATCCCGATCGCCAACCACAGACCACGATCCGCGTCGACGATGCCCAAGTGAACGACGATCGGACACGCCAACGCGACGCCACGAATGCCGTCGAGGGCCGAGGCCCGCTTCTGACCGCTCGTTCCACTCACTCCAACCCGATTATGAACCAGGACGACGATCTTTCGCCGGTCACATAGGTCCCGATTTCGAGATTCGCTGGCCCCATCGACCCCCGAGCGAACCCCGGGAGTGGATCCGGCTACAACGCCAGTAAGCGACGCGCGTTGCCGTCGTAGAACGCCGAACGAGCTTCAGCGCCAAGACCGGTCATGCTGGCTTCGAAACGCCGAATCGGATCGTCGGTGCCCTCGTGATGCGGATAGTCGGACGAGAAGGCCACCATGTCGGCGCCCGCTTGCTCCATCACCCAGCCCACGTCCTCGCCGGCGAATGGACTCACCACCACCTGTCGGCGCAGGTACTCCGAAGGTCGCATGGACAGATGCGAGAGATCCTGAATGTTGCGGAACGACCGGTGGCCGGTGTCGATGAAGCGCAGGAAAGAGGGCAACCACGTGGCGCCCAACTCCGTGATACCGAATCGAAGTCGCGGGAACTTCTCCATGACCCCGTCGTACACCAGCGATGCCAGGAACAGTTCGGCCGGATATCCGATTCCCATGAACGAGAGTGGGTCACCGGGTGCGTCCGAGCGGAAGTGCGCCATGTCGCGCCCGTTGTCGAAGAACTGCTTGGGCACCGGGCGGTAGTTCTGATCGGCCCCCACGTGCAGGAACACCGCGATTCCCGAATCCTGAATTCGAGCCCACACGGGGTCGAAGTCGGGATGCGTGAACGAACGCTGATGAACCGAGGGAATGGAATCGATCATCAGGCCGGATGCGCCCGCCGCCATCGCGGTGTCCACGAACTCGATCGCGATCGCGGGCCCGAACTCGAAGGGCACGTATGCGGTGGCCAGCAGACGCGGATCCGAGCAGAAGTCCGACAGTCCACGGTTCATCGCCATGATCGCCGCCGCTCGAACATCGTGCGGTGTTTGCAGCACTTGAGCGAACGACCCCGTCGGAAAAACGAGTTGCACATCGAATCCGAGACGATCGAGCGCGCATCGTCGCTCGCTCGTGTCCCAACCACCGAACGACATCCAACCCTTGCGGGACATCTTCAGGTAGTCCCGTTCGGCCTCGTCACGGAAGGCTTCGTCGGTGCACCGACGTCGATGATCCTGTTCGGCCTCGTCGAGATAGCGAGTGAACTCGGGATCGTCGACGCCCAGCTCCGGAATGCGCTCGGCGACGTCCGCGGTGGCGTATCCGCGAAGCCACCCGATCGGTTCGAGAATGTGCGCGTCGATGTCGATCACCGAACGCCCATCGGCGTACGTCGTCATGATTCGTTCCTCCGAGGCAAGGCTAACACCGACGATAATGTCGGCTGGTCCGAACGAATTGGAGTCGATCGTGTTCGATGAATTGCGGGAGTTGTGGGGTATCCCGCGATACCGACTTCTCCTCGCCGCGAGATTCGTGTCGAACATCGGCAACGGGATGGCCCCCATCGCTCTCGCGTTCGGCGTGTTGTCGCTGGACGGTGCCGATGCCGGATCGCTCAGTCTGGTCACGACCTCGCAGATGGTCCCGCTGGTGGCCTTTCTTCTGCTCGGCGGAGTGGCCGCCGACCGATTCGGACGGTCCCAGTTGGTGGGGTCCACGGACATCATCGGCAGCTTCGTCGTGGCCATCAGCGCGATCGCGTTTCTCACCGGCAACGCATCCGTTCTGTTGCTGTGCGTCAACGGATTCATCTTCGGGGTGCTGAACGCGCTCTGGTATCCGGCGTTCAGCGGCCTCATGCCGATGATCGTTCCCGGACCGCTGTTGCAAGGCGCCAACTCCATTCTCGGCTTCGGAGCCAATGTCGGTTACACGCTCGGAGCCAGTGCGGCGGGGTTCATCGTCGCCACCGCCGGGCCCGGCTGGGGTCTTCTGGGCGATGCCACGTCGTTTCTGATCGCCGGATTGCTGGTGCTGTCCTTGCGCCTTCCCAAGACGTTCGGCGAGAAGACCGACGAAGATCGCACGTCGATGGTCACTCAGTTGCGCGTGGGCTGGAAGGACTTCTCGTCGCGCCGCTGGATCGTGCTCATCGTCGGAGCATTCGCCTTCTATCACTTGGCGTTCGAGGCTTTCATCGCCGTGCTGGCCCCGGTGCACATGAAGGACGAGTTCGACGGGGCCCGCGCCATGGGAACGATGATGTTCGGCTTCGGTCTGGGCAGCATCCTCGGCACCGGCTTGGCGTTCCGATTCAAACCGCGACGACCGTTGCTGATCGCCGTCGGCGTGATGCCCATGGGGGCCGCCTGGATTCTCGCCACCGGATTCTCGGCCCCTCTGTGGACCCTGTTCCTCGCCGCGGCCGGCACCGGTGTGGCCATCGACGTGATGTACGCCAACTGGATGACCACTCTGCAGACGAACGTGCCCGAAGAAGCTCTCTCGCGCGTGGGTTCGTACGACGCCTTCGGATCCCTGGCCTTCGCGCCCGTCGGACTCTTGGTCGCCGGTCCGATGGTGCGCGCTCTCGGATCGCGCGCCTCGATCTTCATCATGGGATCCATCGCCTTGATCGCCGTGCTCACGCCGTTGCTGTCGTCGGAAGTGCGAGGGTTGCAACGAACGCACTGATCACGCTTGCGTGACGGTCCGACGACGGACATGATTCGGACATGACCGCACCGGGAACACAGGAATGGCTCGATCAGGTGATCGAGGACGTCGTCGAGCCCGAACTGGAGATCATCGACCCCCACCACCATCTCTGGCCGGCGGGCCAGGGCCTGCCGTATCAACGCGACGACCTGCATCGTGACGTCGACGGCAAACCCGGTCGAGGTGCTCACAACGTGGTCGCGACCGTCTTCATGGAATGCGGGTCGGCCTACGATCGCGCCGCCCCCGAGCATCTTCGTTCGCTCGGCGAGACCCGCTACATCGCCGAGCAAGCCTTCGACGATCCGCGACCCTTGATCCGCGGCATCGTCGGCCACGTGGACCTGCGACGCGATGATCTGGACGACCTGCTGGATCGTCACATCGAAGCCGGTCGCGGATTGTTCCGCGGGGTGCGTGACGCACTGTCGCGGGCCGAGCATCCCGACGCGATGATGATTCCCGGGCGCGCTCCAAAAGATCTGTACCTGGACTCCGACTTCCGACGCGGAGTGCGTCGACTGGGCGAACGCGGCCTCACCTACGACTCGTGGCACTACCACCACCAGAACCGCGAGTTCCTGGAACTGGCGCGCGCGACACCGGAGACCGTCATGGTTCTCGACCACTTCGGGACGCCCATTGGTGTCGGGCCGTACGCGACGCAACGCGAGGAGATCTTCGCGCAGTGGAAGACCGACATCGCCGACATCGCGGCGTTGCCCAACACGGTGGCCAAGATCGGTGGACTCGCGATGCCCGACAACGGATTCGGCTGGAACACCGCCGACCGACCGCCCACCTCGGACGAGTTCATCGCCCGACAGTCCCGGTACTACTCGCACACGATCGAATGCTTCGGCCCGGACCGCTGCATGTTCGAGTCCAACTTCCCCGTCGACCGACTCTCGATCTCGTACGACGTTTTATGGAACGCCTACAAGAAGATGACGGTCGGGTACTCCGACGCCGAACGCGCGGCGCTGTTTTCGGGCACGGCGGCGCGCGTCTACCGGGTGTGAAAGTCAGTCACCACGCAAAATGAGCCCACCTCCACGAAGGGCTCGCCGGTAGTTTCAGAGGTCATGAGTTCTCCCGCGAACGGGCCCAGAGAGATCCGTCAGTCCGACAAGTTGGCCCACGTCCTGTACGACATTCGCGGACCGGTGCTGGAAGAGGCCAAGCGTCTCGAGGAACAAGGCCACCGCATCATGAAGCTGAACATCGGGAACCCGCACCCGTTCGGCTTCGAGGCCCCGCCCGAGATCCTGGTCGACGTCACCCGTCACCTGCAGCAGGCCCAGGGATACAGCGACTCCCAGGGCATCCGCTCGGCGCGCACGGCCGTGGTGCAGCACTACCAGACCTTGGGCATCGACATCACCGACCCCGACGACATCTGGTTGGGCAACGGTGTGAGCGAGTTGATCCAGTTGTCGCTGAACGCTCTTCTGAACGAGGGCGACGAAGTGCTGATTCCCGCTCCCGACTATCCGTTGTGGACCGCCTCCACCACGTTGGCCGGTGGTACTCCCGTTCACTACCTCTGCGACGAGAACAACGACTGGAACCCCGATCTCGACGACATCCGCTCGAAGATCACCAGCAACACCAAAGCCATCGTCGTCATCAACCCCAACAACCCCACGGGTGCGGTGTACAGCCGCCAGACACTTCGCGCCATCGCCGAGTTGGCCATCGAGCACAACTTGATCGTCTTCGCCGACGAGATCTACGACAAGATTCTCTACGACGACGCGGTGCACCACTGCATGGCCGAACTGGCTCCCGATGCCTTCGTCGTCACCTTCAATGGTTTGTCGAAGGCCTACCGCTTGGCCGGATTCCGCAGCGGTTGGATGATGATGACCGGACCGCGCAAGCACGCGGCCAGTTACATCGAGGGCGTCAACATGCTCACCAACATGCGGCTGTGCGCGAACCATCCGGCGCAATACGCCATCCAGACCGCGCTCGGCGGACGCCAGAGCATCAAGGAACTCGTGTTGCCCGGCGGACGACTGCTCGCGCAACGAGATGCCGCCGTCGCCGCGCTGCAGGCGATTCCCGGCGTGTCATGCGTGGTCCCCAAGGGTGCGCTCTACGTCTTCCCGAAGTTGGACCCGACCATGTATCCCATCGCCGACGACCGGCGCTTCGTGTTGGATTTCCTGCGCGCCGAGAAGGTGTTGGTGGTGCAGGGAACCGGCTTCAACTGGCCGCGCACCGATCATCTGCGCATCGTCACGTTGCCGTGGGCGAAGGATCTGACCGAAGCCATCGAACGCCTCGGCCGTTTCCTGTCGACCTACTCCCCGCCCAAGGACTGATCTCAACCCAACGACAGCATCCTTCGGCCGTGACGGTCGTACGCGATATTGGATGCCACGTGATGCTGAACAGCACCGTGTGCATCACGGAAGCATCGCTGCAGGATGCTGGAGTTGAACAATGCACCGGCACCGGCGAAGTGGAACAGATGGCTCACCGTGTTCGCGGCGCTTTCGGTGCAGTACGCCAGCATGCTCACCAGGTACGACTGCTGATTCTCCGACAACGTGCGACCGATGCGCAGGGTGGCGTCGGCCTCCTCGAATGTACGAATGGCGAACGAGCGCACGGAGTCGATGGCAAGTGACCCCTTGCCGAACTCGTATTGGAACGCTCCTCGATCAGCGAGTCGACCGTCGAACCCACGAGCTTTCGCGGTGGCGTAGGTGGCCAATTCGTCCATGAACCGCTGACAGACACCCATGGTGAACCCGAGGTTTTCCGATGCGACGTATGCCTGGTATCCGAGCTCGAACATTGGACCACCACGCAGGGGCGAATCCATCGGGTTCAGAACCATCGCCTCGGGAACGAACACGTCGTCCACGTGAATGGTGAAACTTCCCGTTCCCTTCAACGCCATCACGTCCCAGTCGTTGTCGATACGAGCTTCGCGCGTGCGCACGATGACGATTCGCACTCGCGGCTGTTCGACACCGGCCTCGATGGCGGTGAGCAGTGCGAAATCGGAATGTTTCACACCACTGGCGTATTTCCACGAACCGGTGAGTCGCACGCCACCGTCGACCGCCACGAAGGTTCCGGTCGGAGCCGAGACCGCGGCCATGATGGGCGCAGGGTTGTCGCCGAAGACGATGTCGAGGCCTTCTCGATCCAACCGCGCGCCGGCCATCCCCGTCGCACCAGCATGATTGAATCCGGCCCACGCCGCGGTGGGGTTCGCGTACGCGAGCGCATCGAAGTACCGGAACTGATCGGCCAGATGCAGGTGATCTCCACCCACCTCGATCGGAGCCTTGATCATGGGCACGCGCAACTTGCGCATCAGGGCATCGAGGGCATCGGGCGCCGTTCCTTGACGTTCGGCGTCGTTGGCCGTGATGTCCAACTCGACATGATGCCCGCGAATCTCATCGATCATCTCCGCGACGGAACGTGCGTCATTCATCAGAAAACTCCCTCGTAACTCCCGCCGTCCATCTGAAGATTTTGACCGCTGATGTAACCCGCTTGCGCCGAACACAAGAACGCGAATGCGTCACCGAGCTCCGTGGCCTGACCCAATCGACCGGCCTTGATCGACGCCACCTGCTCGGCACGCGCCTCTTCGTAGGTCACGCCTTTCATCTTCATCACCACCCGTGCCATCTGTTCTTGCCGAGCGGTATCGAAGCGCTCGGGAAGAATTTGGTTGATGGTGACGTTGAACTTCACGACGTCTTTCGACAGACCCTTCAAAACACCGGTGAGACCGAGGCGCGAGCCATGCGACAAACTCATCGCCGAATTCGGGGATTTCACCATGGCCGAGCTGATGGCCACCACTCGCCCGAAGCGTCGTTCGCACATGCCGGGCAGAACTCGCTGCAGATACCCCAACGGACCGATCAGAGCCTGACGAAGAGCGTCGAACCACATTGAGTCGTCCAGATCGGCGAACCGGGCCGGTGACGGTCCCTGACCGTTCAACAGAACGATGTCGGGGTTCGGGCACGCGTCCATCAACGCCTCATGAACTTCCTGTGTGGACGAATCGCCCACGACACCCACGACCTTCACCGAACCGTTCGCCGCGATGTGCGCGACCGCGTCGTCGAGATCCGCTCGATTGCGACCGTTCAGCACCAGGTTCACGCCTTCACGGGCCAAACTTTCCGCACACGCGCGACCGAGCCCACGAGAGCTGCCCAACAGCACCGCCGTGCGACCGGCGATTCCGAGGTCCATGATCAGTCCAATCCGTCGGCGGCGCGACCGGCGGCAATGGCATTGATGTCGGGCGGATTGAAGAAGATTTCGGGCGGATCCTTCGGCCCCCACACCGAGAATCCGGCCGGTCCATCCGCTCCCTCCCAGTCGAGTTTGCGATGGTTCGCGTTCCAGTCCTCGTCATCGAGAATCTGGTCCATGTCGCTGAAGAACTCGAACATGTTCCCCGACGGGTCACGTAGATACCAGAAGACGTTGGCGCCCAGATTGTGCCGACCAACGCCAACCACGCTGGCGTCTTCGCGTTCGGCGACCACGGCTTGTCCGGCCAGACCGACGGCGTCGATGTCGTCGACCTCGACGGCGTAGTGATTGAGATACGACGTGGGTCCGGGCTGGATCATGAGATTGTGATGATCGGATTCGATCCGCATGAACGTGGCGAACCCATTCAGAATCGAATCAGAGACGCGGTAACCCAACAGGTTCACGTAGAAATCGACCGCCTTCCCCATGTGCGGAGTGCCCAGCACCACGTGGCCGACACGACGTGGCGCGGGTGACTCGCGGTGCAACACCGGGTTGGCGCGCGTGTCGAACCTGGTGTATCGACCCGGAGTGTTGAATGAACGGGCTTTACTCGGTGCGAGCGGATGTGAGGTGGTGACGTCGATGACCACACGATGCTTGAACACCGGGTCAACGCACGTGAGCGTGGTACCCGACACATCGGCGTCGATGCCGGCTTCGCGCAAACGCGACGCGATGTCGGCAAGATCTTTCTCCTCGGTGCATCCGAGGTGCATGGTGGCGAGGTGGCGATAGGGCGCCTCACGAAGGGTCATCTGAGTCGGGCGATCGATGGTGCCGAGAACGTTGTGAGCCGTGCGACGCATGCCGTGGCGCTCCCAGAACTGCATCAGCTCTTCGGGGTTCGGGACGGCCAACTCGATGTCGAGCAATGCGTTCAGTGTCATGACGTCCTCCCTTGTTCGTCCACCATCTCCCGGACCTCGCCGAAAAGGTGTTCGATCGTTTGCCACATCAGGTCGGGCCGCACCGCTCGCGACGGGGGACGGCCTTCGAAAAGAACACCCGCCAGCTTTCGACCCTGTTCTCGTGTCATGACCCCTCCCTGTGTCCGGATGGTACGCCGAGATTTAGTTTGAAGTCAAACTATTTTTTTCGAGTACTCTCGTTTCGTGACGCTCTCCCAAAATCTCGACGACACCACGAACACCTGGCGCCGAGAACGTCCCGACCTCGACTT
>JAIXWJ010000019.1 GCA_027491335.1 Actinomycetes bacterium | reverse complement strand
ATTTTTCGTCTCACTGTGCGGGTGAGAGCGGACACCTTCGATCGTCGGAAAGCTTTCCTGGTACTCCTCGCTTTCGCACCCCTGTCCACCTCGGGTTGTGGCGATGTCGTGTCCTCCACTGCCGAAGCGGCCACCATCTCTCCTTCCACGATCGCGTTGTCTCCACCGGCTCCACCGCCCACCACCGTGCCGGCTCCGGTCATCACCGTTCCGGCCGCCCTGCCTCCTCCTCCGGAGCCCCTGCGCATCGCCGCCACTCCGCTCGATGTGCCCCTCGTGGCCGTCGGGACCCAGGACGGCGAGGAGACCAAGCGCATCCAACAGCGACTCCTGGATTTGGGTTTCTGGTTGCAGTCCGTGAACGGCGATTACGGCGTCACCACCTCGCAGGCGGTGATGGCGTTCCAGAAATACATGGGGCTGCCCGCCACCGCCGAGGTGGACGAAGCCACGGCGGCTCTGCTCACGGTGGCCGACATGCGTGCGAACGGCACGGCCACCGGCGGCACCCTCATCGAGGTCGACAAGGACCGTCAGTTGGCGTTCATCATCCGCGACGGAATGACCACTTGGACCATCAACGTGTCCACCGGCTCGGGGATTCCCTTCCGGGAGCGCGACAAGACCGAGTGGGGCAAGTGGATTCATGGCGATGCCCAGACCCCCGACGGAATCTTCCTGGTCGATCGCGAGCGCGAGAAGGGCTGGCACGGTGGGGACCTGGGCGACATTTACCGGCCCAAGTTCTTCAATGGCGGCATCGCCTTACACGGTTCGTACGAGATCCCGAACTATCCGGCCTCTCACGGGTGCGTGCGCATGTCGACGGCGGCCATGGACATGATCTGGAGGGACGACATCGCTCCCATCGGCATGACCGTCTGGGTGCATTCGTCCACCCCTCCGGCGTGACACGCTGACGGGGTGATTCCGACTCTCTCCGCCCTTCGCCCGTGGGCCGACCCCGGTGTGGTGGCCATCGGTCGTCTTCCCATGCGTCAGACCATGACGGCATTCACCGATGCCGACCAGGTGGTGGAGGATCGTTCACGATCGCCATGGCACACGGACCTCGCGGGCAACTGGAACTTCCGACTGTTCGCCAATCCCGACTCCGTCACGTCCGCAGCGGTCGCGGAGAAGACGCCGACCGGTTGGTGCGACGTGCATGTTCCGGGCAACTGGACCCTGCAAAACGTCGGTGATCTCCCGCACTACACCAACGTGAAGATGCCGTGGCCCTTGCGTCCGCCGGCGGTGCCCGAGCAGAACCCCACCGGCGTGTATCGCCGAACCGTCACCATTCCCCGAGCCTGGAAGGGGCGGCGCACCGTTCTGCACATCGGCGGTGCCGAGAGCGTGCACGCGGTATTCGTGAACGGTTCGTTCGTCGGATACGGAACGGACAGTCGTCTTCCGAGCGAGTACGACGTCTCCGATCATCTGCACTCCGGCGCCAACACCATCGCCATCGTGGTGATTCGCTACAGCGCGCAGTCGTACGTCGAGGATCAGGACCAATGGTGGATGGCCGGGTTGCATCGCGAGGTGTTCTTGGAGTCTCGAGCCGTCGTGAACATCGAACGAGTTCACGCGCGCGCCGACTTCGATCATGAGAGCGGACGAGCCTCGCTGGCGTTGGACGTGGGTGTGGCGGTGCTCGACTCGACGGGAACCACCGTTCTGGACAAAGGCTGGCGAGTTCGTGCCACGTTGCGCGACCTCGACGGTCGCGCCATTGGACGACCGGTCACGTCGGCCGTCGCGCACAATCACGTCCAGCCGTACGCTTTCGCCGGACACGTGGCGCGCGTCGAGATGACGAATCCGAAGGTGCGCCCTTGGTCCGCCGAGGAACCTCGGCGGTATCGGGTGGTGTGCGAGTTGATCGACCCCAACGACGTGGTGGTGGAAGCGGTCGGTCAGATCGTCGGCTTCCGTCGCGTTGGAGTCATCGACGGTTTGGTTTGCGTCAACGGTCGACCCATCACGGTGATGGGCGTCAACCGACACGATCATCATCCCGAACGGGGCAAGGCCGTCACGTTGGACGACATGCGCGAGGACATCCTCACGATGAAGCGCGCCAACATCAATGCCGTGCGCACGTCGCACTATCCGAATGATCATCGGTTCTACGACTTGTGTGACGAGTACGGGTTGTACGTGGTCGACGAAGCGAACATCGAGAGTCACGGCTTCAACACCAGCCTCTGTCACGACGCGCGCTATCGAACCACCTGGTTGGAGCGAATGGGCCGCATGGTGGAGCGGGATCGCAATCACCCCAGCATCATCATGTGGAGCCTGGGCAACGAGTCCGGCTACGGCGAACATCACGACGCCTGCGCCGCCATGGTGCGTCGCGTGGATCCGACTCGGCTTCTTCATTACGAGGGAGCGGTGTTCCACGCGGGGTGGAGCATCGGTGGCGCGAACGTCACCGACGTGGTCTGCCCGATGTACGCGCCACCGTCGGCCATCGAGATGTACGCCGAGAAGAAGCTCGGCTCTCGTCCATTGATCCTGTGCGAATACAGCCACGCCATGGGCAACAGCAACGGTGGTCTGGCCGACTACTGGGGAGTCATCGACCGCTATCGGAATCTGCAGGGTGGCTTCGTGTGGGAATGGAAGGACCACGGCCTGTTGCAGACGGCACCGAACGGGCTGGAGCGATTCGCCTACGGCGGACAATTCGGTGACGAGCCCAACGACGGCAACTTCGTGGCGGACGGAATCGTTTCGCCCGATGTCGATCCGCATCCGGCCATCCAGGAGTTGATGTGGTGTCATCGTCCGGTGGCGGTGCAGAGCGCCGGTTGGAAACTGAAGGTCACCAATCGTCAGACGTTCCGTGACTTGTCGTGGTTGCGAGGAACGTGGGAACTGACCGTCGACGGTGAGCGCGTGAAGTCCGGACGCTGGTCACCGACCGTGGCCGCGGGAACCACGGTGACGGTCGATTCACCGGTCGATCTTCGCGACGCGAAGAATCACACCGGCGACGTCGTGCTCACGTTCCGTTGGACGGTGGCCCGGGAAACTTCGTGGTGCGATGCCGGTCATCTGGTGGCCTGGGACCAAGTGGTGTTGCGCGAAGCCGAGAGCAAAGCGCTGCCCAAACGCGACCCCGACGCCGAAGCGACCGATGTCGACCTTCTGTTGGGAGGCGCGCCACGACTGAATCTGTGGCGTGGAGCCACCGACAACGACGGATTCAAACTGATGCCCGGCTTGTCGGCGACCATGGCCATTGGTGGGAAGGCTTTGTGGCGTTGGCTGGATCAGGGTGTCGATCGCGACGTCGCCGAGAGCATCGTGGATCATCGGGTCACGTCGTACGTCGATGCGGCCGGTGGCGTGGTGTACGACCACACCGTCGTGGTGCCCGACGAGCTGACCGATCTTCCCCGCATCGGAGTGGTCTTCGAGTTGCCCGCGGGATTCGACACCGTTCGTTATCTCGGACGTGGTCCGCTGGAGAACATGCCCGATCGCAACAGCGGCGCGTTGTTGGGAATCTGGGAGAGCGACGTCGATGAATTGCCCTACATCGTCCCGCAGGAGTTCGGATTGCGCACCGACTGCCGCTGGATGGAGGTCGT
>JAIXWJ010000032.1 GCA_027491335.1 Actinomycetes bacterium | reverse complement strand
TGGTGGAGGACGAGGAGAGTTTCGTCGATGCCTTGACCATCGGCTTGAAGAAGGAAGGCTTTCGTGTCGAGGTCGCTCGCGACGGGATGGAGGCACTGAACAAGTTCGACGTCGTGCAACCCGACGTGGTTCTGCTCGACGTGATGTTGCCGAAGATCTCCGGCATCGACGTGTGTCGTCAGTTGCGCAAGAAGACCCAGGTGCCCATCATCATGGTGACGGCCAAGGGTGCCGAGATCGACACGGTCGTTGGTCTCGAGGTGGGGGCCGACGACTACATCACCAAGCCGTATCGCATGCGCGAGTTGGTGGCCCGGATGAGGGCCGTTCTGCGACGCGTTCCCAATGAGGCCACCGCCGGCATGACCGATCTCGACGGCAACACGCTGATGGTGGGAGAGGTGGTGCTCGACCCCGATCAGCACAAGGTGGTGGTGAACGGCGCCGAAGTGGCCATGCCCCTCAAGGAGTTCGAGCTGTTGCACATTCTGTTGGCCAATGCCGGCCGGGTGTTGCCCCGCGAGACGTTGATCGATCGCGTGTGGGGCACCGACTACGTCGGTGACACCAAGACCCTCGACGTGCACATCAAGCGTCTGCGAGCCAAGGTGGAGGACGATCCCGCCTCTCCGACTCGCATCGTCACGATTCGCGGTCTCGGCTACAAGTTCGAGCGGGTTCGCACCTGACGAAACGCGTGTCCGCGGGTTCGCGCCCGACGGAAGGAACCGATGCCGGAGCGCGGTTCACCTAATCTGTTGCCGTGAACGACGCGGCCCCCTCGAGTCTCCCGGGTCGTGGTCGCGGCGGGGAATACGTGGCACCGCGGCATCAGCATCGATTCGTCCCGTCGCCGTTCACTCGCCTGGTGCGCGTTCACGCGCTCATGGCCGCCGGCGAGGCGTCCATGGCGGTCGCTCTGGCCGACTCACTCTTCTTGTCCATCACGCCGGGTGAGGCCCGGGGTCGGGTTCTGTTGTTCCTCGCGGTCAGCTTCGCTCCGTTCCTGGTGCTCGGTCGATTCATCGGTCCGGTGATCGACCGCATGCCGGGTGGACGACGCTTGTTGATCGTCCTCATCGCCGCCTTGCGCGCGGTCGTGATGTTGTTGATGGTCTCGCAGCTCGATTCGTTGCTGTTGTTCCCCTTGGCGTTCCTCGCCATGGTGCTGAACAAGACGTACGGCGTGTCGAAGTCGGCGGTGTTGCCGTCGCTCTTGCGTGGCGACAAGGACCTCGTCCAGTCGAACGCTCGTCTCGGTGTCACGGCCGGCGTGGTCGGGTTCCTGGCCGCCATTCCGGCGGGAATTCTGAGTGCCGTTTCGCCCAAGGCGTCCCTCGTCTTCGGAGCGTTCGTCTTCGTGTTGGCGACGTTGAACGCCATGAAGTTGCCGCGTCAGAGGGTCACCACCGGAGAGACCCAGCAATTGGAGATCGAGGAGTTGCGTCAACCGAACGTGTTGATCGCGGTGTCGGCGATGAGTCTCGTGCGGGCATCGGTGGGCTTCACCTTCTTCCACTTGGCCTTCTTCTTCGCCGATCACCCACGAGTCGAGCGCCTCGATCTGGCTCCGAATGGCATGTGGTACGAGGTGCGCTACCACTTCGGTCCTCAGTTCGGCACGATGTGGTTCGGTATCGCGGTCAGCCTGGCCGCCATCGGATCGTTGCTCGGCAATCTCAGTGCGAAGCCATTGAAGCGATTGGAACACATCGAGCACTTGTTGATCGCCGCGTTGTTCCTGATCGGAGCGGCGGGTCTGTTGACGGCGTTGACCTCCACGACGATCACCGCATTGTTGCTGATGGCGATCGTGAACTACGCGGCCGCCATCGGGAGCATGTCCTTCGAGTCGATCGTGCAACGCGACGCGCCGGACGCCAACCGTGGTCGCGCGCTCGCGAACTACTACACCAAGTTCCAACTGATGTGGGTTCTGGCCGGCATCATCCCCGTGTTGTTGAAGTTGCCCGGCGTGGTGGGATTCGCGGTGGTGTCGGCGATCGGCTTCAGCGGTGGTCTGGTGTATTGGCTGAGCAACCGTCAGGTGAGCAAGGGGCTGGAGCCATCATCGGTGGTCGCCCAATTGCGCCAGCGATTCAGTCGCCGGTGACGAATTCGATTCTCGCCAACCACAAGCCGGGGGCTTCGAGTTCGGCGGGCGTCGGAAGACTGGACGCGTTCGTGTAGAGCGGCGTCAGGCCGGCGGCGCCGGCGCGCTGGATTACACCGTCCACGAAGGCTCGTCCGGCCTCGACCTGCTGACGTTCGACGTGCACGCCCAACAACCGTTCGACGAACTTCGTCTCGTCTCCCCCGTCGATGCGCCGACGGCGGGCCGCCTCGGCGATGCGACTCGGATTTCCGAGCACCTTGGCGCCCACGAGATCGGTCATGTAGTCGCTCCAACCGATGACGACCGCCAGGATCGTGTCCAGGCGCGGACGAAGTCGATCTTGTTCCGGTGTGCGCACGGCGCCCAGCAACAACTCGGGATCGCCGAGAATCTTCTGCAACGACATCATCATCTCGGAAGGATCCGACGATTCGATGGAGGAGAGTTTGTCGCTGATGGCCGCGGGGTCGGGTCGAAACGCCGCCACGTGCGCGCTGATCAACGACGTCACCTCGTCGCGAATGTGCGCGATGCCGTACATCTGGTGAGTGACGATCTCGCGCACGAGGGTCCACATGCGAACGTCGTCGATGGCCAGATCCCATTCGGTGGCGAACCCGTCGATGTTGTCGGCCAACAGCGCCAAGCGCGAGCCCGCGGGCCGCGGAAGAGGCAAGTCGTACTGCCCGAGCGAACGCTTGGCGATGAGTCCGACCATCGAGCCCACGGTCATTCCCATGGTCATGGGTGCCAACATGTTGGTGAGATTGGCGAACATGCCCGCGAACGGATCGCCATCGGAGCTCTCCGGATTCGTCGCCGATGTTCCCAACGCGGTGGCGAGATCGGTGAACAGCGGCCGGTAGTCGTCGAGGGTGCGTTGTGCCCACTGTCCGGGGGTGACCATGTCGGGAACGACGTCGACGACGTTCGACACATCACCGATGCCGGTGCCCATCTGAACCTGCATGGCGGCGATGCGCGCGAGATTCTCGAAGTCGATGCGCACGCGCGGGTCGATGTTGTTTTCCGGTTGGCCGCCCGTGGCAGTGGACTGGGCGATCTGACGAGCGGTGTCCCACTGGATGGGTCCTTGTCCTTGGAACATCTTCATCATGTCGCCGAACATCCCGCCGAACATTCCACCGAACATTCCACCGAACTGGGCCGAGAACGGATCGGGCTCGTCGCCGGAGTCTCCGAATCGGGGATCGCGCGGGAAATCGTCGGGCACGAGGCGAGCCTACGACCTGCCGATGGATGACACGTGTCGGGTCATGGCAACCGTTGTCATTGCATTCCCCGCATGGGTTCCCCGCGGACGTTCCCCATTGTTCGGCAATGAGGAACTAGCGTTCCGCGCATGACGGCGATGGAATCACCGGT
This sequence comes from Actinomycetes bacterium, assembly GCA_027491335.1. Lineage (GTDB taxonomy): Bacteria > Actinomycetota > Acidimicrobiia > Acidimicrobiales > Ilumatobacteraceae > Casp-actino8. The sequence continues at coordinate 23,618 of JAIXWJ010000032.1, read as the reverse complement.
CGACCACGAGAGTGGAGACACCTCACTGGTGTCGGTCGTCGTCACCGGCGCCTTGTGGCCTCTTGGTCGACGAGTGGTCGAACGATTGACGGCGTCGGGTCGCTATTCGGTGACCGAGATTCAACGTGGCGAGAGCGCCATCACCGAGCCGGTGGACGTGTTGGTTCACTTGGCTCCGGGTGACCACGATGCGCTGGCAGCACGGGGACGAAGCGCCGCGGTGGGAACACCCGAGTTGTTGGCGGCGGCCACCGAGCACGGGGTGCGTCATGTGGTGCTTCTCTCCTCGGCGATGGTCTACGGAGCGTGGCCCAACAATCCGGTGCCCATCACCGAGGACGCCGCCCTGCGACCCGACTTCGGTTTCGCGTTCGCTCGTCAGTTGGCCACCGTCGAGCAGATGGTCGATGATTGGCGCGAGGCGATCCCCGGTCGATCGACGTGTATTTTGCGCCCGGTGCCGGCCATGGCGGCCGATGGAACGAGCAGTCTCGTGCGAGCTCTGGCCGCGGGCATGGGCGGTCGTCTCGGCGAGGACGACGTGCCGGCGCAGTTCCTTCATCTCGACGATCTGGCATCGGCGGTCGAACTGGTCGTCGAACGACGACTCGATGGTGTGTACAACGTGGCACCCGATGGTCATGTTCCCGGCTCCCGCGTGCGTTCGTTGTGGGGGATGGCACCACGTCTGCGGCTTCCCGATCGGGTGGCCGAACTCGTCGCCGATGTCCGATGGCGGTTTCAACGCGGTCCCATTCCACCGGGACTGCGGCCCTACGTGCGGTCGCCGTGGTTGGTGTCGAACGGACGCTTGCGAGCCGAGGGCTGGGCGCCCACGGTCACCAACGAGCAAGCATTCGTGGAGGGCACCGACGCGAAGTGGTGGACGATGCTCACTCCGAAACGTCGGCAGGAGTTGGCGCTGGGGGCGATGATCGTGTCCGTCCTGTTGGGCACGACCGTTGTCGGTGTGTGGTTGCGCCGTCGTGTGCGTGGTCGTTAGCCGCGCGCAAGGTCGCGCAACAGATAGCTAGCCGCGCGCAAGGTCGCGCAACAGATAGCTAGCCGCGCGCAAGGTCGCGCAACAGACCCTCGACGTCTTCGATGGGAACGAAGCAGGGCTCGGTGTTCTCCTCGGTGTACAACCCCATGAGTCCACCGAACTGATCCAGAACCGGAGCGCCCTCGGTCATGTTCGACTCGATGGAGGACGAGCCGTACAGGATCACCAAACCGTCGTTCGTGCGTTCTCCCACCGAGAACGGTCGACCCGCTCCATCGGCCACGATCACCCGATGGCCCATCGCGACCTTCGCCGTCGCGGGGAGAGTGTCGATGCGGGTTTCACTGCCGTCCTCGACGCGCAACACGGCGAGATGCATCTCTTCGTCCACGTGCACGATGTTGGCGGTGCGACGACGACCGTCGCGGGGATCGATCGTCACGAACGTCTCGTCGGTGGCCGATTCGATGGCGGCCCACGTGGTGACGAGGTAGGAGCCGTCCCCGATGACCATCGCCATCGGGGCCGCACCGTTCTTGCCCTCCAGCTCGACCACCTCGACGGATCGACTGGTGAGTTCGATCACCCCGACCGCGTCGGTCTCGGCCGTTCGGGGTTGGACGATGACGACGAGCCCCAGCAAGAGCAAGCTTCCCGCGACCAAGGAGAAGAGCAAGAGACCCCGACCGGCGCGTCCGATGTCGGCACGTTGCTCGACCCGCAGTGTGTGGGCGGCGAATCCGAGCTCGGACGGATGGCGCCAGACGCGTTCGTGTTGCGGTTGTGGCGCCGAAGGTAGGGCGTCGTCCTCGTGCTGGCTCACGAAGGGTGAGGTTAGTGAGCAAAGGCTCGTCGGTGTCGTCGGGCGAGCCCGTCGGAGAGGAGCAACCGCTACGATTCGAGCGTGATCTCCGAACGGACGACCGATGAGTGGTTCGCCATCGGTGACGAGCCTCTGGCGGTTGGCGATCTGTACGACTGGGCGGTGCGGCCCGATTGTGGAGCCGTGGTGGTCTTCTCCGGAACCGTGCGCGATCACGCCGTCGAAGGCGACGAGGTTCGCGATGGGGTCACCCATCTCGAGTACGAGGCCTACGCATCCGAGGTCGTTCCGTCCTTCCGCGAGATCGCGGCCGAAGCCCGTCGCCGTTGGACCGACCTCGGTCGAATCGCTCTTCATCATCGAACCGGCCGCATCGAATTGGGGGAGAGCTCGGTGGTCGCGGTGGTGTCGGCGCCGCATCGGCCCGAAGCCTTCGCGGCGGCCCGATTCGCGATCGACGCCCTCAAGGCTGGCGCACCCATCTGGAAGCACGAGACCTGGAACGGCGGAAGCGATTGGGGCACCGGTGCCACCGAGGTGACCCCGCCGGCGCGCGTGTCGACATCGACCGACGGAACGGGAGCCTGAGTGGTCACCGTCCTCATCGCCGTGTTGGTTTTGTGTTTGCTCGTCGTCGTGGGCGTGGCGGCCAGTCGTCGCACGCCGGCCAGTGACGACCACGTCGATGATTTTCGTCGACACCTGAACGCTCTTTCGCCCGACGCCCGTCGGGCCGTGGTTGATCGGCCCGTGCCGTTGACCGGTATCGACGATGTCGTCGACAGTGACGACCCGGAGGAAACCCATGGCCCGTGACCTTGCGATCGACCTCGGAACGGCCAACACTCTGGTGTACATGAAGGGTCGGGGCATCGTGCTGAACGAGCCCTCGGTCATCGCCCTCAACCGTCAAACCGGTGAGGTGTTGGCCACCGGTCACGAGGCGTGGCACATGATCGGGCGCACACCGGGTTACATCGTGGCCGTGCGACCGTTGCGTGGCGGAGCCATCACCGACTTCGACGTCACCGAGCGAATGATCCGCTTGCTGCTGCAGCGCGTGGGCGTCAGCCGCTTCACCCGTCCCAAGGTGGTCATCTGTGTCCCTTCGGCCATCACCGAGGTGGAGCGTCGTGCCGTCACCGACGCCGCTCGTCGCGCCGGAGCCGCCGATGCGCAGTTGATCGAGCAACCGATGGCCGCCGCCATCGGCGCGCAGCTTCCCATCGATGAGCCGGTGGGCAACATGGTGATCGACATTGGCGGAGGCACCAGCGAGACCGCGGTCATCAGCCTCGGCGGCATCGTCGCGTTGGAGGCGGTCCGCGTGGGCAGTTTCGACATCGATGCGGCGATTCAGAACTACGTGCGTCGCGAACATGGAATCGCCATCGGCGAGCGCACCGCCGAGGAGATCAAGAAGGCCATCGGTTCGGCCGCTCCCACGCCCGACGAGGTGGAAGCCGAAGTCAGTGGTCGTGACCTCATGATGGGACTACCGAAGACCGTGGTGCTCACGCCCGAGGAGATCCGCTACGCGATCGACGACGTCGTCACGCAGATCGTGCAGTCGGTGGTGCGTTGTCTGGCCAAAGCCCCCGCCGAATTGGCCCAGGACTTCCTGGTGCGGGGCATGTACTTGGTCGGTGGTGGCGGGTTGTTGCGCGGCTTGGCCGATCGCATTCAACGCGAGACCCAAGTTCCGGTGTTGATGTCGAACATGCCCCTCGAGGCCGTGGTGCTCGGTGCCGGACACTGCATCGAGAACTACGACGCCTTGAAGCGCATGTTCATGGGTCAGCGTCGCTGATCGTCACATCGCGACGATCGGAACCACGGGTCCGGCCTGCGACAGCACCCACAGTTCGCCCGCGGCATCGGAGAGAACACCCACCGCGCTCGGGACCGTACCCAGGGTCGTGGTTCCGCACGTGACCCGCTGATCGTCGAAGCACGTTGCGAACACCTCGCCGGTGCACCAGTCCGCGTACACGAACCATGTTCCGACCACGGGAACGTTCTCGCCGCGATAGACGGCTCCACCCGAGACGGAGCAACGTCCATCGGTGTGCCGATATTCCAGGACCGGTGAGATCGCGGTTCGTCCGGCGTGCGCCTCGGCCTGATCGTCGTTGAAGATCTCGGTGCTCTCCAAGTAGCTCCATCCGAAGCTGGCACCGACGATTGCCGATCGTTCGACCACGTTGATCTCTTCGATCTCGTTCTGGCCGACGTCGGCGATCCAGAACTCGTCGGTGGGTTGATCGAGGAACACTCGCCACGGATTGCGCAGTCCGATGGCGACGACCTCGCCGGTGTTCCATCGACCATCGACCTCGGTGAGTTTGATCACCTTTCCGAGTTGGCTGTCGGGGTTCAACGCGTATCGGTCGGGATCGCCCCCGGATCCGCCGTCGCCGGTGAACACCCACAAGCTGCCATCGGCCCACACGATCTCGCCTCCGTTGTGGTTCGGATACGGCTGCTCGAGGAAGTACACGCGAGAACGCGACGCCTCGTCGAACGTTCCGTCGTCGCGCACCGAATACTGATCGACGTTGGTGTGGCCGTCGAGGTCGGTGTAGTTCACGAAGGCTCGCGCACCATCGAAGGAGAACGCCAACCCGAGCAGTCCTCGTTCTCCTTCGGCGACGGTCGAGTCGCTCATGTCGAGAGCGAGCGAACCGCGCGAGCCGTCGGAATTCAGCAGCGACACGATGCCGATGCGCTCGACGAGATAGTTGGTGGGGTCCGACCCGGGAGCGAAACGAGACGCGATGTCGACCGGTTCGGTCCACCCGTCCGTCGGTTCGCCGAGGGTGGCGGCGAATTTCGGCTCGAAATCGTCGGTCGTGGGGCTCGTCGTGTTCGCCGGATCCGTTGTCGTGGCTCCGCCGCTCGTGGCGGTGGTCGTCACGCTCGTCGTGTCCGCATCGTTGTCGTCGCCCGACGCGCAGCCGATCAGCAGTGCCGCGCACACGAAGCCGGCGACCACGCGCGAGCGGATCACGATCGCTCGCGTCGGATGAGACCCTCTTGAACGACGGTGATCGCCAGTTGACCATCGTGCGTGAAGATCGAACCGGTGGCCAGCCCTCGCGCGTTGGAAGTGCTCGGGGTCATCTGGTCGTACAACAGCCACTCGTCGGCTCGGAACGGACGGTGGAACCACATCGCGTGGTCGAGGCTGGCCATCTGCAGTCCACTATCGGACCAATTCAGGCCGTGCGGAAGCACCGTGGTGTCGAGAAGAGTCATGTCGCTCGCGTAGGTGACGATGCACGCGTGCAACGTGGGGTCGTCGGGCAGACGCCCGTCGGCTCGCAGCCATACGGACTGCTGCATGCTGGGAACGCGCGAACGCGACATGGGGTCACCCTGCACGTAGCGGATGTCGATGGGTCGCGGTCTTTCGTACCACTCGCCGAGCAGGTGCTTGTGCGGGGCCATGCGAGTCTTGAAGTCGGGAAGCGTTTCGGCCGCGGGCACGTCGGGCATGTCGACTTGGTGCGACAGTCCTTCCTCGGGGGCGTGGAAGCTGGCCTGCAGATTGAAAATGGCTTGGCCGTGTTGGATGGCGACCACGCGGCGGGTGGTGAAGCTCTTGCCGTCGCGGATGCGGTCGACGTCGTAGAGGATCGGTGCCGTGGGGTCACCGGGGCGCAAGAAGTAGGCGTGCAACGAATGCACCCGACGATCGCGATCGTCGACGGTGCGCGAGGCGGCCACCAGGGCCTGTCCGGCGACCTGTCCGCCGAACACGCGTTGGCGATTCTCCTGCGGTGACCGACCGCGGAAGATGTTGACCTCGATGGGCTCGAGGTCGAGCAACGAGATCAGGTCGTCGAGAGCGTCGAAGTCCGAGTCACCGGGGGCGGGGGAAGCCATGCCCTCATCTTGGCACGAACTCGGCTGACGGACGCCTCCACGGCGGACGGTAAGGTGCGCCCGTGGCACTTCTCCCTTTGAATCCCGACGAACTTCTGTCCACCACCCGTGCGGTCCGCAAGCGCCTGGACTTCGACGCGCCGGTCCCCGATGAACTGGTCCGCGAGTGCGTGTCTCTCGCGATGCAGTCGCCCTCGGGGTCGAACAACATGACCATGCAGTTCGTGCTGGTCAAGGACGCGGCCAAGCGCAAGGCCATCGGCGAGGTGTACCGCGAGTGCTTCTCGATCTACCAGCAGATGGACGGGGTCTACATCCGTACCATCGACAAGGGCGACGAGAAGATGAACCAGCAACAACAGCGTTCGGCGGACTCGGCCGACTACCTCGCCGATCACATGGGTGAGGCACCGGTGTTGGTGATCCCGTGCAACGTGGGACTGCGATCCGAGGCCACCGCTGGCGCCGGCATGATGGTGTCGTCGGTGATGGGGAACATCCTGCCGGCCATGTGGAGCTTCATGTTGGCCGCCCGTGCTCGTGGTCTGGGCACCGCCTGGACCACCGTGCACCTCATGCAGGAGCAGCGTGTCGCCGACATCCTGGGTATTCCGTTCGACACCGTGCAGCAGGTGTGTTTGTCGCCCCTGGCATTCACGAAGGGCACGGACTTCAAGCCGGCCGTGCGTCCGTCGGCCGACACCATCATTCACTGGGACAACTGGTGATCACGGGGCGGCTGCGCGAGGCCGCCCTCGCCGCCGTGGGCTTCATGCCCGCCGACGAAGGTGATGCGTTGCACGACGCCGCGTTGGCGGCGGGACGCGATGTTCCGGGACTCTCCTTTCTGGAGGTCGGGTCGTACTGCGGACGTTCGACGATCTGGCTGGGAGAGGCGGCCCGACTCTCGGGAACGGTGTTGTTCGCGGTCGATCATCATCGCGGTTCGGAGGAGAATCAGCCCGGTTGGGAATGGCACGATCCGGCGCTCGTCGATCCGGCGGTGGGCAAGATGGACACGCTGCCGTTCTTTCGTCGAGCGGTGCACGACGCGGGCCTCGAGGATCACGTGATCGCGGTCGTCGGACAGTCACCCACCGTCGCGCGCCCGTGGACGACCCCGTTGTCGTTCCTCTTCATCGACGGTGGACATGGCGTGGAACCGGCTCGATTGGACTACGAACTGTGGACCCCTCACGTGGCCATCGGTGGAACATTGGCCATTCATGACGTCTTCCCCGATCCGGCCGACGGAGGTCGACCTCCGTACGAGCAGATCTATTTGCCCGCGGTGCGGTCGGGACGGTTCGTCGAGACGTCGGCGACGGGAAGCTTGCGAATACTGCGTCGCGTGAGCTCCTGAGAGTTCTAGCGCGGACGTTGTGCCGCGCGAAGACCGGCCCACGCCAGATCACTGACTTGTCGGGCGATCAGTTCCGGGTCGAAGTCGCCGCCCATGCGAATGAGACGACGCGACACGCCCTCGGCCAGACCGACGATGGCATGAGCCAGGGTGCGACGGTGTTCGGGATCGATGTCGGCGGTGATCAACGGTTCGACGACGTCGGCGATCATCGACGTGAATCGTCCGGCCGCTTCGCTGAACTCGGGATCACGACGCGAACCGCCACCGAAGAGCAACTGGAAAGAGTCGTTGTCCTCGTGGACCCACTGGAAATACGCGATGAATCCCAGTTCCGTTCGCTTTCGTCCCTCGGTGGCCGCGATGCGTGGATCGGTGACCGCGGTGAGGAGGCGAGCACCCGCTTCCTCGATGAGGGCCAGATACAACTCTCGCTTGGAGGCGAAGTGTTGATAGAGCACCGGTTTGGTGATGCCGGCGGCGTCGGCGACGTCGTTCATGGAGGTCTGGTGATAGCCCTCGCGCGCGAAGACGTCCATGGCGACCGTGAGCAGCTGTTCGCGCCGTTCCGCGGCCGGCAATCTCATCGACATCGCCTTCCACCGTACCTTGGTGTTTCATGCCACCAGAAACACCAACTCAGTCCGAAGCACCAACTCACAGGCCGCGGGATCGGTCGTCCTTCTCGGCGGCCTTGACGGCGTACCCGAGAACGATGGCCGGCGCCAACAAGATGGATCCGAGCACCAGCGTGACCGTGATCGCGGTAACGATCGGACCCTTGAAGCCGAAGGCGAACGCCATCACGAACAACGCGATCGCCAGAGCGAACAGCAGATAGCCCACACGATTGGCGATGAGCGTCCACTTGGCGATGCGGGCGCGCCGCTGACGGACCGGGTCGGAGGACGCAGAGTTCACCCCCGAACAATGCTGCACGGACCGGGTTTCGCGCCAATCCGGGGGTCCCACCGATCGGGGACGATACGGTGCGCTCGTGACCGTGCACGTGAATTGGAACGAAAGTGTCTGCTCCGTTCGGATCGATCGACCGGACAAGCGCAACGCGGTCGATCTACCCACGTTGCGAGCCATGCGAGCGGCGCAGATCGACGCGCGTTCGGGCGGAGCGCGAGTGTTGGTGCTGTCGGGCGAACCGCCGGCGTTCTGCAGCGGTGCCGACCTCGGAGGCGTCGAACTGGGGGAGTTCACCGAGACGTTGCTCGAGGTGCTCCGTGGCTTCGGCGAATTGGAATGCATCACCTTGGCCGTGGTCGAAGGTGCCGCGCTCGGCGCCGGTTCTCAGTTGGCCGCCGCGTGTGATCTACGCATGGCGACGCCCAACGCGCGATTCGGTGTTCCGGCGGCGAAGTTGGGATTGGCCGTGGACACCTGGACCGTGGCGCGCATCGGTCGTGAGGCGGGTTGGAGTTCGGCGCGTCGAATGTTGCTCACGGGCGAGGCGATGGCGGCCGAGGACTTGTTGGGTGGATTCGTTCATCGCGTCGGAACGTCGGACGAGGCCATGCGGTGGGCCGACGAGCTGAGTGGCCTCGCTCCACTCACGGTGCGGGCGCACAAGGCGGCTCTGGAACGGCTCTTCACGTTGGCCGCCGACGGAACGGAGAATCCTTCGCTCGATCAGGTGGAGCGAGCGCGATTGGCGGCTTGGGCCAGCACCGATGCGGTCGAAGGTCGAGCCGCTTTCATGGAGAAGAGGGCGCCGCGTTTCCGAGGCGAATGATCACTCGTTCGACGCGCCACGATCGCGCGATCGCACGGAGAAATAGACCCGCACGAAAATGACGGCCATGCCGCCGAGCATGACGCCGAACAGCAGCAGCTGTTGCCATCCACCACGATCGCCGGGGCTGGTGGGTTCGCGACCGCAGCCGGGCAACGGATTCGAACTGATGCACTCGGTCACGTCGCGCTCGAGATCCATGAAATCGTTGACCGTGTCGGTCGTGATTGGGTCGGTCGTGATTGGGTCGGTCGTGATCGGGTCCGTCGTGATCGGGCTCGGCGGACTGGTGTCCGGCGGCACCGATGCCGAGGCCGGCGCGAGCCCTCCGGCGATCGCCAACAGAGCGATCACGATCAACAGGACCCGGCGAAGCAAATTCACCCGACCATCGTTCCACGCGAGCGGGCCGAACCACCAGTTGGTGGTGCGGACTACGCTGTGACGGTGACCTCGCGCAGCACCGTTCTCGTCGTCGACTTCGGTGCCCAATACGCCCAACTCATCGCTCGTCGGGTGCGCGAGCACCGGGTCTATTCCGAGATCGTTCCGCATTCCATGTCGGCGGCCGACATGGCGGCCAAGTCACCGACCGCCATCATCCTGTCGGGCGGACCCAAGAGCGTTCACGTCGACGGTGCTCCCGCTCTCGATCCCGCGGTCTACGACCTCGGGGTGCCCATCTTGGGCATTTGTTACGGAGCACAGTTGATCGCGCATCAACTCGGTGGCGAGGTGGGTCGCGGATCACGCGGCGAGTACGGCCGCACGCACATGTCGCGCATCGCCGGATCGGATTCCACGCTGCTGGTGAGCGACATCCCCGCCGAACAAGACGTGTGGATGAGTCACTTCGACGCCATCTCCCGAGTGCCGGACGGGTTCGTGGCCACGGCCAGCACCCCCGACGCACCGGTGGCCGTGCTCGAGAATCCCGTTCGTCGAATTTGGGGCGTGCAGTATCACCCCGAGGTGGTGCACTCGCCCTTCGGGGCCAACGTGCTTCGTCGATTCCTCCACGATCTGGCGGCGTGCGATTCGTCGTGGACGATGGGCTCGGTGATCGACGAGCAGGTGGCCCTCGTTCGCGAACAAGTGGGCGACAAGCGCGTCATCTGCGGTCTGTCCGGCGGTGTCGATTCGGCGGTGGCGGCGGCTCTCGTGCACAAGGCCATCGGCGCGCAACTCACCTGCGTCTACGTCGACACCGGATTGATGCGCAAGAACGAGAGCGACCAGGTGGTCGAGACGTTCAAGCGCAATCTGGGCATCGAACTGATCCATGTCGACGCCGGCGCGCAGTTCTTCGAGGGATTGCGTGGCGTCACCGAACCCGAGACGAAGCGAAAGATCATCGGCGAGTTGTTCGTGCGGGTTTTCGAGCAACACACGGGTGGTGTCACCGATGCCGAGTTCCTCGTGCAAGGAACGTTGTATCCCGATGTCATCGAGAGTGGTGGCAGTGACGGCACCGCGGCGGTCATCAAGAGTCATCACAACGTCGGCGGCTTGCCCGAGGACATGACGTTGCGATTGGTCGAACCATTGCGCTCGTTGTTCAAGGACGAGGTCCGTCGTCTGGGACTCGAGTTGGGATTGCCCGACGAAATCGTCTGGCGGCAGCCGTTCCCGGGCCCAGGCTTGGGCGTGCGCATCATCGGCGAGGTGACCCCCGACAAGGTGGCGTTGTTGCAGGACGCGGACTTCATCGTGCGCGAGGAGATTCGTCTGGCCGGCCTGGAGCGCGACATCTGGCAGGCCTTCGCCGTGCTCCCCGACATTCGCTCCGTTGGCGTGATGGGCGACGAGCGCACCTACGCCCACCCCATCATCATTCGCGCGGTCACCAGCGACGACGCCATGACCGCCGATTGGGCCCGTTTGCCCTACGAATTGCTGGAGCGCATGGCGAGTCGCATCATCAACGAAGTCTCCGGAGTGAATCGGGTGGCCTACGACATCACGTCGAAGCCCCCCGGAACCATCGAATGGGAGTGAGTCCCGCGGTCGTCGACGGCGTCGAAACCCGCTGTACGCAGGTCCGATGACCGCACTCTCGCCACCCTGACTAGCCTGCCAAGGGTCATGTTTGACCCCTCGTCGCGCACTCGTTTTCGGCATCTGGCCGCGGCCGTCACCAGTGGTGTGGCGTTGCTCGCCGGAGCCGTGGTGTGGGGTGGTCCGGTGGCCGCGGATTCGGTCGACGATGCCCGTCGCAAGGTCAACGAGATGGCCGATCGTCTGGAGGCCGCCGAGGAAGAGGTCGATCGGCTGAGCGAGGAACTGCGAGTGGCCGAGGACGACAAGGCGCGTCTCGACATCGAGATCGCCGAGTCCGAGGTGGTGATCGCCGCGATGGAGACCGAGGTCGGCGGGCTTCAGGCCCAGATGTCGGACTTGGCCGTTCAGGCGTTCGTGGGTGGTGGAAACGGCGGAAGCCTGACCGGTCTTCTCTCACCGGGGGCCGGACCGAACGAGGCCGTGCAGCGGCAATACCTCACCGAGATGGCCTTGAACCTCGGATCGGCCGACTCCGATCAGTTGGACGCGCTCATCGATGACTTGGGTGACAAGAAGACCAAGCTCGAGCGCGATCGAACCAACGCCGAGGAGTTGGCGGCCCGCATCCAGACGAGCCAAAGCGAAGCCGCCGACAAGATCGAGGAATACACCGCTCTCAAGGCGCGAGCCGAACGCGAACTCGGCGAGGCTCTGGCCAAGGAACGCGCCCGTCGGGCCGCCGCCGCGGCCGCCGCGGCTCGGGCTCAGGCCAACGCGCTGGCCGCCAGTCGAGCATCATCCAATTCGGGGACGACGAACACGGGTTCCGCGGCGGGTGGTTCCGGTGCCTCGCGCCCGCGCTTCGATCCGTCGAGCATTCCGGCCAGTAGCTCGCGGGGTGCCATCGCGGTGGCGGCGGCGCGCAGTCAGATCGGTGTGAAGTACGTGAAGAACGCCGCCATCGAGAATCAGGCGTTCGACTGTTCCGGTCTCACCATGTGGGCCTGGCAGCAAGCCGGAGTTTCGTTGCCCCATCAGTCCCGCCGACAGTTCTCTTCCTCGCCGCGCATCCCGGTGGAGTACATCGAGCCCGGCGATCTGATCTTTTTCTACGACCCCATCACTCACGTTGGCATCTACGTCGGTGACGGCATGATGGTCGACGCGCCGGGTGTCGGGCGCTCGGTGCGATTGACGGCGGTCAGTTGGAACAAGGTCGTGGGAGTGACGCGCCCGGGCTGAACGCCCGTGATGACCACGCACTACCGTTTCCTCGTGGGGGACAGGGCATGAGCGTTCAGGGAATCGACGTCGACAAAGTGAGTGCGTGGCTGGTCGACAACATCGACGGCGCCCGAGCACCTTTTTCGTTCGATCTCATCGCCGGTGGCCGGTCGAACCTGACGTATCGCGTCACCGATGCCGAAGGCACCCGTTTCGTTCTGCGTCGACCGCCGTTGGGTCACGTCCTGGCCACCGCTCACGACATGGCCCGTGAGTTTCGCATCATCGCCGCCGTTGGTTCCACCAAGGTTCCGGTTCCACGCGCCTTGGGTCTGTGCACCGACGAGAGCGTGAATGGTGCGAACTTCTACGTGATGGGTTTCGTGGATGGGGTGGTGCTCGACAGTGCCGACAAAGCGGCGGCGCTTCCCACGGATCTTCGGCCGGCCGCGGCGCATCATCTCATCGACGTGTTGGCCGAACTTCATGCGGTCGACGTGGACGCGGTGGGACTCGGCGATCTGGCCCGTCGTGATGGCTACATCGAACGCCAATTGAAGCGTTGGAGTACCCAGTGGGAGAACTCCAAGACGCGCGATCTCCCCGAGATCGACGAGGTGGTGCGACGGCTGAGCTCTCACGTGCCGCGGCAACAGGGAGTCGTGATCGCGCACGGCGACTTCCGGTTCGGCAACTGTCTCACCGATGTGTCGTCCGGTCGCATCGCCGCGGTGCTCGACTGGGAACTGTGCACGTTGGGTGACCCGCTCGCGGACCTCGGCTATCTGGGTGTGTACTGGAGCGACGGCCCGTCGAACGCCCTGCGCGCCAACGACCCCACACCGGCCGGAGGATTCCCGCCCTATCGCGATCTGGTGGAGCGGTACGCCAAGAACACCGGTCGCGAGGTGTCGGGCGTCGACTACTACGTCGCGTTCTCGTGTTGGCGTCTGGCGGTCATCAGCGAGGGTGTCTACGCCCGCTATCTGCACGGTGCGATGGGCAAGCAAGAGGGAATCGATTTGTCGACCATGAAGTTGGGCACCGAAGGATTGGTTCAGCGGGCCCTGGAAGCGGCGAGGAGCCTGACGTGAGCACGAACGTATTGAACGGATGGGCCAAGGGCTCCTTCACCGCGGCGGGCATCACCCACGACACCTACCGCAAGGGTTCGGGGCCGTTGGTGGTGGTCGTGCACGAGGTGCCCGGCATCACCCCGAAAGTGGCGGCGTTCGCCGAAGAAGTGGTGTCGGCGGGTTTCACCGTCGTGATGCCCGACTTGGTGGGCACGCCCGGCAAGGAGATGTCGAACGGGTACGCGATGTCCTCGTTGGCCAAAGTGTGCGTCTCCAAGGAATTCACCGCGATGGCGCAGAACAAGACCTCGCCGATCATCGGATGGTTGCGGGCCCTCGGTCGATCGTTGCATCAGGAGATCGGCGGCAAGGGCATCGGTGCCGTGGGCATGTGTTTCAGCGGCGGCTTCGCCCTGGGAATGATGCTCGACGATCACATGCTCGCCCCGGTGCTGAGCCAGCCGTCGTTGCCGTTCCCGATGGGAGCCAAGCGCGCCGCCGATCTCAATCTCTCACCCGACGATGCACTGGTGGTGAAGCGTCGCGCCGACGAGGGTTGTCAGGTGTTGGGTCTGCGATACACCGGCGATCGATTGGTCGGCACGCGTTTCGATTCCTTGCGCGAACTTCTGGGTGACGCGTTCATCGCCATCGAGTTGCCGTCGTCGAAGAAGACCGACCACTCGGTGCTGACCGAGCAGCGCGACGAGCCGAGTGTCCAGCGGGTGCTCAGCTTCTTCCGGGAGAAGCTTCTCTGATCTCCAGTCGGAAGCGCGGATGCGTCCACGCCCGCAAAGCATCGTCCGGAGCGCTCTTCGATTCCAGCAGATGGCGCGCCAGCAGTCCTTTGGCCGCTTTGGCATCGTGCCCCGCGACTTTGCCCGACTTCTCCACGAACGTCACCGATCTGAGGCTGGCGTACGCGTCGGGTGTCGGCGTCCACGCCGCACGATGTTCGTTCGGCAACAGATCGATCACGTGATGTCCGGCGAGTCGCGCGTTCAACGCTTTCGACAACGGTTCGCGCCACCAAGTGGCGAGTTTGCCAACGGTGGGCAGTGACGCACCGATCTTGAGTTTGTAGTCCGGTACCGGATCGTCGAATCCCACCAGACCCAGCAATCCGGAGATCACGAGGACGGATTCACTGGCGCGACGCCGAACGGCGGCCGTCATGGTGGAGGGAGCGAGGTGGTCCCAGACCACCCCGGTGTAGCGCTGATGCGCGGGCAGGGTGGGTGAACCGAGCAACGACAGGTTCGCTCGTTGCGCCTCCTCCAGATTGCGACCCCCGACACCCAGCAACTTGGCGTCACCGCCCCCGAGGGATTCCAACACCGCGAGCAGTTCGGCTCGCTGTTTGGCGAACGCTCGACCGAAGTCGCCGTTGCTCGGTCGCCATCCGGGCTTGGCGCCACCCCCGGCCTTGCCCTCCGACGGCGGAAGCAGGATGGCGATGGGAGCTTTCGTCGAGACGGCTTTCTTGGGGGGCACGCTCCAAATTCAACTCCACGCGACGCAGGGGTAGGGTGATTTCATGCGAATCCACGTCGACGCCGACAAGTGCCAAGGTCACAATCGTTGCTACGCCCTCGCCCCCGAGTTGTTCGATGTCGACGACTTCGGCAACGCGGTGGTCATCGGCGACGGAACCGTGAGCCCCGATCTGGTCGAGCGGGCCAAGTTGGCCGTGGCCAACTGTCCCGAGTTCGCCATCACCATCTCCGAGTGAGGAACAAGATCCGATGACCGTGTACGAACCCCCCGTCTCGATCTACGGCCCCGTCACCGATTGGGCCACCGACTTCGACCACGCCGACCCGGCGTACAACCGCAACGCCCACGCCATCTGGGATGAACTGCGCGACACGTGCCCGGTCGCGCACAGCGATCGGTACGGAGGCACGTGGTTGCCCGTCACGCACGAGACCGTTCGCGAGATCGCGTACGACACCGAGAACTTCACCAGTCGCGCCGTGGTGGTGAGCACCGTCGTCCCCGATGATCCGGCCCCCATCGGTGGAGCGCCGCCGATCACCAGCGATCCGCCGTTCCATCACGACGCTCGTCGCCTGCTGTTGCCTCCGTTCTCGCCCAAGAAGATCGCCGAATGGGAGGGCGAGGTTCGGATTCTGTGTCATCAGTTGCTCGACGCGATGGAAGCCAAGATCGCGGCCGGAGAGCCCATCGATGCGGCGCTCGATTACGCGCAGCACATTCCCGTGAACGTGATTTCGCGCATGCTCGGCTTCCCTCTCGAGGACGACGACATCTTCCGCGGATTCGTGCACGACATCCTCGAGAGCATCAACGGCGAACCCGAGGAGCGCATTCGTTCGTTCGAGCGCATCGACGCGTACCTGTTGGCCCAGATCGAGGATCACCGTGCCAACCCGCGCGACGACCTCACGTCATATCTCATGGACGTCGAGATGTACGGCGAGAAGTTGCCCGACAACATGGTGGGCGGAGTGATCCTTCTGTTGTTGGTGGCCGGCATCGACACGACCTGGAGCGCCATCGGTTCCAGCATCTGGCACTTGGCCACGCACGACGACGATCGTCGACGTCTCGTCGCCGATCCCGGTTTGATGACGACCGCCATCGAGGAGTTCTTGCGTGCGTACGCCCCGGTGACGATGGCGCGATTGGTGGCCAAGGATCACGACTTCCACGGATGCCCCATGAAGAAAGACGAGTGGGTGTTGCTTCCGTTCCCGGCGGCCAACCTCGATCCCGCCGAGTTCTCCGACGCCGACAAGGTGCTCATCGACCGGCAGGAGAATCGTCACGCCGCTTTCGGACTCGGCATTCATCGCTGTCTCGGATCCAACCTGGCGCGCCTCGAACTGCGAGTGGCGGTGGAGGAGTTCATCGCTCGCTTCCCCGAGTTCGTGCTCGATGGCACCGTCGACGACGTGGTGTGGAGCGTCGGCCAGATTCGCGGACCGCGCGAGTTGCCGGTTCGAGTGATCCGTCCCTGACTTTGGGCGACATTCCCACGTTCACCGACGCCGGCCAACGTTGGGCCGAGATGCTGGCGTCGTGGGCCATACCCGACGAGATCGTGGCGCGGGGCGAAGTCGCGCCGTGGGCGCACGACCCGGACACGTTCGCCATGGACGACACCACCGATCCGAGCAATCCCATCTTCGAGTTGGCTCGTGAGTTGTTGCCTCTCGAAGGTGGCACGGTGCTCGACGTCGGTTGCGGCGGTGGACGGTCCTCGCTTCCGTTGTTCCCGCGGGCTCGTCACATCACCGGCGTCGACTCCAATCGGGCCATGCTCGATCGTTTCGCGGCGTCGGCCGAGAGTCTGGGTGTCGGCCATCGCGAGATCGAAGGACGGTGGCCCGACGTGGCGGTCGAGGCCGAGATGGCGGGCACGCCCATCGAGCGGGTCGACGTGGTGGTGTGCCACCACGTCTTCTTCAACGTTCCCGATCTCGAGCCCTTCGTCGTGGCCCTCACCGCGATCGCACGACTGGGGGTGGTCGTGGTGTTGCCTCGTCGTCATCCCATGTCGGCATGGAACGATGCGTGGAAGCATTTCTGGAACATCGATCGACCACTTGGCCCGACTTCCGATGACGCCGTGGCCGTGTTGCATGCCCTCGGCATCGAGCCCGAGGTGATCGAGATTCCTCGTCCCGCCGTGTCACGCCATGCCGAGGATCCGGCATCGCTGGTGCGATCGGCGCGTCGACGTCTGTGTCTCACGTCCGATCGCGACGATGAGTTGGCGGAATGGCTGCGCGCCAACCCGCCGGACTTCATGCGTGACGTGGTGGTGCTGCGTTGGCCCGGTGGTTTGGATCACGAAGGTCTTTAGCGGATCCGGGTCGTTGACCCGAGTAGATGCCTTCGCTCGGTGAGACGGCGTAGGCGACCACGCCGACGATGGCGGCCGGAATCGCCATGTGGGCTCCGAACAACTCGATCACCAGAATGGCGCAGGCGATGGGAGTGTTCGACGCGGCACCGAACACCGCACCCAAGCACACCGCCGCGGTGATCGCGGGAGGCAAGCCGAGCGGTGCCGACATCACCGACCCGAGGGTCGCCCCGACGACGAACAACGGGGTCACCTCACCGCCGGGAATACCGCATCCGAGCGCCACGGCGGTGAAGAGGATCTTCAGCACCGGGTCCCACCAATCGGCGAGGTCGCCGGCCAAGGCGTGATCGACGAGGGGCAACGACAAGCCGAGATAGTCGCGCCCCACGAACAACATCAAGGCCAAGGTGGCCAGTCCGCCCACCACCGGTCGCAGTGGCACCATGGTCACGGCGCGAGCGGTGATGGTGCGCACGGCACCCAACACCATGATGAAGAGTCGTGCGGCGAGACCGGCCACGATGCCGAGAGCCACCAATCGTGTCGCCACCCACCAATCCAGATCGATCATCAGATCGGTGATGGGAGTGGACCGTCCGAGTCCCTCCACCACGAAGTCGGCGGTGACCGAAGCAACCAGAGCCGGAACGATGCCCTCGTAACGGGGACGGCCCGTGCGCTGCACCTCGAGAGCGAAAAGCGCCCCGGCCAAGGGAACTCCGAACGCTCCGCCGAACGCACCCGCCATCGCGGCGGTCATCAACAAACGCCGATCGCCATCGCTCAGACGCAATGGTCGAGCGAGCAACGACGTGAGTGATCCGCTGATCTGAAGCGCGGCCCCCTCGCGACCGACGGAGGCACCCGTGAGTTGAGCGATGTACGTGGCACCGAAGATCATCGGCGCCATGCGGGCCGGCACGGGTTCCACGGGCTCGGGCTTCACGGGCACGGCGCCACCACTGACATCCGCATCGATGTTCGCATCGCCGTTCGCGTTGGCGATCACGATCGACGTGCCGCGGTTGGCCGAACCACCGAACTTCCAATACGCGAACCCGAGGATGCCGGCGGCGATTGGCAGCAACCACACCAACCATTCGTGATCCAGTCGAGTGGTCGTGGCCTGATCGAGGGCCTCGAAGAGTGCCCACGAGCCCAGTCCGCCGATGGCGCCGACGACGATCGACAACAGAACGATCGACAGCAGGTGCGCGAAACGTTTCACCGCGTCGAAATCCACCCGATCACGGTACTCGTTGCGCTCTTCTCACCGGACTCTTACCTCTCATGGGGCAGACTCTGCGCATGGCGAACACCATCACCAATCGCGTGCTCGTGGCCGACGACGACAAGGCGGTGCGCGAGAGTTTGGTGCGCGCGCTCACCTTGGAGGGCTATCAGGTGGATGCGGCCAACGACGGCGCCAAGGCCCTCGAGATGATCAGGGTGGGTGAACACGACGCTCTCGTGCTCGATCTGATGATGCCGGTCATCGATGGCCTCACGGTGTGTCGGGTTCTGCGTTCGGAGAAGAGTCGACTGCCGATTCTCATGCTGACCGCGCGTTCGGAGACCAGTGATCGGGTGCAGGGTCTCGATGCCGGAGCGGACGACTATTTGCCCAAACCCTTCGCTCTCGACGAGTTGTTGGCTCGCTTGCGCGCTCTGCTCCGTCGCACGAGCCCCGTGGCGAGTGACGACGCCCCCGACGATTTGGTGCTGGACGATCTGCGCATCGACACCGCCGCACGACGGGTCTCCCGTGGCGCTCACGAGTTGGATCTGTCGAAAACGGAGTTCGAATTGCTGGAGCTTTTGGTTCGCAACGCTGGCATCGTGCTGGATCACTCCACCATCTACGACCGCATCTGGGGTTACGACTTCGGTCCCGAATCCAAGAATCTGGCGGTGTACATCGGATACATCCGTCGCAAGGTCGATCTCGAGGGACACAAGCGACTCATCCAGACCGTGCGCGGAGTGGGTTACACGGCGCGGGTGTCGGCATCGTGAGTCTGCGATGGAAACTCACCCTCGCGTTGGCGGTCATCGCCGCGCTGGGAACCGGGCTCGTCGGCGCGTTGTCGTATCAGTCCACGCAATCGCGCTTGATGACCGAGATCGATCGGTCGCTCGTCAATGCCACCGATCGCTTTCTCGATCGACGAGGTGGAGGACGCGGTGATCGGCCGGGCTCTTTCGACAATCTTCGACTTTCCATCCCGGAACGTCCGCTCGGCATCGAGCAGTTCGTGGTGCAGTTGATCGACCCGTCGGGTGACGTGCTCGCGGCCACCGAGGGCGTGACGATCCCGGTGACCGAACGGGTGATGTCACTCATGGGGGGCGACGGAGAGCCGCTGTTGTCGACCGAACGAGCCGACGACGCGTCGTATCGTCTTCGATCTTTCGCCACTCCCATCGGCGTGGTGCGAGTGGGTCGAGATCTGACCGAGACCGACAACGTGTTGGCGGATCTGCGCGCGCGAGCGGTGTTGTTGTCCACCTTGGTGGCGGCCGTGGCGGCCGTGGTGGGATGGCTCATCGCCCTGCGCGTGACGTCGCGGTTGCGTCGTCTCTCGATCGCCGCCGAGAACGTGGCCACCACCGGACGCTTGAACGTGGATGCACCGGTGACCGGGCGCGACGAGGCCGGCCGACTGGGTCGTTCGTTCAGCGAGATGTTGGCGGCGTTGTCCAGATCGAAGGAACAGCAACAGCGCCTGGTCGAGGACGCCGGTCATGAGTTGCGCACTCCCTTGACCAGTTTGCGAACGAATCTCGACGTGTTGAAACGGCATCCGGCGATGGACGACGTGATGAGGGCGCAGATCCTGGCCGACATCGATCGTGACACGACGGAGCTGTCGAATCTGGTGGAGGAAGTGGTGGCCGTGGCGGCCGATCGACACACCACCGAACTTCCGGAGCCGGTGCGGTTGTCCGAGGCCGTCGAACGCGTCGTGAACAAGGCGCGCCGTCGCACATCGCGCGACATCGTCGTGGTCGCCGATGATTCCATCGTGATGGTTCGCCCCGCACTGTTGGAACGTGCGATCTCCAACTTGATCGACAACGCGTTGAAGTTCGATGCGTCCGATTCGCCCATCGACGTCGCCGTGCGTCGTGGAGAGATCATGGTGTCCGATCGGGGACCCGGTATTCCCGAGGCGGATTTGTCGAACGTGTTCGAACGTTTTCATCGCTCGGTGACCGCGCGCACCATGCCCGGCTCGGGTTTGGGGTTGTCGATCGTGTCCGAAGTGGCCACCAGCCATGGCGGCACGGTGTTCGCTCGGAATCGCGCCGACGGCGGTGCCGAAGTGGGTCTGACCCTGCCGTGCGAGGACCGAAACACCTGATCAGGGGCGATTCGAGACCGCGTTCGGCGATTCTCACCTCGTTCTCACCTGACTCGGCTTTGCTTCTCACCTACGACGCGCAATCTGAGTGCACACAGGTGAACCGCACCTGACTCACAAAGGAGCACACGACATGAACACACCGAAGTACACGACGAAGAAGTTGGCGATTCTCGGCGTCACCGCCGGATTGGTCGCCGGTGCCGGCGCCGGACTGTTGATGAACCTGCCCGGAGGCGCCAGCGCCAAGAGTCCGGTGGCCGTTTCGGCGACGGACACGGGCACCGACTCTGGCATCGACTCTGGCACTGATGGCGGTGCACCCGCGTCCTCGATCGATGGAGCCGACGGTGACGTCGCTGGCGAGCATCACGGTGGTCGTGACGGTGGTCGTCACGGCGGCGGTCACGGCGATCCGGCCGAGCGCGAGGCCAAGCTTCGCGAGGTGTTGCAGGGCCTCGTGGATGACGGCACCTTGGATGCGTCCGAGGTCGATGCCATCGTCACCGCGCTCACCACTGCTCACTCGACCGTGCCGGCCGATGATGGCACCCGACCCGAGCCGGGCGAGCGCTTGGCCGCACACCTGCAGTCGTTGGTCGACGATGGCACTCTCACCACGTCGCAGCGCGACGCGGTGGTGACCGCTCTGGAGGCCGCGCGCCCCGATCATGGCGGTGGACGTCATGGCGGTGGACGTCACGGTGGCGGTCACGGTGGACGTCACGGTGGATTCCGCGGCGAGATGCTCGACACGGCGGCCACCGCCATCGGCATCACGGCCGACGAGTTGAAGACCGAGATCGAGGCCGGCAAGACCATCGCCGAAGTGGCGGTGGAAAACGGCAAGACCGCCCAAGACGTCATCGACGCGCTGGTGGCCACGGCCAGTGCCGATCTGACCCAGCGCATCACCGATCTGGTGAACGGAGTTCGCCCCGAGGCCCCGGACGCGACCGTCGCTCCCACCACACAGGCTGAGGGAGCCTGATTCTCCCGAGTTTCCCGACGGGCCGAATTCCGCCCGCTCCCGTCGAGACGAATGGACCCGGCTTCGGCCGGGTTCATTCGCGTTCGGGCATCGTTTCGCCGGTCCATCCAACACCCCCGATCTAGGCTGGGACACCCATGACCGGACCCGAACGCCTCTTCGATGACGACGACTTGTTCGGCGACGAACCACCGGTTCGCGAAGCTCCCGACGACCTCCACAACGAAACATCCGACGACGTGGGTTCGCATGAATTTGCTCCCGAGGAGTATCAGTCGGCGCCTTTCGCGGCTCGCGCGCCCCGCAACATCACCCCGATCTCCCTCGACGGTCTGAATCCCGATCAGCGCGAGGCCGCCGAGCACGTGAACGGTCCGTTGCTGGTGGTGGCCGGAGCCGGATCCGGCAAGACGCGGGTTCTCACGCATCGCATCGCCAACCTCATCTCGCGCCACGACGTGCACCCGATGAGCATTCTGGCCATCACCTTCACCAACAAGGCCGCCGGCGAGATGAAGCATCGTGTCCAGAGCCTCATCGGCCCAGTGGCCAATTCCATGTGGGTCTCCACCTTCCACTCCGCGTGCGTGCGCATTCTGCGAGTTCATGCCGAGCGATTGGGGTATCCCAAGACCTTCAGCATCTACGACCAAGCCGACGCGCAACGTCTCACCGGATACGTCATCCGCGATCTGGGACTGGATCAAAAGCGATTCACGCCTCGCAACGTTCACGCCGTCATCTCGAATTGGAAGAACGAGTTGTGGTCACCGGCCGACGCCGCCGAGCGCGCGGCTCACATCTTCGATCGCAAACACGCCGACGTGTACCGCGAGTATCAAGAGCGTCTGGCGAAGGCCGGCGCCATGGACTTCGACGATCTGCTCGTGAACATCGTGCGCTTGTTCCGTCTGAATCCCGACGTGCTGGCCATGTACCAGGATCGCTTCAAGTACATCCTCGTCGACGAGTACCAGGACACCAACGTCGCTCAGAACGAGATCGTGCTGATGCTCGGTGCTCGCCATCACAACGTGTGCGTGGTGGGTGACACGGACCAGAGCATCTACAAGTTCCGCGGCGCCGACTTCCGCAACATCGCTCAGTTCGAGGACGCGTTTCCCGACGTGTCGGTGGTGGTTCTGGAGCAGAACTATCGCAGCACCCAAACCATTCTCGATGCGGCCAACGCGGTCATCGCTCGCAACTTCGGCCGCAAGCCCAAGGCGCTCTGGACCGAAGCCGGAGCGGGCGAACCGATCGTGCGGTTCCATGCCAACGACGAGGGTGACGAGGCGGCGTTCGTGGCCCGCACCATGAGTTCGTTGCGCGGCACCGGCCGAACCTGGGGTGAGATGGCGGTCTTCTATCGCACCAACCCCCAGAGCCGTGTGGTGGAAGAAATCCTCATGCGTTTCGGCGTTCCCTACAAGGTGGTCGGTGGCACGCGCTTCTACGACCGTCGCGAAGTGAAGGATGCCGTGGCCTACCTGCGAGTGGTCACCAACCCGGTGGACGAGGTCAGCGTCAAGCGCGTGTTGAACATTCCCAAGCGTGGAATCGGTGAAACGAGCATCAGCCGTCTCGATTCCTTCGCCAAGGACGAAGGCATCTCGTTCTACGACGCGTTGCGCCGCGCGGGCGAAGCCGGCGTGTCGGGTGCGGCCAAGCGGGGGATCGAGAGTTTCGTCGGCATCATCGATGGAGTGGCGGCCGACGAGGATCGCAGTCCCGGTCACCTGCTCGAGCGAGTTCTCGACGAGTCCGGTTACGTTCAGGAATTCGAGAACGATGACAGTGTCGAAGCGGCCGGTCGTCTCGACAACATCGGCGAACTCATCTCATCGGCCAAGGAGTTCGCCGTCGTCGACGAGTTCCTCGAACAGGTGTCGCTGGTGTCCGACGCCGACGAGCTGGACGATGACGACAAAGCCGTGCTCATGACCATCCACGCCGCCAAGGGCCTGGAGTTTCCGATCGTGTTCATCGTCGGTGCCGAGGAGGGCTTGTTCCCGCACAATCGCGCCCTCACCGATCCGGATGAATTGGAAGAGGAACGCCGGCTCGCCTACGTGGGCATCACCCGCGCGCAAGAACGATTGTTCATCTCGCACGCGTGGAGTCGTCAACAGTTCGGCTCCACGCAGTACAACCCGCCGTCGCGTTTCCTCGACGACATTCCCGCCGAGCTGATCAACGACGAAGGAAACGTGGGGACCCGTTCGTCGACCCGCCTCACCCGCGAGGAGAACTGGACCGCGCGGGGAAAGGTCACCTCGTCGTTCGATCCCGACGACGAGTT
>JAIXWJ010000004.1 GCA_027491335.1 Actinomycetes bacterium | reverse complement strand
CACATGGAAGCGGGCACGGGCCACATGATCTCGAACTCGGCGCCATCGGGATCCACGGCGTACAGACTCTTGCTCACTCCGTGATCGCTCGACCCGGTGAGAGCACCGGCGTCGATCAGTTTGCGACGCATGTGCTCCAGTTCGGCGATCGACTCCACCTGCCAGGCCACGTGATACAACCCCACGTGAACGTCGCCCATGGCACCGCCCCGCCCGGCCGTATTTGCCAAAGCCCTCTCGCCGACGGCAAAGAAAGCTATGTCATGGTGATTTGGGTCGTGGTGATTCGGGTCATGGTGATTCGGGTCGTGGTGATTCGGGTCATGGTGATTGCGCGAGGCACTGGCGCGCATGAACAAGAAGCGGCCGGCCGGATCCTCGATCACGGTCGTGAATCCCAACACCTCGGAGTAGAAGCGCTTCGTCACGGAAACGTTGCGCACGTAGAAAACCGCGTGATTCAAACGAGTGATACCCATGGCTTGTCCCGTTTCTCAACCTTGTTACTCAGCCCTGTTACTCAACCCTGTTACTCAACCCTGATTCAACGCCGTCCGAGCCGCCGCGATGTCATGAACCAGTTGCGCCTTCAACTCGTCCAACCCGGAGAACTTCTGCTCGCCGCGCAACCGAGCCACGAAACGAACGTGAGCGGTTTCGCCGTACAAGTCCAGATGGGTCGGGTCGCTCGGGCCGTCGATCACGTGGGCCTCGATGAGCGACACCGGCGCGTTCTCGTAAAAGGTGGGGCGTCGGCCGATGTTGACCGCGGCGGGAAGTGGGCGATCGGTTCCGGGCCGCACGTACCACGCCGCGTACACACCGTCTCCGGGTACGCACATGGTCGAGGGCACCTCGATGTTTGCCGTGGGAAATCCGATCGTGCGGCCGCGCGCGTCGCCGTGGGCCACCACGCCACGCAACTCGAAGGGTCGTCCCAACATCACGTTGGCGTCGGCGATGTTGCCCGCCGTCAGCAACCGGCGAATCTCGGTGGAGCTGGCCGTCACTCCGGTGTGACCCGGGATCAACGTCACCGGTTCCACGGTGAACTCGGCATCGGATCGCTGGCCCAACGTCGTGAGCAACTCGACGTTGCCGGCACGACCCCGACCGAAATGGAAGTCCGATCCCACGATGATGTGGGCCACCCCCAGACCCGTCACCAGAACGCGCGTCACGAAGTCCTGCGGAGATTCGGCGGCTTGTTCGGCGTCGAAGCGCACGACCGCCACGGCATCCAAGCCGGTTCCGCGCAACAGTTCGATCTTCTGCTCATGGTCGGTGAGCAACTTGGGCGCCGACTCGGGGCGCACCAGCGATGCCGGATGACGATCGAAGGTGACCAACACGGACTTCGATCCCTCGCGCTTGGCGCGCTCGACCACCTTGTCGATGATCGTGCGATGACCCACGTGCAAGCCGTCGTAGGCCCCGATGGTGACGATGCTGCGCTCCCCCGGCCACGGGCACACGGAGAAGTCGTCGACGATCAACACGGTGGCTCAGGCTACCGAGAGGGGCGCACGGGGGTCAGATCCGAGTGTTCACTGGTTCGACATCGACAGCACGATCGCCGGACGAGCCATCCCCTCGCCCACCTTGTGGTTGGAGAACGGCTCGAAGACGGCCAGCACCTCGTCGCCATCGACCACCGCCCACGGCGCCGGTCCGGAGGTCTCGAACATGGCCTCGGGCAACACTCGCCCCACCTTCACCGCTCCGCGGATGACGTCGTCGGGTGCCACGCGCGACAGAGCGCGCACGCAGTCAGATACCGGTCGCAAGGAATCACCGACGTTCTCTTCGGTCAAGGTGTCCAGCGAGACACAGTCCGACTCCGTGAAGCGACCAACGGCCACGCGACGCAACTCGCGCACGTGCGCGCCGCCGCCCAACAGATGACCGAGATCCGCGGCCAAGGTCCGGATGTAGGTGCCCGACGAACATTCCACGCGAATGCGCACGATGTTGGCCTCGATCGACGACACCTCGAAACGATGGATCGTCACCGGACGCGCCTCGCGCTCCACCTCGATGCCCTCGCGCGCCAATTCGTGCAAACGCTTGCCATCCACCTTCAACGCCGACACCATCGGCGGCACCTGCATGATGGGACCCGACAGGTTCGCATCCACGAGACGCTGCACCGACTCCACCGACGCGTTCGCGATGACCTCGGCCATGTCGTGCGTGGCCGTCACCTCACCGGAGGCGTCCAAAGTGGACGTCTCGGTTCCGAGCACCACCTCGGCCGTGTAGGTCTTCGAGGTGACGGGATCCTCCACGCTTCCCCCGGGCACCACGTCGAGGTAGCGCAACAGTCGCGTGGCGTTGCCCACGCCCAACAGCAACACGCCGGTGGCGTCGGGGTCCAGAGTCCCCGAGTGCCCCACCTTGCGCTCGTGCAACAGTCGGCGCACGCGATCCACCACGTCGTGACTGGTGATGCCGGCGGGTTTGTCGATCGCCAGGAGGCCGTGCACCGTGGCCGGCTTGCGTCGGGCCATGATCAGATCTGGTCGTAAACGTCCGGGTCCAGGGGCACGTCGCGCGCCGGACTGGGGTTCTCGCGCAGGATCTTCTCGATGCGCTCGGCGGAGCGAATCACCTCGTCGGGACGGAACGACAAAATGGGTGTCTTGCGGGCGCGCACCTGACGAGCCACCGACGCCTGAAGGCGAATGCGATGCTCGCCCAGCACTTCGATGATCTGGGCGTCGCCCTTCTCGCCGCTCAACGAGTCGAAGTAGATGATCGCGCGATTCATCTCGGGGTCCACATCGACGCGGGTGACGGTGACGAACTCCAAACGTTCGTCGTCGATGCGCACCAACTCGTCGGCCAGCACCTCACGCAACGTTTCACCCAACCGAACCGCGCGCGGATAGCTGTGGGTGGTGGACTTCCGCGGAGCACGACCCTTCGCCATGCGATCAGGCTACCGAGGTTCGTGACCGCCTCAGTCGAACACGGGTGCGGAGCGGTTCGAGCGCTTCAATTCGGCCACGCCGGGGGTGGTGGCCACGATTTCGACGGCGTCCCACAGGCGCAACGCTTCGGCTCCGCGCGGGATGCGCGAGATCACCGGACCGAAGAACGACCCTTCGTCGGGTGCCCCGGGATGAAACGTGAGAATCGGAGT
>JAIXWJ010000059.1 GCA_027491335.1 Actinomycetes bacterium | reverse complement strand
GATGCGCACGAGCGACCACGCCGCGACGATTGCCGCCGGGATGAGAGCGGACCACTCTCCCGACAACTCGAACTCGCGGAGAATCAATCCCGAGGCGGTGGCCGCCGCGCCCAACGTGAAGAGTTCGAGAACCTCACCGAACCGATGCCACGCACCGGCCCGCTTCTGGAACAAGGCCGCCGCGTAACCGGCCAACAGGGCCACGACGTAGAGAGTCGCCGCGATCGAGAGACGCGAGACATCCTCGAAGACGGCGATCACCAATCGTGCGGAACCCACCAACACCAACAGACCACCGAGATACCCCACGATTTCTCGCGTCGGGAGCGAGAATCGTGGGGCCTTCTCGATGAGCTCGGCTTCGGAGTCGGTCAGCCGACCGGTCCGAACCAACTGCTCGAGAACTTCTGGTTGAGACAAGCGATCCATGGGCTCATTGTTCCGAGTACGTCACCCCGATGACCAGAGACGTACGTACTCGATTCGAACCATCGGATCTCAGGCCGTCAACGGATCCAACGGCGAAGTGCCCGCCAACTGCCACACCCACGAAGGGACCATATGAGGCATCAGAAGTGCACCGTCCCAACCGTCGGTGGTGTCGACGTATTCGGTGCCGGCCGGCATTTCGTCGATGGGCAATCGACCCCAGAAGTCCTCGATCCAAAGCACTCGTCGTCCCGCCTCCAGCGCCTCCGCCACCAACGCCTTGGCGGCCGCCGCCTTCCAATCCACGAACCTCGATCCGGTGCCATCGTCGATGACCTCCAGTCGGTCGATGCCAAGGAAGGTGGCGATCTCGTCGTTGGCACGATCACGCCACGTTGTGCACCAACGGACCTCGGCCACACGGCACAAGGTTCGAATGAGCTCCGGCATAAAGCTGGGAACCAGGAGTTGGTACCCATGGCTGATGAATGTGTGAGTCTCCCAAGCGTCGGTGCCCAGACCGACGTACTCGATGTCGTTGATGACGCCATCGACGTCCAGCAAGATCAGGGGGCGTTCCATTGTCGTTTCCTTTCGTTGGGGCCCGTGGGCCGGTTTCGTAAGGAGAGAAACGGACACCCACTGGGAAAATGTGCGCATGCACACACGTACGAAGAAGTCCCCTTCACCCGTTCGCTGGCGCGTCGCCGTGGTCGAACTGCACGATGACCTGCCCCGACGACGTCCCGACCTGGCCAACCTGCGCGTTTCACTGACGGTGAAAGATCCCAGTCGCATCGCCGACCATCGGGACGACCTGGCACCCAAACGAACCTTCGTCGACCGACGCAGCGCATCGAAGGCGCGCGAAACGATCATCACGCGATTGAAGGATCGGGGCTACACCGTGAACGGGGATCTGACGGTGTATCGGGTCTACGTGATCGAAGTGGACTCCGCCAAGGCACCGAACCACCGCGGATATCTCTACGTCGGTCAAACGTCGCTCGAGCGCGAGGTGAGGGTGGAGCAACACCGCGTTGGTCATCGCGACGACGAAAAGTCGAAGCACAGTCGGGTGGCCCACCGTCTCTTCGTTCGTCGCCGGCCCGAGATGGAACCAAAACGCGTCTACTTCTCGCGCGAGGAAGCGATGCGGGCCGAGAGCCGGCTTCGTCGGCGGCTGGAGGCTCGGGGCTACCGCGTCGAGGGTGGCACGGAACGTTTGGACATGATCTGAATCGACCTCGAATCTGCGAGGAATTCGTCGTTGGGTACTCACCGACGACATGAGTGCTTTCCCGCATCCGAATCTCGGCCCCACCAATCCGGACCCCGTGGTCCTTCGTCGCCTGCGCCTGGCATCGGCCATCACCGTGGGAGTCCTGTCGGGGTCGATTCTTCTCATCGTCTCCCTCGAGCTGGGGCCCAACTTTTTTGGGGACTCGAATCACCGAGCTCGTTCGCTCGCCTTGGGTCTCGGAATCACCCTTCTAGCAGGGGGAACGATCCTCATCACGTGGGCCGTCCACCGGGCTCGGCGAGCGGCCGCCGGCCAATGACGCCACCGGAGAATCCCTAAATCGGTTGACGCCGAGGATTTCAGGTGGTTTCCTACACACCGTCATGAATCGCCTCTTGAGCCCGACCCCGGTCCGCGTGATCGTTCCGTCGTGTGGTTCCGTCGCGCCCATGCACACCACCCACGCCTCGGCTGCCGACACCACCACGTATTCGTGGCGCATGGTGTTCGCAGCCAAGCAGAACAAGGCCGCCAAGGCCTTCGCTGTGGCGAACACCAAGCGTTCGCCCCAGCGGCTCGGGGAGCTCCTCACGTAGGTCACACACCAACGTCGAGAACCTCACCGAGGCCGCTGGGATCAACCCGGCGGCCTTTCTCGTTTTTCCGGCCCACATTCCACATCACCATCCACGCACGATTCACAGGAGAACAACATGAGCAGCACCATCACCATCGACGACGAGATCCTCGTGGTCGCCAACCCCACCGCCCGCTGCGCCGACGGCAACGGCACCTTGACCCCGTTGTTCTTCAGCGACGTGAACGTCGACATCGCCCGCGCCAAGGCCATTTGTCGGCGATGTTCTCTGGCCGACGCGTGTCTGCGAGGGGCTCTCGAACGCGAGGAACCCTGGGGCGTGTGGGGAGGTGAACTGATCGAGAGTGGTCGGATCATCGCCGACCGACGTCCACGAGGACGGCCCTCGGTGTTGCCCAAGCCGATCCTGGTGATCGACGAGGACCGCACACTTCGCACCATCACCAACGTTTCGGAGCAGAGACCGTTCGAGGTGGCGGTGCGCGTCGCCTGAACGACGTGGATTCTCGGTTGCGGGCAACGCTTGACGACCCCGCGACTGCACCGGGAGATCCCGGCCGCAGGTTCCTCCACTGCGGCCGGGCATCCCAGGCCCACCGAACCCACGACGCGAACCGGCACCGCGAAGCGACACGAGCAAACGGCACAGTTAGCCTCTCCTCGGTGATGAAACGCGTCCCTCCGTTGCTGATCGCCCTACTCGCCGGACTGGCCGCGGTCGTGGTCGTCATCGCCATCGGAACGCGGGGAACGCAGAGTGACCCGGGCAACGATGTCGTCCTCGACGAGCCCGGCGAGTACCAGCAACCCGGGATCCCCACCAACGCGCCACTGGCCGGCACCCGTATCGAGACGGCCACGATTCTCGACCTCGACGGCAACGACGTCGATCTCGTGACTCTCCTCGACGGGCGACCGATGTTGGTGAACTTTTGGTTCTCGAACTGCCAGCCCTGCAAACGCGAAATGCCCGCTCTTCAACGAGCCTGGGCCACCTTCGGCGATCGGGTTCGCTTCGTCGGGGTGAACACCCAGGACAGTGAATCCATCACCCGATCCTTCGCCGAGGACGTGGGCGTGGAGTACGAACTCTTGCGCGATCCCGACGGTCGACTGGTGACCGCCAACGGCGTCGCCACCTTTCCCACCACGCTCATGGTCGCGGCCGACGGCACCGTCGTCGAACAGGTGGCCGGTGAGGTCACCGCCGATGACCTCACGCGCATGCTGACCGAACTGGCGGGTTCGTGACCGCATGAACGATCGCCTCTGGCTCAGCTTCGGCAGTGGACTGCTGGCCGCCGTGAACCCGTGCGGCTTCGTGTTGCTCCCGACGTATCTCATGTACTTCCTCGGAGTCACCGGTCGACCGGGCACGCAACGGGCCAGTGTTCGTCGCGCGTTGACCGTGGGCGCCTCGCTCTCGGCCGGTTTCATGAGCGTGTTTCTCGTCGTCGGTGCGATCACGCGTCTCTTCACCGACTACATCAATCAGAACGCCAAGTACGTGGCCCTGCTCATCGGAATCGCGCTCTTCGTCATGGGCGCCGCCATGCTCGCCGGCTGGCGGCTTCCGTACACCACACCCAAACTCGACGTCGGACAACGGGACCGCACGACCGCGAGCATGTTCGTTTTCGGCGTCGCTTACGCCGTCGCCTCCATCGGCTGCACGCTCGGACCTTTCACCGCCACCGTTCTCGGAACCATCACCACCGAGGGCTTCGTACTCGGTCTGATCGCCATCGCTTTGTACGGACTCGCGATGTCGTTGTTGGTCATCGCCCTCACCGTCACGCTGGCACTCGCCCAAGGTGGTCTGTTGCGAACGCTGCGCAACGGCATGAAGCACGTCGAACGAGCATCGGCCGTGGTGATGATGCTGAGCGGTCTGTATCTGGCGTGGTACTGGCTGAACGACATCCGTGACAACTACTCCGATGACCTCACCGGAAGCGTCATTGGTTGGCAGGAACGGGTCGCGCGAAGCATCGATGAGAACCGCGCGATGGTGGCCATCGTTCTTTCGGTGGTGGTGATCGTGGCGATCGTCTTCGCTCGAGGACTCGGACGTCGATCATCGGAAAACGGCTGACGTGTTCCGCGAGCTACTGGATCATCCCGACGTCGAAGAGATCATGGTGTTGCGGGGTCACGAACGGCCCCGCGAACTTCGGCTGGGCTTCATGGCCTACCACGGTGGTGGTCTGGAGGAAATGACCGAAGTGATCGCCCAGCACGCCGCCGAGCACAGTGACTCCAGCTACTACGGCGTGCATCAACCTCGCGGCATGGAGCGTCACGTCCCGTCGATCGAGGTGTCACCGGATGCGTCGGAACGTTTGCGCGCGTTTCTCGATCACGTCCAAGTGGTGGTCACCATTCACGGCTACGGCCGTCAGGGCTACTACTCCACGTTGTTGCTCGGTGGTCAGCACCGTGACTTCGCGCGACACATCGGCGATCATCTTCGGCGACACCTTCCGGCGTACCGCATCATCGATGACGTGGACGAGATCCCCAAGGAGCTGCGCGGGCTTCACCCGCGCAATCCGGTGAATCTGCCGCCGGCTCGCGGAGTGCAGATCGAGTTGCCACCGCGAGTGCGCGGTACGACCCCGTTGTTCTGGGACTGGGAAGGCCCGGAGCTCGTCCCCCACACGCGTTCGTTGGTGAACGGATTGGTGGAGGCGGCCCAAACGTGGCTCAGGGCGCCAGACGTTCGATGACCCACGCGCCGAGATCGTCGACGCGATAACGGAAACGATCGTGCAGACGGCTGGGGCGACCCTGCCAGAACTCGAACGAACGCGGCGTGAGCAACCATCCGCCCCAGTGCGCAGGACGCGGAACATCGCGACCCTCGAACTCGGCGGTGTACCGCGCCACCAGATCCTCGAGCTCGGTGCGATCGGAGATGACCGCGCTTTGTGGCGAGGCCCACGCACCGATCTGACTTTCGCGCGGACGCGACGCGAAATAGGCATCGCTTTCGAGGTGCGACAACACCTCGACCGTGCCCCGCACCCTCACCTGACGATGCAGAGCCAACCACGGGAACACGGCGCTGGCGAAGGGATGCGAATCCAACTGTCGACCCTTGGCGCTTTCGTAATTGCCGAAGAAGGTGATCCCTTCGTCATCCACGCCCCGGGCCAGCACGATTCGCGTGTCCGGCACTCCATCGTCATCGACGGTGGAGATCGCCATGGCATTGGGCTCGGGGAGACCGGCCTCGAGGGCGTTCTCGTACCACGCGTGCCATTGCCGAATCGGTGACGCGTCGAGATCGTCACGATCGAGACCCGCCGTCTCGTACTGCACGCGGCGGTCACGAACGTTCATGAGTGTCAGCCCTTCGGGCTGATGCGGTCGAGACCCCGCATGTACGGACGCAAGACCTCGGGCACGATCACCGAGCCGTCCGGCTCACGGAAGTTCTCCATGATCGCCGCCCACACGCGCGGCACCGCCAACGCCGAGCCGTTGAGCGTGTTGGCGATGTGCGTGCCCTTTTCGCCGGCGCGGCGATAACGGATGTCGGCCCGACGCCCCTGGTAGTCGCTGAACCACGACACCGAGGAGACCTCGAGCCAGGTGTCGCAACCCGGGGCGTAGACCTCGATGTCGAAACTGCGATGGTGACTCTGTCCCATGTCGCCGGTGCAGATCTCGATGATTCGGTAGGGCAAGCCCAGTCCACCAATGAGCGCCTCGGCGCGGTCGCGCAACTCGATGAGGGTCGACGGCGCTTGTTCGGGAGTGCTGAGCGCGAAGATCTCGACCTTGTCGAATTCGTGGGAACGCAACATTCCTCTCGTGTCACGTCCCGCCGACCCGGCCTCGCGGCGGTAGCAAGGCGAGTACGCCATCAAGCGCAACGGCAACTGCGATTCGTCGAGGATCTCGCCGGCGTACATCGACGTGAGCGGCGCTTCGGCGGTGGGAATGCACCACAGATCGTCGCGTTCGATGGCATAGGCATCCTCGGCGAACTTGGGCAACTGGCCGGTGGCCGTGAGCGTGGCGGTGGTGACGAGCGACGGAGGGCGAATCTCCTCGAACGCATCGGCGTTCTTGTCGAGCGCGTACTGGCACAGGGCGCGCGACAACTGGGCGCCGGGTCCGCGCTGCATGGTGAACATCGCACCACTCAGCTTCACCGCCCGCTCGTTGTCGAGAACTCCCAACTCGGCGGCGATGTCCCAGTGCGCCACCCGACGATGATCGGGAAACGACGCCGGCATCTGCTCGGGTCCCTTGATCACCGGATTGTCGTGATCGCTGGCGCCATCGGGCGCCTCGGCGCTGGGGGTGTTCGGCAGACGCAGCATGATCTCTCGGAGCTGGGCCTGAACCGCATCGAATCGTTCGGCCAGATTCTTCTCACCGTCACCGAGGGTGCGGCTCTCGGCCTGCAACAGTTCCGCGGCCGCGTTGTCGCCGTCGCGTCGTGCCTGACCCACCTGCTTGGACAGTTCGTTCACTCGCGCGCGAATGCCGTCGCGCTCGGAGGTGATCTGACGCAATTGCTCATCCAGAGCGATGGCGGCGTCGAGTTGCTGCAACAGTTCGGGCTTGCCACGGCGGGCCAACGCGACCCGAACGGACTCGGGATCATGGCGGAGCAGACGAACATCGATCACAGGAAATGAAGGTTACCCGTCCATGTTCGGCGATACCCGAGACAATTCGGCATGGCTAGTCTCGATGAGGTGAGCGACCACGCGGACCATCGGTACAGCCGAATCGACCGCACCGAGCGCACCCTCGAGGTGGAGAACCTGAGCGTGCGTTACGGCGACGTGTTGGCCGTCGACTCGGTGTCCTTCTCGGCTCGACCCGGCGAGGTCACCGCCGTCCTCGGCCCGAACGGTGCCGGAAAGACGAGCACCATCGAGGTGTGCGAGGGCTTGCGACGTCGGACGTCGGGCGACGTGCGCGTGCTGGGACTGGACCCCCACCGGGACCGTCGCTCGTTGGCGAACCGGATGGGCATCATGCTGCAAGAGGGCGGTGTCTATCCGAGCGCCCGGCCGATCGACGTGGTGCGCCAATACTGTGGGCTCTATTCGACGAAGTCCGGCAAGGCCGCCGATCCCGACGAACTGATCGAACTGGTGGGATTGTCCGAACGGCGACGTACCACGTGGCGGCGCTTGTCGGGCGGAGAAAAGCAGCGCGTGTCGTTGGCTCTGGCCCTGGCCGCTCGACCCGCGATCGTCTTTCTCGACGAACCCACCAGTGGGGTCGACGTGAACGGACGAACCATGATCAGGTCCATCATTCGGGGACTGGCCGACGACGGTTGCACCGTGATCCTGGCCACGCACGAACTGGACGAGGCCGAGAAGGTGTGCGACCGCGTGGTGATCTTCGACAAGGGCAAGGTGTTGGTGAACGGCACCCTCGACGACGTTCGAAAGGCCCGACAGGCGGTGCGTTTGCGCACGGTGAAGCCACTCGACTTGAGCGACATGCCCGAGAACCTGGCCGGTTGGCTGATCGAGGAGACGCCGGGGAACTACACCATCGAAGACGCTCCACAGGGCCTCATCGGTGCGTTGGCCGTGTGGTTGTCCGAGCGTGGCATCGACGTGATCGAACTGCGCGCCGGCATGAACAGCCTCGAGGACGTCTTCAAGGATCTCACCGGAGGCCGGTCGTGAGCCGCGTGCCCGGTCCGTTCCGTTCGCAGTTGCGCGCCGAGTTGTCCGTGATGTTGCGCAACGGCGAACAGTTGTTGCTGACTCTGATCATTCCGGTGCTGCTGTTGGTGTTCTTCAGCACCGTCGACGTGCTGCCCACCGGTGACGTGCCCGAGCCGATCGACTTTCTCACGCCCGGCGTGTTGGCTCTGGCCGTCATGAGCAGCGCCATGGTGAGCCTGGGCATCGCCACCGGATTCGAACGCGGCTACAAGGTGTTGAAGCGCTTGGGTGCCACTCCCCTGGGCCGGCCGCGATGGCTGGCGGCCAAGATCACGACGGTCATCGTCGTGCAGATGATTCAACTGATCGTGCTGGTGCCGGTGGCGCTGGCCCTCGGTTGGGACGCCGACGCGGCGAAATGGTTGCCCGCCGTGGGCGCCGTGATCACTGGAACGATCGCCTTTGGTGGGGTCGGGCTGTTCATCGCCGGGCGCTTGCGCGCCGAGATCAACCTGGCCGCGCAGAACGGGTTGTATCTGTTGCTGTTGCTTCTGGGCGGAATGGTGATCCCCTTCGACGAGTTGCCCGAACCTCTCGCCGCGGTGGCCAAGTGCCTACCCAGTGGTGCCTTGGCCGACGTGTTGCGCGACGCACTGGTGGGCGGAGCCGACCGACCAGGCACCTCGTGGATCGTCTTGGGGGCGTGGGCGCTGATCGCTCCGGCCCTCACCGTCGTCACCTTCCGCTGGGAATAGCGATTCGAATCACGCGTTTTGCTTCAATGGCTTAAGCCAAATCTCGCACCAGTCGGATCGCTCTGTTTCTTTGGTCGCGGTGAACCAAACCTTCTGATGAAACGAAAAACCTGATTTCCGTAGACGAGACAGACTCGCCTCATTGTCACACCAAGTTGAGCCTGCCAAACCGGGATATTCGTCCTCAAGGATTGATTCGGCCAATCGCCATGCCTCCACCGCGAGTCCATTTCCCCTGAATCTTGCGTCCACATAGGTGCAGGTTTCGACGTATCCGGCTGGTATCTCGATGAAATGTGGCTCGACCAATGCAATCAGACCGGCTGCGGCCCCATCTTCCAAGACAAGCCACGTATTCAAAGAGTCCCTTTGGAACCATTCCATGGCATCGGAGAGGGAACTCGCATATGGGAAATACGTGTCATCTGCCAAGTGAGGGTCCGAGGCGTGCGCAATCAAGAACTCACACGCATCTTGTACCACTTCATGCCAGGAGACAATCGTCCTCATGCCGACGGATTGACCTCCTCCATTCCGAGCCAAGAATCGATCTCCATCACGAACATTCGGTCGTATTGTGCTCGCTCTCGTTCGTACTCCTTGAGCACATGAGGGCGCCTGAGGACACCCACGATGTAGCTTCGCCAGCCATCCCACTGCCTTTCCTTCATGCTGTCGCTCGCGCTCCCAAACAAAAGGAAGGCACGTTCCGCGACACTCAAGAAAATGTTGAATAGCGACTGGAACCTGATCTGGTCCATCTCATCCAACTCTTGCCAAACAACTGGATCTTGGTCGCCCAGACCAAATTGTGGATATTGCATTACTAGTTTCAGAAAATCGTTGTAATCATCGAAGAGTCGAGAATGCGCCAAGTCATCAGCCTGCTTTTGAGACTCCAGGAGGTTCAAACGAGCAAGTTGTTCCTCGGCTCGTTTGCGGCGCGAATATGTGTAGACCGCAGTTGGAATAGTGAGAATTGCAACCAGATCGGCCGCCGCCGACACATACTCACGAAAAGTTGAGAATTCCACCGGACCTCCAGTCAGGCAAAGGACTAACCGGGCGAGGAGCCACACCTACATCATGAGCCGAACTCTACTTTGGTGTTACGCGCCTCAACCCGACGATCTTCGTCATGTCACCGTAGCTGGCTGGATCGCTAGTGGGCTTCGCGGATCGGTTCGGTTTCCTCGAAGGCCTTCTCGACGTCGGCCATCGTGAGGGGCTTGCGCACGTAGGCCGCCTCGTTCTCGCTACGGAACGTCCGCACGAAGGTGCGCACGAACATCACGATGATGATGGTCCACAGGAAGATCGAGCCACCCAGCTTCATGATGGCGCCGGCCATCTGCTGGTCGTTGCTCACCGACACGCCCCACACGCGAATCGGGGTGGCGTAGTGCTTGTACACGGTTCCCTCGGCGAAGGTCAGCCAACCGGCCGGCACCGTGGCCACCACGCTGTTCAGGAACAGGTAGATCATCTTGCCCATTGGTGAGATGTGGTGTTCCTTCAATGGGCCGCACACGGGCAACCACATCAGAATGGAACTCGTCACCAGCAACACGTGAACCGAATAGTGCAAGGGTGCGTTCGACACCGACCGATTCACCACCGCGGGCACGTGGCTGACCATCACGATCACGTTGAAGAGGAACGCGGCCCGCACCGGATGGGCCATGAAGTTCAGGGCGCGCAAAGCTCGGCCCTTGCCCACCAGCGTGCGCACGAACCATTCGGGGGTGGCCAACACCACCAGAGGAGGCATGAAGTAAGTGAGCGCCATGTGCTGGAACATGTGCACCGAGTACAGATACTCCTCGGCGATGTCGTGCATCGGCCAGTCCGAGCCGATCCACAGAACCACGATTCCGCCCACGAAACACTGGATCTGCCGGCGCGTGACCACCTGCTCCCCCGGCGCCACCGCACGCGGTCCGAGCACGCGCACCACGTAGACGTAGGACGCCACCAAGAAGGCGACGAGCAGCCACACCTCGGGATGGAACTGGAAACGCCACGGATTCACCATGGCCCACATGGGTTCAGCCTTTCTGCAGGAAGAACTTGAAGGTGGAGAGTGCGCCGGCGTACACGAGCACGGCCAGGATCAGCCCCGTGTAGAAGAGGTAGCTGAACAACTTGTTGTCGAACTTCAGGTGCATGAAGTACGAGGCGACCACGATGAACTTCACCGTCATCAGCACGAACAGCGTGGGCATGAACAACGGACCGAAGTCGATGTAGTACGTCGACACCTCGATGGCCGTGAGGGCGGCGAGGATCAACGCGATGACGATGTACTGCTTGTCGCTCGCTCCGTGATGCTCGTCGGCATGCCCGTCGGCGTGCTCCGTGCTGGTGTTGTGCTCGGTGGCGGTGCTCATCGGTGGCTCCTCAGGCGGGGATCAGGTAGACGAGGGTGAAGATGACGATCCAGACAACGTCGACGAAGTGCCAATACAGGCCCACCATCTCCACCGCTTCGGCCTTGTTGCCCGGGATGCGATTGCGACTGATCATTCCGACCAACGCCATCAGCATGATGATGCCCACGCTCACGTGCACACCATGGAAACCGGTGAGGGTGTAGAAGCTGGAGCCGAACAGGCTGGTGGTGAAGCCGAGACCCTCGCGGTAGAACGCGGTGAACTCGTACACCTGGCCACCCACGAACATGGCACCCAACAGCGCGGTGATGGTCAACCACAGATTGGTGTTGCGGTCGTCCTTGCGCTGAGCGGCCGAAACCGCGAGCACCATCGTGAGCGAGCTCATGAGCAGAACGAACGAGCTCACCGACGTGAACGGGATGTCGAAGATCTGATCGGGCTGGGGGCCCGAGTTCACGCGGCCCTTGTAGAGCATGTACGTGGAAATCAGACCACCGAACAACAGGCATTCGGATCCGAGGAACATCCACATCGCCATCTTGTTGTTCGACAAGCCGGTCGACGTGACGTGAGCGCCATGACCCGAGTCATGGCCGTGGGAGATCGCTGTGTCAGCCAAGGGGCGCCAGCTCCTTCGTGTGGCCGCCACCGTCACCGGGGGCGGGCGGATCGAAATCGTCGTCGGCCGCCGTGGACGGCTCCATGGCCCAACCGAACATGGTCAACACGATCATGGCCACACCAACCGCGAGGATGACGCGGTTGTAGATGAGGCCGTAGCCGATGACGGGCAACGCCAGCGCCAACAAGATCGGCCAGTACGACCGCGACGGCATGTGAATGTGCTCGTCGGGATGAGCGTTCATCTCGGCCAGCACTTCTTCGGCCGTGGCCACCTGAGTGATCTCGTGGGTGGTGGCATCCTGGGCGTACTTGCGATGGAAGAACTCGTCCAGATTGTTGATGGTCGGGATCGAGTCGAAGTTGTGCTCCTTGGGCGGGCTGTCGGTCATCCACTCCAGGGTGCGTCCATCCCACGGGTCGAGAGGGGCGATGGCCACCTTCTTGGACTTGTGGGTGTACACGATGTTGATGATGAACAACAGCACGCCGAGCGACAGAACCAGCGAGCCGATGGAGGAGATGCGGTTCCAGAAGCCCAGGTTGAAGAAACCCTCACCCGCGCGGGCCTCGGTCCAGACCGCCATACGACGGGGCTGGCCCTGCAGACCGAGCATGTGCATCGGACCGAACGTCATGTTCATACCGATGACCATCAGCCAGAAATTCCAGCGACCGAGGCTCTCGCTCAGTTGCTTGCGGAACATCTTCGGCCACCAGTAGTAGAAGCCGGCGAACAAGCCGAAGATCGCGCCACCGAACAACACGTAGTGGAAGTGAGCCACGATGTAGTAGGTGTCGGTCTGCTGCGTGTCGCTGGGGGCCACGGCGTGGGTCACGCCCGACAGTCCACCGATGGTGAACTGCACCACGAGAGCGATCGAGAACAGCATCGGGACGGTGAAGCTGAGCTTGCCGCCCCACATCGTCATGACCCAGTTCACGATCTTCACACCGGTGGGCACGGCGATGGCCATGGTGGCCAAGGAGAACACGGTCACCGACACCGGTCCGAGTCCGGAGGCGAACATGTGGTGGGCCCACACGCCCCAACCGACGAATCCGATGGCCGCACCCGACATGGCCACGATCGGGTATCCGAACAGCGGCTTCTTCGAGAAGACCGGCAGGATCTCCGACACGATGCCGAACGACGGCAGGATCAAGATGTACACCTCGGGGTGACCGAAGATCCAGAACAAGTGCTGCCACAACAGCGGGTCGGCACCCGACGCCACGTCGAAGAAGGTTGCATCGAACGAGCGCTGGAAGGTGAGCAGGAAGAGCGCCACCGTGATGACGGGGATGGCGAACAGCAACAGGAACTGAACCACCAACACCATCCAGGTGAAGATGGGCATGCGCATCATCTTCATGCCCGGCGCGCGCATGTTCAGGATGGTCACGATCAGGTTGATCGCACCGGTGAGCGAGGCGATACCGGTGATCTGCAGACCCATCGACCAGAAGTCGATGCCGTGGCTGGGGGAGAACAGCGTGCTCGAGTTCGGGGCGTACATGAACCAGCCACCGTCTGCCGCACCGCCGAGGAACCACGAGGTGTTCAGGAAGATTCCACCGAACAAGAAGCACCAGAATCCGAACGCGTTGATGCGGGGGAACGCCACGTCACGCGCGCCGATTTGTAGCGGCACGAAGTAGTTGGCGAACGCCGCCGCCATCGGCATCACGAAGAGGAACACCATGGTGGTGGCGTGCATCGTGAACATCTGGTTGTACTGATCGGCGTTGAGCACCTTGCCGTCGGGCGCGATCAGCTGCAGACGGATGAGGACCGCCTCGAGGCCGCCCACGATGAAGAAGAAGAACGCGGCGACGCCGTACATGATGCCGAGCTTCTTGTGGTCGACCGTGACGATCCAGTCGCGCCAGGACGTGCTGGCGGCCGGACGCTTGAAGACTCCGAGTGCCTCGCTCGGCTTGACGCCGACCGTGGCGCCGCCGGCGACGGCGACCTCGGAGGAGGGACGTTCGATGATGGCCATCTGAGTGTTCTCCCTTTACTTCAGTTCGAGTAGGTAGGCGACGAGGGCATTGATCTGGTCCTCGGTGAGGCCCAAGGCGGGCATACCGCGGTACTTGCCACCGGTGTCGGCCAACTTGGTGGGGTCGGCGTACATCGGCTTCTTCTCGGGAGCGTTGCGCAACCATTCGCGCAGGTCCTTCTGATTGAGACAATCCTCGCTGACGCCGGCCAGGTACTTCTCGCCGAACTCTTCCGACGTGGCGTTCCACACGTCGTCGCGGCATTCCGGCGTGAGCAGATCCCACGAGGCACCGGCGAAGGTGTTGCGGGTCATGAGATTGGTGAGATTCGGCGCGGCGCCCGACACGACGTACTGATCGGGGGCGGCCACGTTGGGCGTTCCGTCGGGGTTGAGCAAGCCGTTCACCTGGTGGCAACGGGCGCACTGTTGCAGGTACAACTTCTCGCCCTCGAGGGCCAGAGCGTTGTCCGCCGACGGCGAGGTGTAGGGCTCGAGCTGGTTGGCCACCCATGTGGCGTAGTCGGCCTTGGAGAGCACGACGGCCTCCATGCGCATGTACGCGTGCGACAAACCACAGAACTCGGTGCACTGACCGGCGTAGATGCCGGGCTCGGAACCCTCCATGCGCAACAGGTGCACGCGACCGGGCACGCTGTCCTTCTTGCCGTTCAACTTGGGGATCCAGTACGAGTGGATCACGTCACGGCTGGTGACGCGCAACAGCACCTTGGTGTCCTCGGGAATGACCAACTGACCCGACGTGACGATCGGTTCGCTGATGCCGTACACCTGGGCGTTGTCGCCGACCGCCGGGTAGTCGTACTCCCACCACCACTGCTGACCGGTGACGTTGATGGTCATCTCGGTGTCGTCGGTCTTGGCCAGATCGAAGATGGTTCCCACGGTCGGGATGCCCACGCCGATGAGGATCAGAACCGGGATGACGGTGAGGGTGATCTCGAGAGCGGGCTTGCCGTGCGTTTGCTCGGGCATGGCCTGACCACGATCGCGGAAACGGAACACGGCCCACGCCACCGCGGCGAAGACGATCACTCCAACGATGCCGGCGATGTAGAAGATCGGACGCTGCAGATCGTCGATCATCTTGGCGTTGGGGCCAGCCGGCTGCCACGTGTCCTGCGGAGCGTCCTTGGCGCAACCCGCGAGGGCCACCAACGACGACACGGCCACGACGGGCTTCACGATGTTCGACCAACGACGCGACGACTTCATCGACACTCCTGCTCGCTCGTTCATGTTGCTCACGGTACTCATGGGTTCAGATCGACTCTCTACGGGGGCTGGGGTGACTCACGGCACCAAAACCTCGATGGACGCACCCTCGATACCGGGCACCGTGATCGAGTACGGCTCTTCACTAGCGAACGAGGGCTTGGGGATGACGATCGACACGGCCTGCGTGCCGCCCTTGGTGATCAACGACGTGCAGGCCTCGAGGATCTTGTCCTTCGACACGCCACCACCGAGATCCTCGGTGATCTTGCCGTAGGTGACCACCATGCGATGTTCGTGATCGTCGTCGTTGACGAACAAGATCGTGGAGGGATTCGAACGCTGCAAGGTGATGGAGTTCAACTCACCGTTCCAGCCGTCCATCTCGGCGAAGAGACGACCGTCGCGCAGAATGACCGTGGCGGCCACGCTGCTCTTGGCCGACACCGAACGCGCGGCGTCCTCGTCGGTCTCCTCGGCTTCCTCACCGCAGGCTCGGTGCGCGAAGTGGTCCTCGGCGGCGGCCTTCACCAGTTCCTCGCGCTCGCCATCGAGCGCGAAGGCGATGCCGGTTCCCGACAGAGCGACCAACACGATTCCGGCCACGGCACCGATGACGCGACGGCTGGCCCCGCGACGAACGCTCACCACAGAGCCGAACGCCAACACGATGGCGGCCATCACCGAGATGGCGACGAGACCGGCTTCTTTCGAGAGCGACAACATGACGCGCGAGAACGACAGCACGATGATCGCGAGGATGATGGACGCACCCACGGGAATCTCGAGCGGGTGCACGACCCAACCACGAACCTTCTCGTTGTAGGCCGCGTCGGCCGATGCGCGATCGCTCCAGTTTTTGATGAGCCACTGACCGAGCATCGCGAACAACAAACAGATGCCCACCTTGAAGATGCCGGGCGAGCTGACCAGACCCACGGCGGTGATGCCGGCGGTGATGGCGGTGCCGAACGGGAACCAACTACGACCCGCACCACGTTGAGCGGCGTTGCTCGAGGCGTGCGCGGCGGTGTCGGTGGACAGAACGTGGCCGTCACGGACGAACGATGCGATGGCCCCCATGAAGATCAAGGCGACCGCGAGGAACGCGAGCGACACGACGCCGATGGATCCGCCGTCGTTGGCGATGAACCAGAGGATCGCGGCGACCGCGGTCGCGCTTCCCAGTCCGTAGAGGAATTTCGAGCCGGTGGTGATCATGTGTTCTGCCCCGTCACTTCTGCACGTAGACGACGAACCACATCGCGGTGAAGGCCGCGGTGAGGAAGTACCAATACAAAGCGCTCGCCGACACGACCTCGAGTTCCTTGGTGCGCCCGCCGAGGAATCGGAAGGCGGCGACCGCCGTGAACACGATGCCGGCGACCATGAGAAGAGTCATGGTTCCGGTGAGGGCATAGAACATGGTGTTGAAGGCGCCATCGTTGATGGCCACGCCCATCTGCGTCCAGATGAACACCTGAGCGTTGACCACCATCAGACCGAACAACGCGGTGAGACCGAAAGCCAAACCGGCATGGGTGCGATCGACGCGCTTGGCCGAGTAGACCGCCCACTGGGCCATGATGCACACGACGCACAAACCGATCAGCATCATGTTGGCGGCCACTTCGGGAACGATGATCTTCTCGGGCATCCAGTCCCTGATCAATCCGCGCTTGACGGACTCGCGAACCGGGGCTTCGGCACGGAACTGCAACCACGTGGCCAACATGCCACCGAGCAAGGTGGTGGACGCCGCGATCGCGAGTGCGGTTCCGACGAACACCTGACGGCGCGCCGGAGCGGTGGGGGCGGGGGGCAACGCGAGCATCAGGCGTCCTTCCCGTTCGAAGCGGACTTGAGATCGGAGAGCGGGGTGGCCGATCCGACGACCACGAGATCCGAGAAGTTGTCGGCGGGCGGAGGTGACGACGTGGCCCACTCGAGGGTCTGTCCGTCCCACGGATCGTCGCCGGCGGCCTCACCGGAGGTGAAACTCTTGGCGGCCAATGCGATGAAGCCGAGCGAGGTGAGCAACATCAACGCGAAGCCGGCCGTGGTGAGGGTGTTCCACAACTCCTGCGGCCCCGAGTACGAGAAGCCGTCGAGAGCTCCGGCGGGCTGATCGGCGAAACCGGCGATCATGTACGGGATCGAACCCAAGGCGGTGGCCAACAGAGCCAACAGGCCCAGGGGCAACGCGGCCTTGTCGGAGATACGACGACCCCACAACTTCGGGCCCCAGAAACACAACGCACCAAAGGCGACGGTGACCGAGCCGAACGTGATCGCCACGTACG
Organism: Actinomycetes bacterium; assembly: GCA_027491335.1. GTDB lineage: Bacteria > Actinomycetota > Acidimicrobiia > Acidimicrobiales > Ilumatobacteraceae > Casp-actino8. The sequence continues at coordinate 40,321 of JAIXWJ010000059.1, read as the reverse complement.
TGCCGGCCTCGAAGATGGAGCCACGCAATCCGGCATCGTCGATCGAGCCGAGAACATGGGCGGCCACTCCGAGAAGAATGGTGAGCAGACCGTGCAGTGCGAACACCAACGGTGCGGCGACGCGCGGCTTGCCGTTCTTCAACGTGAGCGCACTCGCGCCCAACACACCGAGCACGCCGAGCAACGGCACGACGGTGAGAAGACCCCACGGGAGCAGATCGGCGATCTTGTTCCCGGCGTTGTCGAGGAACTTGTCGCCCTCCCACGGCAGGGTGACCATGGTCTGGGTGACCGTCGCCAACGTCGCGATCGACACGATGCCGAGCGCAACATACGCCGCCGAACGTTGAGCCAACTTCGTGCGGCCCATCACCGGAACGATGTCGAGCACCATTCCGAGCGCGGGAATGGCGAGCAAATAGGTGAACGGCTGCGACAAAGCCCAGCCTGCCCAGTCGGACACTCCGACGTTTCCACCGAACGCCGCGCGGGCGTACTTGTGATCGACGTACAGGTAAATCGACGTGCCGATGAACACCGGAAGCGCGAGCAGCAAGGTGACCGAACCGATCAACGACGACCACGCGAAGAGCGGCGCGCGCAACAAACCCATGCCGGGTGCGCGAGTGGTGAGCACCGACGTGGCCACCGACGTGGCGGTCATGATGAGTCCCGTCGACATCACGATGGTTCCGAGCAGGTACAGGTCGACCATGTCGGACGATCCGCCACCGGGGCCACCGTTGGCCACGATCGACGCGACGGCGAGACCGATTCCGGTGAGCCACATCCAGTAACCACCAGCGGCCAAACGGGGAAGAGCCAGCGCTCGTGCACCGAGCTGCAACGGCACGACCGCGACCGCGAGTCCGAGCAAGAGAGGAGCAACGGCACCGAACGTCAGCAAAAGACGCGCGGCGGACAAGACCTGCGTGGCCGAATCGGTGTCGAGCAACTGGTAGCCCTCGGCATCGATGCGCTCGAAGGCGACGAGCACCGCCAACACGAGGCCCGCCAACAATCCGACGAGGCCGGTGCCGGCGTACAAACGACCGACCTGCTTGTGGTCGGCCGACGTGATCCACACGGCAACTGCGGGGGGAGCCGCTGTGGTGCCGGCGGCGTGGTGCGTATCAATTGATGTCATTCGAGATGGCTCGCTTCACGCGCAACGAGAGGGACACGGCTTCTCCGTGTTCCTCGGGGGTCTCAACACGATTTCCAGTGACCGACTTTACCCACTTTGTCCTGATCAGACCGAAATCCCACCGGTCCGACGCGAGTCACACGTCGTGCGCTTGTGATCAGACGCCGTGCTCGACGAAAACGTCGACGGCCATGGCCACGAAGAGCACCGTCACGTACGTGATCGAGAACCCGAACACCCGCATCGAACGAGCCGGAGTGGGGTGACGGCCGAGGTCGACCGCGCTCAGGATGAAACCCAACCCCAGAACGGCGGCCGACACCATGTAAACGGGTCCCAAACCGGCCACGGGACCCAGAACGAGGGTGACAGCAGTCAAAAGCACCGTGTACACGAGCATGGAAATGACGGTCTGGCGCATGGAGACGACCGTGGGCAACATGGGGACCTGGGCGGCCTTGTAGTCGTCGGCATGCTTGATGGCCAAGGCCCAAAAATGGGGCGGCGTCCACAAGAAAATGGCTGTGAACAGGATAAATGGCTCCCAAGCCAAGGAATTCTGGACCGCCGACCAGCCCACCAGCACCGGAACGGCCCCCGCGGCCCCACCGATGACGATGTTCTGACGGCTCGTGCGCTTCAGCCAGATGGTGTACACGAACACGTAAAAAAGGGTGGCTGACAAGGTGAGGACGGCTGACAGCAGGTTTGCGCCCGCCCACAGGACCGAAAAAGCGGCCACTTGCAGGAACAATGCAAAAATCAGAGCGTTGCGCGGGGCGATCAGGCCGGTCACCAGTGGGCGACCCTTGGTGCGCTCCATCAGGGCGTCGATGTCGCGGTCCACGACCATGTTGATGGCATTGGCGCCCCCGGCGGCCAGGGTGCCCCCGACGAGGGTCACCGCCACCAGTCCCCACGATGGCCACCCCTTTTCGGCCAGCACCATGGTCGGCACGGTCGTGATGAGCAACAGCTCGACCACCCGCAACTTCATGAGCGCCACGTATCCCCCGAACACCGTTGTGGGGGCACGTCGGGGACCATGAGCGGCCACACCACCGGGCGCCAAGCGCGACGGCACGAGAGGGCGGGATCCGACGGACATCACGACTGATCGTATGGGGGTGCGAAACGGACAACCAACCGAGACAATGAACCCGTGCAAGGAGATGGCGTGACTCTCGTCGCCGCGGCTCCCTCGACCATCGTTCGACCCGAGGTCGACGAGTCGACCGCGCTCGACAATCCCTGGATCGTGCTGGTCTGGAACGACCCCATCAATCTGATGAGTTACGTCACCTTCGTCTTCCAGAAACTCTTCGGTTACAGCCTGGAAAAGGCCACCGCCCTCATGCTCGACGTGCACGAGAAGGGCAAAGCGGTGGTGTCATCCGGAAGTCGCGAAAAGGCCGAAATGGACGTGTATCGACTGCACGAACACGGATTGTGGGCCACCATGCAAAAAGATGGTGGGCAAAAAGATGGCGGCGACTGAGATGGCTCGTCGTCGCCCCCCGTTCGAGGCCGGACGCAACGGCTACATCATCAACCTCGACGACGAGGAACGCCATTTCGTTCGTCGACTCGTGGGCGAGGTTCGCGAGTTGCTGACATCCATGCCGGTCGGCGACCCCAAGATGTCACGTTTGTTCCCGCCGGCCTACACGAACGCGAGTGGCCAGGACGCCGAAGCCGAAGCCGAGTACCAACGTCTCATGCGCGAGGAGTTGGTGGCCAGCCGGCTCGACTCGATCGGACGCATCGATGAGTTGCTGGCCGACACGACGACCAACACCATGACCGCGGACCAGCTGAACGCGTTCGTCGTGTCCCTGAACAGCGTGCGGTTGATCCTCGGAACCATTTTGGACGTCTCCGACGAGGATGACGAGGACGACGACCCCTCATCGCCCCTGGCCGCCGAGATGGCCATGTACAACTTCCTGTCGTGGCTGCTCGACAGTGCGGTCACCGCACTCATGCAGGGATGACGGCCCGGGTGGCAACGGGCGGGTCTGCTGTTAGAGTTGCCCCGCTCTCATCGGACGAGTACCTAGCCCCCATCGTCTAGTGGCCTAGGACACCACCCTTTCAAGGTGGCGGCACGGGTTCGAATCCCGTTGGGGGTGCAAACCGGGAAACCGGTGATAGCAAGTCAGACAGCAATGCCCAAGCGGTGAGCAATCAAAGTTTGGTCTCGTGGTGAAGTTGGAGTTCACGCCGGCCTGTCAAGCCGGAGGTCGCGGGTTCGAGTCCCGTCGGGACCGCTAGTGCGTTTCGGAAACGAGCGCACGAGGTCGAGTAGCTCAGTCGGCAGAGCATACGCCTGAAAAGCGTAGGGTCACCGGATCGACGCCGGTCTCGACCACCAGCAAACGCGGGCGCCCCACCGGGCGCCCGTTTTTCATTCGCGGGTGATCGTCACTGACGCCAATCACGAATGAGGGCCTCTTGGGCCACGGTGGCCACGTGCACACCATCCTCGCTGAAGATGTGACCCAGCGCGAGACCGCGACTGTTTCCCAACGAGTGACAGGTGAAGTCGTGCAGATGCCAACGATCGCTTTCGATCGGGCGATGAAACCAGATCGTGTGATCCAGGCTCGCACCATAAAAGTTGCGCGCGTTCTCGGGGCGAGTGCTGATCACCGGATGGGTGCGCACCACGGCATCGGTGGGAAGGTCGTCGCTCAGAAACGTGAAAGCACAACGATGCAAAAGCTGCGCGTCGTGATTCGTCGGATCGCCCAATGCATCGGTGACCCTGAACCACGCCATCGCTCGACCGCCGCCCTCGCGACCGTCGTCGGGAATGGTGGACTCGCTGACCCAACGACGATCGAACCCGTCGCTCCACGCGGAGTTCTCGACGGACTCCGGTGACGGAACACCGCGCGGGAATCGAATCGGTTGCGCGTCGGCGGATTCCTCGAACGTTTGAAAGGACGCCTCGAGATTGAGGATCGCTCCGAAACTCTGGCGTGCGACCACGCGACGGGTGCAAAAACTCTTGCCGTTGCGAATGCGATCCACCTCGTAACGCACGGGTTCGCCGGTGTCCCCGCGGCGGATGAAATACGCCCGCAACGAATGTGGTTCCATCGACGGATCGACGGTTTCGGCCGCGGCCCACAACGCTTGAGCGACGATGTGTCCTCCGTACAACCCGCCCCACGGGTACTGGCGACCGGCACCGACGAAGGTGTCGACGCCATGGGGCTCGAGAGCGAAGAGTTCCTGAATCGTCACACGTTCAGGTTACGGGCTCCTCAGTGAACGACGATGACGGGGCTATGGCTGCGATGCGCCACACCGGTGGCCACACTGCCGAGCATCACCGAGGCCAACACACTGTGACTACGCGAACCGACGACGAGGATGTCCTGGGGGCGTGCCGTCTCGACGAGCGCGTCGACCGCCGAGCCTTCGATGATCTCGGACTCGATCGTCACGTGATGGTCGCAGACGTGGTCGAGTTCCTTGCGCACCCGTTGCACGAGCGAGCGAGCATCGCGCAACATCGCCAGACGCAACTCGTCGATGTCGGGGCCGAGCAACATGCCGCCCTCGGGTGCCATCGCCGAATACGGGTAATGCCATGCGGTCACCAGATCGATCGAACGATGCAGGCCGTCGGCCAGGCCCACCGCCCACTTGGCCGCGGCCACCGCCGAACTCGAACCATCGATGCCGACCACCACTCGGCCACCGGGAACGCGCATCGCGGTCTCGGGCACGAGCATGACGGGACACGTCGCGCGATGGGCCACCGAGTAGCTCACCGAGCCCATCAGCAATGCCGACGTGCCTCCCGCGCCGCGAGTGCCGAGCACGATCATCGACGCGTCATCGGAGGCCTTCAACAATGCGGCACCGGGGCTTCCTTGATCGAGGTACGTCTCGATCACCAGATCGGGATGACCGAGCAGAATGCGCGAGCGCAAATCCTCGATGGCCGTGCGGTTGCGCACATCGATCTCGTGCACCTCGTCCGACGTGAGTAGCGGACTGGCGAAGCCGGCGGCCGATCCCAGACTGACGATCGTGGGCAACGTGTAGCACGTGAGCAATCGAAGCGGTCGGTGCAACGCCACCGCCAGATCGACGGCCCACCACATGGCGGCTTCGGCGTTCGCCGAACCGTCGATCCCGACCAGTATCGGAGCATCGAGCATCGGACCAGAAACCTTCGTCGAAGAATCCATGCCTCATTGTCGGTGGTCGACTCGCGCCATCGACAGGCACATTCGTCATCGAGTGCGAGGACCAATGTCACCGCGAACTCGACGAACCGGAAATTCAGGTGCCGTAGCCGAATCCCAAATCGGGTGCGGTCAACATGGGAACGAAGGGAATGCCGCGCTCTTGGGCCATTGCGGCGCACGTGCCTCCGCGATCGACGATCACCGTGATCAGGATCGGTTCGGCACCGAAAGCGATCACCGCGTCGACGGCTTCCATGATGGACGTGCCACGCGTGACGGTGTCCTCGGTGATGACCACCTTGTCGCCGGGTCGCAGAGCGCCCGCCAATCGTCCGGTGACTCCGTGATCCTTGGCTTCCTTGCGCACGCTGAAGCTGCGCAATTCACGGCCGCGGGTGGCACCGACCGCGGCGATTCCGAAAGCCACCGGATCGGCGCCCATCGTGAGTCCTCCGATCGCGGTGGCGCTCGTCGGGATGATCGACAGTGCGACGTCGGCGACGAGAACGATGCCGTCGGGCCGACACGCCGTTTGCTTGGTGTCGAGGAACCACGAACTCTTCGCTCCCGACTTCAACGTGAAATCTCCGGTCTTCAACGAATGTTCCAACACGTGTTCACGCAAGGCGTGGCGAGCCGGATCGAGAGGAGGAAGAGGTGCGGAAAGATTGACCATTGGTATGGAGAGTAGTTGCTTCGTATCGCACTCAGGCACAAAGGGCGCCGCGTCTCTCCGGCGTATCGCGATGCGAGAAACAAATGTGTTTCGAAGCGTTCTTGGCTTGTTTATCCCGCAATGTTGCTCGTACCTTTTGGCTCATGGCGGCCCCCAAGACTCCGATGACCAAAGCACACAAGCAGGCACTCGCTGCTGGTCGAGCCGAGGGCAAGATCGTTCGTGATTATCTCGAAGCGTTGAAGCGCACGAAGCCGAAGCGCGGTCGCAAGCGCACACCGGAATCCATCAAGCGTCGACTCAACACGATCAAGAACGAGTTCGAGAACGCGGACGCGGTGACGCAGTTGAAGTACGCCCAGGAACGTCTGGATCTCGCCATCGAGTTGGCCGAACTCACCGCGAAGGTGGACGTCGGTCCGCTGGAGAAGTCCTTCGTGAAGATCGCCAAGGGTTACGGCGAACGCAACGGCATCACCTACACGGCGTGGCGCGAGATCGGCGTGGACCCGTCGGTGCTGAAGCGGGCCGGCATCACTCGCTGAAATCGGTTCTCACACCTCGATGCGATCGAGGGCGTCGAACACCACTCCGATGCGTCCGAGCGAGCGCGAGAGATCGAACGCCTCGTCCAAGACCACGGGGCTCAGTTGTCGCACCCGTTCGTCCTCCTCCAGAACCGAACGGAAGTCGCGCGAACGAGTCCATGACACGGTGGCCGCCTCCTGAACGATTCGATACGCATCGTCGCGAGACAGTCCGCTCTGGACGAGCGCCAACAACACCGGTTGGCTGAACACCAAACCGTGACTCGACATGAGGTTCGCCCGCATGCGCTCGGAGGACACCTGAAGCCCCTCGAGCAGACGGCGCAGACGGTGCAGCATGTAGTGCGCCAGCATCGACGAATCCGGAAGAACGATGCGCTCCACCGAACTGTGCGAGATGTCGCGCTCGTGCCACAAGGCCACGTCCTGCAGGGCCGCTTGAAGATTCCCGCGAAGCACGCGCGACAATCCGCTGATGGTCTCGGCCGAGATCGGATTGCGCTTGTGCGGCATCGCCGACGAACCCTTTTGTCCCGACTTGAAGCCCTCCTCGACTTCGCGCACCTCCGTGCGTTGCAAGTGCCGGAGCTCCACGGCGATCATCTCGCACGTCGCCCCCACCGCGGCACAGGCCCACATGTACTCGGCGTGTCGATCGCGACTGATCACCTGAGTGGCCGGAACCGGCTCGAGCCCCAACGACGACGCGACCGCCGTCTCCACGCGCGGATCGATGTTCGAATACGTGCCCACGGCTCCGGACAACTTGCACACCGCGATCGTGCGGCGAGCATTCACCAATCGCTCACGATCGCGCTCGACCTGCAAGGCCCACAACGCGACCTTGGCGCCGAATGTCGTGGGTTCGGCGTGAACGCCGTGGGTGCGTCCGATCATCACCGTGTCCCGGTGCGCTCGCGCCATGTTCACGAGCACCCGCAACAACTTGCTCGACGCGTCGATGAGAAGATCGGCGGCGTCGCGCAACGCCCAGCACAACGCGGTGTCGACCACGTCGGTGGACGTCAGCCCGTAATGAATCCAACCCGACTCGACACCACCGATTCGTGACTGCATCACGTCGACGAAGGCGGCCACGTCGTGATCGGTGACCTTCTCGCGTTCGGCCACCGCGTCGACGAACGATGCGTCGACGACCGGGGCCTTGGTGCGACAAGCGACGGCATCGGCCGTGGGCACGACACCGATGGTCGCGTGGGCTTCGGTGGCGAGCAGTTCGATCTCCACCCAACGAGAGAAACGGGTCTCGTCGGCGAAGACCGACTCCATCTCCGGCAGCGAATAGCGAGAGATCACGAGCGCGGCCCCTCGATGGTGGAGGGCCAGTCGAGAACGTCGTCTCGCTCGGGTCCGACTCCGACGATGCGCACCGGCACGCCGGCCTCGCGCTCGACGGTGGCGATGAAGTCGCGAGCCGTGTCCGGCAGATCGGACGCCGATCGACAACCTCGCAGTTCGGTCTTCCAACCGGGGAATGTCACGTACGTCGGAACGACCCGCGCCAGATCCTCGCTGAGATCCGGATAGCCGTGCACGTCTTGCCCATCGATGGTGTAGCCGGTGCACACGCGCACCTCGTCGAACGTGTCGAGCACGTCGAGTTTGGTGAGCGCCAGTTCCGTGAGCGAATTCACTCTCACCGCGTGACGCAACATCACGCAGTCCACCCATCCAGTGCGACGTCGACGACCGGTGACGGTGCCGAATTCGCGACCGATGTCGACCAACTTCTCGCCGATCTCATCCACCAACTCCGTGGGGAATGGGCCGGAGCCAACACGAGTGGTGTACGCCTTGGTGATTCCGATGATGCGATCCAGCAGACGCGGCCCGAGTCCACTGCCCACGCTCGCACCACCCGCCGTCGGATTCGACGACGTGACGTATGGGTAGGTCCCATGATCGAGATCGAGGAAGGTCGCCTGAGCTCCCTCCAACAACACGCGACGACCGGAGTCCACGGCGTCGTGCAGGAACCCGATGGTGTCGGCCACGTAGGGACGAAGGCGTTCGGCCAGCGTCACGTACCGAGCGACGATCTCGGCGACATCGAGGGCCACGCCGCCCAACGATGTGATGCGCACGTTCGCGGCCTCACCGGCGGAGCGAACCATCGCGGCGAAGACCTTCGAGTCGAGGGACTGCCCCACTCGCACGCCGGTACGGTTCGCCTTGTCGGCGTACGCCGGGCCGATGCCCTTCAACGTGGTGCCGATCTTGTTGTCACCCAGACTTCCTTCGCTCAATGCGTCGAGCGTCTGGTGCCACGGGAAGATGAGATGAGCCTGACTGGAGACCTTCAGTCGGGAACACGACACGCCGCGGGCCTCGAGTCGATCGATCTCGGCGAACAGCGTGGGGAGATCGACGACCACACCGTTGCCGATGACGGGGGTGACGTGCTCGTACAGGACTCCCGACGGGATGAGTTGCAAGGCGTACTTCTCGGCGCCAACAACCACGGTGTGCCCGGCGTTGTGTCCGCCCTGATAGCGAGCCACGACGTCGTTCTCGCGCGCGAGCAAGTCGATGACCTTGGCTTTTCCTTCGTCGCCCCACTGGGCACCGACGACAACGGTCACGGACATGGCAACGCTCCTAACACGAGGGGAACGTGGCGAAACCCTACCCGTTCACTCGCCGATCACGTTCCGCGATTTGGTCGGTTGTTCAGAATCCCGCCACCACCACGACACGTCACAGAAAGTCCGAAGGGAAATAGTGACACCTGTGCGGTCAGCTTCTCTGACGAGCGGCACCACACTCTCAACCTCGTGAACAGCAAAGGATGAACATGAAAATTTCCCCCCGACGCCGAAACCGCGCGTTTCTCGGCTTGACCCTGGTGGCCGGCTTGGCGTTCAACGCCTGCGGAGGCGACGACACGACGAGCGAGTCGACCGAAGCTCCGGCCACCACCGAAGCGACCGACGCCACGACCACCGAGCCGACCGGCGACGATCCGCTGGCCGCCTTGTACGAGGAGTGCCTCGCCGAAGGTGGTCAGGTGAACCTGATCGCCCTCCCCGACGAGTGGGCCAACTACAAGGGCATTCTCGCCGCTTTCGGTGAGAAGTACCCCGACGTGAAGTACCCCGTGGCCAACCCCGACGCTTCTTCGAAGGAAGAGATGGAGGCCGTCGAGACCCTGGCCGGACAGGCCGACATGCCCGACAACGTCGACGTCAGCCCGGCCATCGCCCAGGAAATGGTGGACAAGGGTCTGTTCGAGCCCTACGTGCTCACCACCGACGCCGAGATTCCCGCCGGTCTCAAGGACGCCGACAACAACTGGACGGCCGCCTACTACGGAATCATGGCCATCACCACGAACACCAAGATCGTGGCCACCGCCCCGACGACGTTCGCCGATCTCCTGAAGCCGGAGTACAAGGGTCTGGTTGCGCTCAACGGCGACCCGCGTGAGGCCGGAGCCGCCTTCGCCGCCGTCATGGCCGCGTCGCTCGCCAATGGCGGAAGCGCCGACGACATCATGCCCGGCATCGAGTTCTTTGCCGAGTTGAAGGCCTCGGGCAACCTCGGTAGCACCGACGTCACCAAGGAGACCGTGCTGTCCGGTGAGACCCCGATCGCCATCGACTGGAGCTACAACGTTCCCGGCCTCGCCGCGGAACTCGAGGCGGCTGGAATCACCTACGAGACCAACTTCCCGAGCGATGGAATCTACGGAGGCTTCTACGGCCAGGGCGTCATCAAGGACTCGCCGCACCAGGCGTGCTCGAAGCTCTGGATGGAGCACATCTTCAGTGACGAGGGAGCCCTCGGCTACCTCGAAGGAGGAGCCGTTCCCGCCCGCATCGAGGCCCTGACGGCCGCGGGTTTGGTGACCGACGAAGTCAAGAAGAATCTGCCCCCGGACGAGCTCTTGTCGCAGATCAACTTCCTGACACCCGCTCAGATCGCTGCCGCCAAGGAAGTTCTGGCCGCGAACTGGGGACCGATGGTCGCCGACGCCTGACGTGGCATTGATCTTCACCAATCCCCCGGGTGAAGGAGGGGCCGTCGCGCGAGCGACGGCCCCTTTCACGTCCCAACGTTCCCGCAGCTGGCTCGGCCTCGTGCCGTTTCTGGCTTTTCTCGTTCTTTTTCTCATCGTTCCGGCGATCTCGGTCTTCTCCCAAGCACTTCGCGGTGCGAACGGAGAGTTCGGATTCGCCTCCATGGGCGAGGCATTCAGCGGCCAGAACCTCGATGCGTTCTGGTTCTCCATCACTTTCTCGGCCGGAGCCGCGGCGGTGGGCACCATCCTCGGGACCTTGCTCGCGTACGTCGCGGCCTCGATCACCCGCCCGCGTTGGCTACGAAACGCCGTCACGGCTTTCAGTGGTGTGGCCGCCAACATGGGTGGTCTCCCATTGGCCTTTGCGTTTCTGAGCCTTCTGGGTCGCCAAGGTCTGGGTACCAAGTTGTTGAATGGCGTCGGCATCGATCTGTACGCCGGCGACTTCGGTCTCGGAGAGGTGACGGGACTCGTCACCGTTTACTCGTACTTCAACATCCCGTTGATGGTGCTGGTCATTCTTCCCGCCATCGATGGTTTGAAACCCGCATGGCGCGAGGCATGTTCGAGCCTCGGCGGAAACTCATCGACCTACTGGCGACGGGTGGGACTACCCGTTCTGGCGCCTTCGATTCTCGGTGGGTTCATTCTTCTCTTCGCGAATTCGTTCAGTGCTTACGCGACCGCCGCACAATTGACCGACAACTCCAAGATCGTGCCGCTACGAATCGGGTTCTTTCTCGGTGGCGACGTGTCGGTCGGTGAGGACGCGGTCGGCTACGCGCTGGCCGCGTGGATGATCGTCATCATGGCCGTCGCGATGATCCTCTATTGGGCACTGCGTCGGCGCGCGGAACGGTGGCAATCGTGAGAGGTCGTGTCTTCGGTCGAGTCGTGGCACCGCTGATTCTCCTTGTGGCGGCGGCCTTCTTCATCCTTCCCTTGTTCGCCATGATGCGCTTCGCACTGCAGAACGTTCAGGTGATCGACCTTCGATGGTCGAACCTGTTCGACAAGTGGTCGCTGGCCCCCCTGTGGTCGGCATTCTCGGATGATCAATTCGGACGAGCATTGACCCTGAGCCTCAAACTCGCCATCGGCACCGGGCTCATCAGCCTGCTTTTGCTCGTGCCCACCATCGTGTGGGTGCATCTACGGTTGCCGCGAGCTCGATCGACCGTGGAGTTCCTCACGATCCTGCCGTACGTCATTCCGGCCATCGGAATGGTGGCCGGAATCATGGTCATCAAACCACACGCGCGTTGGTTTCTCAACAGCGACCTGTCGTTGATTCCTTTCTACGTGGTGCTCGCGCTTCCGTTCACCTTCCGCTCGATCGATTCGGGGTTGAAGGCTCTCGATCTACGAACGCTGGTCGAGGCATCCAGAAGCCTCGGCTACGGATGGATACGCACCATCGTTCACGTCATCGTTCCGAACCTTCGCACCGCGATTCTCTCGTGCCTGTTCCTCACCGTGGCGGTGGTGCTCGGGGAGTACACGATCGCCGATGTCCTCTTGAAGCGCACGTTTCCCGCATTCATGGGCGAGTATCGCGGCTCGGATCCCAAGGGCGGGTACGGGCTCGCGATTCTCTCTTTGGTCGTCACGACCCTCATCTTCATGATCATCGGACTGGTCTCGCGGCCCAAGAGTGCGCGTCGACGACGTGCGAGAGGAACGACATGACATCACTCGAGTTCTCCTCCATCAGAAAGTGCTTCGGGCCCACGGTGGCGCTGGCCGACTTCGATCTGACGATCGCGCCCGGCGAGTTCATCAGCCTCCTCGGGCCCTCTGGTTGCGGGAAAACGACCGCGTTACGTATCGCCGCCGGCTTCGAACGCGCCGACGCCGGCACCGTGAGTCTCGGTGGACACGACCTTTCTCCGATCCCGGCACACAAGCGCAACATGGGAATGGTCTTTCAGAGTTACAGCCTGTTCCCGAACCTCGACGTACGAAAGAACGTCGCTTTCGGTCTCAAGACGCGTCGACTCGAGTCGTCCGTCATCGCCCGACGGGTCGACGAAATGCTGGAGATCGTGCAGCTCTCGGGATTGGGCGACCGCTTCCCCCACCAGCTGTCGGGTGGGCAGCAACAACGCGTTGCATTGGCGCGCGCGCTCGCGGTTCGACCGGAGGTGTTGCTACTCGACGAGCCGTTGTCGGCATTGGATGCTCGGGTTCGGTCGACGTTGCGCGACGAGATCAAGCGGATCCAACGCGACACCGGTGTCACGACCCTTTTCGTCACCCACGATCAGGACGAGGCCTTGGCGATGAGTGATCGAGTCGGAGTGATGTCGGAGGGTCGCCTCGAACAAGTGGGTAGTCCCCACGAGGTCTACCAATCGCCGGCTTCACCCTTCGTCGCCCGATTCGTTGGCTCGATCAACGAGATTCCGAGCGAGCAAGGCACGATCCTCGTTCGACCAGAAGCGTTGACCATTCACGAAAACGTGCATCACGGAAAATGGATCGGCACCGTGGTCGCCTCGACGTTCCAAGGACCCAGCACCTTGATCGACGTGCGTCTCGACGCTCTGGATCGTCTGGTGCGAGTGCACACCCCCACGGGCACCTACGACGGCGTGGCCGGTTCACGAGTGTCGATCTCGATGGTGGGCGACCACCTGCTCGCGGTCTAGGCGACGGTACGAGTCAAGAGCCGACGACGATCTCGCCGTCGCGGGCGTCGACGGTGATGAAACCGTCCTCGGACACCTTGCCCTCGAGAATGAGCACCGAAGCCCGGTCCCCGATCTCGCGCTGAATGACCCGCTTCAAGGGGCGGGCCCCGAACGAGGGGTCGAAACCCTCCGAGGCCAACAAACTCATCGCGGCCGGGGTCACCTCGAGGGTGATCCGTCGCGCGGCCAAGCGCTCCTTGAGCTTGGCCAACTGGATCTCGACGATGTGAGTGAGATCGGCTTCGGTGAGCGATCGGAAGCGGATGATCTCGTCGATGCGGTTCACGAACTCGGGCTTGAAGTACTCGACCGGGTCCACGGGAAGATTCGAGGTCATGACGATCACCGTGTTGGTGAAATCGACGGTCCGTCCCTGACCATCGGTGAGGCGGCCGTCGTCGAGCACCTGCAACAAGATGTTGAACACGTCGGGATGCGCCTTCTCGATCTCGTCGAGCAACACCACGCTGTAACTGCGCCGTCGCACGGCCTCGGTGAGTTGGCCTCCCTCGTCGTAGCCGACGTATCCCGGGGGAGCGCCGACCAGTCGCGACACCGAATGCTTCTCCATGTATTCGCCCATGTCGATGCGCACCATGGCCCGCTCGTCGTCGAACAGGAATTCAGCGACCGCGCGGGCCAACTCGGTCTTGCCCACTCCGGTCGGACCGAGGAACAGGAACGAACCAATGGGCCGGTTCGGGTCGCTCAATCCGGCGCGGCTGCGACGAATCGCGTTGGACACGGCTGTGACCGCCTCGTCCTGGCCGATCACCCGACGATGCAGAAGATCCTCGAGGTGGACCAATTTGGCCATCTCACCTTCCATCAGACGGGTCACGGGCACTCCGGTGGCCTTGCTCACGACCTCGGCGATGTCCTCGGCGTCGACCTCTTCTTTCAACATGCGATTGCCGGTTTGAAGTTCGTCGAGGTGGGTGGTGGCCTCCGAGATGCGGCGCTCCAGTTCGGGAATGCGTCCGTATCGGATTTCGGCCGCCACGTTGAGATCGGTCTCGCGTTCCACCACCATGCGGAGTTGCTCCATCTCCTCCTTCAGGTTGCGAATGGCCGCGATGGCTTCCTTCTCCTGTTGCCAGTGTTCGCGCATGTCGGTGCTCTGGATCTTCAACACGGCCAGTTCGTCCTCGAGCGACGCGAGACGCTCCACCGATGCCGCGTCGGTTTCCTTCTCGAGCGCGACCTTCTCGATCTCCAGCTGCAACATGCGACGCTCGACGATGTCGATCTCGGTGGGAAGCGAGTCGATCTCGATGCGCAGTTTGCTGGCGGCCTCGTCGACCAAGTCGATGGCCTTGTCCGGAAGGAAGCGACTGGTGATGTAGCGATCGGAGAGCACCGCGGCGCTCACCAATGCCGAGTCCTGGATGCGCACACCATGATGCACTTCGTAGCGCTCCTTCAGCCCGCGCAAAATCGCGATGGTGTCCTCGACGGTGGGTTCGCCCACGTACACCTGCTGGAAACGACGCTCGAGCGCCGGGTCCTTCTCCACGTACTTTCGATACTCGTCGAGCGTGGTGGCGCCGATCATGCGCAACTCACCACGAGCCAGCATGGGCTTGATCATGTTCCCGGCGTCCATGGCGCCCTCGGCCCCACCCGCACCAACGATGGTGTGCAGTTCGTCGACGAACGTGATCACCTCGCCGGCGGCATCGGTGATCTCCTTCAGCACGGCCTTCAAACGCTCCTCGAACTCGCCGCGATACTTCGCTCCCGCCAGCAAGCTGGCGATGTCGAGCGAGATGAGCCGCTTGTTCTTCAGTCCCTCGGGAACGTCGCCATCGGCGATACGACGGGCCAAGCCCTCGACGATGGCCGTCTTGCCCACGCCGGGCTCTCCGATGAGCACCGGGTTGTTCTTGGTGCGGCGACTGAGCACCTGAATGACCCGGCGGATCTCGGCGTCGCGTCCGATCACCGGATCGATCTTGCCGTCACGAGCGCGCTTGGTGAGGTCCTGTCCGTACTTCTCGAGAGCCTGGAACTTTTCCTCGGGGTTCTGATCGGTGACGCGATGACTTCCGCGCACGTCGCGCAATGCCTGCAACAACTCCTCGCTGCCCACCCCGAGACGTTGGTTCATCGCCAACAGCAAGTGCTCGACGCTGAGGAAGTCGTCCTTCAGGTCTTTCTGGTATCGCTCGGCCATCTGAAAGATGTTGTTGAGTTCGCGATTCATGCGCGGCTCGTCGCCGCCGTAGGCCTTGGGCAACTTGGCCACCCGTTCGTCGGCCTGATTGCGAATCATCAACGGTGCCAAGCCCAACTTGGCGAGGACCGCCGGCGTGATGGTGTCTTCTTGGCGCATGAGGGCCGCCATCACGTGATCGCCGGTGAGTTCGGGGTTCGACAACTCCTTGGCCTGATCGATCGCGGCCGACACGGCCTCTTGCGTCTTGTGGGTCCAGTTCTTCGGATTGAACGTCATGTCACCGACCTCCGGAGGAATGTGCTTGGTTTCCGGACACCTCGCTCAACCAATGCACCGCGGCGGCGGTGAGTTCGGTGGTCTGCTTGTAGTCCCGAACATCGTCGGGCAGCTGGCTCAGAGCCTCAGCCAATCGTGCCGCGTCCTGTGGACGCTCGACCAGATGCGAAAGAGGACGGATGTACGTGCGAATGGTGAACAACACGCAGTCGGTGCGGGGGAATCGTCGAAGTGTCTCTCGCTCCACCCGAAGGAACAATCGATCGCCGGTGGACGGATCACCGATCGCGGGTATCGGAGGGGGGACCGAGGCGGTTCCGTCCATCGGTTGATACGGATCGTCGGTGTCCAACACGCCCCAGCCCAATCGCCAGAACGGTTTGTCCACCGAGAGGCGCCCGAAGAACGAATCGATCGGATCCTGAAGTTGTTCGTTGAGACGATCCACCGGCGCGTGCACCTCGGCCATGGTCAGTCCCAATTTCGACGACAGGTCCCAGCGATTCGGGAAACACACCGTCCCTCCACCGAACACCAATCCGGCCTCGCGATTCACCAACAGCGCCAGGTCCTCTTGCACCAATCGACCGGCGATGTCGAGGGGGTGAAGTGCCCAGGAGCCATCGTCCCCGGGGGAAACCGGCCAACGTTCGCCGCGACGACGATTCACGATCTCGTTGCCCTCGCGAGCGAACCAGTCCGGCCGGGTCGCACAGAGGTGATCGCACAGATGCTCGAGTATCTCGGCCGCTTCGGGCTCGATGCCGTCGATGGTCGCCACGACCGTGTCGTGATGATCGCGCAAGACGACCGTCTTGGCGGCCATCTCGTGGTCGTAGTCGTCCCCGATCTGGATCCAGTCGGTCAGGTCGAGGGGGCGCAAGGCCAAACGCCAACGAAACGGTCCCGCGACGTACGGCTGGTAGTCCGGAGTCGTGGTCTTTTCATCTCCGGTCATCTCATCTCCGGTTCTCTCGACGCAAGACCGATGGCACCTGTCCGAACACCGCCACTCCTTGTCGGAGCGGAACGATCTCGCCGTGCGCGCGACGCTCGTGTTCGTTGATGGCGTGCGCGGCCAACAAGCGCAGCCGATCGACCTCGTCGCGCAGTCGCTCCACCTCGGCTTCGAGAGCCATCACGCGCCGGATTCCCTCCACGTTCATGCCCTCGGCGGTGAGTTCGGCGATGCGCTTCAAACGCGCGATGTCGATGTCGCTGTAGCGACGATTGCCACCTTGCGTGCGCGCCGGTTGCAGCAGCCCACGACGTTCGTAGATGCGCAGGGTCTGCGGATGCATCCCCGCCAACTGGGCGGCGACCGAGATCACGTAGATGGCGCGATCGTTGGAGTTGCTCATGATCTCTCCCCCGTGAAGAGATGGTTGCGTGGTGTGTCCGTGGTGGCCGTGGCCAGAGCCTCGACCGCCGCGCGCTGTTCGTCGTTCAGGATCGACGGCACCACCACGTCCACGGTGACGATCAGGTCGCCGTGATGCTTGGCGGTTTCGATGCCCCGACCCTTCACGCGATGCCGGGTACCGCTCTGGGTTCCCGGCTTGACGCGCAACGTGACGCGTTCTCCGGACAACGTCGGCACCTGAATGTCGGCGCCCAGAGCGGCCTCGGCGAAGGTGATGGGCACCCTCACCGTGAGGTTCTCGCCGTCGCGACCGAACAGGCGATGCGCGGCCACTCGACAGATGATGAAGAGATCACCGGACGGACCTCCGTTGCGACCCGGTGTCCCCTTGCCGGGCAAACGAATACGTTGTCCGTCGGCGACACCGGCCGGCACGCGCACCTTCACCTCGCGGTTTCGCTTCTCGATGCCCGAGCCCCGGCACACACCGCACGGCGTCTCGATGATGCTTCCCGAACCTCCGCAACGACCACATGGTGAGGCGAAGGAGAAAAACCCTTGGTTGTCGTCGACCTGTCCGCGACCACCACATTGTCCGCACGTCTTGGCGCTGCTTCCGGGTCGCGCTCCGCTGCCGTTGCAGGTCTCGCACCGCGCGTCACTCGTGAGGTGCACGGAAGTGGTGACACCGTGAGCCGCTTCGGTGAACTCCAGTCCCAACGTGGCCTCGAGATCGTTGCCTCGTCGCGGCCCGACTCCGCCACCGCCACCGCGGGCGCGTCCGCCACCGAACATGCGCAACAGATCGTCCATGGATCCATCACCGCCACCGGTGTTGAACCGCATGCCACCCATGCCGCCGGCCATCGGTCCGAGACGACGCACCTCGTCGTACTCCTTGCGCTTGGACTCGTCGCTCAACACGTCGTAGGCGGTCGAGATCTCCTTGAAGCGCTCTTCCGCCGCGGCGTCACCGGGCTTCGCGTCGGGATGATTCTCGCGCGCCAGCCTGCGATAGGCCTTGGTGATCTCCTTGGGCGTGGAGGTCTGGGCGACACCGAGGACCGCGTAATAGTCCTTCTCGTACCACTCGCGTTGCGCGGTCATGATGTCGCGCTCCTCAGCCCTTGACCTTCACCAATGCCGCCCGCAGCACGCGGCCCTTCCATGTGTACCCACTGCGCAGCACGTCGACCACGACGGTGGTGCCATCTCCGTCGCCGTCGGCGGGTTCCTGCAACACCGCTTCGGCCAACGCCGGATCGAAGGGCTGACCGTGAAGGTTCATGGCCTCGAGACCCTGCTTTTTCAGTTCACCCAGCAGAAGATTGAACAGTGGTTCGATCTCGGCGGGATGAGCCACGAAGGCGGCTTCGCACGCATCGAGCACCGGCAACAACGCTTCGGCGATGCGACCGGTGGCCCGATCGACGTCATCGGCCGTCTGGGCACTCACGCGCTTGCGATAGTTCTCGAAGTCGGCCTGCACGCGCTGGGCCAGTTCGAGGTACTGATTGCGTTCCGCCGTGAGCAGATCGAGCTCCGACGGCTCGTCGTGGGTCGTCTCGACGATGTCGTCGCTCGCGCTCTCGACGCCGTCGGGTGCGGTCGTTTCCTCGGACATGTCGAGACTCAGTTGTCGCCGTCGACGATTTCGGCGTCGACGATCTCGTCATCGTTGGCGGCACCGCTCTGGCCCGAAGCCGACGTGCCGGCGGCGTTGGCATCGCGAGCCGCGGCTTCGTACAACTTCTGGCTGAACTCTTGGCTGGCCGACATCAGAGCTTCGGTGGCCGCCTTGATGCTGGCTGTGTCGTTGCCCTCGAGGGCTTTCTTCAGTGTGGCCAACGGCGCTTCGACCGCGGCCTTCTCCTGGGAGGAGACCTTCTCGCCTTGCTCACGCAAGACCTTCTCGGTTTGGTACACCAGCGAATCGGCGTTGTTGCGCACTTCGGCCTCTTCGCGACGCTGGCGATCCTCCTCGGCGTGGGCCTCGGCATCTTTCACCATCTGATTGATGTCGTCCTTGGAGAGGGTGCTCTGACCACTGATGGTCATCGACTGCTCCTTGTTGGTGGCGCGATCCTTGGCCGACACGTGCACGATGCCGTTGGCGTCGATGTCGAAGGTGACCTCGATCTGCGGCATGCCACGCGGAGCCGGCGGCAGATCGACCAGTTGGAACTTGCCCAGGGTCTTGTTGTACGACGCCATTTCGCGCTCGCCCTGCAACACGTGGATCTCCACCGACGGCTGCATGTCCTCGGCCGTGGTGAACACCTCGGTGCGCTTGGTGGGGATGGTGGTGTTGCGCTCGATGAGCTTGGTCATGACGCCACCCTTGGTCTCGATGCCGAGCGACAACGGCGTGACGTCGAGCAACAGCACGTCCTTCACGTCACCCTTCAAGACACCGGCCTGCACGGCCGCGCCGATGGCCACGACTTCGTCGGGGTTGACGCTCTTGTTCGGCTCCTTGCCGGTGAGCGACTGCACCAGATCCTGAACGGCGGGCATACGGGTGGAGCCGCCAACCAAAATGACGTGGTTGATCTGGCCCTTGGTGAGACCGGCGTCCTTGATGGCCTGTTCGAAGGGGATGCGGCAACGCTCGATGAGGTCGGCGGTCATCTCCTGAAACTTCGAACGGCTGAGCGTCTCGTCGAGGTGCAACGGTCCCTCGGGGGTGGCCGTGATGAAGGGCAGATTGATCTGCGTCTGCTGCACCTGGCTGAGTTCGATCTTGGCCTTCTCGGCGGCTTCCTTCAGACGCTGGGTGGCCATGCGATCGTTGGCCAAGTCCACGCCGTGCGCGCTCTTGAACTGGGCGACCAACCAATCGATGATGCGCTGGTCCCAATCGTCTCCACCGAGAACGGTGTCGCCGTGCGTGCTCTTCACTTCGAAGACGCCGTCGCCGATCTCGAGAACCGACACGTCGAAGGTTCCTCCACCGAGGTCGAACACCAGCACGGTCTCGTCCTCGGAGCCCTTGTCGAGCCCGTAGGCCAAAGCGGCCGCGGTGGGCTCGTTGATGATGCGCAGCACCTCGAGGCCGGCGATCTGGCCGGCTTCCTTGGTGGCGGTGCGCTGCGCGTCGTCGAAGTACGCCGGAACGGTGATGACCGCTTGGGTGACCGTGTCACCCAGATAAGCCTCGGCGTCGCGCTTCAACTTCATGAGCGTGCGCGCGCTGATCTCCTGGGGGGTGTACTTCTTGCCGTCGATGTCGTCGCTCTTCCAGCCCTCGCCCATGTGGCGCTTGATCGAGCGGAAGGTGCGGTCGGGGTTGGTGATGGCCTGACGCTTGGCCACTTCACCCACCAGCACTTCGCCGGCCTTGCTGAACGCCACCACCGACGGGGTGGTGCGGGCGCCTTCCGAGTTGGGGATGACCACCGGGTCTCCCGCCTCGAGGACGGCGACAACCGAGTTGGTGGTTCCGAGGTCGATTCCGACTGCCTTGGCCATGGGGATTCTCCTTATGAACAGTTATGGACTGACGCCGAATCCCCCGGGGGGTGGGGGATCCTGCGTCAGTGCGTGTCAACTTAGGCCTCAAATGTCCGGCCGGCAACGCACAAATGTTGTTTCCTTAGTCACACCGACTAAACATCCGTCCCGCTTCGGCCCCGCCGACCCCACGACCGATCCCCACAAATGTGTCAAGAACCGGGATCGAGGGGCCGACAACCCTGCGTGCTCGTTGTCGCCTTGGCCCTCGGTGGTCTCCTTGCCCTCGGGGGGCTGGTGCTGGTGGACCGACGTCGACGTCAGGCGATGGGCCGAATCGACGGCCTGGTCGCCGAGAACCTCCGAATCGCCCACGCTCATCAGAACTTGGAGCACGTGGCGGCCCACGACTCCATGACCGGGCTCCTCAATCGCGGTGGCCTCACCGAGCGTTTGGAGCGGACCTTGAGCGCGGCCACCGGGCCCATCGCGGTGATGTTCATGGACATCGACCGGTTCAAGAGCATCAACGACTCGCTCGGTCACGGAGCCGGCGACCAACTGCTGCAGGTCATGGGACGACGGATCACCGCGATCCTCCCCGATGGATGCACCGCCGGTCGTCTGGGTGGTGACGAGTTCGTGGTGGTCGTGGACGACGCCACCGATCTGAATCGTGTCGTGGCGGTGGCCGAACGTCTCACGCGATCGATCGGCGAACCGTTGGAGCTGATGGGGCGACTGGTTCGCGTCTCGGCCAGCGTGGGTATCGCGATCGGACCCGATCAGGACGACACGCCCAGTTCGATCATCGGTTTCGCCAACGCGGCTTTGCACCGAGCCAAAGATGGTGGCCGTGATCGCATCGAGGTCTTCACGGCCGACGTTCGCGCCGAGATGCAGCGACGAAATCAAGAAGAGCGCGCCCTGCGCCGCTCCATCGATGCCGGCGACGTGGTGCCCTTCTTCCAGCCGGAGTTCGATGCCAGCACCGGTCGCCTGATCGGCGCCGAAGTCCTGGCCCGTTGGTTGAAGTCCGACGGGTCCATCGCCAACGCCGCCGAGATGCTCACGATGGCCGAAGATGCCAGCACGCTCGAACGTTTGACCAGCGTGATCATGCAACAGGCTCGCCCGGTCATCCGACGACTGAGCGCACTCGGATTGCCCGCGGGTTTCCGCTTCCGCGTGAACCTTCCGCATCGCTGCACACCACGCGCGTGGCGGGATGGGCAGATCCAATCGTTCTTCTCGGGAATCGATCCGACCATGTTGACCCTCGACATCTACGAAGCGGCGGTGCTGGGCGACGTGGTGGGGGCGTCCGGTGTGCTCACCGACCTGCGCCGTCAGGGTGCTCGGGTGTGTCTGGAGGACGCGGGTCGTGGCGGAGCCGCGCTGTCGATGATTCGCACGTTGCCCCTCGACGAGATTCGCGTCGATC
Organism: Actinomycetes bacterium; assembly: GCA_027491335.1. Lineage (GTDB taxonomy): Bacteria > Actinomycetota > Acidimicrobiia > Acidimicrobiales > Ilumatobacteraceae > Casp-actino8. The sequence continues at coordinate 18,292 of JAIXWJ010000059.1, read as the reverse complement.
GACAGCACGTGGACGCTCTCACTTCGCATCCGAACGATCGCGCGGTGGTGCGAGCCATGGTGCAACTGGCTCGCGATCTGGGGTTGGCCGTATCGGCCGATGGTGTGGAGACCGGCTCGCAGGCCGACGCCTTGTTGGCCCTCGGATGCACCACGCATCAGGGCCACTTGTACGCGCGTCCGATGACGGCTCGCGCCCTCGAGGACTTGGTGCTGCGTCACGCCGTGCAGGACGTTTCCGACGGCTCGATGCTCTAGCGTCTCGTTCTCGTGTCACGTCTCGAAGAACATGCCAAACGGAGCGGAATCGCGTGGATGGTGCTGAGCGCCACCGCGTATTCGATGTTCACGATCTTCGGCAAGAACGTGCTCGAGGAACTCGACGCGGTCGACGTGCTGGTGTGGCGCTTCTTGCTGGCGGTGCCTCTCGCATGGATCGTGGTGCTGATTCGCGCGCGATTCGGTGGACCGGGGCCCTTCTCGGTGGCATGGCTCCCCCGATTCACCGCCGGCGTGTTGTTCGGAGGCGTCGCGTGGCTGGCCTTCGCCGGACTCGATCAGTTGCCCGGCGCTCTGTACATCGTCATCATCTACACCTACCCGGCCATGGTGGCCGTCGGGGCCACGTTGCTCGGTCGTCCGGCCGGACGACAGGTGTGGATCGCGGTGCTGATCACCTTGGTCGGAATCGCTCTCACCGTGCCCGAGGTGTTGGATGGTGCGGGTGGTGCGACGGTGGTCGGTTTGCTGTTCACACTCGGCAACGCCCTCACCTACGCCGCGTACGTCATCTACAGCGAACGGCTCGTCACCGACGGTGGCGATGGTTTGGTCGCATCGGCGTGGAGCCTCACCGGTTCGCTGGCCTTCGCCGTGGTGGCGGCGGCCATCTCGTGGCCGATGCGCGCACCGAGCAGCCTCGGCGGATACGGCTCGGCCGTCGGACTCGCCGCCATCAGCACCGTGTTGGCGAGCATGGCCTTCTTCCTCGGTGTCCGTCGATTGGGTCCGTCATCGGCCGCCTTGGTGGCCACGACCGAGCCGGTGCTCACCCTGATTTGGGTGGTGTTGATCCTCGATGAGTCGTTGAAGCCCGTGCAACTTTTGGGTGCCGCTCTGGTGATCGTCGGGGTGCTGTGGTCGCAACGCGCGCCGCGCGCTCAACCGACCAACGCCTGAAGTTCGACCACGCGATTCACGAAGAACGAGCTCGTGGTGTGGGATGGCAACGTTCCACCCGCACCGGTGCTCGAGGTCCAGCTGATTCGCCACTCGACGCCGATCAGCCCGAGGAAGGTTCCCGACGACCGTGACGTGGACGCGTGCCGATACTCGTACATGCACGGGGAGACCGCGTCGTCACCGAGCGACACGTCCCACGCCCAACCCGGGCCGACGCACGACGACGAACCAAGCTCGTTGCCGAGCGGACTTCCGTCGTCCTGCGTGACGATGTTCAAGCGAACGGGCGTGGCCGTGGTGCGGGCCCACAACGGACCGAACGCGGTGGGGATCCACGCCGTTGCGGTCACCGGGGTCCACCACGATGCGTCGACCCAGTACCAGTTGGGAACGTTCACAACCATCGATGCCGACGACGGAGCGAAGGAAACCGTTGGGCTCGGCAGCCGCGCCTGAACCAGCAGCGCGGCACTGCGCGCCACCTGACTCGGCGACAGACGAGGAATCCAAACATCGGCGAACACCGATCCGCACCGTCGTTCGTACAAGTCGTAGCGAATGCCATCGACCACCCGCGAGATGTTGGTGGTGCGACCGATGGTCGAATCGAAGGTGACCAACATGCGCCAGGTGCACGATGAGCCACCGGACGAGCCACCCGTCGGGGGAGTACCGGATTGAACTCCGGACCAGATGACGCCACCGGACGAACCACCGGAGGTGTCGGTCGACGGGTTGCTCGACGTGTTTGCAGCGAGGGCTTGACGATGTATGTCACCGATGAACGAACCCAGCAGAGCCAGCACCAACACCGACATGATCAACCGGCGAATCCGCACAGGTCCCCCTCCCTCGTCGAGTCGATGACTCGCCAGTCGCTCCATCTCCAACCATTGGCGGAGCGCACCATCGTCCATTCGGTGATCGCGCTCATGGTCGACTCGTCGAAGATCGAACCGTCCATGGTCAGAACGATGCCGTCGTACAAACAGGTGGTGATCGATGCGTGATCACCATCGACGCGCGCATCGTCGATGCGATATCGCAACGAACCTCGCGTCGAGGCCACGATTCCGGCTCGCGTCCGGGAGTCCATCAACACCGTCAACTCCTGGTGTATCGGCGAGCCCACCATCGCCAGCTCGTCCACGCGACACGCTTCCGGTCGACGGCCGCACGCGAGTCGAGCGTCCATCAATTGGTCGAAGGCCGCGACTATGTCGATGTCCATCTCCATTTCCATGTCTGGCACGGCGGCCACCATCACCTCGGGGGAGAGAGTGGTCGCCGATGTCGACACGGTGGTCGTCGAGGCCGGGGGATCGATCGGTCGTGCAACCTCGGCGAGGGGATCCCCCGTGACCGCACCGGTGCTTCCACCGCAGGCCACCAAACCCAACATCACCACACACCACGACACGCGCATCATCGGCCTCCTCGATCTTCGGGTGGGCTTGCGTCCGCCCCCAACGGAACGATGCACCGATCGGACTTGAGGAACGATGGGCCGTGCGACCCGTCGCGATACCCGGCCGTCACGATGGGGTCCGTGCGTCTGACAAGATTCGGTCATGAGCACACCGATTTCTCGTCGAATCTTCCTCGCCTTGGGCGCGTCGGTCGTCGTGGCCGCTTGTTCGAAGTCCGACGGCGGTGGGTCCGGCGATGACGGCTCCGGCGACACCACGCCGTCGACGACTCCGAGCACCACACCGACCACGTCCACCCCGCTGGCTCCGGCGCCTTTCGACGTGGACCCCTTCACCCTCGGAGTGGCTTCCGGCGATCCTTCGACGAACTCGGTCATCATCTGGACCCGACTCGCTCCGGATCCGCTCAACGGTGGAGGAATCGCCGAAGAAGAAGTGCCGGTCCGTTGGGAGGTGGCGACAGACATCGAGTTCACCGACATCGTGAGTTCCGGAGACGTGGTGGCCACGGCGCGCCACGGACACAGCATTCACGTGGAGGTGGCGCCGCCGGCTGGTGCGGTGGCGTACTACCGATTCCGCGTCGGGGAGTTCACGAGTCCGGTGGGTGCGACGCGAGTGGCACCCGACTCGTCCTCGCTGGACACCGTGCGCATCGCCACCGCTTCGTGTCAGAACTACACGGCCGGCTACTACACCGCCTACGACGACATGGTGAAGCAGTCTCCCGATCTCGTCGTCTTCCTCGGCGACTACATCTACGAGGGTGGAGTCGGCACATTGGGAGCCGACACGGTTCGACTGCACAACAGCGAGGAGATCACCGATCTGGTGGCGTACCGCAATCGCTACGCGCTGTATCGCAGTGATCCGCTGTTGCGCAACGCTCACGCGGCGTGTCCGTGGGTGGTCACGTGGGACGACCACGAGGTCGAGAACAACTACGCCGGCCTCACGCCGCAGGATGCGGTCGATGCCGATGGTTACGCCGCTCGTCGGGCCGCCGCCTACCAAGCATGGTGGGAACACATGCCGGTTCGTCTCGATCCGCCGGTGGACGAGAACCTGAGCATTCATCGTCGCGTCACGTGGGGTGGCTTGGTGAACATGCTCGTGCTGGACGGGCGCCAATATCGCGACGACCAAGCGTGCGGTGACGCGGTGTTGCAGGTTTCTCCGGCATGTGAGGAGGCGTCCGTGCCGGAGCGAACGATGCTCGGAGCGCAACAAGAAGCGTGGGTCGCCGAGAACATCGAGAGCGATGCGGTGTGGAGTGTCCTGGCGAACCAGACCGTCATGACCGACATTCGACTGGGTGCCGCGGTTCTGAACTACGACCAGTGGGACGGATACGCACCGGCTCGCGATCGATTGATGGAGTCCGTGTCGTCGGCCGACAATCTCGTGGTACTGACCGGAGACATTCACCTGGCCGGTGTCGGGCAGTTGACGTCGTCCATCGAACCCACCACCGCGCGGGGTGTCGAGTTCGTCACCACCTCGATCTCGTCGAGCGGGAACATCGACTCCTCCACCGAGGCCTTGTTGGTGGCGCTACCCAACATCATCGACGCCGAGGTCGCGCACCGCGGCTACACCTTGCACACCATCGACGCCACCTCATGGACCGCCGACTACCGCATCGTGGACGACGCCCTGGTGGAGGGTTCCGCCGTCACCACGTGGAAGACCTTCGCGGTGACGGCGGGATCGCCCACCGTCACCGCGATCTGATCTCAGCTTCCGAGTTCCAACTCGATGCAGGGCTGCATGGCCTCCATGAACGCCGCTTCGCCCTCGGCACTCGGATCGCCGCCGTCCATGATCAAGGCCATGTCGTCAGCGTCGAGAGACTCGATGGTCGCGTCGGCCAGACACTCGGCCATCTCTTGGGTCATGTCGCCATCCTCGTTGAACAATGCGATCAACGCGTCACGATCGACGTCTCCGCTACCCCCATCGTCTCCACCGCACGCGGCGAGTCCGGCGACGGCCACGATCGACACTGCGATTCCGATGAACTTCTTCATGTGCTCTCCCTCATTCGTAACGGCAAGCCGTTTGGTTCGAGACGGCGTACCGTCGCGGGAACCCTACTGACTCACCATCTTCCACTCGGTGACCAACTCTCTGTGGTCGATGAAGGAAGCCTCAGGAGTTCGTGAAGACGTCAGTTCGATGAACCGACGGCCGCGAGTTCCTTCTCGCGTCGTTTGCGGGCCACCTGCAATCGGATACCGCCGGCGATGCCCTCGGGATTCGTGATCGCGGTGGCGATCAACAACACGCCACCGATCAACACCTCCCAGCGTCCCATGCCACCGAAGACCTGATTCAGTCCGTAGAACATGACGCCGGCCGTGGCGGTGACGCCCGCGGTGACGGCACCGCTGACGCTGGTGATGCCACCGAGGTACGCCACCGACAAAGCGGTGAGCGACGCCATCACTCCGTACGACAAGTCCGACACCGAACCGAATCGGTAGGCGATGAGCGTTCCGCCCACGCCGGCGATGAACGACGAGAAGGCGAACATCGTCATCTTCACGTTGGTCACGTTGATTCCGATGGCGGCGGCCGCGCGCTCGTTGCCTCTCACCGCCAACATCACGCGTCCCGAACCGGCGCGTCGCACGTTGGCCACCGCGAGACACAGCAACACCAGGATCACCACGAGGAAAACTCCGAAGATCGGCCGTGACACCTTGTCGCCGAAGACGAGACCGAAGTCCCACGAACCGAGGCGGGGGTTCGGAACCTTGGCTCCGCCCGACTCGATGTCACCGATGACGGCGGGGTTCTTGAAGACGAACTCGGCGATGGTCACGCCACCGGCCAGAGTGATGATGGCCAGGTTCGTTCCTCGCACGCGCAACGCGGGAAACCCGACCAACAATCCGAAGATCATCGCGCCGATGGCGGCCAGGAACGGCGCGATCGGAAAAGGAATGTCGTAGCGCATCGCCAATTTCGACAACGCGAATCCGGCGACACCGGCGAAGGCCATTTGTGCGAGAGAGGTCTGACCACCGAAACCGGTGAGAACCACCAGCGACAACGCCAGAACGGACGCGATCACCGTCGTCATCAACGCGGCTCGCCAGAGAGGGCCGAAGGCGAACAGGCCGATGACGGCCAGAACGATGGGCACGACGACCGACACGGGTGTCACCTTGGCCTGGGGAACCGAGGGCAACTTCCAGTTGCTCACCGCGCCGCGCTCGGGCAATCGCTCGCCGAGCACCACCATGGTCACGATGATCACGAGAAACGGAATTCCCTCGCGCGCGCCGTACTCCGGGAACCAGCTGATCTCGTTCTGAAGTTTCGTGCAGATCGACTGGCCCATCCCGATGAGCACGCCGGTGGCCAGCGTGGGCCAGTAGTTCTGGAACTTTCCGATGAGCGACGCGCCCAACGCCGGAACCAGGAACGCGAAGGTGAAGATGCTCGGGTTCAGTTGCACCTGTGGAGCGGCGAGGATCGCGACGAACGTCGCCAACACCGTGGAGACGATCCAACCCAACGCGGCCAGGAAGTCGGGGGAGTAGCCGAGGAGAACCGCTCCCTTCTCGTTCTCGGCCGACGCTCGCGTGGCCAAGCCGATCCGCAGATACTTGCTGGCGGCCCACAACAACGCGGCGAGGCCGACGACGATCGCCAACAACCACAATCCGTCTCGCGGAACCGTGAGATCGCCGGTGATGGTGACCGGCTCGCGGGGAAGAATGGGCGCCACGCGCATGGCGGTCATGTCCTGGAATCGACGTTCGACCAACGTGATGAACACGATGATCAAACCGACGCTGGCCACCACCTTGGCCAATGCCGGTGCCTGACGGAGTGGTTTGAACACCACCGCGTACACGAGAAGTCCGAGCAACGCGGCGGTGAGCAACGACAGCAGCAATGCCCACCGGAAGCCGACATCGTCACCGAAGTGATATCGATCGGGAAGACCGGGAATCGGAAACACGTACGCGCCGTTGCGCAATTCGGCGTAGACGTAGGTGCCCCACATCGCCATCGAACCCGCGGCGAAGTTGACGACACCGGACCCTTGATAGGTCACGACCATGCCCAGGCCGAGGGCGGCGATGATGGCCCCGGCGCCACTGCCGAGCAACAGATAGAAGAGATAGTCGGTCATGCGAAAATCTCAGTCGTGTCGGATGCTCGACGGTGGCGCCGTGATCGTGAAGTCACGTTCAGGGCAGGTACGGACTGCTGTCGATCAGAACCGAGCCGGTGACCGACTCCAGATCGTCGATGGGTCCGACGACTCCGTCGCCCTTGTACATGGCGAAGGGGAACACGAACGAGCAGACGGCGGGATACTTCGCGTTGGAACCGCACATGATGGGCGAGTCGCCACCGAAGAGGAAGAGTCCCTCACCGGTCTTCAAATAATCGAAGAGCGACTGACCGGTCATCTCGATTCCCTCGTCCAGCATCTTGTTGCCGTAATCGACGAGCGACATCCACATCGTGTATCCGAGACCACCGAGTCCGAGTGACGACGTGGAGACCTCGTCTTCCTCGATTCCCATCGCCGGAGCGAGCAGACGTCGCTGCAACGCGCGCTCGGGAGTGTCACGATCCTCGGCCAGACCCGCGAAGTACCAACCCGTCGCCTCGTCGCCCGCCACATCGATGACGTCCTTGTCGGCGCAGATGCTCGTGCTGATCACCGGAATGGTGATGCCGAGCGATGCTCGGGCACGCATGGTGCCGATGCAGCCGGCGTCGGAATACAACGAGACGAGCAGATCGGGATCGTCCTCCACGGCTTGACGCATGAGACCCTGGAAACCGGCATCCGTTTCGTTGTCGCCGCCCTTCACGGTCTTCCATGCGATTCCCGCCTTGTCGAGGGCCGCGGTCAACGAACCGGCGGTCGAGTTGGCGCCGGCGTTGTCGGCGTGGATGATGCCGACCTTGGTGGCCTTGAAGTAGTCCTTGGCAAGAGCCGCCGACGCCGCTTGTGAGGTGGCGTTACCACCCGTGAGGAACAACGCGTTGGCGGTGTAGTCCGGCGGCAAGATCGGCAGCACGCCGATCACCGGGATGCCGGCGGCCTCGAAGGTCTTGTAGTCGGGGAACAGATCGAGGCCCAACACGACCAGCTCGACGTTCTTGCCCACCAATTCCTGAGCGCAGGCCTGCGAGGTCTCGGGGCTGCCCTTGACAACACAGGTTTCCAACCTCACCGGACGATTGCCCAGACCTCCGTGCGCGCTCGTGTATTCATTGGCGGCTTCGATGAACCGTCGAATATCGGGAAAGTCCAGACCACCCGCACCACCCTCGGTGTTGATGAGGCCCACCACCATTTCCTCACCGGTCGGTGCCGGCAACTCGGAAGCGGGTGCGTCACTGGTTCCGGGAGCCTCCGAACTCGACGGCGCCTCGCTGGTGTCGGGCGCTACGGTGATAATCGGTTCGTCGGTCGACTCGCCGTCACCGCCACCACATGCGACGACGAACAGGCCGCTCGCGATGATCGCAGCGAACGCACGACGGCGCCGCCGTGATCCCGAGGTTCCCCAACTCGTGGATCGTTCCATTTCTCTCCCCCTCGATTGTCGCCGCGAATGCGGCGTGTTTCAGCTGACCACGTTGGCCGGCACCCAACTGCCGTGGAACCCGAAGGGAACCCGCGGCAGCTGAACGGTTGCGATCGGATCGGCGCTCATCGTCTTGGCGTCGAAGATCACGTACTCGCTCGTGTCCGACGAGACGTCGTACACGTAGGTCATGAGGTAGCCGTCGTCCTCGCTGGTCGCCCCCGCGGCCGGTGCGAACACGGCTTCTCCCGACACCCGGCCCTTGCCCAGTTCGATGGACGTGCGGGTGCCGTTTTGACGGTCGTACTTCAAGATGGCGCCGGCATCGACCTCACCGAATCCGGCGTTGCCCATCGACATCTCGTAGCCGAACCGATGCTTCTTGCCGATCACCGCGTCGTTGACGCGCGGGAACTCGGCCGAACGATCGTCGATCTGTTCCTCGGACACCTTGCCGGTGCGAGTGTCGATCACCCAACGCCACAGGTAGGGGTTGGGGAAGTCCATCGCGCCCTTCTTCCAAATGTGATCGAAACGAACCACGTCGAGAACGATGGTGTCGCCCTCCTCGTAGCTGTTCATCGGATGGAAGACGTAGCACGGGTTGATGTCGTACCACTTCACTTGCGAGTCGTTGCCGTCGCGCGGCATGACGCCCAATCGGGCGGGATAGTCCTCGCCCCATTCGATGGGCATCTTGCCCTCGAGCGCCAGATCGAGATTGAACACGGCCGGCAGGTCCATGAACACCACGTGGTTCTCGGTGATGTTGAAGTCGTGCATCATCGTGGGTCCGGTCACGGTGATGGGTTCGACCTGAGCGATGGTTCCGTCGGCCGCGACGCGCAGATACGTGAGATAGGGCGGAAGCGGCGCGTAGCCGAACGCCAACATCTCGCCGGTGGTGGGGCAGATCTTGGGGTGCGCCGTGAACGGCCCCTTCAACAAACCACCGAAGTCGGTGGACCCCACCGTGTTGAGATCTCCGTCGAGGACGTAGGGGAAGTGACCCTCTTCCAACGCGAGGATCTTGCCCGCATGGCCGACGACGTGCGTGTTGGCCTTCGAACACGTCATGTCGAGCGTGACGTTCGGGTCCAGGATGTCGATCGACGGATCCGCGATGAAAGGAGTCTGCACGTAACGGTTGCGGTACCACTGCGCCTGTCCGTCGCGCAGACGCACACCATGAATCATTCCGTCTCCGAAGAACGGGTGAGCACTCATTCCGGTCAACGGGTTCGCGCCATTGCGCAGATACCGACCGTCGAGTTCGGCCGGTATGCGTCCGACGACTTTCAGATCGGTGAGCGTGAGTTCTTCCTGCGTGGGTCGACCGTTGCCCCGCAAGTGGGCCGGAACGTTTTCGGTCATCGACATGGTGATCTCCGTTGGTATGAGCGGTTGGTGTTGATGGTTACTGAACGACTTCGGGCGAACGCGCCCACATGAGGGTGGCATCGAAACTGAGCGTGTAATCCGGAACGAACTCCATGATCACACGATGGGGCGAGTCGAGGAACGAACGAAAGGCCTCGGCCGCCGCCGGATTGTCGGGGCGCAACCGATGCGCGAACTCGGGGTAGAACCAATCCTTGGTGGCTTGATCATCATGAATGAAGCAGTTGCCCTTATAGGTGACCGTTTTGCCGCCCCCCAACTTCGAACCGGTGCTGTTGATGCAGATGGCCGCGCGCGGATTGCGACGCAATGCCGGGATGCGCTTGCGGGTTTCGGCGGCCGTGAGCCAGATCTTGCCGTCCTTGGGGAGATACGACATCACGACCCCGAACGGCTCGTTCTTGCTGTTGACCCACATGAAGACGCACTCGCCCAGGGCGTTCACGAGCTTCTTCTCGAGTTCGGGAGTGAGTGCGCACTCCGTGAGATCCTCGTAGTTGTCCTCTGCGGCCATGTTGTTCCCCCCAACAAACCTGTGACGACAGTAACACCGTCCGCGGGTCATTATCTACCCCTCGTAATTTACGACGGTGTATTCGGGCCGGGCAGTCCGTGCCACAAGAGTTCGCTGATCTGGGCGGCCACGGAGGCGGCCGGACGTTCATCCTGCGTGAGCCACCACAACGAGACCATCTGAAGCATGCCCACGATGCCGAACGCCCACGCCCGGGCCACATCGGGGTCCTGGCCCAGCCCGGTCCGCCACTGCGCCAAGACCGAGGTCATGGGGGTCGTGGAACGTTCGGCCAACGTCAATCGTCCGAGGGCCGTCTGGTCCGTGGTTCCCCCCGTGACGTACAAGAACAGATTCCGGTGCTGGCCCACCACCTCGAGGCTGGCCTCGATGAAGCGAGTCAACGACTCCTTGGTGAGGGCCGGTTCGGTGGCCATGGCCGCCGCCGACGCAGACACCATGCGATCCGACAGTCGCTCGGCCAAGGCATCGGCCAAGTCCGCTCGGCCACCGACGCGGTCGTAGACGATGGGTTTGGTGACGCCAGCTTCCTGGGCCACGGCATCGATCGACGCCCCGGCACCTTCACGGGCGATGACGCGTTCGGCGGCATCGAGCACCTGCTCGCGACCAACCTCCAGTTGGCCGCCCACCGGTCGACCCGGTCGACGTGCGGTCGTCACCGATGCCTTGCCCATGCCGACAGTCTGCTTCATCGAATTCCTCACCCGAAAGAGTCCCTTTCGCAGATTACTTACTATTGGTAACTTTCGTTCGTTCGCAACGAGGGGGCGCGATGAACGAAGCAACCAGTCGACTGTTCGACCTGTCCGATGACGTGGCCGTGGTGACCGGCGCCGGTCGGGGCATCGGCGAGGGCATCGCTCACACGTTGGCTGCCGCTGGCGCCGCCGTGGTGTGCGCCGCCCGACGCGCGGATGAAGTGGAACGAGTGGCCGCCGATATCCGAGCCCAAGGTGGTCGGGCCGTTGCCATGCCCACCGACGTCACCGACAACGGCGCCGTGGAAGCGTTGGCCCAGAAGGCCATCTCCGAGTTCGGTCACCTCGACATCTGGATCAACAACGCCGGGGGCTCGCCCATCCAGGCGCCGCTCACCCAGTTGGACCCCGCCGAGTGGGACGCCACCATGCGACTCAACCTCACCTCGATCTGGGTCTGCACCAACACCGCGGCACGACTCATGCGCGATGGCGGTCGCATCGTCAACATCTCGTCGAAGGCCGCCGTGAGCACCGTGATGGGTAGTGGTCACTACGCGGCCGCCAAAGCCGCGGTCAACTCGCTCACCGTCACCTACGCGAAGGAATTGGGTCCGCGCATCCGCGTGAACTGCATCATGCCCGGCGCGGTGCCCACCGAGATCATGATGAAAGCAATGCGCCTGCAGGACGAGGATCTTCCGAAGTTGGAGAAGGTTCTCCGCATGCCGATGCGACGACTGGGCACGCCCGACGATCTCGGTCAGGCGGTTCTCTACTTCGTCTCACCGGCATCCAGTTGGGTGACGGGACAGATTCTCGGTGTCGACGGCGGCTTGTGATGAGCCCTCTGAATCGCAAGGTGGTGTTGGCCAGTCGTCCCACCGGTCGCCCCGACGATTCGAACTTCACCTACCTGCAGGAACCCGTCGCACCACTCGAGGACGGACAAGTGCTGGTGGCGGTGGATCTGCTCGGGATCGACGCGTTCATTCGAACGACACTGGACGAGGGAAGTTTCCATCGGGGAGCTCGAATGGGCGGCGTGATTCCGGCCCTCGGCGTCGGTGACGTGATCGACAGTCGCTCCACCACGATCCGCGTCGGCGACAAGGTGTTCGGCCCGCTCGGCTCGCAGACCCACGCGGTGATGCCCGCGGTGGCGTTGCGCAAACTCGACACCGACATCGCGCCCGCCAACGCCTGGCTCGGCGCGCTCGGTCTCACCACCGGCTTGACCGCGTACTTCGGGATCGTCGACGTGGGACGGGTGAAGAAGGGCGACACCGTGGTGGTCAGCGGCGCGGCCGGTGCCGTGGGTTCGGTGGCCGGACAGATCGCCCGACTGAGCGGAGCCGACAAGGTGATCGGCATCGCCGGCGGAAGCCACAAGACCGCGTTCCTCGTGGAGGAGCTCGGCTTCGATGCGGCCATCGACTACCGACACGAGAACGTGGGGGCACGTCTGGACGAGTTGGCACCGAACGGCATCGACGTCTTTTTCGACAACGTCGGCGGCGAGATTCTGGACGATGTTCTGATGCGCATCGTCGAAGGATCGCGAATCGTCATCTGCGGCGCGATCTCCCAATACGAGAAAATGGACGAGGTTCGCGGACCGCGCAACTATCTGAAGCTCGCCGAGCGGCACGCCACCATGGAGGGCTTCGCGGTCTTTCACTTCGCCGCCCACTACGCGCGCGCCGAGAACCAACTGGCCGAGTGGTACCGCAACGGTGACATCGTCATGCGCGAACACATCGAACACGGGGTGGAGAACTTTCCCGCGGTCATGAACATGCTCATGACCGGTGGCCACCACGGCAAGTTGTTGCTGAAGGTGTCGTCCGAGACGGTGTAGTCGGGCTTTGCTCCCGCGAGACTGGCGCGGTGAGCAGCATCGTCGTCTCCGAACTCGAGTACGCACCGCCGGGCGCCGATCAACTCTTCTTCGACGTCAGCTTCGGTATCGCCCCCGGCGAGCACGCGGCTCTGGTGGGAGCCAATGGTGTCGGCAAGAGCACCATCTTGCGCATCCTGTCGGGCGTCATCGAAGCCGACGGTGGCGAGTTCACCGTGAACGGTTCGATGCTCACCATGACCCAGGACGTGGGCATGTCCCGACCGACCGACACATTGCGCGAGATGCTCATCGAGGTCGCACCTCCACAGCTGCGCGTCGCGGGACGAGCATTGGTGGCCGCCGAGAAAGCGTTGGCCGATGGATCCGATGATGGCATGGGGTACGCCACCGCGTTGTCCGACTGGGGTGACCTCGGTGGATACGAACTGGAAACCAAGTGGCAGGCCGCCGCGCAACGCAGTGTGAAGTCGTCCATCGACGATTTCTCGAGACGATTGGTCTCCGAACTGTCGGGAGGTGAACGCAAGCGTCTCGTCCTCGATCTGTTGTTGACCTCCGGCTCCGACGTGTTGCTCCTGGACGAGCCCGACAACTATCTCGACATTCCGACGCGTGGTTGGCTGGAAGAGCAGATCATGTCCAGCAAGTCCACCATCCTCATGGTCAGCCACGATCGCGCGCTTCTCGAACGCGTGGCCACCAAGATCGTGGTCATCGAGGGATCGGGATGCTGGAGTCACGGTGGTTCGTACACCACGTTCCCGGAAGCTCGTGCGAAGCGCCAGGAATTGATGGGTGACGAACTGAAGCGCTGGAACGACGAAGAACGTCGCTTGTTCCATCACATGAAGATCATGAAGCAGCGCGCGGCGCAGAACTTCAAGAACGCCACCAAGGCCAACGCCGCCGAGACTCGCTGGGAGAAGTTCGTGGCTCTCGGACCTCCGCCCCCGCCGGTGGCCGACCAACAGATCTACGTCCGACTGCGGGGCGCCGATGCGGCACGCCGCGTCGCCAAGCTGGAGAACCTCTCGGTGGGAAGTCTCTTCTTCCCCTTTTCCGACGAGGTGTACCACGGAGAGCGCGTTGGCCTGATCGGACCGAACGGGACCGGGAAGAGCCACCTGCTCGCGGTGTTGAACGGTGCCGCTCCCGACGAGGGCACCATCACCTTCGGCCCGCGAACGTCGGTGGGTGTCTTCACGCAGATCAACGATCGTCCCGATTTCACCGGTCGCCAATGCATCGACATCGTCCGTGATCGCCTGATCGACGACGAGAAGTCCATGCGCGCGCTGGCCCGCTACGGACTGGTGAACAACGCTCGGCAGGAATTCCAGACCTTGTCCGGCGGCCAGAAGGCGCGCCTCGAGATTCTGTGCCTCGAACTGGAGGGGCACAACGTTCTGCTGTTGGACGAGCCCACCGACAACCTCGACATCGAATCGTCCGAGGCTCTCGAGAAAGCACTCGATGGTTTCGAGGGCACGGTGATCGCCGTCAGTCACGACCGCACCTTCTTGGCCAAGTTCGATCGTTTCCTCATGATCGGCGACGACGGTGAGGTGTACGCGCTTCCGGACTACGAGATCGCCATGAAGGGTCTGGCCGAACCGAGCGCGCTCGCCGGATTGCGTCTCGCCAAGAAGTTGTCCTGACCCGAGGGGTACGGTGTGCCCATGGCCAGTCCGCTGAAGAAGATCGACCTGATCGACAAGCTGACGTTGCCCGCCTTCGTGGCCACCATGATCTGGGAGCACCGCACGTTGAAGCGGCGTCGACTGCGCGAACTTCCTTCCGTGGACGCGATCGCTCCGACCGACGACGGTGACCCCACACCCGACCCACTCGTCCCGTTGGGGTACGAGAAGAAGGACACCGCCGGAAGTCTCGGATTGCTGGTGGGCTCCATCGTGGTGGGCTTCGCGCTCGACGGTCTGTATCGGCGGGCACACGGGTTCATGTTCCGACATCGGGTGAGCAACATCGGATCGCATCGCGGGTCGATCGTCAGCGCCATGATCGTGTGGGATTTTCTCTACTACTGGAACCATCGCTGGATGCACGAGGTCCGTCTGTTCTGGGCCGATCACGCCGCGCATCACTCCGGGCGTCGCTACAACCTGTCCACGGCATTGCGTCAGACGTGGTCGGGTGTGCTCACCACGTGGGTGTACTGGCCCATGTCACTGTTGGGATTTCGGTACAACACGTTCCTGAAGGCGCGTCAGCTGAACCTGCTGTACCAGTACTGGATCCACACGGAAGCGATCGACCGTCTGCCCGCTCCGATCGAGAAGATCTTCAACACTCCATCGCACCATCGCGTGCACCATGGAGCGAACAAGCAGTACATCGACAAGAACTACGGTGGCATCCTCATCATCTGGGATCGCTTCTTCAAGACGTTCGAACCCGAGATTCGTCAAGTGCAGTACGGACTCACCAAGAACATCCGCACGAACAATCCGGTGAAGATGGCCTACGGCGAGTTCGTGAACATCGCCAAGGACGTGGCGTCGGCGGACAATCTGAACGATCGCTTGCGTTACGTGTTCGCCGGGCCGGGCTGGGAGCCCGAGAAGTCACGGGCGCCCGAGCCCGCTCTCGCGAGCTGAACGCGACTCGCGATCATCAACTGTTCCAGTAGCCGGTCGTCGTGTAACCGGAAGGACGTACCCCGCGTGCTGGCCAATTCCCCGTGATGGTCCATGGCTTGCGCCCGTTCTTCGAGACATACGCGTTGTCAAGAAACTTCCCGCCACCGATGTACACGGCGACGTGTCCACACCCCTCGGCGACTTTCGGATCCGACCACCACACCAGATATGGGAGGCCGGCCTCACCAGCAGGCGGCTGCTTGAATGAGGGCTTGCCAAGATTCTGAATTTGGGCAAACCGGCGCCCTGCACAATTCTCGAATCGTCCCTTCACGGAACGTTCCTTCGGTGTCACCAGTTTCCACAATCTCTCCGCGAACGTGACACATTGGAGACCTCTACCGTTGCTCTCCTTGTTGTTGCGAAAATCGTTCGCCATCAACCAATTTGCGCACGCGATGACTGCGTTCTGAGCATCAACGAGTCTTTCGCTTCGGAAATCAACCACCCGGCACGGATTGTTCGCGAACGCGCTTCTCTCCGTCACCAACAACGTTGGTTGCAAGGTGAGCATCAATACTGACAGTGCGATCACAGCCTTGGATCGACGAAGCTTGGCGTTCATTGGCATCACCATAGTTCGCCATGAACCCCTCTCAGACCAGAGCCGGTGTCTTGGTGAACTGCATGGCCCCGTCGTCGATCGGAGCCTTCACGATGATCTGCTTGTCACGGGCGATCAGTTGCGGATTGATCCACGGCTCGTGATCACCTTGCTTGGGCATGAGGTGCATCACGCGCAACATGTAGCCGGCCGAGAAGTCGTCGATCCACGGCCGCGCGGGCATGTTCGCGTCCTGCGGGCGAAGACGCGGGGTGGCCTGTTGCGTGCCGGTGGACTTCATGTGATTCAACAACCGGCACACGTACTTGCTCACCACGTCCGCGCGCAGAGTCCATGAGGCGTTGATGTATCCGAAGGTCGACACCAAATTGGGCACGTCGGAGTACGCCAAGCCCTTGTACGTCCAGGTGTTGGCGAAGTCGACTTCGTGTCCGTCCACTTCCACCGACATCTCGCCGAGGGTGACCAGGTTCAAGCCCGTCGCGGTGATGATGATGTCGGCCTCGAGCACCTCGCCCGACGTCAGTTTGATGCCGTTCTCCACGAAACGATCGATGTGGTCGGTGACCACGCTCGCTTTCCCACTGTTGATGGCCGAGAAAAAGTCGCCGTTCGGCACCAAGCACATTCGTTGATCCCACGGGTTGTAGGACGGCGTGAAGTGCTTGGCCACGTCGTACTCGGGACCGAGTGCCTTGCGCACTCCACCCACCACCAACTGCTTCACCTTTTCCGGCTGGGTGCGAGAGCGGTCGTAGAAGTACTTGCTGAACAGAATGTTCTTCGCGCGGGTGATCGCGTAGGCCGTCTTCGAGGGGAGAAACTTTCGCAAAGTGTCGGCGACGGCATCGTGATCGGGGCGCGACACCAAGTAGGTGGGCGAACGTTGGAGCATCGTCACGTGTGCCGCGGTGGTGGCCATGGCCGGCACGATGGTCACGGCGGTGGCACCCGAACCGATGACGACCACCTTCTTGCCGGCGTAATCGAGATCCTCGGGCCACTTCTGCGGATGCACGATGGTTCCGCGGAAGTCCTCGCGTCCGACGAACTCGGGGGTAAAGCCCTCCTTGTAGGAGTAGTAGCCCGAGCACATGAAGAGGAAGTTGCAGGTGAGCGTCACCGTGCGATCGTTGCGCTTGTCGTTGGCGGTGATGGTCCAACGTGAGGTGGACGTGTCCCACGATGCGTTGGTGACCCAATGATCGAAGCGAATGTGCCGATCGATGCCGTTCTCGCTCACCGTCTCGCGGAGGTACCTCATGATGGACGGTCCATCGGCGATCGACTTGGCTTCCGTCCAGGGCTTGAAGCTGAAGCCGAGAGTGTGCATGTCGCTGTCGCTACGAACTCCCGGGTAACGGAAGAGGTCCCAGGTGCCACCGATGTCGGAGCGTCCCTCGAGGATGGTGAAGGAGCGATCGGGGCAGAGAGTCTGCAGGTGGTACGCCGCACCGATACCCGAGATACCGGCACCAACGATCAACACGTCGACATGGTTGTTCGAATCGTGATCGGGAGGAATCGTTGCCATGACCCGACCCTAGTACCGCGTCGAACGGGTCGACTCGGTCAGGAGACGACGGTTCCTCCGTCGCACGTGATCACCGCACCAACGGTGAAACCGCACGCGCGCGAACTGAGGAAGATGGCGAGACCGGAGATGTCCTCGGGCGTTCCCACTCGCTTGCGCGGATTCAGCCGACCGACGGCATCCCAGTCGGTGTTCTCCACATCGCCTCCCGTGCCCACCCCGGTGCTCAACATCCACGTGGGGAACGGTCCCGGTGCGATGGCGTTGGCGATGATGTTGCGCTTGGCCAGCTTGGCGGCCAGCTGTTGGGTGAGCGAATGCAGAGCGGCTTTCGACGGACCGTAACTCTGAGTGTCGAACGACGCCGCGCGCAATCCGTCGATCGATCCGATGTTGATGACGTACGACGGCTCGTCCTTGGTGGCGCGGGCCTCGAGCAAGGGAAGCAAACGCTGGGTGAGGAAGAACACGCCCTTCACGTTGGTGTCGAACACCTTGTCCCAACCGATCTCGGGGAACTCGTCGAGGGGCGCACCCCACGACACGCCGGCGTTGTTCACGAGGATGTCGATGTGGTCCTCGCGGGACTTTAGTTCGGCGACGAGAGCGTCGATTCCCGCCAGATCCGACAGGTTGGCTGGGATGGAGATGCACTCGGCTCCATAACGCTCGGAGAGACGCTTCGCCGTGGCGTCGCACTGCTCCTTCTTGCGCGAGCTGATGTACACCTTGGCTCCGTTCTCGAGGTACCCAGCGGCGATCATCTCACCGATGCCTCGTGACCCACCGGTCACCAGTGCCACTTTGCCCTTCACCGAGAACAGCTCTTCGATCTTCATGGCCGACTCCCCTCT
>JAIXWJ010000075.1 GCA_027491335.1 Actinomycetes bacterium | reverse complement strand
GTCGGGTACCAGACCGCGATGAACGAAATTCCACGCGAAGCGAGCGTTCGTGGAGGCGATCCGCAGGTCGCATTGGGACGTGAACTCGGCCCCCATTCCCACCGCGGGGCCGTCGATGGCGCAAATGGTGGGTTTGCGACACTCCACCAACGGCCACCACTTGTCGGTCTCCTCGGCCGAACCACGCAAACCACGTTGCTCACCGGGGATGGTGGAGAGGTCCGCCAAATCGGTCCCGGCGCAGAAGGCCCCCGGCACGCCCGTGACGATGAGTGCAGCCGTGGAGTCGTCGTTGCCGGCCTCGCGGACCGCTTCGATGAACTCGAACAGGACAGCGAACGTCATGGCGTTGCGCTTCTCGGGGCGGTCGATGGTGATGACGCCGATGGCTGGAGCGTCCGGGGTCGAACCCGACGACGGGACGTGAATCCGCTCGTACCTGATATGTCCGCCCATCCCCCACCCCACGCAATTACCTAAATGCGACAATTTGTCGCATTGTGTACACGCGCAATGTACACAAAGCGACAATTTGTCGCATTTACGGCATCGTGGTGGTGGTTGAGTCCATCACCGTCGTGGGCGGCGGCGTGGGCGTGGGCGTGATCGGCGGCGTGATCGGCGGCGTGGTCGTCGTGGTTGTCGGAATCACCGGCGGCTCCCCTTCCGCTTCGATGTCCTCGCCGTACACCCACACCGAGGTCTTGAGCGGAATCAATCCCGACGCCCAGATCATGTCCATGGCCGCCACGCTCACGCGCACGCACCCATGCGATGCCGGGTAATTCGGAATCGACTTCGACCCATGAATCGCGATTCCACCGTTGAAGTACTTCGGTCGGTAGATCTTGCCCAGGTCGCCGTCCCACCAGCCATCGGCGCGCTCGCGTTGAATCTTGAAGCGACCCGAGTGGGTCAGCGAGCGACCGGCTTCCCACTTCGTGGGATCCTTCTGATTCTTTTCGAGGTAGTACTGCCCGCTCCCCGTCGAGATGTTGATCGCCCACACCAACTTGCCGCCCGCAGTGATGAGCATCACCTGCTTGGTCTTGTCGATCTCGACCACCACTCCCGATGATGTGCTCTGCCCCACCGGACGAGCGGTCGCCATCGTCAGCGCATTCGCGGTCGCCTGATCCACCGAACCCGACGGATCGAGCCCCGTCCACTTTTGGAAGGCCATCACGGCTTGCTTCGTAGTGGAGCCGTACTCGCCATCGACGGCGTACAACCAGAATCCCAGTTCCAGAAGTCGTTGCTGAATCAGCGCCGTGGCCATCCCGTTACGGGTTCCGACGGCGGGCAACGGACCGAGCAACACCGACACTTCGGATATCGGAGCCGCGGTCGAGGTCGTCGTCGACGTCGTGGTCGGCACCATCGTGGTCGTGGTGGTCGATGTGGTTGACGTCGTGGTCGTCGAGGCCACCGCGGTGGACGACACGGCCGGCACGGTCGAGCCCTCGACCGCATTGCCACCGCACGCCGTCAGCAGGCTCGCGCACACGAGGACACCCGCTGCGCCCGTTGTTCGACCGGAAAACTTCACCGGTCCAAAGTACCGACCGCCTTCGCCGATGTGTTGGCAGGTCCGATCGACGACGCAAATCCCGGCTTCCCCTGCGAGACTGCCCCCGTGGCAACCGTTTCCGAGATCTTCGACCCCTCGGCCTGGACATCCGTGCCGGGTTTCGACTTCACCGACATCACCTACCACCGCGCCAAGGACCAAGGGACGGTTCGCATCGCGTTCGACCGACCCGAAGTGCGCAACGCTTTTCGGCCCCACACCGTCGACGAGCTCTACACCGCGCTCGAACACGCGCGTCAGTCCACCGATGTCGGCTGCGTCATCCTCACTGGCAACGGGCCCTCTCCCAAGGATGGCGGTTGGGCCTTCTGCAGCGGTGGCGACCAGCGCATCCGCGGACGAGACGGGTACAAGTACGCCGAGGGCGACACCGCGGCGTCCATCGATCCGGGCAAGAGCGGTCGCCTTCACATCCTCGAGGTGCAACGCCTCATCCGATTCATGCCCAAGATCGTCATCTGCGTCGTCCCGGGTTGGGCCGCCGGAGGTGGACACAGCTTGCACGTGGTCGCCGATCTCACTTTGGCCAGTCGTGAGCACGCCCGCTTCAAGCAGACCGACGCCGACGTCGCCAGCTTCGATGGTGGCTTCGGTTCGGCGTATCTCGCCCGCCAGGTGGGCCAGAAGTTCGCGCGCGAGATCTTCTTCCTCGGGCGCGAGTACTCCGCCGAGGACGCGCATCGGATGGGCATGGTGAACGCCGTCGTCGATCACGCCGAGTTGGAGGCCACCGCACTTCAATGGGCTCGCGAGATCAACGGAAAGAGCCCCACCGCGCAACGCATGTTGAAATTCTCGTTCAACCTCATCGATGATGGCCTGGTGGGTCAGCAGGTCTTCGCCGGCGAGGCCACGCGCCTCGCGTACATGACCGACGAGGCACAAGAGGGTCGACTGTCCTTCCTCGAGAAGCGCGACCCCGACTGGTCGTCGTATCCGTGGTACTACTGATCGATTCGGCCGACGACCCTCGTCTCGAGCAGTTCAGGTTGCGCGAGCGAGAACTTCGCCCGCGACGCATTCCGGCCCGCATGGCCAAGGGGATGACTCCAGCCGACATCGAGCGTGTGAGCGCCGGACATTTCGTGGCCGAAGGCGACTTGGTCGTCGAACGTGCCGTGGCCGCAGGATGCACCCCCGTGGCCCTTCTCACTGACGCCGAGTCTCCCGCCTCCGTGGCGGCCTCCATGCCCGATCATGTGCCGGTGTTCGCGGCGCGTGCCGAGGCTCGCCGCATGCTCACCGGTCTTGGCGTGGCCCTCGACGTGATCGGTCTGTTCGAACGGCCGCCCACCATGGCCGTCGAGGAACTCGTGACGGCATCGCGTCATCTCTTGCTCGCCGAGGACGTGGACAATCCCACCAACATCGGGGCCATCGCGCGAAGCGCCGCCGCCTTCGGAGTGGACGGCCTCATCCTCGACCGCAACAGTGCCGACCCACTGGCTCGTCGCGCCCTTCGGGTGTCGATGGGGACCGCACTTCACATGCGGCATTCCCGGGTCGAGGGCATCCCGTCGATCGTTCCGCTCCTGCGCGCCCATGGCTTCGTGGTGTGCGGGCTCACTCCCCGCGCCACCGCCGCCGACATCGCCGAGGTCGGTCGTCTTCTGCCCGTGTCGGCCCGAGTGGCCATCGTGCTGGGCTCGGAACGAGAGGGCTTGAGCCCGGAGACCCTGACGGCCATCGATCACGCGGTTCGCATTCCGATGGCCCCGGGAATCGACTCCTTGAACGTCGCCGCGGCCGCCGCGGTGGCCTGTCATTCCTTGCTCGCCCGTACACTTCCGGCGTGACCGCGACCGCCGTCCTCCTGCTTTCCTGCCCCGACCAACGAGGTGTGGTCGCCGCCGTCGCCGATTTCATCGCCCAACACGGCGGGAACATCGTTCACGCCGAGCAGCACACCGACGACGTCGAGAAGGTCTTCTTCCAGCGCGTCGAGTTCGAACTCGACGGCTTCGGATTGGGACGAGACGAGATCCTGACGGCCTTCGCTTCGGTGTCCACGCGCTATTCCATGACGGTCGATCTCAAGTTCACCGACACCCTCCCCCGTGTCGGCATCCTGGCCTCCAAGCAGTCGCATTGCCTGTTCGATCTGCTCAGCCGTTGGCGTTCCGGAGAACTTCCGGCCGAGATCGTGGTCGTCATCGACAACCATCCGGATCACGCCGACTTGGTGCGCCACATGGGCGTGCCGTACGTGCACCTGCCCGTCACGCCGCAGACGAAGGCCGACCAGGAACGAGCGGTGCTCGACCAGTTGCGCGCCCATTCCGTCGATCTCGTCGTGCTGGCCCGTTACATGCAGATCCTGTCACCTCTCGTGGTGGACGCCTACCGATCACGCATCATCAACATCCACCACTCCTTCCTCCCGGCGTTCATCGGCGCGAATCCGTATCGCCAGGCGCACGACCGTGGTGTGAAGATCATCGGCGCGACCGCCCACTACGTCACCGAGGAACTCGACGAGGGGCCCATCCTCGATCAAGAGGTCACGCGCGTGTCGCATCGTGATTCGGTCGCCGATCTCACCCGCAAGGGTCGCGACCTCGAGACGATCGTTCTGGCCCGCGCGGTGCGCGCGCACCTCGAGCATCGCGTGCTCGTCTACGGTCGCAAGACCGTGGTCTTCGGCTGAGACGCCGCTCTCAGGGCTTGCGCGAACTGATGGGCAATCCGGTGTCGTTGCGCAGATGTTCGGCCGCCGGCACGAAGTAGGCCATCAACTCGGCGCGAATCGCATCATCATCGATCGACTGCTCGACGGCCTTGGCCATGTGCACCAGCCAACGGTCGCGCTCCAACGGACCGACGTGGAACGGCATGTGTCGCATGCGCAACTTCGGATGCCCGCGCTCCTCCATGTACGTCGTCGGACCGCCCCAATACTGGGCGAGAAAGAGCGTCAGGCGATGTTTGGCTCCGTCGAGGTCCGTTTGATCGGGGTACAACGGCCACAGAACCTCGTCGGTGACCACTCCGGAATAGAACTCCTCCACCAAGCGAACGAAGAAGTCCATGCCTCCGACCCGGTCGTAGAGCATCGCCTCGTCGCTCACGAGAACTCGGGATCCGTCCACCCGGGGAAAACGTCGGGCAGACCATCGCTCACCTTCACCGGGAAGGTGGGCGAGCGCTTCTCGAGGAAGCTCATCACGCCTTCGCGGGCGTCGTCACTGGCACCCCGCGAGTTGATGGCCCGAGAGTCCACACGGTGGGCTTCCATCGGATGATCCGCACCCAACATGCGCCACAACATGCGTCGGGACAACGCCACCGACACCGGCGCCGTGTTGTCGGCGATCTCCGTGGCGATGGCTCGTGCGGCCGGCAACAGGTCGTCGGCCGCGTGCACACTGCGCACCAGGCGTGCTTCGCGGGCGTCCTGCGCGCTCACCATACGACCGGTGAAACACCACTCGGTCGCCGTGGAGATGCCCACCAATCGAGGCAGGAACCAACTGCTGGCCGCCTCCGGCACGATGCCGCGCTTGGCGAAGACGAAACCGAACTTCGCCGACTCCGACGCCAAGCGAATGTCCATTGGAAGCGTCATGGTGACGCCCACGCCGACGGCGGCTCCGTTGATCGCGCCGATCACCGGCTTCGTGCTCTCGAAGATGCGCAACGCGACCAAACCGCCGCCGTCGCGCACCACTCCGGAGCGGGCCGCCACATCGCTCCCGCCCTTGGCGAAGGTCTCCCCACCGCCCGACAAGTCGGCGCCCGCGCAATAGGCCTTGCCCGCACCGGTGAAGATGATGGCCCGCACCTCGTCGTCGGCGTCGGCCAGATCCATGGCCGCGATGATCTCCTTCAACATGCGATTGGTGAAGGCGTTCATCTTGTCGGGGCGATTCAGCGTGATCGTCGCCACGCGATCGGAGACGTCGTAGATGATCTCGTCGAAGTTCATGTCCCGACAGTAGTCAGACGAACGGATCAAACGTCGAGGAAGCGCGAGGCGGCGATACCCGACCCGATGGCACCGGCGGCCGCACCGATGACCAGCAACATCACCATGACCCAACTCACGTAGCCGTCGGAGACCACCAAGGCCGCCAACTCCGTGTCGTTGAACTCCGTGACGGCGTTCGACCACGCCGAATTCAGACCCCACAAACCGGCGCAACTGAGCACGCCGCCGATGAGACCCTGCAGAAGTCCCTCGAGCATGAAAGGAATACGGATGAACCAGTTGGTGGCACCCACCAACTTCATCACTTCGATCTCGCGACGCCGGGCGAACATGGCGGTTCGGATCGTGTTCCAGATGAGGCCGATGGCCACGATGAGGAGAACGATCGACATCACGGTGGTCGCCACCCGGATGAATTGCGACACCCGCGAGACCACGTCGAACACGTCCTGGGCGTACGCGACCTCGCGCACGCCTTCGATGCCCCGGAACGATTCACCCAGTTCACGGATCAGATTGGAGTCGTCGGTGGTGGGCACCACCTTGAACTGCGAGGGAATGTTCTCCGGCGTCAACAACCGAAGCGTTCCGGGATCTCCGGCGAACAACTTCTGGGCCTCGGCGTAACTCTCGGCCTGATCGAGGTAGCGCAACTTGGCCACGTCGATGATGGTGGGCTGGGACTCGATGGCTTCCTGGATGAACGTGATCTGCTCGGGCGAGGCATCGGACCGCACGTACACGATCAACTCGACGTCGCCCTTCCAGCGCGTCAGCAGATTGTCGAAAGCCCTCTGAATGAGAAAGGTGGAGCCGACGAGCAACAACGACACGGCCGACGTGATCACGGCCGCGGCGGTGAGAGTGACGTTTCGCTTGAAGCTCGCCCAGGTCTCGCGGAAGGCGTAACTGACTCGTGCCAACATCAGTCGTACACCCCGCGTTCCTGGTCGCGAACGATCACACCGCGGTCGAGCTGCACCACTCGCTTGCGCATCTGGTTGACGATTCGCTGGTCGTGGGTGGCCATCACGACGGTGGTGCCGGTCCCGTTGATGCGGTCCAGAAGTCGCATGATGCCCTCACCCGTGGCCGGGTCCAGGTTTCCCGTGGGTTCGTCGGCGAGAAGAATGAGCGGTCGATTCACGAAGGCGCGGGCGATGGAGACACGCTGTTGCTCGCCGCCGGACAACTGGTGCGGGAAACGATCCTCTTTGTCGGCCAGGCCGACCAGATCGAGCACCGCCGGAACCTGCTGCTTGATCACGTGCTTGGGTCGCCCGATCACCTCGAGGGCGAAGGCCACGTTCTCGAAGACGGTCTTGTTCAGCAACAGCTTGTAATCCTGGAAGATGTTGCCGATGTTGCGCCGCAGGAACGGCACCTTGGAGTCGGGCATGGCGTTGATGTCCTTGCCGGCCACCCACACCTCACCCTTCTCGGGCTGCTCCTGACGGTTCATCAGACGCAACAGGGTGGACTTTCCGGAACCCGACGGCCCCACCAGGAACACGAACTCTCCCTTGGCGATCTCGAAGGAAGCGTCACGAAGAGCGGCCACATCGGTGCCATAGGTCTTCGTCACGTTTTCGAGACGGATCATGCTGCTCCTCTGGCAGTCGGCGGCCGAATGGCCGGTCACATGAATGCGCGCTCAGGCTACCAGTGCGCCACGTTCAGGATTCGTCACCCGATCGACGCCAACGCAGATAACCCTCCATGAACTCGTCGATGGCGCCGTCGAGAACACCTTCGACGTTGCTGGATTCGACGTTCGTACGCAGGTCCTTCACCATCTGATAGGGCTGAAGCACGTAGCTGCGGATCTGACTTCCCCAACCGACCGTGGCCTGTTTTCCCGCGATGCGATCCAGTTCGGCTTGGTGCTCTTCCTCGATGCGCGCCGCGACCATCGCCTTCAGACGATTCATCGCCTTCTCGCGGTTCTGCAACTGACTGCGCTCTTCTTGTGACGAGGAAACCAGTCCGGTGGGTTCGTGAATCAGACGCACCGCCGACGACGTCTTGTTGACGTGCTGTCCACCCGCACCGGAGGCCCGGAACACTTCCATGCGAACGTCGGACTCGTTGATCTCGATGTCCGGGTCATCCATGGCGGGCCACACCTGCACGGCGGCGAAGCTGGTTTGGCGACGGCCCTGATTGTCGAACGGACTGATGCGCACGAGGCGATGCGTGCCGCGCTCCGAGGTCATGAGCCCGTAGGCGTACCGACCCTTCAACGTGAACTCCGCCGACATGATTCCCGCTTCGGTGGCCGGCGAGATGTCGTCGATCTCCACCGAGAAACCACGTCGCTCGGCCCATCGTTGGTACATGCGCAGGAGAATCTCGCTCCAATCCTGGGCATCCACGCCACCATCTTTGGCGTTGATCTGCACGATGCAATCCGCCTCGTCGTGCTCTCCGATGAACAGACTGCGCATCTCCAGAACGCTCAGCGCATCGGCGATCGCGGTGATTCCCGTTTCGATGTCGGTCTCTTGCGACGCGTCGTCCACCTCGCGGGCCATCTCGTGCAGCACCTCGACGTCCTCGAGTTGGCGTGACAACGAATCGAACTGATCGATGTCGCCCTTGACGTTGGCGTACTCGGCGTTGAGACGCTTCGCGTTCTCCTGATCGTCCCACAGGTCCGGGCGCGACACCTCGACCTCCAGTTCGCGGAAACGCTCGCGCTGGGTGTCGATCTTGAGGTACCCCCGCGCCTCACCGAGACGGCGAGAAACCTCTTTGAGATCGTCGGAAAAATCGCGCATGACCGGTCAGTTCGCGCCGTGGCACAACTTGAACTTCTTGCCCGAACCACACGGACACGGCGCGTTGCGCGGGGTCTTGGAGAACTCGTCGTTCACCACCGGCGTCTGCTTGACGGGCGTCGGAGCACTCGGAACCGCGGCCGCTTCGGGCGACAAGCCGGTCGTCGCCGACGGCGCCTCGGACTTGGTTTGCTGGAGGTTCTGGACCGCCGGAGCCGGCTCGTCGTTGCGCACCACCTGCACGTGCATCACGTAACGCACGAAGTCCTGGGCGATGCCCTTCATCATGGCGCCGAACATCTCGTAGCCCTCGCGCTGCCATTCGGACAACGGATCCTTCTGGCCCATGGCCCGAAGGTTGATGCCCTCTTGGAGATAATCCATCTCCTCGAGGTGTTCGCGCCAGCGCTGATCGATGATGCGCAGCATCACCTGTCGTTCGACGTCGCGCATGACGCCGCTTCCCAACTCGGATTCGCGACGCTCGTAGAAACTCGAGGCATCGGCCATCACGAGGTCGTACATCTCGTTGGTGCTACGCGAGCGCCCGAGGGTGGTCGCGTTCAACTCGGTGGGCCAGAAGGTGCGCAGCTCCTTGGCCAGACCCTCGAGATCCCATTCGTCGTCGGCCTCGCTCACGCAATGCGTCTCGATGAGTGAGTCCACCGCCTCGGCCAGGTACTCCATGGCCGCCGACTTCAAGTCGACACCGTCGAGGATCTGATCACGGCGCTGGTAGATCACCTTGCGCTGCTCGTTCATGACCTCGTCGTACTTCAGAACGTTCTTGCGGATCTCTCCGTTGCGCTGCTCGACGGTGCTCTGCGCGCGCTCGATGGCCTTGGTGACCATCTTGTGTTCGATGGCCTCGTCGTCGGGCAACGCCCGTCCCATCACCCAGTTCAATGCTCCGGTGGCGAACAGGCGCATCAACTCGTCGTCGAGGCTGAGGTAGAAGCGACTGGAGCCGGGATCACCCTGACGACCGGCGCGACCGCGCAACTGGTTGTCGATTCGACGACTCTCGTGACGCTCGGAACCGATGACGTACAGGCCTCCGACCGTGCGCACCTTCTCGCCCTCGGCTCGACAATCGGCCGTGATCGATTCGAGCAATGCCGAATAGCGAGCCTGGGCCTTGGCGCGATTCTCGCGATACTCCTCGGGCATCTGGTCGAGCGGCATCGGCAGCGTGAACTCGTCGACGAGCGTGTCGGGAGTGAAGCCTTCGGCCAGCACCGCGCGACGAGCAAGACCCTCGGGATTGCCCCCGAGAAGAATGTCGACGCCACGACCGGCCATGTTGGTGGCCACCGTCACCGAACCGAGACGACCCGCTTGGGTGACGATCTCGGCTTCGCGGGTGTGCTGCTTGGCGTTCAGGACCTCGTGCTTGATGCCCCGCTTGGTGAGCAGACGCGACAAGTGCTCGCTCTTTTCGACGCTGACGGTTCCGACCAGGATGGGCTGTCCGTTCGCGTGACGCTCCACGATGTCGTCGACCACCGCGCCGAACTTGGCGTTCTCCGACTTGTAGATGAGGTCGGGTTCGTCCTGCCGGGCGACCGGACGGTTGGTGGGCACCGGCACCACCTGAAGACCGTAGGTGTTCATCAACTCGGCGGCCTCCGTCTGGGCCGTACCGGTCATGCCCGCCAGCTTCGAGTACATGCGGAAGTAGTTCTGCAAGGTGATCGTGGCGAGCGTCTGATTCTCTTCCTTGATCTTGACGCCTTCCTTGGCTTCGACGGCCTGGTGGATGCCCTCGCTCCAACGACGACCCTCGAGGATGCGCCCGGTGAACTCGTCGACGATCTTCACGTCTCCGCCCTGGACGATGTAGTCCTTGTCGCGGCGGTAGAGCTCTTTTGCCTTCAGAGCCACCTGCAACTGATGGACCAGGTTTCGTTGCACCTCGTCGTAGAGGTTCTCGATTCCGAGTTCCTGCTCGACGCGCTCGATGCCCTTCTCGGTGGGCATGACGATGCGCTTGTCCTCTTCCACCTCGTAGTCCTCGTCGCGCTTCAGGGCGCGCACGATGCTGGCGAAGCGGTAGTACAGATTGGCGGCGTCGGCCACGCGACCCGAGATGATCAGAGGTGTGCGGGCCTCGTCGATGAGGATCGAGTCCACTTCGTCGACGATGGCGAAGTTGTGACCGCGCTGAACCTTGTTGGCCTTGGTGGGCGCCATGTTGTCGCGCAGGTAATCGAAACCGAACTCGTTGTTGGTGCCGTACGTGATGTCGGCCGCGTAGTCCTGCCGCTTCTGCTCGGGACGCTCGCGATGGCCCGGAATGACCAGACCAACTTCGAGTCCCAACCAACGGTGAACGCGTCCCATCCACTCGGAGTCGCGGCGAGCCAGATAATCGTTCACCGTGATGAGGTGGACACCCTTGCCCGACAGTCCGTTCAGGTACGCCGGCAAGGTCGAGACGAGGGTCTTGCCTTCACCAGTCTTCATTTCGGCCACCCAACCGAAGTGCAGTGCGGCGCCGCCCATCAACTGAACGTCGTAGTGCCGTTGACCGATCACGCGTCGGGCGGCCTCGCGCACCACGGCGAAGGACTCGATCAGGAGGTCGTCGAGCGACTCGCCTCGTTCGATGCGCTGGCGGAATTCGGCGGTCTTGGCGCGCAAGGCATCGTCGGACAGCGCCACCAAGGCGGCTTCCTCGGAATTGATGTCCGGAACCAGACCTTCGAGGGCCTTGAGCTTCTTGCCTTCACCGGCCCGCAGGATGCGATCGAGGATTCCCATGCAGGGACCGATCCTACCGTCACAATCACGCGGCCTCGGGGTCGTCTCGGTTGGCAACGAACCATGCTCAACCAGCAAACTCTTCGGGTGAACTCGACAACCGATGCGTCCGCCCAACCACCCTCACGGACCATCGATGCGGTCATTTTCGACTTCGGAGGGGTTCTGGCGAGCAATGGCCGCCCGTCCGACGTGGTGCGGCGCTTCCCCAACGATCCGGCCGATGTGGTGATGCGGGTGATGATGGGCGAATACGGCCAGGACACCGACCACCCGTGGCATCGCCTCGAGCGTGGCGAGATCAGTATGGATGACTACCGCGTCGCGTTGGCCCCGCTGGTGTTGGAAGCTGGTCTCACTCCCGTGGCCACTCCCGAACCCGAACCCGGACGATCGATTCCGTTCGACTTCATCCCGAACGAGCCCGTGATCACGTTGGTTCATGACTTGCGTGACGCGGGAATTCGACTGGGAGTTCTCACCAACAACGTGCGCGAGTTGCGCGAACGTTGGTGGCCGATGATGGACTTCGCCAACATCTTTCACGACATCGTCGACAGCCACGAGGTGGGCATGCGCAAGCCCAATCCGGCGATCTATCGATTGGCCCTCGAACGACTCGGCGCACCCGCCCATCGAACCGCGTTCCTCGACGATGCCGCCAGCAACGTGTCGGCGGCGATCGATGTGGGTATCCATGGCGTGGTGGTGGACGAAGACCCCACGTCGGCGGTGAGCACCGTCAGACGATTGGCTCGACTCGACGACGATCGGGCGTAGACGCCACCGCTCGCGCGAACACCTCGCTCGCTCCGGCGAGACGCAACGCGTGTGCCGCCGCACCGAAGGTGGCTCCGGTGGTGACCACGTCGTCGATGACGAGGACCGTGACAGGTCGCCGCAACGGACGCGAGCGGAAGACCGGGCCACGCAATCGTTCGGCGCGCCCGCGTCCGGTTTGGGCCGGCCCGCGCGAACGTTCCAGCAGACGCCGACAGGGCACGCCGAGTCGCCGAGCCACCTGACGAGCCAATAGTTCGCTCTGGTCGAAGCCACGACCTCCGGCCCGGCGCGACGACGTGGGTGCCCACGTGACGACGTCGAAGCGAGGCGAGTCGGGATCGGCGACGATGTCGGACACCAGTCGGGCGGCCAATGCCCGCGCGATTCGGCGCCGGGACCGATACTTGAACCCGGCGATCACCTCGCGCACCGGTCCGTCGTACACGACGGCCGCGTGCGAGCGAGGGCTCGGCGTGGCGCGAGCGAGCACGGAACACTCGGGACATGCATGAGGTGCGCGAGATGCACCATCGCACCGGAAAACTCGGCGACAGACGCGACAACGGATGGCGACGAACACATCGCCATCCGACCATGGGGGTGTGGCGAAGTTGCCACGAGCCCACGTCCCGAATCGGGGATTCAGGACATCACGAAATCACGGAATCACCGAATCACGGGATCAGGGGGAAATCGTGACCGGTCAACCAGTGACGACCCACCTCTTTCACCGACGCCCAGCGCGCGATCAGATCGGCCTCGGTGCGGTCGTCGGTGAGCTGGCCCAGATCGGTGGGACGCAAACCGATGCGCTCCACGATGGGCGCCAACGCGGCGGTGTCGAACGAGAAGACGTTGGCCGCCGACTCTCCCAGCATGCGACGCGTCTCGTGCACCGGGATGTCGTGGAACGTGGACTTCAACGCCTTGAAGGTTGCGGGCCACGTTCCCTCCGGATGCGGGAAGTCGGTGCCCCACAACATGTTGTCGATGCCGATCTCGTATCGCATCCCCAACTCGCGGCGCTTCACGTTGGCCAAGCCGGTGAAGCAATTGCGATCGACGATCTCACTGGGGAGCATGTCCACCTTGCCGGCGAAGGCACCCTTGCCCAGCTTCTCGGCTCCCTTTTGACCCATCCACAGTCGGTCCCATGACCACAGCAACTGCGGCAACCACCAGCAACCACCCTCGGTGGCGCAGAACTTCAGTCCGGGGAAACGCGTGAACACACCGGACCACAACATGAACCACATCGGACGCGCGGGGAACCACGTCACCTCGGTGACGTAGATGCCGAGGTTGTCGCCGTACTGCTCGCGCTCGGCCGAACCCGAGTGCGTCACGATCGGCATGTTGTATTCCTCGCACCGCGCCCACACCGGGTCGTAACGGCGGTCGTGATACGGGGTCTGGTTGCACCAACGCGCCGGAATCATGACGGCACCGAGACCGTTCTCCTTGGCCCAGTCGATCTCGGCCAGCACGTCGTCGAGATCGCCGGTGATCGGCACCAACGCCACGCCGCATCGACGATTCGGACTGGTGGCCACCAACTCGGCCAACCAACGGTTGTGCGCCTTGGAACCAGCCAAACCGAGTTCCGGATCGAGGTCGCCCGACAATCCGAGTCCGGCGCCGAAGGGAACCGCTGTGCGACTCTCCACCGCATCGGCATCGGGATAGACGACCTCGGCGGCCACGCCATCGGCATCCAACGTGAGGTCCCGGCGATCGGCGTCCCAGCCTCCGGCCAGTTCCTCTTCATGCTCGTCGAACCACTGCTGGGCGAACTTCGAATCGCGCACGCCCAACTTCGTGGACGCCTCGATGAGGGCCGCCTGCTCGGCGAGGAAGTCATCCAATTGGGGCCAGTACTTCTTTTCCAGGTACGTGCGGTACTGGCCCGTCGGCAGACCGGCGTGGCTGTCGGCCGCGATGATCATGTACGGGTCGTTCACGCTTCCGTGATCGACCGACGATGTTCCTTGGTCCGGGCGACTTTCGATGGCGGTCATGATGTGCTCCTTGTGTCGTGATTCTTCGGTTCGTTGTTGTTCGTGTCGTGGGTAATCGTTGATCGAGATGTCAGCCCGGCACCTGTCGCAGGTACGACGGGTTGGCGCGTGAACGCATGGATTCGTAGCGAAGGCGCATCGATTCGTCGCCTCGCTCGCTGGCCGGCATCATCCAGAATCGATCGGCCAGGATGCCGTCCACGACGACACCGGCCACTTCTTCCACCGGCGTGTAGGCGATCTCGCGGCCGGCCGCCTTCATCTGAGCCTCCAGCTGTTCGACCGTCGTGTAGGGCGTCTTGCGCGGACGTTCCTTGGCGAACTCGTCGGTGCGCGAACGCCACGACTCGAACAATCCCGTGCGCAAGATGTTCGGACCGGGAAACAAAACCGAGACCCCGACGCGCGCCTCCACCTCGTGAAGTTGTGCGTAGAGGCATTCGGAGATGGTGACCACGGCCGCCTTGGTGGCCGCGTACTGCGGTGTGCCCGAGAGCGGCGACACGCCACCGTTGCCCGAGGAGGTGTTCACGATGTGCGCCGGTTCGCCGTGTTCCAGCATCGCGGGAACGAACGAATTGATGCCGTGAACGACTCCCATCACGTTGACCGCGATCGCCCACTTCCAATCGTTCAGTTCGTGCTCCCACATGCGTCCCTCGGCGCCCGCACCGATGCCGGCGTTGTTGCACACCACGTGCACCGAGCCGTAGGTGCTTAGGGTGAAGTCGCGCAGTGCGTCCACCGACTCCTGCTTGGTGACGTCGGTGACGAATCCGCTGATTTCCAACCCACGTTCGCGACACTCCGAAACCGTCGTGTCGAGCAGTTCGGCCTGCACGTCGGCGAGCACCACCTTCATGCCCTCGGCCGCGAACCGCTCTCCCATGGCACGACCCAATCCGCCACCGCCACCGGTGACGACGGCGACCCGTCCGTTCAATGTGTCCATGATTCTCCCGTCACGCGTCCGCGGCGAATCCGACGAAGGCCGGACAACGTTCGGCTTCCTTGGGAACGTCGCCCTTCAAGAGTGGCGTGGCCACGTCGCTCACGCGCGGTCCGATGGTGGCCGCGATGGGAGCCAACTTCTTCAGATCGAACCCGTACACGTCGGCGGCCGTCGTGCCGAGCATCTGCTCGATCTCGGAACGCTCGCAACCCGAGAACGCCGCGCGCAAGGCCTCGGTGCTGTAGGGAAAGCTGGCTTCTTTGTGGGGATAGTCGCTGCCCCACATGATGCTGTCGACGCCGACCTTGTGTCGCGAAGGCACCTCGTGGGCCCGCATGAAGCTGGAACCCGTGTAGCACTGGCGCGCCCAGTATTCGCTGGGCTGCAGAGGCAACTTGGCCATCACCGGCTCGCCCCAGATGTGTTCCTGCGAACCCACCGCGTGGCGCATGCGATCGAAGAAGTAATCCAAGCGCATCAACTCACCGGGCACCCATTCGGTTCCTTGCTCGGTGAAAACGCACTTCATCTCGGGGTGACGTTCCATCGCACCCGAGACGATGAGGTGCGTGAGGGCGCGATGCGACCACCACGTGATCTCGAGCAGGAAAATCACCGGCGACTCCACGGCGTCGGTCATCGCCGGGCTCGCACTTCCGCCGTGATGATTCACCGGCATCGCGTGCTTCTCGCAGGCCTCCCACAGAGGGCCGTAGTAATCGATGTCGTACAACTCGGGAAGACCCACACCGGGCGGAACGCCGGGCAGCAGGATTCCTCCGGTCAGCCCGGCCTTCTTGGCCCACTCGATCTCCTTCACCGAGGCGTCGATGTCGTAGAGGTTGACTTGGCAGATTCCGGCACGACGTCCCGGCGCACGACCGCAGAAGTCGGCGAGCCAACGGTTGTGCGCCTGCAGGCCGGCCCAGCGGCGATTCGCGTCACCGATGTTGGCCGCCGGCGGCTGATAGGTCAGAGAACTCTTGGGGTAGAACGGCGGAATGGTGTTGGGGTAGATCACCTCGGCCACGATGCCATCGGCCTCCATGTCGGCCAGGCGACGATCGGAGTCCCAGTTGCGACCGCCATCGGGACCCTTGAGATCCTCGTAGGGGACCTCGTAGGTCTCGACCCACGCGTCGAACTCGCGTCGGTACTCCTCGGCCAGGAACGGGCGGTAATCCGTGAGATTCCCGCCCGCGTGACAGTCCGCCGAGATCACCGTGTATCGCTCGTCCGGGAAGCGCTCGGCGCTGACCCCGTTCGGTGACATGTTCGACGACATGAATGACCCCCTGGATGTTCGTCACGAACTCCCCCGAGCTCGCCCTTACGACAGTCTTACCCGTGCGACCCCGAGATTGCGAACCATCACAAAAAGTACAGATTGTCTTAAATTGCGATACAAAATTTGTTTCGATGGCACACTGTTAGTTCATGGCCGTCCAGTCCCTTCAAACCGTCGAAAACGCCATGAGCGTGATGGAGGCCGTGTCCCAACAGCAGCCGGTCGGCGTATCGGCGTTGGCGCGGTCCATG